>CAYTGX010000053.1:0-31002 GCA_964437385.1 uncultured Spirochaetaceae bacterium
GAATCGTTTCTGCCCACGCCGAGATACACGAGAAGGCCTGTTTCTATCCTGCCCTTCAGCTTCCCGTCGACGCTGACGGAGCAGTCACGAACGCGTTGAACGACCGCGCGCATGCGTGCCGTCGGATCACTGGCCGGAGAGCCTGTGCACCGAAATGCCCTGCAGAGCGAGCTTGCCTGTTCGGTACACTACCTGGCCGAGCACTTCCAGCGCGATCCCGTTTTCAAGCTGGACCGCAAAGGGCAGGCTGACGGGTACGATGCCTTCGAGCTCTTTCTCCTGGTCATATCCGACCAGGAAGTCGAAGCTTATGGCATCCTTGGCCATGCGGAGATTTGCGATCTTGCCCTTCCACCTCACCGCGCAGCCATCGTAGAGCGCCGGCTGAACGGCGACTTTTGCATAGGGAAAGGAATCGCGCAGTGTATCGAAAGTGGGTTGCGTCACAAAACCCTTGAGCAGCCGCGCCCTTTCCTGAATGGCCAGCGCCGCGTTGGAGAGGAGGATCCTGTTGATTTCCACTGCCGCGAGGTTGTCACGATACTGGAGCAGCAGACCCCGTGCCTTCTGGAACACCTGCCTCACTTCCTTCTCGGTGAACACAAATGTAAAGTCGGTCCCCGCTTCGGTCAGCCGTGAAAGGTCGGGCGGTATCTCGATTGCCGCAACCCCGGGCCGTGACTGCGGCGGGGTGCTGCTGACCCGGTATACGAGATAGCCCAGCCCCGCCGCAATCAGCACCGTGAGCACCACGACGAGGACCGAGACCCCCCGCACGCGCGGCGGCAGGGGTGGATAGAGGAGCTTCAGCCTGCCGGAATCGATGAAATCCTGGAGAGCTTCGCGGCCGAGCCCCCGCCGAAGGAGATCCAGACCGCGGCGGGCGGTGCGATTGGATGGCTGTTCTTCCAGCACCTCGAGCCACCGTTTGATCGCTGTTTCATCTTCCGACCGCCTGAAATGAATCGCGGCAAGACCCAGGAGAGCGCTGACATCGTCCTGTTTGAGCTGGTGGGCGCGGCTGATGTAGGAGAAAGCGCCGCCTACGTCTCCGGCGTGCAGGCAGGAAAATCCCAGCAGCCAGAAATAGTCGAAGCTCTCGCGATGGCGGAAGACTTCCGGCTCGAGGAGGCGGATAACCTCGGGGAACTTCCGGGCGCGAAAAAGTTTCCTCGCTTCTCCCAGGCCCGTTGCCTTCACGCGGGACACCGCCTAATTGCCATTGGGAGCGACATACCGGGTGGAGCGCCCTCCAAGGTCCGCCAGCGCGGATTCCATAAGCCCGAGCTTGTCGTCGGACACCTGACCTGCCGCGGCAAGCGCGGCGTCGATTTCAACGAGGATGCGGTTCACCGTGGAGAGGTCCGCGCGGACCGCCTGGCCGTCGTCTTCCGTCGTCTTTGCCGCCGCAAGTGACTGTTCGACGCTGGCGGCAAATCCCTGTGCCGAGGCGGGTCCTGGCACGCGAAAGCCCTGCCGGCTGAACTTGCCCGCGAGCAGCGTGATTGTCACTTCCGTTCCCGGTGGAATGGCGCGCGGATCATAGTACTGGCTGACAGCGGAATCGTTCACCGAATACGGCAGCTGGCTGAAATTCCTGTCCGCGGAGGACTCATAAGTCCAGGGCGCGTCGCTCAACCGCTTCCAGTTGGCGAATACGACCCGGTCGGGAACGGTGAGACCCGGACCCGAGGTCATTACCTGGAAGCCGATATCCTCCGGGTCTCCCACGAGCGGAGAAACCCAGTACAGAGCATTGTCGCGGGGCAGGAGCGTAAGCTCGCGGCTCAACTGCGAGAGGGTGTCGGTGCGGAAGTGCACGAAGCTCGACTCTCCGAGCCAGGTGTCGAACAGGTAGCGCACTCCGGCGTTGTAGCTTTTCTCGGACACGTTTTTCAGACCGATGTCGATCTGGACGCCGCTCGTCACGGATGAATCCCCAGAAGAGATGAAGGTGAATGTTTCGGTGACCTGCAGAAAAGGGGATTTCCATACGAAACGGCCGCCCCGGGCGGATTTCTCCACTGCTTCGGAAAACGCCGAGGTTTCACCCATGCGGTAGATCTTGTTGCCGACAACGACGCTGAGCATCGTGGTCCGCGGGTCCTGGGCCGAAAGCAGCGGGACGGGAACGCCATTCCTCGCCTTGGGCACGTAGAAGAGGGAAAATCTTCCTGTTCCCTCGTGGAGGGTGAGCCGCATGGCGCCGTCGGAAAGATCAAGCGCCCAGCCCGGTGCGCACATCCCGAGAAGAAGCGCAACCAGCAGCACGGACCGGGGAGATCGAATGAGACCGCGCAGGACAGTCGTCACTTCCCTGCCCCCGCGTGCCTTTCCAGCCAGCCGAGATAGATCTCTTTAAGGGCAAGGGCTTTCTGCTCGGCGGTGAGCAGCCGCTGGAGCGTGGCAGTCTGCTCCGCATCCGGCGCGGCATGAGTGCTGCCCGCAGCGGCTCCGACTTTCGCAAGCTGAGCGGCAAGACTGCTGACTTCCTCCGTCTTGCTGGCCAGGGCCTGCCGGAGGTCCGCAAGTGCCTTCTGGTCATCTGCCGCGCCGGTGCCTGCAAGGCGCTTCTGATAGGCCTCTATGGCCTGCTGGTAGGTCTTCTCCCTCGCCTGGAAATCTTCCGTGCTCCTGAGGAACTCCTCGTGGCTCCATTTGAGCAGCCGGGCCAGCTCCACTTCTTTCTCTGTGAGCTGGATGAGCGAGACCTTGTACTGGGCCGCTTCGACTTTCACGCTTGATGGATAGTCCGTGAGGATCTTTCGGTAGGCTGACTGCGCCTCGTCCAGCCGGCCGAGGCTGTAGAGGCTTTCACCTATCCAGAACCAGGCGCTCGGCGCGAACGCGGATCTGGGGTAAAGGCTGAGGAAACTCTGCAGGGACTGCAGGCAGTCCTCGAAGTCGTCCTGCAGGAAAAGGAGACGGCCCTTCTGGTAGAGAGCTTCCTGAATGTCGGCCGCGTGCGGGTAGTTGGCGATGTAGTATTCGAGGTTCTTTTCCGCCTCATCCAGGGTCCCGACAGCGATGTAGGATTTTGCAAGCAGCAGGTAGGCGGCCGCCTTTTGCGTGTCTTTCGGAGAGCCCTGGAGGAACGCGTGCAGAAACTCGATGGTCTTGTCGTATTGGCCGTCCCTGAACAGGTCGATCCCGTCATTGATGTCGCTCGAAGGGCCGGACGGCAGTGCCTGCAGAAGCGGAAGCGGGAGGCAGAGAAAAACCGTCAGAAGTGGGACGAGCGCCATTCTGGGATGTATCATGCGCCTTTTTCTCTCCTCCTTAGACTTTCGACCGGCGTGGAGGCAAACTGAACCCGAATTTACCATGGGCTTCGGAGGAAAGCCACTTCGGCCGCAGGATCTTTTGCGCCGAAGAGCGCGGATCCGGCGACAATCACGTCCGCACCGGCCTCCAGCGCCGCGCCGACCGTCGTGCGGTTGATTCCCCCGTCCACCTCGATCAGGTACCCGAGCCCGGTTTGTTCCCTCATCCGACGAAGCAGGCGCACCTTCTCCAGGCAGCGCGGGATCAGCTCCTGGCCTCCGAATCCGGGGCTCACGGTCATGACCAGCACCATGTCGACGAGAGGCAGCACTTCGATGAGAGATTCGACGGCCGTGGAGGGCACGAAGGCAATTCCGGGGCGTGCACCCCGCTCCCTGATAGATGAAAGCACCGCATGCAGATGGGTAGTGGCCTCGAAATGTATGGTCAGGAAGTCTGCGCCGGCGGCGCAGAACTCGGCAACGTGGTTTTCCGGCCTGTGGATCATCAGGTGCACGTCGAATGGCAGTCTCGTGACTGACCTCAGATCCCGTACCGCTTTTTCTCCAAAGGTGATGGGGGGAACGAAGCTCCCGTCCATGACGTCCAGATGCACCAGATCTCCCCCCATGGATTCCGCCTGGCGTACCCCATCCGCCAAAGCACCGAAATTCGCAGAGAGCACAGAGGGGGCAATGAGGGTTTTTCTGGCGTTTTCATGCATGCGCGGCCATCCTACCAGAATCCTGCCATTGACGAAAGACGCCTCCCCATGCGATATTTTGAACGGGGTGCGATAGACGGTAATTGCTTTTTCCGCCTTTGTTTACGCAATCTCCCTGCGGCACAGGGTTCGCGCCCTTCCTCATCTCATGCGCCTTGGGGGAAAAAGTGTCGGCCCCGCGCCGGAGGACTGAAAGGTGACGGTGGGACAGCCCCCCTTCCGGGACGAGGCGGTGCTGCAGTTCTATACCGGGGTGGCACAGGCGCTGAGAGAAGGGCTGTTTGCGGAGGCCATCGACTCTCTCGAGAAGATGCTCGAGACTGCGATGGACTACCCCGGCGCCTCCACCGCCCTGAAGTGCGCGGCATTCTGGAAGGAGCGGCTCGAGCGCGAGCATGCGGCGCGGGACGCCTTTGAGCGGGGAGAACAGCTCATGGCGCTGTGGAGGCTTTTCCAGGCTTTCGCGGACCGGCTGCCCGATATGCCGGAGAGATGCCTGTTCGCCATCAAGCAGTTCGTCTTCTCCTCCGCGCTGGCCTGCTACCTTTCCACCGGGTCGGAATCCGGGCCGGCAGGGGGTGACCCGGACGTGCTCCTGCAGATCGCCCGCTGCTGCAAGGGCCTGGGAAACTACGAGCGCGCAATCGAGAATCTCGAGCGCGCCAATATCGAGCGGAAGGAGGATCCGCGCATCCTCGCCGAGCTTGCCGACTGCTATTCACTGGTGAACGAAGCGCGGGCGGCGAAGGTGTTTCTTCGCGAATCTTTTTTTCTCGACCCTCAGGCCATAGACCTTGCGGGGCTCGAATCCCCCCTGGTCCAGCGCCTGGCAGCAAGGCTTCGGGGGATGGGGTACTCGGGGCCGGCCCTGGCGGAGTGGATGCCGGTCTACGGCGTCATCTGGGGAGTTTTCAATGTGAAGCGGGAAATGAAACCGCTTGAGTTCGGCAAGCTCAAGCAGGGCATTTACCAGCTGGAGAAGGACTGTGGTGCGGCGGGGGCGGCGCGCGATCTCCTGGTGCCGCGCCTGATCAACCGCTATTTCTGGTTGGTCGACCACTACCTGACCACGGGGGAGCCGCGGGATCGCATCGAGGAGATCCTCGCGAAGATCCGGGAGCTCGATCCCCGGGTGCACCAGGAATATACCGCCTGATACGACGTCGAATGCACGGAGGGAGTACAGAATGGCAACGGAATTGCTCAAGACGATCAGTGATCTGCTCAATGAGGAGAAGTGGACGAGGGCAACTCTCAACAGCTACTCGATCACGAACTTCAAGGACCTCGACACGCTGATCGAAAGGGCGCGGGCTGAAGGGATTGCGGAGGAGATCCGCGAGCTTGCCGGGGAGCATCTCAAGCACACGAGCAACTCGATCATAGCCCTCTACCTGTCCGGAGTGCTGGCCCTTTCCCGCGAGCTGGTGGATGACACCAACCTGATCATGCTCATCGGGATCTTCATGGACAACCACAAGTGGAACGTCGTGGAATATCTGGCCGAACGCATTCTGGAATACGGGGAAAACAAATACGCGCTGCGCACCCTGGGGGAGTGCTATGAGAACAGGGACGAGGACGTCAAAAAACTGGAGATCTGGGACAGGCTGATCCGGGTGGACTACGAGGAGGCGGACATTGTCAAGGTTCTCGGAGAAAAGCGGGAGCAGGACAAGGACATTCCCGCCGCCGTGGACTACTACAAGAAGGCAATTCACCGGTTCATCAACAAGAAACAGTTCGCAAGCGTCAAGGAGCTCTGGGACAAGCTCATTCACCTCAGCCCGGATGACATCGATTTCTTTTTTCACATCGAAGGACGGATTGCACGCGCCATCAACGGAGAACGCGCCGCCTCCCTGCTGGCCACCCTCATTCCTCATTACAAGGAGAAGGAGGACTGGAATACCTCGATAGAGATACTGAAGAAAATCCTCGCCTATGACTCAAAGAACAGCGCGGCCCGCAAGGACATCATCGAGTGCTACCGGCAGAAGTACGCCGCACACAGCCAGCTGGAAGAATACATCAAGATCTCCAACCTCACGCAGAACTGGCGCAATGTCCACGAAGCCCTCGCTGATTTCGAGAAACACATCGGGTTCGACACGGGCAATTATGTGTTCCACCGGACCTGGGGAATAGGCCGCATCTCCGCCAGCAAGGACGACACCTTTACGATCGACTTCTCCAACAAGGCGTCGCACAAGATGTCGTTGAAGATGGCGGTCAGCGCGCTGGAAGTGCTCGCCCCCGAGCATGTCTGGGTCCTCAAGAGAACCCAGACGAAGGAAGATCTCGCAAAGAAAGTAAAAGACGAGCCGGCGTGGGCGCTGAAGACGATCATCAAGAGCTTCGGGAACCTTGCAGACATGAAAAAGATCAAGGCTGAGCTCGTGCCGGACGTTCTCACCACGGGGGAATGGGCCCGTTGGAACACGGAAGCCCGCTCCATCCTGAAAAAGGACTCCGCGTTCGGAAACCTCCCGGACAAGATCGATCAGTTCATGGTGCGCGATCAGCCCATCTCTTTCGAAGAGAAGACCTACAACAAGTTCAAGGCGGAGAAGGGTTTCTTCGAACGGGTCAAGACCATTGAAGATTACGCCCAGGCGGGCCATGCCGAGCCGGACTCGGACTGGTTTACCGAGATGTTCGCCTACTTCTCCGGCTTTCTGAAGGGCTACACGGCAGTTTCCGAAACGGTCATTGGAAGCTGGCTCCTGCTGCAGAAGATCGTCACCCTGTACCCGTTCCTTTCGATCGGCGTGCAGACGAGCTTTGAAGAGCTGTTCGGCAAGATCGAAAAGCTGGAAGAGACATTCTCACGGATTGACGACCCGGAGCTTCGGCGGGATTTCCTCGTGGCAGTCAAGAAGACCCTTCCGGACTGGCCGTCGATATTCACGAGGCTGTTCGCCCTTTTCCCCAACAGGTTCATCGTGGATGAGCTTGTCGTCAACTCGCTCTGGGAAGCCCTGGGAGGCATGCTGACCAGCGTGGTCTCCCGCTACCGCGAGCAGAGAGATGCATTTGTCTGGATCGCGAAAAACCTCCTTCAGGAACGCTGGCTGGAGAAGATGAACATCTCCCGTGAGAAGGTCTACATCGGCCTCATTCACCTCCTGGACATCAGCTATCGCGACATCGCGAACAAGCAGAATGCGAGCGCAAACAGGAAGACGAACCGCCAGATCCAGGAGTTCCTCTTCGAAGAGGGCAAGCTCCTCGAGTTCCTCATGGCTGCTGACCAGGATTCGATCACGCGCCTGTACACTCTGGTGGATGACGTGAAGGAGCTCGATCCCTCGATCAAGATTCAGCTCAAGCACAGGATCAAGGAGAAGTTCCCCCATTTCCGCTTTCTGGGTGAGCCGGGCGCGGAAAAGGTCAGCCTCGGGCTCCTGGTGACGCGCGCGAGCTATGAGAAGAAACAGCAGGACCTCAAGCGGGTAATCGACGTGGAAATCCCTGAAAACTCGAAGGAGATCGGGGTGGCGCAGGCCAAGGGAGACCTGAGAGAGAACGCGGAGTACAAGGCCGCCCTGGAGAAGCAGGAGATGTTGAAGGTCACCGCGTCACGGCTCAAGGAGGAAGTGCAGCAGGCACAGATATTCAATGAGAACGAGGTGAAAACGGACCGCATTGCGTTCGGCACGCGGGTGCGCCTGCACAACAGCAAATCCGATCAGCCCGAGGAATATGTCATCCTGGGGCCCTGGGAATCCAATCCCACCCGCAACGTTATTTCATACCTCTCGCCGCTGGGTATGGCCCTGTGGGACCACCGGCCGGGGGAGGAGTTGAAATTCACGATCAATCAGAACGAATTCCATTACAGCGTGGAAGCTATCGAGAAGGCGGACCTCAAAAACCTATGAAAAGATCGAACGGCCGCCCTGGGCCGAACCCTTTCAGGGGCGCAAGGCACCGCGCGCGCACCCTGCTTGCCGTAGCGGCTTTCGCGCTTCTGGCGGGCGCCGCCGCTCCGCTTGCAGCCGCGAATATCGATCTGGTGGTCATGGTGGACACGTCGGAGAGCATGTTTCCCTACTTTGACGACCTGATGAACTACCTTGTGCAGGACCTTCTCACGGCCAAACTGCACCGGGGAGACACATTCCATCTCCTGAGCTTCTCCGGCTCTCCGGAAGTGGAGATTTCCCTTGAAGTGAACAGCGATGAAGCTGCCCAAAGGGCTTTCGGCCGTATCCTGCTTCTCCATGCCCTCGGGCGTTATACCGATCTTGTTTCCGCGCTTCAGTTCCTGGACAAATACACAAAAGAGCTCCCTGAGACCAACCCCAAACAGATCCTGCTCATCACCGACGGGGTGCACGATCCCCCTCCGGGAAGTCCCAATCGAGGAAGCCCGGAGGGCATTCATGCCGCAATACTGGAGGCCACGCAGGCAATGAAAAAAGAGGGCTGGACCGTGGACATTCTCAAAGTCCCGCCCCAGCCCGCGCCGGGTGAAGAAAACGAGAAAAGTTACCTCCCGGACATTGCGCAAACCCTGGGAGTGCCCATCGTTCCCTACACGGTCGGCGACAAGGAGCATGTCACCGGCCGCACTACCGGCTTCCCCAACCTGACATTTCCACCCAACCTCGGGAAGGTTGGCAACAGATTCAACGCGCCGTTCAAGGTGAGGAATTGGAAGGCCGAGCCGATCATCGTGCAGCTTTCCGGAGTCCAGAGCAACGGGCTGGACCTGCTGGAGAAGAAGGTCGCGCTGACCGTCCCTGCCATGGGTGAGGCAACTCTGGATGCTCCGCTCCACCTCGCGCTTTCCTTTCCCCGCGGGGACCAGGCTCTCCACGTTCAGCTCATATTCCAGGATGACTTGCGCATTTCCCCGACAGCGGGCACTCTTTCTTTCACCTATACCGGCAAAGGCGGGATCCCTATTCCCAGGCTCACCCTGCTGTACGTGCTTTATATCCTGGTCGGAATCGCGCTGATTTATCTGCTAGTGAGGCTCTTCCTTTTCATGCGGAAAAAGCTCCTGGAGGCACCGGTAGAACGGAATGTCAGGGCAGCCCCGGCAGGCAGGTCAGCCGCTCCGGGACGACGGCGCAAGGCCGAAGAATCACCCGCATCCGGGGCGACCGCTGCCCACGCGGGCAGCCGCAAGCTGGTGCCGCTTCTCGGCGAGCGGACGGGCCCTGCGGCACCCGCCGCAATTCCCGCGAGGCGCGTGAGGCCGACCGTCATGAGCATCAAGAGGACCCTGCCACGCCAGCATATGCAGCAGGCCAGGCTTCCTGCGCTCATCGAGATGCGCGTGGGGTTGCAGAACCACCGAGTCGGCTTCCGCAATGTCCATCGCATCTCTCCGGGCGCCGCGCGCACCGTTGGGGGCAGGTTCTCATCCTACCTGGTGTTTCTCGTACAGGTACCCTCTTCCATCGCGGAGATTCGCAACGTCGACGGACGGTACGTATTTACCGCGCTCAAGCCTGAGCTCTTTCCTTCGCTCACAGGGCCGGTGGAGGACTGTCTTGAAAAAGAGATTCCATTCATGAGCCCCCGCGGCATGGAGCTGACCCTGCACTTCCGCCAGTGGGTGTCCCCGCTTGACGAGATCAACAGCCTGATGAGGCAGGCCAGGGGCGGCGCCGTGTAAAGCGGCGCACTCAGGCTCTCAGGCCATACAGGAGTACCCGTTCGGCGCGAACGCCGTCCATGCCATGGCCGACTGGACGCCCAAGGTGGACGGAGTCCGCTCCAAGCGGCCAGAGCGGTACACCGCACCTCGCCATCCAACTCCGCGGTGTACCGCGGAAGGGCTGCGGCTTCGGGCGGCGCGCTAGAGCTTTGCCAGGCTGAGCTCGGCTTCCTTGCGGGTGCCGGGATCAGGGTCCTTCTCCGAGATGAGCCGGAGCCTCTCCCGCAGATCGGAGAAATGGTTCTGCGCGATTCCCCGGCACCCGTAGGAGCGCACCGTGGCATCCGGGCTTTCCAGGAAATGGACGAATATGTCCTTGAGCTCCGCCGAGCTCACCGTGGAAAGCACCTTTGCCGTGGACTCCAGCGCCCGCTGATCGTAGGATTTCCACTCATCGCTGATCACGCTGCGCACAACATCCAGACCCGACGAGAGTGATTTCTGCACCACAATGCCGAGAGCCGCCTCCCTGCTCTCCAGCGGACGATCCGATCCCGCATAGATGGCCAGGAGGGCTTTCATGGGCGCATCACCGCCTATCTCTCCCAGGGCCTGGATGGAGGCGATGCGCACCTGGCTTATGGGATCGCTTTCCGCCTTGTACGTGAGAATCGGCACCGCGGTGGACGCCTGGCCCGAGGACAACGCACGGGCCAGGGCCTTGGCGCTCTGCTCTCGGACTTTCCAGTTCTCATCCCTCAGGGCCTGGATCAGGATTGGGAAAACAGAATCCAGACCGAATCGGGAGAGGGCCGAGGCCGCATAGAGCCTGATCAGCGCATCCTGCTCGTCGTACATGGCTTTCAACACTGGCAGGGCACGCGGGTCTCCGATCTTGCCCAGCGCATCCGCCGCGTACATCCGCCGCACCTTGTCTTCGTCCTGGCTCTTCGCGATTGTCATGAGAACGTCCACCGCCTGGCTGTCCTTCAGGTTCCCCAAGGCGAGAATGACCGCAGACTTGCGCGCATCAGGGAAGTCCGTGCTTTTCAGCTTGGCTGCCAGGAGCGTCACTGTAGCGGCGTTGCCGGTCTTGCCCAGGGCGTCGATTGCGGCTGATGCCACGGCGCCGTCAGTGGAGTCCACGAGCGGTGACAGGGCGTCGGCCAGCCCCGTACCGCCGGTGAATGCAAGGTATTGTACGGCCGCTACGAGAACGTCAGAAGGCGCATCCTGCCATCCGGTGAGAATTTGTCGTGCAGCCCCCTCCCCTTCCTTTGCCTTCTGGTCCAGGAAGAGCCCCAGAACAGCCTTGCGAACAGCGGCGGACCGCTCACCGGAAAGGATTTCGCTCAGCTCCTTTGTAAACCCCGTGTCGCGGGAGGCTTTCAGGGACTGGATTGCGTCAAGGACCTGGCTGTCTATTCCATAGAGGAGCGTCTGGCGGGTCCGTTCTGCCAGCGCCGCGGTGTCCGCGGCGGCCAGCGGGTGCGCGCACGCAGCCAGCAGAGCGAGCGCAGCGGCGAGTACTTTCATGCCCGCTGCCTTTTCCTGAACAGATCCGCCAGGAAGGGAACACGCAGCACGACGTACATCAGCACGGTCATGCACACCGCCAGAGCGATGACGCCTGCAAACAGCGCAGTTGTGCCCAAAGCCCCTCCGTGAACCCAGGCGTCCGGCTTCCAGCGCAGGAACACGATCAACAGCCCCGCCATGGGCAGAGATCCCAGGATCGACTTGCCCAGCGTGAGCAGGATCGACGCCAGACCGACCCTCCCGAGTCTACGCCTGGCCAGGACCATGAGCAATATCATCCCCGCGGTAAAAGCGATGGTATTCGCGTATGCCAGGCCGCTGACGCGCAGCGGCGTCTCCTTCAAAATGAGGGAAAGAACGATATCGATGACGGCAATGACAGCCGCGCTGGCAATCGGAACCACAAAGCTCTTGAACGAGTTGAACAGCCTCTGCAGAAAAGTATACAGGCCCATGCTCACGAGCCCCAGCGCGTACGCGGTGAGCGCGCGGGAGGCCAGAAGCGTGCCCTGCGGCCTGAAGTGCCCCCTCTGGATGGTCGCCGAGATGATCTCCCTGCCAAAGAGACAGAGGAGCACTGCTGAGGGCACGAGTAGAATGATTATGAACTGGATCCCGTAGGATACCGATCCTCGAAGACCTTCCGTGTCCTGCGCAGCGGCCTGCCGGCTCATCTTTGGAAACTGCACGGTGGCTACGGACGTCATGAAGACTCCCAGCGGTATCTGGAGAAACATGACCGAATTGGCGATGGCCGTCACGCTTCCGTCCTCCAGACCGCTTGCAAAGAGCGTTGCGATATACTGGTTGATCGCGACGATGGAGGCGGAGGCCAGGTAGGGAACCCACAGCTTTGCAGTCTTCAGAAGGTCCGGATTGTCGAACCTGAAGCTCGGCAGGAATAGGTATCCCTGCCGCCGAAGTGCGGGGAGCTGGCAGAGAAGCTGGAGAATACCGCCTGCCAGCACACCGACTCCCTGCGCAATAATGCCGAGCCTGCCGTGGAAGAAGAACAGGGAAAGGACGGTGGCCAGGGTGAACATCAGCGGGCTCAGCGCAGAGATGGCGAACTTCCCGTGCGAGTTCAACACGGCCATGACCAGCGCGCTCAGGGAAACGAGGAGGATGTAGTTGAACATCCACCGCATGAGCTGCACGCCCATCTCGACTTTTGCCGGATCCTTGAACCGCGTCAGCAGGTCGACGAACGCCCGTGGAAAAGCCAGGCTCAGCCCGACGAGGGGAACGAGCACAACGAGCTGGAAAGCGAAAAGGCTTTGCACCAGGTCCCGCGACCTCTTTCCCGACGGGTCTTCTTCAATCGTCGAAGACAGCACGGGAATGAATGCGGAGGAAAAGGCCCCTTCGGCGAACAGCTTGCGAAGGTTGTTGGGCACTGTAAAGACGGCGTTCATTGCGTCCGCGGCGCCCGCGTCACCGAAATAGATGCTGATGAGCGCCTGCCTGACGTAGCCGAACAGGCGTGAGGCAGCGGTGCACACCATGACCAGGACCGTCGTGAGGGTTCTGGATCGGGTCTCCACGGCGCGCTGCTCTCCGCCCATGGCCTACTCTTCCACCGGGAAAGACACGGTCTGAAGCTCGCGGCCCTTGAATATGCGCGCGACGCGCACCGTCCACTGACCGGGGTCGGGAACAAGGCTGATTTCGGAAGCCCTTTGCGCGGACGGGGAAATCCGCGCTTCGCACACGCGCACGCCGTCCTTCAGCACGGTAAGGTCCAGCGGGCCCCCGCCGGTCATTCCGTTGTACACGCGGATCGTCAGCTTCTCCCGCGAGGGGAACGGGCTGCTCTGGACAAGTGACCTGTCGTTGTCGGTCAACGTGACGGCCAGGACAGGCGCGCGCCACTGCACGAACCGTCGGGCGCCAAGGAACCTGTCGCGGTAGTATGGATTGTTCAGCGCGGAAACGATCACACCGGTGTGGGATCCTTCCGAGGCCGCGTGGATGAACGCGCCTGCCCCGGCGTATACGCCGACGTGCGTGGCAGCGGCAGGTGACGGATCCGCCGAAGTGTCGAAGAAGAGCAGGTCCCCGATATGCAGCGGACTGGCAGCAGGGGGCCCTGACCTGAAAAGGGCCTGGACGCCCCGCGGCAAATCGAGCCCCGCCTCGTCGTGAAAGACCCGGTAGATGAGCCCTGAGCAGTCCAGGCCCTCGTGCGATTCACCTCCGCGTACGTAGGGCACGCCCAGGTAGGCAAGAGCGCCCCGGACCACATTATCCGGAGGCGACAGGAAAGGTCCCGGCATTTCCACGGGCAGCGGGGAACCTGCGCTGAGAGCCGGATGCGCGACGAGGGAGACCGGCATCGTCCCCTGCGCAATCAGAAGCGGCGCTGTGAAGAGCCCGCACACAAGACAGGCGGCGCGGCGCACACGCATGGATCCTGCATTCTTCATGCCACTCCACATATCGGCTACTCGTTTCCTCCTGCATATCGGGCAAGGAACTTCTGCTTGAAACGTGCGAACTCTCCCTGCCTGACTGCATCCCGGATGGAGCGGACCAGGCTCTGGATAAATGCAAGGTTGTGAAACGTGGCAAGCACGGCGGCTTCGATCTCCCGCGCCTTGAACAGGTGTCTCAAATAGGCGCGCGTGTGATTTCGGCAAGTTTCACAACGACAGTCTTCATCTATGGGCTGGAAGTCCATCCGGTACTTCTCATTGCGAAGCGAAAGGGGTCCGGAACAAGTGAAAACCTGCGCGTTCCGCGCTGTGCGGGTGGGGAATACGCAGTCAAAAAGATCTATTCCAGCTTCGACCGCCTCAAGTATGTAGTGCGGGGTTCCGATCCCCATGAGGTACTTCGGCTTGGCCTCGGGGAGCAGGTCCGCCGAATAGTGCAGAAAGTCCCTGAACACAGGAAACTCTTCTCCGACGGAAAGACCTCCAATTGCATATCCGGGCAGGTCCAGGTCGGATATCTGCTCCGCGCTCGTCTTGCGCAGGTCCTGGTGAAAATTCCCCTGCATGATCCCGAAAAGCTGTCCGGAGAAGGGCACATCCCGCTCGCGCCACCTCTCCCTGCTCTTGCGCAGCCAGTCCGTGGTGCGCCGGACAGCCTGCGCGGCATCCGCCCGCGGAATGCCGGGGGACGTGCACTCGTCCAGGGGCATCATCACATCACTGCCGAATGTCGTCTGTATGTCGATCACTCCCTCCGGCGTCAGGGTATGGGACGAACCGTCAATGTGGGAGCGAAACGCGACACCGTCTTCCTCCACTTTTCGGAATGAGGAGAGGGAAAAGACCTGGTAGCCGCCGGAATCCGTCAGAATATTGTGTCTCCAGCCCATGAATCCGTGGAGACCACCTGCCCGGCCGATGACTTCCTGTCCCGGCCTCAGGTAGAGATGGTAGGTATTTCCCAGAATCATGTTCACGCCGAGATCCTCGAGATCCCTGTTGCGCATGGCTTTTACCGTGGCGTTTGTGCCGACCGGCATGAAGCACGGCGTGGAGATGGTCCCATGGTTCAGCGCGAGCGCGCCGGTGCGCGCGCGGCAGCCCGGATCACGGTGCTGGATTGCAAATGTCATATCCTGCATCAGGTGCGCGCCGCCCTGAACAGCAGAAAGCCGAGGGACAGGAACACCGTAAAGGGTGACCACGCTCCCGCAAGGGGAGGAATAAAACCATTTTTCGAAAGAATTGCGGACACCATCTGCGACACGTAAAATGCGACCGAAATCACGAGCGCCGAGAGCAGGCTCATGAGCAGGATGTTCTTCCTGAATGTGCTGCCGAGGCTGCTCGCAATAAGGGCGACGATGAGAGGCGTGAAGGCAAAGGAGTACTTCCGATAATAATCGGTGAGAACCTCGCGATACGGCAAGCCGGCCTTGCGGATAAGCGCGACGTACCGCTGGGATTCCGACCTGTTCATTTCCGCAATGCTCCGCGCAAGCTTTCGGAAAGTGTCCGGAGGCTCTGAAAGCAGCGGCGAATCGTACGTGTCCCGTGTTTCCGAGGAAAGAAGCCTGGCTGCCGGGTCCCAGGTGAATGTTGTGCACGCGTGAAGCACCCACCGGTTGACGACCCATTCCGCCCACTGCGCGTCCGCGCGGCTGTAGAAGTTCATTTTTGCATCTCTCACCACGACCGTGACGGTGGTGAGCCTCTTTTGCGCATCGTTGTAGTAGTCGGCAATGTAGACGACACGCTGGTCGGGGCTGGTGACAGTCACATTCGACTGGCTGAGGGACGTGACTTGTTTCACGGCCTGGGCATACGCGTCGTTTTTCATCTGGAACGTGGGGATGACGATCTGGTCATCGAAAAAAAACGCGCCGACGCTGAGAATCACCCCCAGGGCCAGAAAGGGAACAACCAGCCTGTGCAGGCTGATTCCGGAGCCGAAAATGGCGAAGAGCTCGTTGTTCGCATAGGAGATCCCGAGGGTATAGGAGATCGCAAAAAGGAACGACACAGGGAGCGCAAAGGAAATGCATTTCGGCAGGTACAGGAGCGCGATCCAGGAGACCTCCCTGACCCCTACATTGTGTGCGAAATACCGCCAGATGCTGCCGAACACGTCTATCAGCTGCAGGAGCAGCACGAAGAAGAGGAGCGCAACGAGCAGGATAGGAAGGAATTGTTTCAGCAGCATTCCGCGCAGGAGCTTCATCGTGCCGCCCTCCGGACAAAGAAGAAAACGCCCGCAAGCAGAACGACGGCGTCCGGCAGCCACATGGAAAAGGCCGGCGCAATTGACATGCGCACGCCGAATGTCTGACCGGCAATCAGCAGCCCCCAGTAGACAATTGCAACAAAAAGACCCACGCCGAAGCCGACCGTGCGTCCGCTTCGGCGCGCCCTGAAGCCGACCGGAAAGGCGAAAAACGCGAACACGACACAGGCCGCGGGCATCGAGAACTTCCTGTGGAACTCCACCAGGTATGACTGCAGGGTCTGGTCGGTGATGCTGCGGTCTCTCTCTGCCGCAAGGTCCCTCCAGAGGGGTTCGATGGCCTTGCGCTGCAGGTCAGCCTGTGCAGGGGTTCGTGAGACCACTGCCTCAGCAGCACGCAGTCCGGAGGAAAGGCCGAATGTGAGTGTGGCCACCTGGTCCTCTTTCTGACTTTTGGCCTTTCGCTGGTCAGCCGATTTGAGGCTGATCTGCTTCCAGACGTCCGCGGAGCTCATGGAGGACGGCGTCAGGCCTCCTATGGTGGCGCTCGAGATGTTTTTCAGAAGGATCGTATATACCATCGAGTCCGAAAGGGTGTAGTCATACCTGTCCCCTTCCTTCGGATAGCTGAGCTCGGTAAAAACCTTGTCCAGGGCAAGAGAGACGACGCCGGGCTGGTCGGGGCGTTCCTCCAGCCGCGCATCCCGGGCCAGTATTATCCTCCGATTGCCTTCCGGAGAGCGGTCAACAATAAGGACGTCATTGATCTGCCGGCCTTCCACAGAACCGGTGATGAGCGTGGTGTTTTCATAACGCTTCACAGACAGGGGTTCCAGCTCCAGCGCGGGGTTGGTGTAGAGGATGCGCCGGTAGATCTCAGCAAACCGCAGATTTCCCAGCGGCATGAAATAATCATTCATTACAAATGATACCAGGGAGAACCCCAGGCCGAGAACCAGGAGCGGGGCAAGGAGCTGGCGCGGAGGTACACCCAGGGTGCCGAAAGCGAGGAGCTCATGGTCCGAGGAGAGCCTTCCCACCGCCATGAGAGCGCCCACCAGCGAGCCGAACGGAAATGAGAACGCGATGACGACCGGCATGGAGTAGATGACCAGCTTCAGAACATCCCAGAACGCCACTTTCTTGGCGAAGATTTCCTCCGCCATAACGAGGACCTGGTTCAGGAAGAACAGGAAAAAGAAGAAAAGAAAGGCGACCCCGAAGGACAGGAAATACTCCCGCCCGATGTAAATCCAGGTTTTCCAGTGGCGGCGACCGCTATTTGCCATGCCTCTCTTATGGCTATCTGCCATCCCTCTCTCATGGCTATTTGCCATCCCTCTCTTATGGCTATTTGCCATCTGCATCCTCGTCGTACACGCTTACCCCTGCACCGAGGGTGCCGAAGAACACAAAGGGCCTGCGCCAGGCAATTGCCGCGATGTCCAGGGACGCCAGGCCGTCCCTGATGCCAAGGCGTTTCCAGCTGTCCGTGTCCTTCAAATAGACGCCCACCCCGCCGCCGAAGCTCCCGAAATACAATGCGCGGTCTGTTTCGCAGCTTGCAAGGACCCAATCGTCGGAGATCTCCTTCGTCGCCTTGGAAAAACGCCGAAGCGTGCCCTTGCTCGGCCACCACATGCAAAGCCCGTCCCCGTATGTCCCGATCCATACGCGTCCCTCGGAATCCGGGAGGATGGTTCCGATGTTTTCAGAGGTGAAAGCAGGAACGGCTTCTGCCAGCGTGCTCATGGCGCCTGTCTGCGGATCGTAGATGACGAGGCCCAGGTTCATGGTCCCGATGAAAAGCCGGCGGCCCTCCCGGTCCGCTGCGATGCAGGTAATGAACTTTCCCGGCAGATCGCCGTCGCTCACCTGGTCCCATCCAGTGTCTCTTCGGCGGAACAGGCCGTCTCCGAGGGTTCCCACGTAGAGCGAGCCCGCCGCCTGCCGGACAACCTGCACCTTCCGCGGCGTGGGGGACTGGAAATCCCCCTCCGCGCCCCAGCGGCCGGAGCTCTTTCCATACCATGCAAGACCCTCCGCGGTGCCTATCCAGACTCTTCGGTCCGCAATCTCGATGGAACGCGAAAATGTCGGCAATGGGAAGGGGTCAGCATGCGATGAAGAAACCGAGTATCGCGATACTCCTCCGTTCCAGGTTCCGACCCACACGTCGTCGCCGTCCACTGTAAGGCTGGAGATGTTCGCGTCATCCAGCCCCAGGACAGGGGGGGATATGGTGCTCCAGAGCAGGCGGACGCTCATCTCCCTGTACAAGGAGGATTCTGAAACAGGAAGGTTGGAGGGAACTATCCTGCGGAAATACAGGCGCGAAGAGGCGGTGTCTTCCGCGAAGTAAAGGGAGAGCTCAGCGCCGCGCAGCAGCGCGAGGTCGAGGTCTTTCCGCATGCCCTGCGCGCCGTCACCGAAGCCGTCAATGGCGCGGCTGAAGTACTCCAGGGCGGCGCGCCATGATCGCCTGTCGTAATACCAGCCCGCCACGGATAGTCCGGCCTCGAATGCCTCTGCCGAGCCAGGCCCTGCGTCTTGCAGGAGCCGGAGAAAATAGGAGGCCTTGTACGCGTCTCCTGCAGCCAGCGAGTACTGCACGCTCATTGCAAGGGACTCCATGAGAACCGCTTGATCCGGAGCGGAGGATCGAAGACGTCGAAGCGCCTGGAGCGCAGCCTGGGTGTCTCCGCGCGCAAATGCCTTCTTCGCCGCATCGGTCGGGCTCTGCTGGGCAAAGGACGGCAGGGAAACGATGATGAAGATCACCAGCCATTTTTCACACCCCGGTCGAGCCAAAGCCTCCGCTCCCCCTACCCGTTTCCTCGATCGTATCCGTGCGGCGGAAGGAAACCCGGATGACAGGGGCGAATACGATCTGCGCAATCCGGTCTCCCGTGCTGATCCGGAAATCCGCATCCCCCAGGTTCACCAGGACGACCTTCAGCTCGCCCCTGTAGTCGCTGTCGATGGTTCCCGGTGCATTCAGCACCGTGATCCCGTTCTTCGCGGCCAGGCCCGAACGCGGACGCACCTGCCCCTCGAGCCCGCGCGGGATCTCCAGGTGCAGTCCCGTGGGGACCAGCGCACGCTGCCCGGGTTTCAGGACGATGTCCTGTGGAAGCAGCGCTCGGACATCGGCGCCCGACGCACCCTCCGACTGGTACTCGGGGAGCGCGCCGAAGCCGCCCGCGCAATTGACTACCGGGTCGTCCATCTCAGTCCGGATACGTGAAGCTGAAGCCTCGCACGGCGGCCATGCCGCGGCTGCCGTAGGCAAGGAGGCTGAACGCCGCTTTTCTGAGGCACTGGCGGGCGTAGTGCTCGACCGCATCCGCGTGGACTTTGCGCAGTGCGGCGACCGATTCATCGAACTCGAGGATGTGGTCCATCATCATGTGCTGGCGGACCATCCGTTTCATGCGCGTTTCCATGTCCTCACGGGAGAGGATCATGCTCCCCACGAGGTGACTCTGCGCATCACCGATCTCCGCGTCCGTCAGCGGCTCTTTCAGGAGCCGCGCAAGCTCCTTGTCCAGGGCCGCAAGGAACTTCCGCGCCAAGGCAGGAGTTGCGTTTGCGTATATAGTCCACATGCCCGTGTCCGAAAAAAATGAACGGAAAGAGTAGACGGTGTAGCAGAGTGCCTGCTCCTCTCGGAGCTTCTGAAAGAGCCTGCAGCTCATGGATTCCCCGAAGGCCGTGCTGAACACGAGCGAGGCGTAGTAGTGGTCGACTTCGTGATTCAGGGGATAGCAGGTGCCCGCATAGATCTGCACCTGGTTGAACCGGTCCGGTACCACGGCCACCTTCCGCTTCCAGGAAGGCGCCGTGCGCGGCGGCCGCGTGGACTGCGTCCCTGCCGGTGTTCCGGCCGTGTAGAGGGACTGGGCAAGATCCCTGACTTCATCAAGCGGGAAATTCCCAGCCACCGCGATGATGGTGTTGGAAGGCACGAACCGTTCCCGATAGAAGCGCTGGAGGTCCTCGCGCACTACTCCGCGGACTTCGTCCACCTCCCCGGTGATCTTCAGGGCAAGAGGATGGTCGCCGCACATCTCGGAGAGGTAGCGGTCGTGTCCTTTCTCTTCCGGCGAATCGTCCACCGAACGGATTTCGTTGACGATGACGTCCTTCTCTTTCTCCAGTTCCGCCTCGTCCAGAAGGGAGCCGACCGTCATATCCGTGAGAACATCGAACGCGAGCCGCAGGTGCTCGCGTGGAATGATCGCATATACGCAGGTGGTTTCCTTCTCCGTGAAGGCGTTGATGATGCCGCCGACACGGTCGATTTCCTGCGCAATGGCGAGTGCGTTTCTCCGAGCCGTACCCTTGAAGAGCATGTGCTCGAGGAAGTGCGAAAACCCGCGTTCGCGGGGTCCCTCATCCCTCGAGCCGTGGAGAAACCAGAACCCGATGCAGAGGGTATCCGTGCGGTCGACCGGCTCCAGGAGCAGCAGTGCTCCGTTGGCCAATCTCTCCGTCAGGATCACCCATCTCTCCGGGGGGTACGCGGTCCGCTGCGCGGCCCGTCGTCGCGTCGGGGCCTGTCGGAGTACCCGCCCGGCCTGTGAGGGCCGTCACGGTAGCCGCCGCTGCGGGGCCTGTCCCCATCGCGGCGAGGGGGCCTGCGCTCCGCGTGCTCCGTAAGAAGCGCAGGGTTGGCTTCAAGGGCTTCCTTTGTAGCGAGGTTGATGCGGCCCATGTGGTCGATCTCGGTGACCGTCACGGTGAGCTCCTGTCCCTCGTGCACCACGTCGCTGACGTTCTCCACCCGGGTGGCGGCCAGCTTGGAGATATGGACCAGGCCTTCCTTCCCGGGGAGTATTTCGACGAACGCGCCGAAGTCCATGATCCGTTTTACGGGTCCGGTGTACTGCTTGCCGACCACCGCCTCTTCGATCAGGCCTTCGACCATGCGCTGGGCTTTCTCCGCGCCGTCCTTGAGATGGTTGTAGATCGTCACCGTGCCGTCGTCATCGATATTGATGGTGGAGCCCGTCTTCTCGCTCATCCCCTTGATGTTCTTTCCACCCGGGCCGATGATCAGGCCAATTTTCTCCGTTGGTACCTTGAGAGAAATGACCTTGGGTGCAAAGTCGGAGATGTCGTTGCGCGGCTGTGAGATGGTCTGATTCATGATTCCCAGGATGTGCAGACGCCCTTCCTTTGCCTGTCCCAGGGCTTTCTGGAGGATCTCCGCGCTCACCCCTTCGATCTTGATGTCCATCTGGAGGGCGGTAATCCCGTCCTCTGTGCCGGCAACCTTGAAATCCATGTCTCCCAGGTGATCTTCCTCGCCCAGAATGTCGCTGAGGACGACGAACTTGTCACCTTCCTTGACGAGCCCCATCGCGATTCCCGCGACCGGCTTCTCGATGCGCACGCCCGCGTTGAGGAGGCTTAAAGTGCTCCCGCACACGGTGGCCATTGAAGAAGAGCCATTGGACTCCAGGATCTCCGACACGATGCGGATGGTGTACGGGAAGTTGTCCTTCCTGGGGAGCACCATGCTGATGGCGCGCTCGGCGAGGTGGCCGTGACCGATCTCGCGGCGGCCGGGCGAATTGAGCCGCCCGACCTCCCCCACGGAGAAGGGAGGGAAATTGTAATGCAGCATGAAGTTTTTCCTGCTGTCCCCGTCGATGTTGTCCATGATCTGCTCGTCGAGGGCAGTTCCAAGGGTGGTGACAACAAGAGCCTGTGTCTCTCCCCGGGTGAACAGGGCCGCGCCGTGGGTGCGCGGAAGCACGTCGATCTCACACGTGATGGGGCGGATCTGGACGGGTGAACGGCCGTCCGTGCGGACGCCCTTTCCGACTATGGAGGCACGCATGATCTCCTGCTCCATGTCCTCGAACAGGGCCCTCACCGGCTTCATGTCTGTTTCGGCAAGCTGATCCTTGAAATGAACCTTTGCTTCCTCGCGGACCGCCTTCATGGCCTTGGAACGTATCTCTTTGCCTTTCAGGAAACAGGCCTGCTCGAACTTTGCAAAACCCCATTTCCGCATTTCATCACCAAGGGTGAAGGTGGAGGGTTTTTCGATCAGCGGGAGCTTCTGCTTTCCCGCCAGGCGTGCAAGCTCGTTCTGTATCCTGCACAACTCGCGGATGGTGACGTGTGCTTTTTCGATTGCGTCGATGATCAGGGACTCCGACACCTGGTGCGCGCCGCCTTCCACCATCGTGATGCCCTTCTCGGTGCCTGCAACAATGAGGTCGATCTTGCTGACCAGGATCTGGTCGAAGGTCGGGTTGACCACCAGCGCGCCGTCAATGTAACCCATGCGGACTGCACCAATGGGACCCTGGAAGGGTATGTCGGAAATCGTAATTGCCGCGGAGGCCGCGTTCATTGCCAGGACATCCGGAGGATTGACCAGGTCCGTGGAGACAACGATCGGAATGACCTGGATCTCCCTTCGGAACAACCGCGAGAAAAGAGGGCGGATAGGCCGGTCGATGAGCCGCGAGACCAGGACCTCCTTGTCCTTTGGCCTGCCCTCCCGCTTGATGAAGCCTCCGGGAATCTTGCCGGCGGCGTAGTATTTCTCGATATAGTCCACGGAGAGGGGGATGAAGTCGAGATCTTCCTTTTCGTTGTCCGCGCAGCAAGCAGTTGCCAGAACCGTGGAGCCGCCCAGCCGGGCAAAAACCGCCCCGTTGGCCTGCTTGGCCATCTTTCCCGTCTCGAGGATGAGCTCTTCCTCCCCGATTTTGAATGTGACACGATGTTCCATCTGTATCCTTGCTTTCGCGCTTACTTGCGCAGGTTGAGGCGCTCGATTACTTCGCGGTACTTGTCGAGGTCTCTTTTGCGCAAGTACGCGAGCAGCCGGCGCCGCTGTCCGACGAGCATCAACAGGCCGCGTCGGGAGTTATTGTCCTTGGGATGACGCTTGAAGTGCTCCGTCAGCTCTTCCACGCGCTTGGTGATGAGCGCGATCTGCACCTCTGTCTTTCCTGTATCCTTTTCATTGGCTCCGAATGTCTTCACAATCTCTTCCTTGACTTGCTTCGTCAGCGGCATTCCACGACTCCTTTCATTTGCTTACTCATGCTTACTCAAGATAACTGCCCGAAATAAACGGTCTCAATCTCATTTCCATCCGGCACGACGAGCGTCAGGGCATCTTCACCCACGGTGAGCTCCCCCAGCCGCGCCGCCGCGGTCTCTCCGCACTCTACCGCGTACACACCCTGCCGGGGCAGGACCTGCGTCAGATCGCTTTTCGAAAAGTGCAGCCTCCCGACGCCCTCCGGGTGTGCGCGCACGCCTCTCAGGTCCAGGCCATAGGCGGTCACCAGCATGGCCTTTGCCTCGGAGAAATCGCCTTCCTGGATTGTTGTGCGTATGCGGGAGCTCGACACTATCTTTTCGCCCCAGAACACCGGCTCGGTTACCTGCACATCGGTCCCCGTGTCCGATAGCATCTCCTTCAAAACGTCGGTCCCCGCGTTCCTGTCCTTACCAAAGCGAAAGTTGTGCCCGACGACTAATTTCTCGATGGTAAGATTTTCTTTCAAAAGGCCTATGAATGCCTTGCCAGAAAGATTACTTATTTCCTCGGAAAAGTCAATTACCACGACCGCCTGGATCCTCAGACTCTCCAATCGAGCGAGTTTTTGCCGCCAGGTCATGATCAAACCGGGGAACATCCCGGGCGCCAGCACCGCGGCAGGGCTCTGCCGAAAAGTCACGACCAGGGGCACCGACGCCCCGTCCTTTTCCACGACGCCTTCGATGAGCTTTCTGTGCCCGATGTGAAGGCCGTCAAAGACGCCGATCGCCATTCGGACGGGCCGGTCCAGGGGCGGTTTCCTGCAGAGCAGATCGTCCCAGGTGAGCACGGTCATATGGGCCGCTCCCCCGGCCGCTCCTGGCGGCATTTCGTTCCGCTCCTGGCGGAGTTGCGGCATTCATCCGGGTCCCTATCGGGCAGCAGTTCTGGAAAAGCGGCAGCGTATCGCCACCCCCCCGCCTGTTTCTCCATGACCGCAAGCAGCCTCCCGGCATGCGAAAATGCTCCGAAAAGCCCGTCCGCATCCGGCACAACCTCGAAGCTCCCGGCTTCCAGCGGAAATCCATTTCCGACCCGGGAAACCCAGGATTCCTTCACCATGAGCCTTCCGAGGCCGGGCGCTGCCTCGAAGAACTTCTCTGGCGGAAGGAGATCGGTTCGGGGATCGAACTGGTCCGGCGGCTTTGCCTGCTCCAGGAAGAAGCCGCCTATGCGGATGCGGCGAAGCCTGGAGACGAATGCGCATGTACCCAGGCTTCGGGCGATATCACGGGCGAGGGAGCGGATGTATGTGCCTTTCGAACATGAGACGCGAAGCGTCGCGTGCGGGGAGGTGAAGTCGATCAGATCCAGCTTGTCGATTGTCACACGCCGGGGTGGTATGACCACAGATTCTCCGGCCCGTGCGGATTTGTATGCGCGTGTGCCGTCGACATGGACGGCGGAATACGCCGGCGGCGTCTGGAGGATCGTGCCTTTGAAATTGGCAAGGGCGCTCTCGACCTCCGCGCGCGAAGGAACGGTTCCGGTTTCCGTCTGGCGTCCTTCCGGGTCCAGCGTGTCGGTGGTGCGCCCGAAAAAGACCACGGCCACATATTCCTTGTCCAGGGAAGTGGCAAATGCGCTCAGGCGCGTCATGCGTCCGGCCAGGACGACCAGCAAGCCTTCGGCAAACTTGTCCAGCGTTCCCGCATGACCCACGCGCCCGGTTCCCAGGCGCCTTTTCACCTCTCCGAGTGACTGGAAGGAGGTCTGTCCGGCAGGTTTGGCAAGGAGGATGATACCTTCTGTCAATGCATGATGTCCCGCAGCTTTTGCGCAATGCGGAACCCGTTCTCCATGGAATCATCCACCAGAAAAGTGAGCCGCGGAAATATCCTCAGGGATATGCGCTTTGAGAGAACTCCCTGGATGAAGCCCGCCGCATGATTGAGGCCGTCTACGCTGGCGGCCACCGCCGCCCTGTCTCCGAACCGCGACACCCACACTTTTGCATGGGCAAGGTCACGGGTGATATTCACCTCGGTCACGGTCGTGAGCTGCTCGATTCTCGGGTCCTTGATCTCTCCGGTGAAGATCATGGAACAGATCTCCTGCCGGATGAGGCTTTCAATTCGTCGGAGCCTTACTTCCGCCATCGCGGCTCCCCTCCAGCTTCTTGGCGAGCTCTCGGGTTTCGTAAACTTCTATGGTGTCCCCCACGTTGATGTCGTGGAAGCCTTCCAACCCGATTCCGCATTCGAAGCCTTCCTCGACCTCGCGCGCGTCGTCCTTGAACCGCTTCAGCGAGGATATCTTGCCCTTGAAGATCTCCACTCCGTCCCGGATCAGCCGGACCTCGGCATTGCGTCTCACCTTGCCGCTCATGACCTGGCAGCCGGCAATGGTGCCAACCTTCGGTATCTTGAAGGTGTTCCGCACCTCGATTGTTCCGATCTGCTCTTCACGAAGCTCGGGCTTCAGGAGTCCTTCCATGGACGTGCGGATGTCCTCCAGCGCGTCGTAGATGATGTTGTATTTTCGAATCTCGACCTTCTCGCGGTCCGCAAGACTCTGGGCAGCAGCGCTCGGCCTCACGTGGAACCCCACGATCAGCGCGTTGGATGCGGAGGCGAGCATGACGTCGCCCTCATTGATCGCCCCTGCCGCTGCCTGGATCACGTCGAGCTTCACTTCCGAGGTTGACAGTCTCTGCAGGGAGGATTTCAAGGCTTCCACGGACCCGGCCACGTCACCCTTGATGATGACTTTCAGCTCCTGGATCTGGCCTTCCTTGATCTGCTCATACAAGTTGTCAAGAGTGACCTTCTTGACGTTTTTCATCTCTTCCTGTTTTTTCAGCTCCTGCCGCTTGCTGCCGATGGTGCGCGCCGTCTGCTCCGTGTCCGTGACCTGGAACGGGTCGCTCGCGTTGGGGATGCTGGTGAAGCCGATGACCTCAACTGGAAGGGAGGGGGTGGCCTCCGTCATCTTCACACCCTTGTCATTGAAGAGGGCGCGTACCTTCCCCGAATAGATGCCGGCCACGAAGGAGTCTCCCGCACGAAGGGTGCCCTTCTGCAGTATCACGGTTCCCACGATGCCGCGGCCCATGTCCACCCGGGACTCCAGCACGATCCCCGAAGCCCTGCTCTCATAGCTGGCACGCAGCTCGAGGACCTCGGCCTGGAGGAGGATGCTTTCCAACAGCTCCTTGATGCCGGTCTTCTTGAGCGCCGACACCTCATTGTAAATGGTTGTTCCGCCCCACTCCTCGGGAGTCAGGCCCTGCTCCGAGAGCTGTCTCTTCACCAGCTCCACGTTCGCCTCGGCAAGATCCATCTTGTTCACGGCCACGATGATCGGGACCCCCGCCTGCTTGGCGTGGTTGATTGCCTCGATGGTCTGCGGCATGACCCCATCCGTGGCGGAAACGACCAGCACGACTATGTCGGTGACCTGGGCGCCGCGCGCTCGCATCATGGTGAATGCTTCATGCCCCGGGGTGTCGAGGAACACGATCCGGCCCTGTGAAGCTTCGCCGGGGGCTTTCGAAGGCAGGTCGACGCAGTACGCGCCGATGTGCTGCGTGATCCCGCCGTATTCGCCTTCTGCAACGTTTGCGCTGCGGATGGCGTCCAGAAGCTTGGTCTTGCCATGGTCGACATGGCCCATGATCGTGACAATGGGGGGCCGGGGCTTGAGGTCCTCCGCCAGCTCCTTGTCTTCCTCTATCACCGTCTCATCGTACAGCGACACGACGTTCACCTTGCAGTCGTATTCCGCCGCCAGGAGGGATGCCGTGTCGGAATCGATCTGTTGGTTGATCGTGACCATCATGCCCATTCCTATGAGCTTGTGGATCAGATCAGAGCTCTTCAGGTTCATCTTCTTGGCCAGGTCCGAAACAGTGATGCCCTCGGTGATCGCGATTTCCTTGGGCACCGGGTTGGCCATGATCACGGTCTTTTTCTTTACCTGCAGGTACTTCTCTTCAGGCTGATCGTGCTTGCGCTTGGGATATTCGATCTTCCGCTTGGCCTTGGAGAAGAATTTCTTGGCCGGCGGCTTCTTGTCGTCGGTTCCCGTGGACTGCGAGGAGCCGCCTGTCCTTGCGGGAGGCCTCTGGCCTGAGCGGGGGGGGCCATAGCCCTGGGAACCGCCCTGGCCGCCCTGCCGCGGGGCGGGGCCGGCGGGTCTCGGGGGAAGAGGGGTAAGCCGCATCTTCTCCCGCACGGACTCGCGCACCGATGGCCGGGGGTCGGCCTTCTTTTCGGCTGTGAATGCGCGCGGCTTTTCCCCCTCCACCGGAGGATGCACCGCGGGACGCGCCGCAGCGGGGCGCACCTGCGCATGCGGCTGTGCCGCTGCCTGTGCAGGGGCTGCCGGGCGCACAGGCGCGCTCGCGTGAGCGTGCGTAACAGGATGGACAGGTGCGGCGGCCTTCACGGCGGGTGCCGGGGAAGCAGCCTCGGGCTTTGCCGCCTCCGGAGACGCCACGACCACCTTATGGGTCGTTTTCTTGGCGACCACGACCACCTTTTTCTTTACCACGACCACCTTTTTCTTCTCCGGAGGAACTGCGGCCTCTTCAACGACCGCCGCCGCCTGAGTTTCCTCCTCAGCTTTCTTATGCTTGATGAGTGTGGTCTTGGGCTTTTTCCTGCTATCCAATTCCTCGGGCATACCTGCTTTACTCTTCCTTGTCCGCCCCTGGCGGTGTGTCTTCTGCGCTTTCCTCGAAGGTTAAACCGACGCCGCAATTTGGACAAGTAGCCATGTCCGGCGTGATCGATGTACCGCACTCGGGGCACTCATAGGTCTCTTCCGCGCTGGTTTCCACCGGGGCCGCGACGGCTCCCGAAGGAGGCTCCGCCAGGGCCGCCGGCTCCGCGGGCTGCTCCTCCGCAGCCTGGCCGGTCTCTGCGTCGGCGGCTTCGGCCTGCTCCTCCGCAGCCGCCTGCTCCTCGGCGGCAGCGGCTTCTTCGGCCGCCTCTTCCTCGACTATCTCGACATTCTCCTCGATGATCCGATGCAGGGTCTGGATGTCTTCCGCGGTGATTCCCTCGAGGGCTGCGAGCTGCTCGGTGGACAGGGCGACGAGGCTCTCGATGTCGTCGATCTTGTCCTTCTCCAGTATTTCGATAAGACGCTGCGGGATGCCGGGGAGCTCGGAGATCTTCTGGATCTCCTCTTCAGGCTCGCCGAACAGGACCGAAACCGCGCGCTTGGCCTCGGCGGATATGTCCATCTCGGAGAACTGGCTCTCCGTCTTGACGTCGATGTTCCAGTCAGTGAGCCGGTTGGCAAGACGCACGTTCAGCCCCTGTTTGCCGATGGCCAGGGAGAACGAGGCATCCGGCACGATTGCCAGCGCAAGCTTTTTCGGCTCGTCCAGTATGACAACCTGGTTCACCTCGGCGGGGGAAAGCGCGTTCTTGATGAAGCTGCGGGAGTCAAGCGAATAGCGCAGGATGTCGATCTTTTCCCCTTCCAGCTCACGCACCACTGCCTGGATGCGCACGCCCTTCAGACCGACGCAGGCGCCCACGGGGTCAACATCTTCCCGCGTCGAGCGCACCGCAATCTTGGTGCGGTAGCCGGGTTCCCGCACGATCTTCATGATCTCTATTGTCTTGTCGTAGATTTCCGGCACCTCGAGCTCGAATATCTTCTTCACGAACTCCGAATGGTTGCGTGACAGAACGATCTGGAGCCCCGTGGGGGTTTTCACAACTTCGTAAATCAGCGCCTTGATCCTGTCATTGGGATGATAGATCTCCCTCGGGGACTGGTACTTCTTGGGGAGAATGCCTTCCGTCTTCCCCAGGTCGACATAGATATTCCCATTGCGCTCGCGCTGGTAGTAGCCAATGATCATCTCTCCGACTTTGTCCTTGAACTCGGAGTACAGGGTGTCTTTCTGTATTTCCCGGAGCCCCTGCCGTGCCTTCTGCTTGGCGCTCTGCACGGAAACCCGGTCAAACTCCTTGGGATTGATCTCAATGAGGAGCTCGTCCCCCACCTCGCACTCTTCGTTGAGCTCGAGGGCCTCCGAGAGCGGCATTTCATAGACGGGATCGTCCAGGTCGTCGTCGAGAACGATCTTCTTCTTTGCGAACAGCGTCACCTCGGTGCTGTCATCACTGAAACGCACCACGGCATTGTCCACCACGCCGTACTTCTTCTTGTACGCCGCGAGCAGAAAGTTCTCGATCGTGCTCATGACAAGCTCTTCCGGGATTCCCCGTTCCTGCACGAGCTGCTTGATTGCCTGCGAAAGTTCAGACTGCATTTTTGGCTTCCTCAACCTCCACCGAATAATCCAATCGCGCCTTGCGAATTTCAGCGAGGGCGAACCCGCGCTTCTCCTTGCCCTTCTTCAGCCAAAGGGCGCCCGCCTCGACCCGGTCGATGATCCCGCCGAACCACTCTGTCTCCGTTCCGGAGAGTATCCGCACGCCCCGGCCGAGAAAGAACGCATACTCCGCGTGGCTCCGGATAGTCCTTTCAATGCCCGGGGAGCTGACCTCGAGGCTCACCTCCTGGAGTCCTTCGATGGTCTGCAGCCGCGGCAGGAGCAGGCGCGACACCTCTGCGCAGTCGTCGATGCCCACACCCTCTTTTCGGTGGATCACCACGCCCACGCGAGTGGCGCCCTTCAGGCGCCCAATGGTAAGCTCCACGAGGAAGATTCCCATTCCCGCCAGCAGGGGCTCAACTGCTTCCCGGACTTCTTTCTCGAAAAGCTCCGAGTACACCAGTTCCCACCTCCCCCGCGCACAGTACCAGCCCGCGGGTACAAAAAAAAGAGTCTCGCGGCCGACTCTTTCTCTTGAGAAAAATACACTATATGGGGCCTCTTGTCAACCGCGACGCCGTGCAGGTTATAATCCGCCGTACAATGAAGAACTTTTCTTCCTACGTCAATAAGGTAATAAAATTCAGGTTCTGCGGCAAGGATCTGAGCTTCAGCCTTTCCCACGGCCTTTTCAGCAGCTTCGATGTCGATGAAGGCACGCGTCTCCTGTTGAAAGGAATCGCGCAGCAGGTCGACCTGGAATCGACAGGCTCCTGCCTGGATGTCGGATGCGGCGTCGGAGTGATCGGCCTCTGCATCCGCGGCAGGCTGCCTCAGGCAGCGGTCGTCATGCAGGACAGGGATGCCCTTGCCGCCGCGTTTGCCGCGGAAAACGGCCGTGAGAACGGGTTGGTGGGCGTCGAGGTGCAATGCGTGCTCGCCTTTCACGGCCTGGAAGGCAGGTTATTCGACCTGGTCACTGCGAATCTGCCCGCCAAGGCCGGTCAGCCCGTTCTGGAGGCTTTTCTCCGAAACATCGGCGCATTCCTGACCCCGCGCGGAGTTGCTGCAATCGTTGTGGTGGCGCCGCTGGTCCCCTTTACTCTTTCCACCTTGAAAGCCCTCGGCTGCAGGATCGTCCATTCGGAAATCACAAAGAAACATACGGCCCTGCATTTTCGCCCGGGAGAGCCGTCTTCTGCGGGCAGTCTGCCTCCACCAGACCTCGCACCTTACATAAGAGGCAGGCAGGCCTTCAGCGCTCCTGAGGTTTCATACGAGATAGAAACCGCCTGGTCGCTGCCGGATTTCGACACCCTCGGTTATTCCCTCTCCCTTTCCTTTGACGCGCTTCGCGCCCAGCCGGTGAAGGGTGAGCTTCTTGTTTGGAATCCCGGTCAGGGCCATATCGCGGCGTATCTCCTGCGGCGCCATGCACGGGCCATCTCGGGCATCAGCCTCGCGAGCCGCGATTCCCTGGAGCTGGAAATCACGCGGCGCAACCTGCAGACATTCGGCAGGGAGCCGCGCGTGGCGGGCCCGGCTCCATCGGAAATCGGGCTTCTCGACATTCTTCCTCCCGCGAGCGTCGACTTCCTGGTCGCCTCGCCTCACCCCATACCGCGCGTGCCCTGGCAGACGGAAATGGCTGAGGCTGCCGCGGTCCTCGTGAAGCCGGGGGGATTTCTCTTCGTCGTGACCACGAGCACCGAGGCGCATCGGTTCCTCGATGACCTGCATGGGTGGCGCCTCGTCGAAAGCAGGAAGCAGCTCGGCCATCGCGCGCTGCTCCTGAAAACCCCAAGAGAGCCTAAGGCCCCGCCGCATATCTGCAATCGCCGGCGGGGGTGGGGAGAAGGGGTGTCGAACCGCGATGACGAATAAAG
>CAYTGX010000054.1:0-30621 GCA_964437385.1 uncultured Spirochaetaceae bacterium
CCATGAAGCTTTTGCAGGGAAGGGTAGCCATCGTAACCGGGTCCTCTCGTGGAATTGGAAGAGCCATTGTGCTTTGCCTGGCAGACGAGGGCTGCAAAGTGGTCATCAACTTCCGCTCCTCGATCGAGGCTGCCCGCGCAGTGGCATCCGAAGTCGAACGCAGGAATCCTGAGTCGAGTTGGATGATCCAGGCTGATGTGACCCGGGAGTCTGAAATTGCCGCGATGGTGGAAGGCACCATTCGGAGATTCGGCAGAATCGACATCTTGGTGAATAATGCCGGGATTGCCCAGGGTCACCGCTTTATGGACATCACCCCGGAGGATTGGCGGCGGATGGTCGAGACAAATCTCACCAGTGTCTTCCTGTGCTGCAGGGCCGTGATTCCTCACATGCTGCAAAGGAAGTGGGGCCGGATCATCAACATTGCGTCAACCTCTGGTTTGACGGGAGGGACATCCGGCGCGCACTACGCGGCTGCCAAGGGAGGAGTTATTACTCTCACCAAATCGCTCAGCAGCGAGTTTGCACCACATGGAATCACGGTCAATTCCATTGTTCCCAGCAAGATTGAAACTGACATGTTATGGAACTCTCTGGATGAAAAAGGAAAAGCGGATTTGTTGAAAAAGATACCTGCCCGCAGATTTGGGACTCCAGAGGAGATCGGGAGCCTTGCCGCATTCATCGCTTCCGACCGGGCGGGATACATCACAGGGGAGATGATCGTGGCCTCGGGGGGATACAGATAGCACAATGGGCAGGTTTGTCGGCATGGGGACGTCCGGGATACTCAAGCAAATGCGGGAGGTGCTTCATGCGTCTTGAAGGTAAGGTAGCAGTTGTTACTGGGGCCAGCCGTGGGATAGGTCGCGCGATAGCAGTAGGGCTTGCCAAAGAAGGCGCGGACATAATTGCAGTCGCTCGGAATACGGACGCTCTGCGAGAAGTCGTTTCCGATGTCGAAGCGTTTGGTCGCAGGGGTGTATCTTTCGGGGCGGACGTAAGCCGGTCCTCAGATGTTCAGGCGCTTGTTCGTTCCACGATGCAGATGTTCGGCAAAATTGACATCCTGGTCAACAACGCAGGAATCCATCTCAGCGCGCCGTTCGTCGAAGAGAGCGAAGAGCTTTGGAATGAGCTCTTTCGGGTCAACGTGCTTGGGTGCACGTTTTTCGCACAAGCCGTGGCGCCGCATATGATTGCGCGGCACTATGGCAGGATTGTCAACATTTCTTCCAAGGCTGCTGTCGTTGGCGAGCCAGGTCACGTCGCCTATAGCTCGCTCAAGGGTGCAGTCAGCTCGATGACACGAGCGCTTGCGGTAGAATTGGGACAGTTCGGGATCACCGTGAACGCTGTCGCTCCGGGTCCGGTGATGACAGACATGTTGCGGGCCGGGGTGCCCGAGGACGCGCGGCAACGGCAACTGGCAGCGGATGCCCCGTTGGGCCGCATCGGGAGGGTGGAAGATATGGCTGCCGCGGTGCTTTTCCTCGCATCGGACGAAGCAGATTGGTGCACGGGCCAGATCCTGTCGGTTGATGGAGGATTGTCCATACTGAAGTAGTGCGCCGACAACGCCCCGGGGCCCGCATTTCTCGCATATAGTGCAATCTCTTATCATAGTTTAGCGTTTGTATGAATTTTATTATTGACTGGGGCACCGGGTGGGTGTAGGCTGAAAAATCTGCCGGGAGGTGAACTGGTCTTACTCGTAAACCGGCGCGTTTGCGTCGAACAAAACAGGTCTATTGATAAGGAGGTGGAATCGATCTCATACGTACCCGAAGTCAGTTGACTCCGGAAAAAACAAAAGCCCAAGGGAGAGAATCGATGAAAATGAACAAACTTGTTGTGTCCATTTTGCTCCTTCTTTTCGTTCTGGCCGCGCCGCTAGGATTCGCGGGGGACAGATGGCAGAAGCCTATCGTTATTGGCTGGACGCCGCCTGACATCACGGGCGTTTTCAAGACTGCAACGAACTTCTTCGAAGCCGCTGCAAAGGAAGGAAATGCGCACGGCTTTAACATCCAGATCATTACGCAATCCGTTGCCAGCCACACAGCCTTCGCCGACCAGGTGGCGATCATCGAGGACTTCGTCCAGAGAGGAGTCGACGTCATCGCCATATCGCCCATCGAGGTGGAGGTCGTCAAGCCTGCCCTTGTGAAGGCCAACGAAAAGGGTATTCCCGTGATACTGGTCAACATGCTGGAACCGATGGAAGGCGTTAATGTAGCCACGCAAATCGGGTTCGACAACCAGGTTGGTGCGGAAGTGAGCGCCTATGCGATGCTGGATTATTTCGGCGGACCCGGCGTCCTGGGCACGGGGAAGAAAGTGAACGTCGCCCCGAACCAGTACCTGGACCTCGCGTTCTGGGAGAAGCTGTACGCGAACCTGACTCCTGCGGAAAAAGCATCGATCAAGGGCACGGGTGCCATTATCGAGGGAGTGGCAGGAGGGTTTTTCTCCCAGGCGCGCCTGGACGGCTTTCACAAGGTCATCGACCAGTACCCCGGCATCAAGATAGTAGGCAATCCGATAGCCGCTGACTGGAACCGCGAGAAGGCAATCAAGGCAGCGGAGGACATCCTCCAGGCCAATCCGAGCGGGCTGGACTTCATCTGGGCGGCTTCCAACGAAATGGGCCTGGGTGCCATGCTGACCTGCGATTCAGCGAAAAGGCTCCAGACCGCATCAGCGCCTCACGCGCTTGGCGGCAAGATGGTCGCTGTGTTCACAAACGATGTGACTCCGGAGTCGGTCGCCCGCATCAGCGAGGGCAAGATAATCGCCGAAACCACGCACGGGTTTGCGGACTGGGGATGGTTCGGCACCGAGTTCGCCGTGAAGCTTGCCTGCGGGATCGAAGTTCCCAAGACCTTCGACATCCGGCCGCGCACCGCGTACGTGAAGAACGCATCGCTTTTCTATCCCAATCCTGCCCTGCCCGCCATCGACTGGGTGGGCATCAAGAAGCAGAGCAAGTAGCTCGGGGCAGAGAATGTTGAGCGTCCGGGAGCCCCTCGGGCTCCCGGACCTTGCTTGTTCTGTTCAAAGCAAATAACGATAGTTTTCATTTCCCGTTCAACGCGGTTGCGCAGGGAGGGCTGACGCTATGCAGTTCGAGGGCAAGATCGTTGTCGTGACAGGGGCTTCCTCGGGAATCGGACGGGCCGCGGCCATTGCGTTTGCCCGCGAGGGTGCGGGGGTGGCGCTGGCCGACACCGATGCGTCCGCCGGCAAGCAGGTTGCGGAGGAGATCATGCGCACGGGCATGGACGCGAAAGTGTTTGCCACGGACGTTTCCCGGGAGCCCGATGTCCAGGCCCTCGTGGAGGCAGTCCTGCGCAAGTGGGGCCGCCTCGACGTTCTGGTGAACAACGCCGGTATCTACCTCCAGGCCGATGCCGTAGCAACTCAAGAAGCGGCGTGGAACAAGCTCATGGCGGTCAACCTCACGGGCTCTTTTCTCTGCATCAAGCATGCCGTGCCGGCAATGATGCGCGGGAAAGCCGGAGCGATCGTCAACGTGGCCTCTGAGGCCGGCCTGGTTGGAATTCGGAACCAGGTGGCCTACAACGTGACCAAGGCGGGCTTGATTGCCCTCACCAGGAGCTGCGCCGTCGATTTTGCCTCCCGGGGAATCCGCGTCAACTGCGTCTGCCCCGGCACGACGGACACACCCCTCGTGCAGGACGCGGTCCGACGAGCTGCGGACCCCGCTGCAGCGCGAAGAGCGCTGGAACAGATTCGCCCCGCAAACCGTCTTGGCACGCCGGAGGAGATTGCCGCAGCGATTCTTTTTCTGGCAAGCGACAGTGCAGGATATGCCACGGGTGCGATTCTCAGCGTTGACGGCGGCTATACTGCCCAATGAGGAGATTCCCATGAACGCGGAAGCGCTGCCTCTGGATACCCGAGAACCGATCCTTCGCATGGAGCAAATCGATAAACGTTTCCCGGGAGTTCATGCACTTGATCATGTTGACTTCGAGCTCCTGCCGGGAGAAGTCCACGTGCTTCTGGGAGAGAATGGTGCCGGCAAGTCCACCCTCATGAAGGTATTGAGCGGCTCCATCAGGAATGACAGCGGACGGATCGAGATCCTCGGGAAGACTGTGCACAACCTCACTCCGGAGTACACGCGTGAGCTGGGCGTCGGCATGGTGTACCAGGAGCTGAGCCTTGTGCCCGCCCTCAGCGTTGCTGAGAATATTTTTCTGGGCAAGCCCCACAGGACCCGCCTGGGCGGCGTTGATTGGAGAGCGATGTACCGCGAGGCTGAAAGAAGTCTGGCCGATCTGGGCCTTTCCATCGACCCGAAGACCGAGGTCCGCCGGCTGCACGTGGCGGAGCAGCAGCTCACGGAAATCGCGCGGGTGCTCACGGCCCAGCCGAAAATCGTGCTCCTTGATGAGCCGACTTCGGCGCTCTCCGACGCTGAGCGGGAGCGTCTGTTCTCTCTCATCGGCCTCCTTCGGCAGCGAGGAGTCGGCATCGTCTATATCTCCCACAGGCTGGCCGAGGTCCCGCTTGTCGGCCAGCGAGTGACGGTCATGAGGGATGGAAAGGTGATCGGGAGCTTGGCCGTAAAGGACGCCGATGAGCCCACGCTGGTGAACATGATGGTGGGCCGCCGCCTGACGGAGCAGTTTCCCAAGGAGACCCGCGAACCCGGCCGACGGGTGTTTCGAGTTGAGAACGTTTCCATGAAGGGGTCCCTGCATGACATTTCCCTGGAGATTCGCGAGGGAGAGATCCTGGGGATCTTCGGTCTCATGGGCGCCGGCCAACCAGAGCTGACTCGCGCCATTTTCGGGCTGGATAAGAGGAGCGCGGGGCGGATCTGGGTGGATGACAATGAAGTTCACATTCATGGCCCCGCCGACGCAATCCGGCACGGCATCGGGCTCCTGACGCGCGACCGACGGATGAGCCTGGTGCCCGCTCTTTCGATTCCCCCCAACGTCACCCTTGCAAACGTGAGCCAGCTTGCAATGCATCGACGTGTGAAACTGCGATCGGAGTTCAGGACGGCATCCGAATACACGAAAAGCCTGAGCATACACCCGGCGAGCCTGAACCGGGCGGTCATGTTCCTGAGCGGAGGCAACCAGCAGAAGGTCGTCCTGGCGCGGTGGCTGTGCAGCGGGGCAAAAATTCTGATTTTCGACGAGCCCACCCGCGGCATTGATGTCGGGGCCAAGGCTGAAGTCTTTGCCTTGATGAACCAGCTCACGAGCAACAAGGCAGCAATTGTCATGATTTCCTCGGAAATGCCCGAGATTCTCGCCATGGCGGACAGGATTCTAGTGATGCGGGGAGGCCGCGTCACCGCGGAGTTCACTGCCGGCGAGGCCACGCAGGAAAAGCTTCTGCGAGCAGCCAGTTGAAAAGGGGGACATCATGAGCCGTACACCGGAAAATGAAGCAACGCCCGTGGCATCGATGGGCATCCAGCGGGCCGGCCGCGAAGTGATTGCGCGGCTGGGGCCGATCTTTGCCCTGGTTCTGCTCGGCGCTTTTCTCTCCTTTGCAACACCGCACTTCCTCAAAGTCGACAACATGGCCAACATCACGCGCCAGTCGGCGATCACCGCCATCCTGGCAGCGGGACAGACAATGGTCATTCTCACCGGGGGAATCGATCTTTCCGTGGGGGCCATTGCGGCGATCTCCGCGTCTGCCGCGGCTGTTCTCATGACCCAGAGGTTCGCCATTCTCGGGGTGGTCATCGGACCTCTGAACTTCGAGCTGGGACTCCTGGTCGCGATCTTAATCGGAGGCCTGTGCGGTCTGGTCAATGGCCTCATCATCACACGGGGCAGGATCCCGGATTTCATTGCCACCCTGGGCACGTTGACGATCTTCCAGGGATTCGCGCTTATCATCACAGGCGGCCTCCCGGTGCCTTCCCACATCAACGCGACAGAGCTGAAGGGGTATCTTCCCCCGCAGATGATCTGGATGGGAGCAGGGGATGTTCTGGGCGTGCCGGTTGCCGGCATTGTTGCCGTGGTGATCGTCGTGCTGGGGTGGCTGCTCTTGCGCTACCTGGCCCTGGGACGCGCAATTTTTGCCGTGGGAGGAAACCGGGAGGCGGCCCGAGTGTCGGGAATCAGCATCGACAAGACCAAGATCGCGGTGTACGTTCTCTCCGGTCTTATTGCGGCAATTGCCGGCGTCGTACTGGCCGGCCGCATGAATTCTTCCAACGCCCTCATGGCGGGAGAGGAAAACCTCCGCTCGATCGCCGCGGTGGTGATCGGCGGCACGAACCTTTTCGGCGGGGAGGGTGGGGTCTTCGGCTCCCTGATCGGCGCGATTATCATGGGCGTGCTGGGAAACGGCCTCAACCTCCTCAACGTGAGCGCTTTCTGGCAGAGGATCGTGCAGGGTCTTGTGATCATCCTCGTGGTCATCCTCGATCAATGGCGCCGCAGAAAGCTGGTGACCGCGAGGTGAGGTGCAGGAAAGATACCCTGATCGCCTCCGCCACTTTTCTGGCAGCGGGTGTATTCTGTATGTCCGGCCCGTGTCCGGGCTGATCGCCAGCCGCCCCGCCCCTTTTTCGCCAGGGGAAGAGATGATCCTCGTCGATGCTGCAGCGCTACTGTGAGCGCGGTTTCACGGCCGGCTCCGTAAGGGGATGAAGTAAAAGTTGTCTGCAATCCGCGGTCATAGTGAACCGGCTCCTTTTGTGATAGGTCGAGGTCCCTTTTTGCTTGCTTTTGGATCGTGGCCCGAGCGGGGCGGCGTCGGCCGCGCGCGATAGCTCGACCAGCTTGGAGGTCTGGGGTGGAAAGTCATCGACCAGGGCCAGGGGATCATTCCCTTGGAGCCTGCGGCGAGTCTCCGCTCCACAGGATACACACTATCAATGACATCAGCCTTTTCAACGGTGCTTGCGCTTCTGATGGGATGTGAACTTATGGGTTTACGCTTTTCGTTCTGACAGCCCGTTGCACATGACGCGCGTTCCGAGCTGGGCAGCGGGTCGAAGTTGACCGATGCATACCTGTTCAGTCCCCACGTGGCAGCTTCATTCTTGCGGTTGGTTACCAATCCCCGAATCTTCATTCAGCCGTCAAGCCTCGAGGAAGCCTGGGCGTTTGTCGATACGCTGGAATCTCGAGGGGAGGCGGTCAATGCAGTGGTGGACGCGATGACCTTTGGGGTCTTCAAACACCTATGCCTGGTGACCAAGGCCATGGGAAATGACATACCCGACGCGCTCCTGGTTTCCCTTGCCCTGAGACATGACGCGACTCTCGTAACCGCGGATCGCCGGTTTGGGCGGTACGAGGGTCTCTCTTGCAGGTTCGTGACATAGGGCCGCCCCTTGCTGCGTAGTCCGCTGAAAAGCCGCGTTTTGCCTTCCTGCGCCACTATGCCGGAGTTGGGCGGTGGACCATGTCGATTTCCGAGACGACTGTTCGTCGACCGTATGAAGGAGACAAAGACATGCAGTTTCTGATGACCGTGAAGAGTGATCGCAGCCAGACACCGCCTACCCCCGAGCTGATGGCAGCAATCGGGGCGCTCACGGAGAAGACCATGAAAGCAGGTGTCATGCTGCAGACCGGCGGGATGGAGATGGGTGTGACTGCGCTGTCCCTGGCCAGTGGCAAGGTCCGGGTGATCGACGGACCTTTTGCCGAGTCCAAGGAGCTGGTCGGAGGCTACGCCCTGGTGGAGGTAAAGTCGCGCGAGCAGGCGCTTGAGCTTGCCCGTGAGTTCCTGGGAGTCCACGAGAAGATCATGGGGCCTTCCTACGCCATGGAAGCAGAGATCCGCCAGATGTCCCCCTACGCGGGCATTGGCATCAAGGCCGCCGGAGGGCGGCCGCAATCAGCATGAAGGGTGGCAGGTTGGGCTGAACGCGAGCTCGTCCTCCGTGAGGCCAAGCTCCTCGCAGCGTGCACTGGCGGCGTCCATCTCCTTGGCGAGCGCGATGAGTTCTGGACTCACGCCATCTATGTGTATGGCCTACTCGCGCAAAAAGGGGGCAACGAAAGGTCGGCGGCCTTCCTCCTGATGGCTCCCCTCAAGCAGCGGGCCAGTCCGCTCGTATCAGATGGCATGAATCCCCCGAATCGAGGTGCGTCATGAAGCTACACAAGGGGATCTCCTCTCCGAGTCTCTGCTTCCTTTCCGCCTTCGTGTTCATCCTCATGGCGGGATGCGGCACCCAGGCGCCCCCGCAAAGGACACCCGGCTCCCTTGTGGTTTGCATCGACGCCGACGGCGTTCGCGCTCGGACCATCGTGCCGGCCGTGACCATGGAAATCGCCGCCTATGACGTCCAGGGCACGGGGCCGGAGGCGGCGACGTTCGGTGGCACGGGGTTGGGCGGCGACTCCCGCCAGTGGGATGACCTGGTCCCTGGGCAGTGGATCGTGACCGTCAACGCCCGAAACCCGGACGGTATCGTCATCGCCACCGCCACGGAGACGGCAGTCGTGGTCGGTGGAGAATCGACCGAGCTCGACATGACCGTCGTCCCGTTGACCGGCCCTGGCACGCTCAGCGTGCTCGTTTCCTGGCCGGGCTCGCTCATCGATGCTCCCGTCGTTTCCGGATCGCTCGCGCCTGAAGGTGGCAGTCCCGTCGTCCTGGAGCTCACCATGGCCAGTGAAAGCGCGTCCTGGTGCAGCCCTGACCTGGAGGCCGGCTACTACCGGCTGTCGCTGCAGATTCGGGACGGGAGCACCCTCGTCTGGGGCCGGGTGGAGGCGGTGCGCATCCTTGCGGGACAGGCGGCTTCAGCCGTGTATCCCCTTGCCGACGCTGACATGAACGGGGCGCCGGCGGCGGGTATCGCGCTCCACGTGAGCGCGGACCTGGGGAATCCTTCGGCAATCACCCTCACCGGACTCCAGCCGCTTCTTCCTCTGCAATCCGTAATGACAGTGACCGCGCACGCGCCTGCAACGCCGGAGTCCTGGCAGTGGTATCTCAATGGAGAGCCAATCACGGGAGGGACGCTGGATACCATCACCGCCGGTGGCGGGCTCCCCGCGGGTCGATACTGGCTGGACGTCACGGCCCGGAAGGGCTCTGTCCTGTCTTCCGGCCATGGATTTTTCACGATCAGCAGCCAGAGGCCCGCTATGACGCCCGCCGCCGGAGAGATAGTCATAAACGAGATCATGATGGATCCCGCGGGCGTTGCCGATACGAGCGGCGAGTGGTTCGAGCTCTGCAATATCACGAGCCGACCCCTCGACTTGCAGGGACTCGCCATCCGCACCGCCAGCCAGTTCGTGCGGCTTGCCGCCACGGGCGGGGTGATCGTCCAGCCCGGCGCGTTCCTCGTCCTCTGCCGGAATGGAGACCCTGCGGTCAACGGCCAGGTCGCCGCCGGCTATACGTACGGCTCAGGCATCTCGCTTCCCAACAGCGGCGGCAGCCTGACGGTCGCACAGTTCGGCACCAACGGCATGGACGGCGCGGTGATCGACACCGTCCAGTGGACGGCCTCGACGTCCGGCAAGTCCCTCTCGTTGAAGAGCCAGTTCAGAAACGCAATCGACAACGACGTCGCTGCCAACTGGTACTGGTCGGGCAAGCCGTACTCCTCCACCGACATGGGGACGCCGGGCTCGGCGAATGAATGATAGGCAAGGTCTGACTCAGCTAATACCACCCTGCCATCCGCCCACCGCCGTTTATTCCGCTCTTGACATACATATGCATGGAGTGCAGTATGTCTGCATGCGTACAACTCTCAATCTTCCAGATTTGCTGGCAAGAGATGCGAAACAAAAAGCCCTTGAGGAGGGCAAAACTCTCACTGAATTGATTGTTGATGGGCTGCGAATCCGACTATCCAGGGCAATTCCTGCAAGAACGCTGCCCATCAGCACTGCCACGGGCGGGCTACTGCCCGGCGTGGATTGGATGCGGCTCGAGGTCGAGGAGCCTGCCATGGATATCTACAGATGATCCTATGGGACGTGAACTTATGGGTTTACGCTTTTCGTTCTGACAGCCCGTTGCACATGACCGCGCGTTCCGAGCTGGGCAGCGGGTCGAAGTTGACCGATGCATACCTGTTCAGTCCCCACGTGGCAGCTTCATTCTTGCGGTTGGTTACCAATCCCCGAATCTTCATTCAGCCGTCAAGCCTCGAGGAAGCCTGGGCGTTTGTCGATACGCTGGAATCTCGAGGGGAGGCGGTCAATGCAGTGGTGGACGCGATGACCTTTGGGGTCTTCAAACACCTATGCCTGGTGACCAAGGCCATGGGAAATGACATACCCGACGCGCTCCTGGTTTCCCTTGCCCTGAGACATGACGCGACTCTCGTAACCGCGGATCGCCGGTTTGGGCGGTACGAGGGTCTCTCTTGCAGGTTCGTGACATAGGGCCGCCCCTTGCTGCGTAGTCCGCTGAAAAGCCGCGTTTTGCCTTCCTGCGCCACTATGCCGGAGTTGGGCGGTGGACCATGTCGATTTCCGAGACGACTGTTCGTCGACCGTATGAAGGAGACAAAGACATGCAGTTTCTGATGACCGTGAAGAGTGATCGCAGCCAGACACCGCCTACCCCCGAGCTGATGGCAGCAATCGGGGCGCTCACGGAGAAGACCATGAAAGCAGGTGTCATGCTGCAGACCGGCGGGATGGAGATGGGTGTGACTGCGCTGTCCCTGGCCAGTGGCAAGGTCCGGGTGATCGACGGACCTTTTGCCGAGTCCAAGGAGCTGGTCGGAGGCTACGCCCTGGTGGAGGTAAAGTCGCGCGAGCAGGCGCTTGAGCTTGCCCGTGAGTTCCTGGGAGTCCACGAGAAGATCATGGGGCCTTCCTACGCCATGGAAGCAGAGATCCGCCAGATGTCCCCCTACGCGGGCATTGGCATCAAGGCCGCCGGAGGGCGGCCGCAATCAGCATGAAGGGTGGCAGGTTGGGCTGACCGTTGGGCATGAGGTAGCGGCCGCTTGATTCACGGAATCCAGATGCCTATCATCATTCTTCTGAATCGAGACAGGAGACGTAATGAAAGTTGTTCCGTTGGGGAAATCCGGGCTCAAGGTCTCCCAAGTCTGCCTTGGGACAATGACATTTGGGCGGGAGGCGGATGAAGCCACTTCCTTCAGGATAATGGACTACTTCGTCGAACGCGGTGGGACCTTCATCGATACCGCGGATGCGTACAGCACGGGCGCCACCGAGTCCGTTGTCGGGAGATGGCTCAAGGCGCGCGGAAACCGGGACAACCTTGTGGTCGCGACCAAAGTGTTCGCCCAGATGGGCAGCGGACCGAACGATGCCGGGCTCTCCAGGATCCACATCCAACGGGCGGTGGAAGCCAGCCTTGTGCGGCTACAGACGGACGTGATCGACCTCTACCAGATCCATCGCTGGGATCAGACAGTACCGATCGAAGAGACTATCAGCGCCCTGGATGACCTGGTTCGCCAGGGGAAAGTCCGCTACGTCGGCTGCTCCAACGTACGCGCGTATCAGCTCCAGTACTGCCTCGACTACGCGCGAGCCCATGCCTTGAGCCCGTTCATCAGCCTGCAGCCCGCTTACAACGCGCTGAACCGAGCCATAGAGGCGGAGCTGCTTCCGCTGTGCGCGGAGCAGGGAATCGGTGTCCTGAGCTACAATCCGCTGGCGGGGGGAATGCTGACGGGCAAATACAAGAAAGACGCGCCGCTTCCCAAGGGAGCGCGCCTGGAGGCCTTCTCGTTCTACCACGATCGATATTACACGGACCAGGCCCTCGAGATCGTCGGCCGATTCCTCGCGGATGCCTCAAAGCGAGGCGTGACCCCCGCACAGCTAGCCCTGGCCTGGGTGCTTGCAGACCCGCGCATCAGCTCACCGATACTTGGCGCGCGGAGTTTCGAGCAGATATCGGACTCCCTCAAAGGAGCGGAGATTGTCCTCAGCCCCGAGGAGCGCGCCGCCGTCCCCGTGGTGCCGGTCGCCCATTGGGTAGGAGAAGATCCGGTGTACGGGCGGTAGCATGACTGTATTGTTGACTAAAAGTGCCAGGCCGATGGTAAACCGCGCCCAACTGACGCTGCAGATCATCCGTGCTTCCTCTGTCTGGTCGCGGTTCCGCGGTGACTGCCCGAAGTTCAGTCCCGATGTCATGTCAAGGAGATCACCGATGGCCCGGAAGATTCGGTGGTGAAGGGCCCGTCCCCGCTCGTCGGCGTGACGTAGGCGCGAACGTCGCCGGAATCAGCAGGGCCAGCCGGTGATCATCAACGCCCCGGCGTCGTGAGTCGCAAAATCCTGCAGCGAAGATCAAGGTATTTGCACGCTCTTTCGCGCGTGTGATGATCTGCGGGATGGCAGCGTGCTCGTACGCACGCCCGAATGGGCGGATGACAAGCGAGCTGCCCATCGAGGACAGGATTCCCGAATTCGAGTACATCGACCAGGGATGGTCGTGGGCCAGGACCAGAAGTTCCTCGCCGCCCCGGCATGCGGCAGCCGAACCCGCTATTCCTGGCGGCTCAGCCTGGCCGCGGTCATTGGCCTCCTTCCGTCGCGGCTATTTCCAGATCGTGAAGTCGGGCAGGTAAATTTTGGCCCCCCCGGACATGGCCGAGGCATGAGACAATATGCCCGCACACGTGATGTTGGCTGCCTGCCTTGCATTCGGATAGGGTTCCCGGTCCTGCACAATTGCAGAAAGAAATTCGTGGGCAAGGTGAGGGTGGGATCCACCATGGCCGCCTCCCTGCACGAATGACCTGTGTGCTTTGTCCTTGGCGTCATAGACACCGCCCGTGGTGAACGCGCGTATTTCGTCGGGCAAGAAACGTGCATAGTCCGGTATATCGACTCTTTCAGGCACCTCGCCCGTGTGAATGATATGACGTTCCCCCTGGATCTGTGTCCATTCAAATGTCTTTTTTGAACCGTACACGTCAAAACTTTCCCGGTATTGCCTCGCGGTACTGAAGAGCGAGCGCGTGACCTCGGCGCAGACGTCCGTATCCTTGAATTGAATATGCGCGCTCTCAATGGCAAATGGAGAGCCATAGTTGGGCACCATCTCCTGCGCGATCCTTCCAGAGCCAATGCATTCAACCCATTCCGCCTGATCCTTCCTCAGCGCAAGAGTCGGAGAAATCGCATGGGTTGCATTATACATGGGAGGAAAGCCTTCCCAGTAGGAAGGCCATCCAAGCATTTCCTGCTGATGCGACGAACGATAGAACTGAATCCGGCCGAGATCTCCCCTATCGTAGAGCTCCTTGACGAACAGAAACTCCCGGCTGTAGACAACCGTTTCCATCATCATGTATTTCTTTCCCGTCTTTCTGGCCGTCTCGACGATTTTTTTGCAGTCTTCTACCGAGAGAGCCATGGGGATGGTACAGGCCACATGCTTGCCCGCCTCCAGGCCGGCAATCACGTTCTCCGCGTGAAGGAATGGCGGAGTGTTGATGTGTATTGCGTCAATAGCAGGGTCCTTGAGGAGATCACGATAATCCGTATACCTGACGCGAACGCCGAAAGCGTCTCCGACCTTGTCGAGATGGGCCTTGGTCCGCTGGCAAATTGCGAACATGTTCGCCGCCGGATGTGCCGAGTATATCGGCACAAACTCCGAGCCAAACTCGAGGCCGACAACAGCGATATTGATCTTGTCTTTCCCGCCCATGCAACTCCTCCTTCAATCCTCTGCAGGAACACGACCTCTGGTACACCGTTCTTCGATCAGGTTTCCCGCAATGCTTTGATCTCACCGTAAGGCGGATCCAGGCGTTTGTATTGTCCGAATTGACAGCGGAATTGTAGCTATGCGACAATGGCGGAATGGGACGCCCGAGCGATGCACTGGTGTCTTCGCTTCAAATGAATCTCCTGTCACGCGTGGATCCGAAAATCGGTTTTCAAGAGCTCTTCGATCATATCGATTCTGTTTTCTTTTTTGCAAAGGATCTCGACGGGAAGATACTCTTCGCGAACACGCCCCTCGTGCATCATTACGGCTTCCAAAAGCCCGAAGACATGATCGGGAAGACGGATTTCGAGTTTCTTCCAAGGAGTCTTGCCCAGAAATACCGGTGGGACGACGAAAAAGTCACGAGGAGCAAGCAGCCATTGCTTCGGCAGGTTGAATTGTTTCTCGACGATAAAGGCGTTCCCGATTGGTACTTTACCACCAAATTGCCAATGATCGCGAGAAATGGGAAGGCAATCGGTGTCATGGGGATCATACAGAAATTCGATCGGAGCCATCCTCGGTTCTTTGAAAACAAGAAGTTGTCCATGATCATAAATTACCTGAATGACCACTACCTGGAAAGCATCCATCCACGGCAGCTCTCGGAAATCACAGGAATGTCCGCTCGCAATATTCAGCGCATGTTCCGATCAAAGCTGAACACGACGCCCAGGGACATGCTCGTCAAAGCACGCATACTGAAGGCGTGCGACCATCTGCGCTTGACGGATCGCCCCCTCTCAAGCATCGCCGTCGACTGCGGGTTTTATGACCAGAGCTCCTTTACGCGGAATTTCAAAAAGCACATCGGCATGACGCCGCGAAGGTATAGAGCCGGGTACTGAGACCGGCCTGAGGCATTTCATTCTCCACAGGTTTATGTCGCAATTGTACAAAAACTAAAATCTTCAGGCCAATAAATACGCCCCAGAATATTGTGAAATACAGTCTGAGGAGGTTGCTTCGGACCATCACGAAGCATGCGAGGTACTGAGTTCACTCGGGTCTCAATACATATGCGAGGAGGATTTTGTATGAGAAAGATCTTGGTTCTTGTGCTTGTCGCGCTCTGCGCGGGTACGCTGGCATTCGGTGCGGGAAGTTCGGAGAAGAGCTCCGCAGCCGGCGCAAAGAAAGGTCTCGTGATTGGATTTGCCGGCTTTTTTACGGGAAACTCGTGGAACAACCAGTGTTTCACCACCATTGAAAAGGCAGCCGGCCAGGACCCGGAAATTGCGAGCCTGATCGTTGCAAACGCGGATGCAAACGTGGAGAAGCAGATTGCGCAGATCAACGACATGATCGACAAGCATGTCGATGGCATTGTCGTCATGGCCGCGTCCGACACGGCGGAGAACCCGGTGCTGGAATCGGCAATGAAGGCAGGGATTCCGGTGGTTACTGCTGACCATTACGTCACCTCGAAGAAGCTCACCTGCCAGATTTATGTCGACCAGTTGCAGTGGGGGCGGGTCACGGCACAGTGGCTTGTGGACAAGCTCGGCTCGAAGGGTGGAATGATTGTCGTTCTCAACGGTGTCGCGGGCAACGCGGACAATAACGGTCGCTGGGGAGGGGCAAAAGAGGTTTTCGACAAGCACCCTGAGATCAAGATCCTCGCGACGGCGAACGCTGATTGGGACCAGGCGAAGGCACAGCCGGTGGTTGCAAGCTGGCTCGCAGCGTATCCGCAGATCGACGGCGTCTGGTCGCAGGGCGGGGCGATGACCGCGGCCGCAATGATCGAATTCCAGAAGGCCGGCCGAAAACTGGTTCCCATGGTCGGGGAAGCCTATAATGGCTTCATGAAATTGTGGATAAAGAACCAGCCTGCCGGCTTCTCGTCACTGTCACCGGTACAGCCCAATTTCGACGTCCAGATTGCCCTCGAAGTGGTGAAACGGGCCGCCAAAGGACAGAAAGTTCCTTCCATGATCAGTATTCCTCTGGTCATCAATGACGACAAGACAGTCGTGAACACGGTCGTCATGGACATGCCGGATGACTACTGGCCGGTCAACTGGCTGCCTGCGGACAAGATCGACGATATCATCAAGCAAGCGGCCTCGGCAAAGTAGCAATTGCATGGTGTAGCTGTCCGGTGGGTGAGAATCGGGCAGCTACTCTCTCACAGTGCCAGTGACGGGGAGGACGTGAGCACTTCTTTGTTGGAAACGCTGGACCTCAATAAGACCTATGGCCCCACCGTAGCGGCACTCAATGTCAACATCACGCTGCAGCCCGGAAGAGTACACGCCCTGATTGGCGAAAACGGGGCCGGAAAAAGCACCGTTATCAAGATGATCACCGGACTGGTTCGCCCCACGAGCGGACATATGCGATGGCAGGGGAGGCTTTTGGATATCCATTCCCCTCTCGAGGCGAGATCCCTCGGCATCGTTGCCGTCCATCAGGAGTTGACCCTCGTTGATACGTTGACCGTCGCACAGAATATATGGCTGGGACACGAGCCGTTCGGGAGACTGGGAACGATCGACTACAAGGAAATGAATCTCGCATCGACGAAGCTCGTTGGATCGATGGGACTTTCCCTGGATCCTTCGACGGTTGTTGGAAAACTGAGTCTTTCGGAAAAGCAATTGGTCGAGATACTCAAGGCGCTTTCCCTGAACCCCCAACTGCTCATTCTTGATGAAGCGACTTCAACGCTGGACGACAAAGAGGTGGAGGTGCTTCACGGAATAGTGCAGGCGTTGCGCTCAGAGAATCGCGCCGTGCTTTTTGTCTCGCATCGAATGAAGGAAATATTCCAGTTTTGTGGATATTGCAGCATCATGAAAGATGGCAGCGTTGTCTTCGAAAGCGACACGGCGAGCCTGAATGAACACCTGGTCATCACGAAAATGACCGGCAGAGAAATAAGCCAGGCGTTCCCCGCCAAGAACGTGGATCAGAACCCGGCGAAGACGCGTTTAAAGGTCGAAGGACTCGCGACAAGAAACGGACTCCATGAGATCACCTTTCAGCTCCGATCGGGGGAAATTGTCGGACTCGGTGGACTGCAGGGACATGGGCAGGCGGAGCTCATGGAAAGCCTTTTTGGGCTGAAAACGATCACGCGCGGCTCCGTGGAAATCGATGGAAAAAGGATCTCCCTTCGGAACGCGCCCGATGCCCTTCGCGCGGGCATCGCGCTTGTTCCTGAAGACCGCAAATCCGAGGGACTCTTCATCGACAGAACCGTGGAAGAAAATATGATCGCCTGCTCATTCAGCGATTGCACGCGCATGGGCGTCATTTCTCGTTCCCGCGTGCGCGCCGTCGTGAGCACGATCGTCCAGAAAATGGGCGTGAAGGCGCCTTCCCTGAGGGAGTCGGTTCGCAGACTGAGCGGCGGAAACCAGCAGAAGGTTGCCGTGGGTCGGTGGTTGACCACCCATTTCAAGGTCCTGCTCCTGATGGAGCCGACACGCGGCATCGATGTCGCCACGAAAATCGAAATCTACGGATTGCTGAGGGAACTGGCCAACGCAGGGGTTGGAATCATCATCACGACCAACGAAATGATCGAATTGGTCGGTCTCTGCGATCGGGTCCTTGTCATGTTCGAAAAAGGCATTTTGACCGAGCTCGCGGGGGCCCGCATATCGGAACACAATATCCTTGCTGCTTCATTCGGCCACAGGCGGGCAATACATGATGAAGGCACATAGCGCATTCCGCAAGATGGCATCGAGGATACCCCTGGCATTCGTTCCTGCCGCGATCGTCCTCTGCATCAATATCGTCCTCAACCCGCACATCCTCTCCCTGCGGGGAATCAACAATCTTTCACTTCAGATCGTGACGATAGCCCTCGCGGTGATGGCTCAGACTCTGGTCGTTCTGGTTCGTGAGCTGGACATGTCGGTCGGAGCGGTTGTATGCCTGACAACCGTCCTTGTGGGAAGCACGATGGGCACCCTGCACATTTTCTCCCTCGTTCTCGTCCTCGTTATAGCTGCCGCTTTCGGCCTCTTTTCCGGCCTGATCGTCGCGTACGTGAAAATCCCGGGAATCGTTGTGACCCTGGCGACGTCCATGATCATCGGAGGCCTGGCTCTCGTGATCATGCCCCAGCCAGGCGGCACGGTGGAAGAGTTTCTCGGCAGGCTCGTCAATGATCAGCCGCTGCTGCTGCCGAATTCTTTCCTCATCCTTCTCGTGGTCATGATGGTCTGGAAATATTTCAAAAATACGAAGTTCGGAAGTGCTCTCTTCGCCGTGGGCGGCAACCCGTTCAGCGCGTACGCATCGGGGCTGTCTGTCGAGGGAGCGAAGATAGCCGCGTACGTGGGGAGCGCGCTCCTGGCCGCTGTCGCGGGAATCGTGGTCTGCGGGAAGACTATGACGGGAGATGCGACCATCGGGAATCCCTATACGCTCAGCTCGATAGCAGGAACGGTCCTGGGCGGCGCGAGCTTCATGGGCGGTGTGGCCACCATGAAGGGAGCGGTTGCAGGCGCCCTGATCATCGGAGTCCTGGTCAACATCCTCTTTTTTCTCGGGCTCTCGAGTCATTACCAGAACATTGCCGAGGGAATCATCCTGCTTGCTGCAGTCGTCATAAGCGTCTTCGCGAACAGGGATGGCAAAGATTGAAACTCGCTGACAGAAACCTCAATCGCAACTCACTTCGCTTTGTCGTTCCCTACCTCCTTTTCATTCTTTGCTGGCTCGTCGTGAGCCTCGCGGTGCATGGATACGGGACGATCGGCCATTTTCTCTATGTCGTACAGTTTGCCGGTCTCCTGGGAATCGTTGCCGCGGGGCAGACCCTGGTGATTGTGTCAGGAGGAATAGACCTTTCCGTCGGCGCGCTCGTCACCCTGTCTGCCGTCATAGCGACCCAGACCGCGTTTTCGGCACATCTCGCGTTTCCCTTTGCCGTGCTTGCCGGGCTCCTGGGAAGCGTCGCGTTCGGCGTATTGAACGGCATAGGGATCGGGCTCATCAGGATACCTCCGCTGATCATGACACTTGCCTCACTGACGATCGCCAATGGAGTGTCGCTGTTGGTGACGAACGGAGCCCCGCATGAAGTGCGCGATCCGGGTTTCCAGGCATGGGTCGTGAAACCGGGAGCTCTCGGGATCAACGGCATATTGCAGACGTGGATCCTGATTTCGGTGATTCTTGTTTTCATGATGGGGTGGACGAGCTTCGGGAAGAAGATCCAGTTTCTCGGTTCGAGCCCAAAAGCGACCATTTATGCGGGCTATAGACCAAAGAGCCTTATCCTCGTGGTCTACATTTTTTCCGCGATCTTCAGCGGGATCACGGGCATGCTTCTCATCGGCTTTACGGGAAACAGTTACCTGGGCATGGGGGATTCCTACTCGCTGATTTCGATTGCCGCGGTTGTCATGGGAGGGACGTCGATTCTCGGCGGCTCGGGAAGCTACCTGGGGACCATAGCCGGCGCTCTTCTTCTCACCTTGATCGCGAGCGTTCTCACGCTCTTCCAGGTGTCAGGAGGCGGTCAGATGGCTATTGAAGGTGCGATACTGCTCCTGCTCATGATCGCCTACACGACAGCGATTCGAACACGCGACTGAAGCCGCACGCTCATCCGCGATTCGCCTGGCAGAGGCGCCCCTCGGCCCCCCCCCTCACGTCAGCCTGAGGGAGGCGAGCTCGTCCGGCGTCACCGTGCCTTTCTCCGTGATGGTGCCGGCAATCAACGCAAAGTAATAAGCGGTTCCTCGGGCGCTTACCTTGCTTTCCACGCTACCATCTGCTCCTGCCAATACTGCTCCCGCCTGACCGATGTGGCTCGGATCTGATCCCGCCGCCTATCGCACACGCAGCAGCTGGACTCGTAGCCGACGGGTGGTGTGTGTGAGAAATGCGGGGCTAAGCGCGCTCGCGCACAGAACCCATCCGACCCTATGCATATTCTTCTATACTAGGCAGCACAACGTTGACTGTTTTTGAGCGTCAGGCCGAGCAAGGGAAGGGTATTGTCAATCTTGATGGAGAAAGGCCCTGCTCATGTCACCGGCATATCACGGTGTGCACGTGGATGCACTCCGGAAAGGGGGCATGAAACGGAATGCTCCATCAGGAGCAAAGGGTCGGCGGCGGAGCCGCCGACAAGGCCAATACGAGAATACTGATGCCCGCACAAAGAGTGGAACGGAATTCTCGAGCAGAATGCTTCTCAAGAAGCAAGGAGATCGCAATGACCATGAAAAAAACCTTTCTATCAGCGCTCGTCGTGCTTTTGGCTCTCGGGGTCGGAAGCGTGGCATTCGCCGGGCCCAGTGATACACAAACTGTCACTTACCAGGTGCAGCCTATAAATGAAATATCGGTGTCGGGGGACCCCGCCGCGTTGGTTGTGAACACCGCGACCGCAGGCTTGCAACCCAATCCCGTGACTGACGCCACGACGACATACGCGATTACGACGAACGAAAGCAACAAAAAAATCACCGGCGTGCTTGATTCCAATATGCCGACGGGCCTCACTCTGAGGGTCACGTTGGTCGCACCGACCATTGGCACGACGGCGGGGACGGTGCCGTTGACCGCTGTTGCCGCGAATCTGGTAACTGCCATTTCAACCGTTGCGGACAACCTTGGCAATACCATTACATACGAGCTCGATGCGTTGGTGACGGCAGGTGTCGTTCCTTCCGCAGTCAAGACCGTCACCTTCACGATTACGAACTGACGATCGTTCGAGTCCACAGACGGGATTCGGGCAGGGGCGACCCGCTGCCCGAACATCCCCGCAGTGCAAGCCGAAGACCAAGAGGAGGAGCTGCAACGAAAATGAGTACGCCGATCCGTTTCCGAGTTTCTGTTCTTTTGACGTGCCTTTTCGCTCTCTCCACCCCCTCCCTTTGCCAGGGAATAGACATCTTCGCCAGAGGCAGTTGGTCTCGATCCATCAGTTCGTCCGATCTCACTGCCGGCCCCGGCAGTAATCTGCCAACCACCTTCGCGAGCGCTTCGGACGTCATTTTGGTTGAAGTCGTAAATACGGCCTCATCCTCCGTGAGATGGCATGTCAACATCAGGAAGACGAACGGAACCTGGAATAGTAATCTTCACTTAAGCGCGAAACGAACGGGAAATGGCTCCTCCGGAAATCTCACGGGCGGTACCCTCTATCAGGAAATCACAGCCACGGATGTGCAATTTTTCGCAGGCCGAGGAGATAGCAGCGGCATCACGGTCGGTCTGGAGTTGACGAACGTTAACATTGCTCTAGACCCCCCCCAGACAGGCTCCACGGCTGTCACTTTTACGGTCGTTCTCAACTAACAGGAAGACGCAGGGATGAAAAAGCTGACGAGGATCATCCTGACAGCGGGCGTTTTCCTCCTCCTCGCGGCAGGATCAAGCTGGGCGGGATTGTCCATAGGTGAGATGACCCTGGAAAATACGAGCCTGCCTGGACAGGAGTATTCGGGGAGGATTGCCGTCCACAATACAGGGAATGAAACCGCCGAAGCAAACATTTATCTCACGGACTATCTTTTCTACGCGGATGGAAGAGAAATATACGGCGAGCCGGGGAAGGACCCCCGATCGAACGCGGGGTGGCTGTCCTTTTCTCCCAAGAGGCTCACGATACCGCCCAAGGAGACGGCGGAGCTCAACTATTCCATTCGGGTACCTGAAGACCCGACACTTACGGGTAGCTACTGGTGCTTGCTCATGATCGAAGCGGTGCCGCCGCGCGCCTCGGAACACGGCAAAGCAGACGCACCCGCCCTCATGCTGAAGACCGTCGTCAGATACGGAATCCAAATCGTCACGCATATCGGAGATACGGGTGAGAAAAACCTCAGGTTCTTCAACATAAAGTCTCTCACGACCGATTTGACCCACTCGCTCCAACTCGATGTTGAAGACACGGGCGAGCGGATGTTTCACGTCAAAATGTCGGTGGAGCTCTACGACGAAAAGGGAATCTCCTTCGGGAAACACGAAGGCAAGAACAGCTATCTTTTTCCAAAAACCTCCGGCCGCTTCCTCATCGATCTCGGCCCGATCCCCCAAGGAACCTACAAGGCTCTGGTGGTGGCCGACTGCGGCGGAGACGATCTGTTCGGAGCGAGCTATGCCCTGAAGATAGACCAATGAAAACGCTCGGTTCGGCGATCGTTTTGTGTTTCCTTGTCGCGGCAGCATGTGCGGCGCAAGAAAGCACATTCAAAGTGAAACTGGGGACCGACGAAGTGATCCGGATCATGCCGAGAAGCATAGTGACCGCCCCGGTGCTCGTCACGAACGATTCCGCCCAGGTACTCTCATACGTCTCACGCGTCGATCTTCCCACGGGATGGAAGCAAAGCAATGCGGTACCGCCCTCCGCGCTGCAGCCACACTCGTCGGAAATTATCCTTGTCAGCTTCCTCGTTCCTCAGAAAACGCTCGCCGGCACCTATGCGGTCAGCTATTTGGTCTGGGAACAGGCCACTCCTTCTCGACCGGTAAGGATTGCCATTTCGGTCGAGGTGCAGCGGGTAAGGAAGATATCTGTAAGAAAACTTGCGTCTCCTGATCTTGCATTTGCGGGGGACGCTTTCACTTCGACATTTTCCGTTCGGAACGAAGGCAATGCGGCCAACGAGATAGCCGTGACGTTCAATATGAAGAATGGTGTCATCTCCGCGATCAATGGGGGTCTTTTTGTGCTTCCGCCCGGAGAATCCAGAGTGATCTCCGCCACGGTGACAATGGACAAGGCGCTTACCCGTCAGAAAGAGGAATACCTCTGGGTCCAGGCGTCGCTTACTGAAGATGCCACGGTGAAAGTCAATGAATCGGCGCGCGTACTCATCATTCCACGCGCGACCGCCGTGGCGGATCTCTACACCCGCATACCCATGATATTGAGTTTCGATGGGGTTTACATGCGTTCGAATGGACAGAGCTTTCTTGGATTCCAGCCGTCAATTTCCGGACAGGGCGCGCTGGACGAGCGGGGAGAGAGCCACATTGAGTTTCTCTTGAAGCCCCGGGCGTACGGCGATCCCAGTCTGGGAATGGACACGGAAGAGTACCGGATAAGCCTGGAAAACCGAATGGGACGGCTGACGGTTGGCGATAGCATCTTTTCGTTGTCTCCGTTGACCGACTCCTACTTCCTCGAGCGTGGCCTGGAGGCGGTTGTGAATCTCTCCTCCTTTGTTTTCGGAGGGTACGTCATTCCCGCCTTCGCCTCCGGATCCGGGCCGGCCAAGCTGGCCGCACAGGCAGACGTGGTCCTGTCGCCAAACAACACGATCGGGTTGAACTACCTTTACCAGATTGGATCGTCCACCAGCAGCATTGGAAGCGTCGAAGGCCACTTCGCGTTGCCCTCGACCCAAATCGATCTCGAGTATGCAAGGAGCTCCGCGGGGAGCATCGACTCTGCATATTACGTCTCCGCTGCCGGAGCGCTCTTCGGCGCCCCGTATGCATTCTCGCTCATTCATGCCGGCCCCAATTTCCCTGGAGCATATACGGACATGGACTACCACGCCGCGAGCCTTTCGGTTCCCGTCGGCGGGGGCCTCACGGCGAGCGTCGATACGCGTCAAGAGCTTCACAATCTCGGGCGCGGCAGCGGCCCGTCCGCGGCAATCGTCGATTCCCAGAATTCCCTTCGTCTCGGGTGGGAATCCACATCAGGATTGCGCCTCGCTGTGACGGGGCAGCAGATGAAAAATCTCATGCCGGAGAATAATTTCGACTATCGGACGGAAAGCGCGAAGGTGGAAATCGGCGCGTCACTCGAATCTCTGAACCTGGATCTTTCGGGCCGGTTCGCGCGCTCAACCGAGCTTTCGACGGCGCAGTTGACGACCAGCCAGACCTACGTCGCGTCCGCTGAATGGAAGAACCACGAAACGCGGTCCGGCAGGGGTTTTGTCTCGTTGAACACCTCTCGAACGGGAGGACAGGTCCCCGCCTACGTCACGGCGGGGATGCAATTGTACTGGCGGCTCCTGGACAAGACCTCCCTCGCACTCGGTCTGCTCTCCAGTGACCCTCTTTCATCTTCCCCGGGCTCTCAAAACCTCAACGCGACTGTCATCCATACATTCGCCAATAAGAGCACGATCACCCTGGACGGCAAGGTGAACTTCGCACTCTCCTCATGGCGATCCCCCGATCAATATCTGAAGATCTCCTATGCAATTCCGTTGAGCGTTCCCGTGACGCGGATCACCGGCGTGGGCACGCTAAAAGGGTTCGTCTATGCTCAGCAGACGCGGGCGCCCCTTGCCGGTGTAGTCGTGTACATCGACGGGATCACCACGCTCAGTGACAAAGACGGGCTTTTCACGGTTGCCGCAATCAAGACCGGCACCTACTGGGTGTCTGTGGACACCACGCGAATCGGCTTTTCGAAAATCCCGGCACGCGTCTCTCCATTCCAGGTGACGGTGCCAGGTGGAGTCGACACCCATGTCGAAATCCCCATTGCGGATGCGGCATCGCTTTTCGGATTCCTGACCGTCTACAAATTCACTGATTCGTCTGTCGGCGGGCAGACGGCGCAAACGGGGAGCGCTGTCGACTACGGGATAGCGAACACCGTCGTCCAGCTGCGAAGCGACGCAGAGATACTCACAACTTTCACCGACGCGGACGGAAGGTTCGAGTTCCCGGCTCTTCGTCCGGGGAGCTGGACCCTGACCGTGTCAGCGGACACAATCCCCGCGTACCACACTCTGGATCGAGAGACGATCGAGCTTGAGCTGGCGCCCGGGTCCCGAACCGAAACGCCGATTCACTACCTTCCCCAAAAGCGGGAAATTCACATGATAGACGAGGGTGCGACCCTTGAGAGCGCGATCTTCGATGACGTCAAAAACAACGTGTTCGGCTGGCCCACGGCGACGCCGACGAAGATAGATCCTGACCCGCTTCAAAGGGTCGCGCATGAGTCCAGAGCCACAGTCACGGACATGCTGGTGGAGCGCTCTCCCTCCGTGCAAAAGTCTGACGTGAACGTTCGGCCGCGCGCACCGGAGGCTCCCGCGGACGTCCGCCTTGCAGAACCCACAACCATGAAAGCGCGGGCTGTCACGATAGGTGAGATGCAAACGTGGGCGCAACTGCAGGCCCTGGGAGCACCGGTGCAGACGGTGGAGTTTATGTGGCGTTGGCTCATGGATGCCTGGCAATGGGTGGAAAATGCTCTTCAGGTGATCCTTGTGGCATGGGCGGAAAAGGTCAGAACTTTCTGGGGATGATGCCTTCAGATTTCTACGGACAGCCGCAGGAAGGAATCCAAAGCTCCACTTTTCCCGTATGGCCTGGCAGACAGTCCAGTGGAGGTCGATCAAGGGACACGGGGCTCAGCGTGGAGGCGGTGGATGTGCTTCGCTTCTTTACAAAGCTGAAGATGAAGCTCATGCCCTACATCTTCTCGACGGCCTGCGAGGCAGCGCGCACCGGCGTGCCGGTCATGAGGGTGATGATGCTGGAGTTCTTCGAAGACCCGTCGTGCGAGCACCTGGACACGCAGTACATGCTGGGTGACGCGCTCCTTGCGGCCCCCATTTTCAACCCGGAGGGCACGGCGGCCTGCTACCTCCCGCGGGGCATATGGACGAGCTTCCTCCCCGGCCGGAAGATCGAAGGCGGGTGCTGGAGAAAGGAAAGACACGACTACATGAGCGTGCCTCTCATGGTCCGTCCCGGAGCGCTCATCGCCACAGGGGTTTCCGACGAACGTCCTGAGTACGACTATGCTGACGGCGTCACGGTGCAGGCATTCGAGCTGCCGCGGATGAGGGAGTGGTGCACACGCCCGGCGCGTCGCGCGGAAAGCACCTCCTTCGCGCAGCGATTGCATGATTCCAGTTTCGCGATCCGTTCAGCGGCCGTGAGGGGACTGCGGGGAAAGGCAAGGTCCTGCTCGCGCAAGACTCCCTGCCATTTACTCGGTTTGGGAAAAAGTCTCTAATAGCGCCTGGAGGCAACGCCATGAAACGCGATCTCCTTGCTCTGATATCCCTCGTCGTCTTCTGCGTCTGGACCCCCGCTGACGGCGTGTCCGTTACGCCGATCCCCGACCTCAACAAGGCCTTCATCATGGGCGCCGACGTCTCCATGCTTGGCCAGCTCGAGTCCGTGGGCGCTGCCTTCTCCGACGAGAAGGGGAAGGCAGCCGACTGTCTCGCGATCCTCAAGTCGGGCGGCATCAACTGGATAAGGCTGCGCATTTGGAACGATCCGGTGAACCGCGAGGATGTCGTCGACGGCGGTCGAGTTCTATCCAGGGCCGGCGACCCGGTCGGCGGCGGTAACGACGATCTCGCTGCCTACATCCGCATCGCGAAGCGGGCGAAAAAGCTCGGCCTCAAAGTGCTCGCCGATTTCCACTACAGCGATTTCTGGGCGGACCCCGCCAGGCAGACGACGCCCTTCGCGTGGAGAGGCTTGGGCCTTGATGCCCTCAAGAAGGCCGTGTACGACTTTACGAGCTCTTCCCTGAAGTTCATGCGCGCCGCCGGCGCCGCGCCCGACATGGTCCAGATCGGGAACGAGGTCGACGGCGGGTTCCTCTGGCCTGTCGGCAAAGTCTGGCAATCAGGAGACGAGAAGATCGGCGGCGAGGAGGGCTTCATCGCCCTTCTCAAGGAGGCGATCCGCGCGGTCCGCGACAACGATCGCCGCATCACGATCATGATCCACGCGTCGAACGGCGGGGACAACGCCCTCTTCCGGAAGGTCTTCGACCCCCTCGTGAAAGCCGGCGTCGACTTCGACGTCATCGGCCTCTCCTTCTATCCCTATTGGCACGGCAAGATCGCCGACCTCGTCGCCAACATGGCTGACCTCGAGACCCGCTACGGGAAGCAGCTGATCGTCGCTGAGACCGCCTACGCCTGGACTCTCGACAACGGCGACTCCCTCGGCAACAGCTTCGGGCCCGGCTCCGACAGGCTCGGAGGCTACAAGGCGACCGTTCAGGGGCAGGCGACCGCAATCCGGGATATCATCGCGGCAGTGGTCGGGATGCCGAAGTCCCTGGGCATTGGTATCTTTTATTGGGAGCCCGATTGGATACCCGTCGCCGGGGCGGGCTGGAGGACAGGCGACGGCGAAGTCTGGGAGAACCAGGCCCTCTTCGACTTCCACGGCAAGGCCCTGCCTTCCCTCAAGGTGTTCAAGCTCGTTGCCTCGAACACGGAAGTTCCCGACCTCTCCCTCGTCTCTGTCGAGAACGTGAAGGCAAAACTGGCCGCGGGCACCAGGCTCGAGCTTCCGAAATCCACCCTGGCTGTGTTCTCCGATGATTCGATCCGAAGCGTCCAGGTCAGATGGAACCAGCCTGACCCCGAGGCCCTGAAGTCGGTAGGCACTGTCGAGGTGAAAGGCAGCCTCCTGGGCTACGGGAGCCCCGTCACCGCGACCGTCGAGATCGTGGTCGACGTCAACCTCATCAAGGACGCCAGCTTCGAGTCGGGAACCCTTCCCTCCGAATGGCAGCTCTCGGGTCCGGGCATCAAGGCGGCGGCGCCCGTCGAGAAGAACCCTGGAAACGCACACTCGGGCGACTATTCCTTCAAATACTGGCTCGACAAACCCTTCCAGTTCACCCTCTCCCGGCGCTTCGAAGGGCTCAAAGACGGCACGTACTCCCTCCGCGTCTGGGCGATGGGCGGCGGCGGGGAGAAGGATTATTTCCTCTTCGCTCGAGGCTATGGAGGCCCCGAGCTCCAGTCCAGGATAGTCAACACCGGGTGGCAGAAATGGACGCTGTACGAGATCAAGGGCATCCCCGTCAGCGGCGGGGTCTGCGAGATCGGGCTTTCGATGGACGGCGGCGCGGGCAACTGGGGCAACGCCGACGACTTCGAGTTCGTCCGCGACGCCGAGTAAGCGGAAAAAGGTGCTCTTCACCTCTTCTTTGTGCCAAGGGCCTGACCGATCGCGTCGCGAAGCTCGTTGAGGCCGTACGGTTTGCCCAGGAAGACCTGCGGCCACTGCGAATGGTCTCCTGACATGACCTGGGCCTTGTCATAGCCGCTTGCCAGAATCACCGGGATGTCGGGCGCGAGCTTGTGCAGCGCCGCTATTGTCTCCCAACCGTTCATGCGCGGCATGGTCAAGTCGCAAAGAACGCAACCGATTTCATCCTGGCGCTGCCGGAACACCTCGATGGCTTCGATGCCGTCCCTGGCTTGAAGCACAGCCAGGCCCAGGCGCTTCAGCATGGTCGAGGCCATTTCCCGCACCATCGTCTCATCGTCCACCAGCAGTACCGCGCCTCCGGCGCTCATTGCCAGAGTGTGGGGCACTTTCTCCGGCTGCGGGGGAACGACTTCTTCGGATACCGGCAGGAAGACCCGGAATGTGCTCCCTCGTCCCACCTGGCTCTCCACCGTGACAGCTCCGCCGTGGGCCTTGACGATCCCCATGACCACGGCCAGGCCCATGCCTCGGCCGGCGAACTTGCTTGAGAAGAACGGGTCGAAGAGGTTCTCGATTTCCTTGTCCGCGATCCCGCTTCCTGCGTCCGCCAGCTCCAGACAGGCATAGGCAGGGACCTGCGGCTGCCAATGCACTGGGTAGCAATGCACCGAGGGGATATCCGCTCGGAGAACCGTCTTGACAGCCAGGTGAATGGAGCCGCCCTTTTCACCGACAGCCTCCCACGCGTTGGTGACCAGGTTGGTCACGACCTGTTGTATCTGGTTTGCGTTTGCGCTGACAACAGGCCCGGGAGAGGGCAAATCGGTTTCAAGCGCCACTTTTCCCGGCAGGACGGCGCGGAGGATAGGCAGGCTGCGCCGGCATGCCGCGGACAGATCAAACAGCTCGCTTTTGCCGTGCGATTGACCAAGGTAGGTCAGCATCTGGCCGCTCACCGCTGCCGCCTTCTGTGCCGCCTGCATGGCTGCGGACAGCCTGTCGACAGGCCCTCCGCTGGGCATGTCCGTCAAGGCCAGCTCCAGGTTTCCGATCACCACGCTGAGCTGGTTGTTGAAGGTATGGGCGATGGCCCCGGCCATCCGACCAAGACTTTCAGCCTTCTGGAGCTGTCGGTTTGCTGCTTCCAGTTCTTCCTTCTCCGCTTCCGCCCGCTTGCGCTCGCTGATTTCCTTTTTCAATTGGACATTCAAAATGTCGGCGGCCTCGGTGAGCTCATGCTGACGCACCGATCCGAGCATCAACGCCTCGTTCATTGCGAGCGTCTTTTCATGGAACTGCGCCGTCTCGGTCACCTGAATCATGACTCCCAGGGTGCGTTCCTGCGCCATCACCGGCCACATGGCAAAAGACCAGAAGACCGGATGCGACTTGAGATGCTGCTGTTCCGTGTGGCTTTCGGGTATTCCCGTGCGGTAAACGCGGTCGAGCAACGTCACGTATTCTTCGCTCTCCGGCAGCACTTCCGAGAAGGATTTTCCGACAAGCTGGTCGCTGGATTTTTCCATCAGTCGGCAAAAGGCGGGATTGACCTGGCGCACGATGTGCCCGGCTCCCTCCACTGTTGCCATGGGCAAGGGGGAGTGCTCCGTGGCGGCGAGGCAGAGACTGGACAGGTCGAGCGGGGTGGGTGCTGATGCTGGATTGGCGGCCACTGGCTCAGAGCTCCTGACGCGATGCCGATTCTGTCGGGCCGGCGCCTACTTCGCCGTCTTCAACTTCGGCTCCGGTGCGGTTTCGCTTTCCTGTGCCCTCCGCGGGCCGGTTTGCTCCGAAATGCCAGTGAGCAAGCCCAGGTAGTCCGTGCGCCGCGGGTGGATGACCACCAGGCCTTTCTCCGTGATGACATACTCGCGGATGTCCTTGCTGTGATTGCCACCGCGCATCTTGATGACGACCATCACCTTCCGAAGCTGGCCGTCGATCTCCACATATCGCATCCGGATGATGTCATCGGTGAGGAACGATATCGCGTAGTGACTGAACTGAAGCGAGGTGAACGTGTCCTCCACTTCAACCGTGCTCAGGATCGTGATCCCTGCTCCTGTCAGCGCACCGATCATGCGGTAGAGAGATTCGCGAAATTCGGGGCGGAAGCCGGGTGCCAAGGCCATCTCGAAACCGACCAGGGAATCAATGACCAGCCGTTTGGCGCCGACCCTTTTGATGGCGTCAAGAATTTCCTCCATCGTTTCATCCACTGAAAGGTCGAGCGGACGAAGGTAGAGGGTTTCGAGTTTCCCCGCCAGTTGTTCCGCTTTCAGATTCAGATTGAAAGTGCCCGCCCGCTGCGTGTAGCCTTCCGGCCGCTCCTCGAAGATCGCCATGATTCCCGCTTCCCCATTGCGAAGACCTTCAGCGATGAATTGCGTGGCCAGCGCCGACTTTCCCGTCCCCGACGGTCCGGCCACCAGCAGACTGTCCCCTTCGAGGATGCCTCCGTGCAGCATCTTATCCAGCTCGGAAATGCCGAGGGAAAGACGCCTGCGCCGAGCCGGTTGCGCTTTGCCGCTGCCCAGTCCCAGCGTGCGGGAGAAGGCATGCACGCCTTCGTCGCCGATGCGGATGGTGTGCAACCCCGGGACCGATGCCTGGCCGCGCAGCTTGATGACTTGCAGTTTCCGCACCACGGAGTTTCTCTCCGCCACCTGCGAGAGCCAGATGATGCCATCCACCATGGTAAAGATCGGATTGTCGCGGATCTCTTCCTCGGCGTATTCACCAACCAGAAACGTCGTGGCTTGCCAGCTGGTCAGAAACTGCGCCAGGCGGTAGATGAACGACTGCATGTCCGCCAGGCCCACCTCGCTGGCCGCCCTGCGCACGACGGTCCGAAAGGAATCCACCACCACGATGCCGGGGTCGGCGGCTGTGACGTGCGTGGTGATTTCCTCCAGCACGGTGTCCAGGTCCTTCTCCAACACCACGTCGGACAGGTTGATGAAGCGGATCTGCTTGCCCAACCTGGATTCGTCAAAGAAAGAATACTGCTGCTGGTAGCGCAGCATCTTGAGG
>CAYTGX010000055.1:0-22596 GCA_964437385.1 uncultured Spirochaetaceae bacterium
CTGCGCCGTCAGCCCGTCAGAGACCGCGTCTGCCTGTTGTGCCCATCCGCTGGCGCACAGAAGGAGCGGAAAAAGTGTCACCGCAGCAAGACGTTTACCCATAGCTCTCCCGTGCAACTTTCGATACGAAGACTCATCTCGTGTGGCGTTGACTGGCAAAGTCAGAGATTTCCCGCAAAAACGGGCGACTGTGCCCTTCGCCGGAATCTTCCAGTCCGCTACTATACCATAGTTTCTTCAGAATTGCCTCTATTCGGTTAGAGGGACATTCAGGTACGACATCCGCGAAATTGTCGATCGCGTGGGCGCCGGGGATGCCTTTGCCGCCGGTCTGATCATAGGCTTTCAAGCCTGGCCGCCCGGAGCTTTGTCAGATGATCCCGGGAATTTGGATGTTTGCCTCACCGTGGGATACTATTTGCGATGGACCCCCCAGATTCCAGGAACGGTTTTTGTTACTTTCGGCGGCCTCGCCTGCGCCTTGGCCGTTGGACAGCAGACTGCTTCCGCCACCATGTTTGCGGCTGCGGAGATCGGATCAGGTGAGCGTTTACAAGAGCTGCTTCGGGCTCTGGCAGGGCTGGCCCTCGGGCTGTGAATGAAACTGTCGTTTGAAAGCAGGTGAGCGGACCATGATCGCGACCAGAAAATGGCGAAGAGTACTCGTCCTTGCGGCATCCGGCGCACTTTTCGCCGCGTGTTCGCCTTCTGCCCTCCTGACCGACCTGCAGCAGCATGAGAAAGCAAGCGACGCAGGAACCCTGGCTTCGGAGATGGACATCACCGCCTTCAGCATTGTATCGCCCGCGGCAGCGGGGATCATTTCAGGAACCAGCATCAACGTCACCGTTCCGTTCGGCACATCTGTCACGGCCCTGGTGGCGAGCTTTACGACCACGGGAGCCGCGGTGAAGGTCGGAGCAGCATTTCAGGCAAGCGGCACAACGGCGAACGACTTCACCAGTCCCGTCACTTACACGGTCATCGCCGCCGACAGCACGACGAAGACCTACGCGGTGACTGTTACCGCAGCACTTGCTTCGAGCAAGGACATCACGGCCTTCAGTATCGTGTCACCCCTGGCGACGGGCACCATCGTGGGGACTGCCATCAACGTCACCGTTCCGTTCGGCACATCTGTCACCGCGCTTGTGGCGAGCTTTGCGACCACGGGAGCCACGGTGAAGGTCGGAGCAGCGATCCAGGCAAGCGGCACCACGGCGAACAACTTCACCAGTCCCGTCACTTACACGGTCACGGCCGCCGACAGCACGACGAAGACCTACACGGTGACTGTTGCCGTGGCACTCTCCTCTGGTAATGACATCACGGCTTTCAGCTTTGTGTCGCCCCCGGCAATGGGGACAATCGTGGGGACTGCCATCGACGTGACGGTTCCGTTCGGCACGCCCGTCACCGCCCTGGTGGCGAGTTTTGCGACCACGGGAGCCACGGTGAAGGTTGGAGCAGCGATTCAGGCAAGCGGCACCACTGCGAACGACTTTATCAGTCCCGTCATCTACACGGTCACGGCCGCCGACAGCACGATGAAGAATTACACGGTGACAATTACCGTAGCTCCTTCTCCGAACAAGGACATCACGGCTTTCAGCATTGTGTCACCCTCGGCGACCGGCACCATCGTGGGGACGGCAATCAACGTCACAGTCCCGTTCGGGACCAACGTCCTTGCGGCGAGCTTCACGACCACGGGAGCATCGGTGAAGGTGGCAGGGACCATGCAGACCAGCGGGGTCACCGTGAATGATTTCGCCTCTCCCGTCACATATACCGTCACGGCGGCGGATTCCTCCACAAAGAACTACACCGTCACCGTCACGGTCCTTCCCCTGACATTCAACTACACGGGAAGTCAGCAGAGCTGGACTGTTCCCGCGGGCGTGACAAAAATCAGGGTAACGGCAACAGGTGCGGCGGGAGGTCTTGGCGCGCTGGCCGCGCCGGGGGCCGGAGGCCAGACGATCGCAGATATCAACGTAACTCCCGGCGATACCTGGTATTTCTTTGTCGGAGGCGCGGGCGGCCCTGGAGGACCCGGCTGGAATGGCGGTGGAATCGACGCGTACTCGAATACGTGCACCTACGGGGGCGGGGCAACCGATATACGCCACGGCGGTACCGCACTGACGGATCGAGTTCTCGTTGTCGGCGGCGGCGGCGGCGTAGGCGCCAACGGCTTCGTCGGGTGCGGCGGCGGCTATGGCGCAGGAACCTATAACGCGAATGGCGGTGACGGGGAGACGACGAGCGAAGCCACGGGCGGCGGCGGGGGGACACAGGTTTCCGGCGGAGTTGGCGGCATCGGGACCTGGGGAAATAGTGGTGACGGCGCCCTGGGTATCGGGTCTTCCAATCCGGACTACGGAGGCGCGGGCGGCGGCGGCTACTACGGCGGTGGATCGGGCGGCACAGGGTTCAACGGCCAACATGCGGGCGGCGGAGGAGGATCAAGCTACCTGGACACCAATTATGGCACGTACCTTTCGGGAACGAACGGCTTCAATTCCAGCACTGACGGCAGTGTTGTCGTGGAAAACGTTTCTCCGTGAGCTGCCCCGGCGCGTCTCCACCAGGGCTGGACGAGGGCTTCCTGAACATCAATACGCGCCACCCGTTCCCAGATTGTGCGGTGACGGTGCCCCCGCGCGAGCACCGGGTTTGCATAGCTACGGCACCGCCGCGGAAGCGGCGGTCTCCTCGACCAGCTTGAACCCATCGCCCGCCGTGAAGCCCGCGGCGAGAGCCGTGCCGCACGCACTGAATGTCGGTATCGTCAATAGCCGGCTTTTGCGATGTTCTCCGCCACGAACCTCGCGGAGGCGAGGAGGCATTCATCCTCGTCGGGAGGGAGCCTGTACTCCAGCACCTGGGAGGCTCCTTCCCTGCCCACGATCGTAGGGAAGCTGAACGCGGTCTTCTTGATTCCCCGGAAATCAACGTGAACGGTGGAAACAGGAAGGATCCGCCTTTCGTCGCGCACGATGGATTCCACGATCAAGGAGGCGGCCTGCGCTATGGCGTAGCAGGTGGAACCCTTTGCCTCGATGATCTTGTAGGCGGTCTGTCGTATCTGCCCGGCCGCGTTCTTCTTGAAATCAGGCAAGTCTTCGCATGCCCCGCACACGGGGCAGAACTCGTCCAGGTGAATTCCGCCGATTGTCAGAAGCGACCATGCCGGAAACGAGGTGTCCCCGTGCTCGCCCAGCACGTACCCGTGGATGTTTTTCGGATTCACGCGACAGCGCCGGGCCACGAACTCCCGCAGCCGGGCCGAATCCAGCGTGGTGCCGCTGCCAATAACGCGCGCGGCCGGAAATCCGCTCTCCGCGAACGTGACCCAGGTGAGGACGTCTACCGGATTGGTGATAAGAAGGAAGATGCCCTGGAAACCGGCATCTGTTACAGAGTGCACGATGCTTTTCACTATGCCGGCGTTGCGCTCCAGGAGGTCCACGCGCGTCTCCCCCGGCCTCTGCCGGGCACCCGCCGTGATGATGGTGATGCCGCAGTCGCGGCAGGCTGCATATTCCGTGGACTCGATTTTTACCGGCCTGCCCAGGGAAGCGCCGTGCTTGATGTCGAGGATCTCCGCCTCGGCTTTCTCCCGGTTGGTGTCGATGAGCGCGATCTCAGTCACCGCGCCCTTGAGGGCAAGATTGTACGCCAGGGTGGCGCCGACAGATCCTGCGCCGATGATCGCAACCTTGCTGCTTTTTAATTCCATCGTTTTTCTCTCCCCTCATCCTACCACGCGTACGCCTTGGGGGCTTCACCGCCGGGTCCCGGCCATATTTCGTCCAGCTTTGCGAGCGCCTGCGCATCCAGGACGAGGCTTGCCGCGCGCACCGCGCTCTCCAGCTGTTCCATGGTGCGAGGCCCGATGATGGGCGCCGTGACCACGGGATTGGACAGGAGCCATGCAAGACCTACTTCCGAGGGAGGCGCGCCCAACTCCTTGCAGAATGCTTCGTACGCGGTGACTGCCTTCCGATGCTTTTCAACCTGCTTGGCCAGGTTCTCATCCGTCCTTCGGCCTGTCTTCGCCTTTTCCAGGGCTCCGCCCAGGAGACCGCCGGCAAGCGGGCTGTAAGGGATCAGGCCCATGCCGTAGTGCCGGCAGGCGGGGATGACCTCCAGCTCGAGCATCCGATTGCTGAGATTGTAGATGCTCTGCTCGCTGGCCAGTCCCTGCATGTTCCTCCGTGACGCTTCCTGGCAGGCCGTTGCGATATCCCATCCTGCAAAGTTGCTTGACCCCACATAGGCGATCTTGCCCTGGTTCACCAGCGCATCGAAGGCGCTCCAGATCTCGTCCCAGGGGCAGTCATGGTCGATGTGGTGCATCTGGTAGAGGTCGATGAAGTCGGTCTGGAGCCTCTTCAGGCTTCCCTCACAGTGCCGGTGTATTTTCACCGCAGACAGATTGCGTCCGTCCCTGTTGGGCTCTGCCGGCGCCCCCGGATTATCGACTGGATTGAAAACTTTGGTGGCAAGCACGATGCTCTCTCGCCTCGCGCCTCCCTGCGCCAGCCACCTGCCGATTATTTCCTCGGTGTGACCCCTGCGCACAGTCCAGCCATATGTGTCCGCGGTGTCGAAGAAGTTGATGCCCAGCTCGAGAGCCTTGTCCATGATCGCGAAGCAGTCCTTCTCACTCGTGTGCCAGCCGAAATTCATCGTCCCCAGGCAGATATTGCTCACGAGAGCGCCATGTTTTCCGAGCCTGCGATGGGTAATAGCCATACGTCCTCCTGTTATGTGACGCTAATATACTGACAAAAGAAAAGATCAGCCTCTCCTATTGGGGAAGGGCGCCCCGTAGACAGGAGGTCGAGGGGCGCCGAGTGCAGGGAAGCACGAGAGGCGCCCTTGACCTGATTGTCAGTTTTGGACATGATCCGTGCGTTGTCCTGGCTTGAGACCTCGACGACATCCCACTTATGCAGATCGACGTCAAGGAAGCAGCCAGGCTCCTCAGTGTTTCTGAAAAGACCATCTATCGATGGATCAAGCAGGGGGACCTGCCGACCTACAGGATCAACGACCTCTATCGTTTCAATCGCGCCGAGCTCCTCGAATGGGCCACCGCGCGGCGGGTGGGAGTATCGCCGGACATCTTCGACGACGGAGGCTCGACCGCGGACGAGCTTCCCGGGCTCGAGGATGCCATCAAGGCGGGAGGAATCCATTACCGCGTGGCGGGTGCGGCAAAGGAGGACGTGCTTGCCGCAATCGTGGACCTCATGCATCTGCCGGAAGAGGTGGACCGCAAGTTCCTGCTCAGCGTCATCCTGGCCCGCGAATCCCTCGGCTCCACGGGCTTTGGGGGCGGAATCGCGATCCCTCACGTGCGCAATCCCATCGTTCTGCACATCCAGCGGCCGATGATCACGCTCTGTTTCCTGGAGACCCCGATCGAGTTCGGCGCCATCGACGGAAAGCCGGTGCACACGCTGTTCACCATGGTGAGCCCGACAGTCAGGGCGCATCTCCACCTGCTGTCCCGGCTCACCTACGGCCTTCGGCTCGGGGAGTTCCGCGGACCGGTGACTGAGCAGGCGTCACGGGATTCGCTGCTGGCCGGCGCGCGTTTCGTCGACGTTGCCGCACGGCCCGCATCGAGGTACCCCGCGGATTCTGCGCCGCCGCGGCATCCTGCGGAGAAGTAACATGCTGCTGGTGGTGCTGCCTCCCGCTCTGCTCATCACGTTCGGCTTTCTCTCCGTTGTCACCGGCCGGCTGCCTCGTGTCTCCCATATGGTGGGAACCGTGGGTGCGGTGGCGGCGAGCATCGCGGGCCTGGCGCTGTCCATCTCCGCCCTGGCCCACGGTCAGACCTGGACCCTCGCCCTGCCATGGAACGAAGTCATCGGCGCCTCCTTCACGGTGGGATTCGATCCGCTCACTGGACTGTTCCTCCTGCCGATCTACGGGCTGTCGGCAGTCTGCGCACTGTTCGGCGGCGGCTACCTCGTGCACACGCGCGGAACGCGCGGCCTGGGGGGCCAGTGGCTCTTCTACGGTCTCCTGGTGGCCAGCATGGCCCTGGTGGTCATGGCAAGGAATGCTGTCCTCTTTCTGATGGCATGGGAAATCATGTCCCTGTCCTCGTGGCTGCTCGTCACCTTCGAGAGCGAGCGGGAGGAATCGCGGCAGGCGGGCATCACGTACCTCGTGGCCACCCAGATCGGCACGGCCTTCCTCCTGGTCATGTTCCTGGTGCTTGGCGGCGCGCCTGCACCTGCCGGCGATTCCGGCGCCGCCACGCTCGATTTCGCACGGTTCGCCGTTATGTCAGGGCCGGCAGCAGGCGCCGTGTTTTTGCTGGCCCTGGTGGGTTTCGGCACCAAGGCGGGCATCGTGCCGCTGCACACCTGGCTCCCGGAGGCTCACCCGGCGGCGCCGTCGCACGTGAGCGCGCTGATGAGCGGGGTCATGATCAAGACCGGCATCTACGGCATCCTGCGTGTGCTGTCTTTTCTCGGCGCGCCTCCTGCGTGGTGGGGATGGACGCTCGCGTGCGTCGGCGCCGTGTCCGGGATAGTCGGCGTGCTCTTCGCGCTTGCCCAGCACGACATCAAGAGGCTGCTCGCTTACCACAGCGTTGAAAACATCGGGATCATCTGCCTTGGCCTCGGTGTCGGACTGCTCGGCGTGAGCTACGGTGCGCCGCTGGTGGCCGTCCTGGGCTTTGCGGGCGGTCTCCTCCATGTAATCAATCACGCCCTGTTCAAAGGATTGCTTTTCCTCGGTGCAGGGGCTGCTGCGCAGGCGGCAGGCACGCGGGAAATGGACAGGCTGGGCGGGCTGCTCCGCCGGATGCCTCTCACCGGAGCCGCGTTCCTGATCGGCGCGGCGGCCATCTGCGGCCTTCCGCCGCTCAACGGGTTCGTAAGCGAGCTCCTCGTGTTCACCGGCGCATTCAAGGCGGTGAGCCTGCAGCCTGTTCCCCAGGCTGCCGCCGCGGCCGTGGTGGTGGCAGCCCTGGCCCTGGTCGGCGGCCTGGCAGCCGCCTGTTTCGCGAAGGCATTCGGCATCGTCTTTCTCGGTGAGCCACGCTCTCCGGCAGCTGCAAAGGCCCGCGAGCCCGGGCTTTCCCTGCTCGTGCCCATGCTTCTCCTGGCGGCAGGCTGCGCGGCAGTCGGGCTCCTCGGCTCCCTGGCGGTCTGGACCATCGCGCCCCTGGCAGCGCAGCTGGCAGGCCTCCCTCTGTCCGCGGGCGCAGAGCTCCTCGAGCCGATGAGCACGGGTTTGCGTATCGTGCTCTGGGTTGCGGGTGTGCTCGCCGGGCTGGTTGCCGCGCTCTGGCTCCTGCGCGCGCTCCTGCTGCGCAGACGCAACGTGGCGCAGGGGGTGACCTGGGACTGCGGCTACGTGAAGCCGGATGCCCGGATGCAGTACACCTCTTCTTCGTTTGCCCAGCCTCTTACGGAGATGTTCCGCGGCCTGCTCGCCCCTCGCAGGCGCGGGCTGCCCATTACGCAGCTTTTCCCTGCCGAATCGACTTTCTCCACCGAGACACCGGATGTCTTCTCCGTGCGTCTCCTTCGGCCTGGAATCAAGGGTGTGGGCTCGCTTCTTTCCAGCCTGCGCTGGCTGCAGCACGGCCACCTGCAGCTGTACGTCCTGTACATCGCGGTTGCCCTTGTTGCGCTCCTCATATGGAGACTGGCCTGACGTCATGAGCGACCTGTGGTTTGCCGCACTGCAATTTTTCATCGCTCTCCTCCTTGCCCCCCTGCTGCCGGCCGTCGTCAATCGCACAAAGGCGGTTTTCGCAGGCCGAAGGGGTCCTCCGCTCATGCAGGGGTACATGGATCTGGCCAAGCTGCTGTCCAAGGCAGCCGTGTACAGCCGCACAACCACCTGGGTCTTCCGGGCCGGGCCGACCGTGGGCCTGGCGGCGGTGATTGTCGCGCTGGCCATGCTTCCCTGGGCCGGGGGAATGGCGCTGCTGTCATTTGCCGGCGACATGGTCCTGTTTGCCGCGCTTTTCGGGCTTGCGCGGTTTCTCACGATCCTGGCTGCACTCGACACCGGATCTGCTTTCGAGGGCATGGGCGCCAGCCGGGAGGCCTGGTTCTCAGCTCTCACGGAGCCCGCGCTCCTGCTCGCCCTTGCCGCTCTTGCCCGGCTGTCTGGCAGTCTTTCCCTTTCCGGCATACTGGGCGGGCCCGGAGTGGGCGGCGGTGCAGGGGCCGCCCTGCTGCTCGCGGCAGGGGCTTCACTGGTCGTCTTTCTCGCTGAAAACGCACGAATACCGGTGGATGACCCGGAGACGCATCTTGAGCTTACGATGATCCATGAGGTCATGGTGCTCGATCACAGCGGTGTCGACCTTGCCTACATCCAGTACGGCTCCGCAGTGAAGCTGTGGGCGCTGGGAGGGGTCGTGGTATCGATGCTCGCGCCGAGGACCGGTCTCCGGCTGGCAGACCTGGGCATTGGCCTGGGAGGTATGGCGTGCGTCGGAATTGCCACGGGTGTTCTGGAATCGGTGACGGCACGGCTGCGTCTTGCCCGCGTGCCCCAGCTCCTCGTTGCCGCAATCGCGATGTCAGCACTTGCAATGGCGCTGGCCCTGGTGAGGTGAACCTGTGACGACCTGGGTCGAAGGCTTTCTGGTCATTCTCATGCTCACAAATCTCTGGCTTCTCGGATCGAGCCGGCTGCTCTCCTGCATCGCGGCGGTCTCGGTCCAGGGAGTCCTCCTTGGCCTGCTTCCCCTGGTCATCGGCATAGACGTCCCCGCGTGGCGGCTGATCCTGCAGGCGGGAATCAGCATAGGATTCAAGGGAATCGCCCTCCCGCTCCTGCTCCTGCGCGCAGCCCGTTCCGTGGACGTGCGCCGCGAGGTCGAGCCTTTTGTCGGCTATTCGGCTTCCCTCCTGATCGGGGTGGCCGTGCTTACCGTCTCTCTCTTCATCGGGCTTCGCCTGCCCATTCATGGGGGGGCAGCCCCGCTTCTCCTCGTGCCTGCTGCTCTTTTCACCGCGCTCACCGGTCTTTTCATCATCGTGAGCAGGAGATCGGCAATCGTCCAGGCCCTTGGATATCTCGCGATGGAGAGCGGCATTGCCGCTTTCGGCCTGGCCCTTGCCGAGCAGGAGCCGCTCCTGATAGAGATGGGCACATTCCTGGACGCGTTTGTCGCGATATTTGTCATGGGCATCACGATCTATCACATAAGCCGCGAGTTCGACCACATCGACGCGGACCGGCTCTCCAGCCTGAAGGACTCGCCTCAATGATACTTGCCCTTGTCGCGCTGCCGGCCCTGGCGGCCGTTGCCGCCTTCCTCACGCGCTCTCATGCGCTGCGTCGATCGCTCCTGGTGGCGGTTGCGGTTGTCCATGCAGGTCTTGTCAGCCTGTTGTGGATCGACCCGTCACGCTTTCCGCCCATGGGAAGCTGGCTTGCCGCAGACGCCCTCGGACGGCTCTTCCTCGGGATCGCCAGCCTCCTGTTTCTGGCTGTGTCCGTCTCCGCCGTCAGGTTCCTTCAAAGGGAGAGCGGCGCGACGAGCGCGGACACCGAGGAGGGTTTTCTTTTCAGCAACGCGCCGGAGGCGGTCTTCACCGCGTGTCTCCTCGGGTTTCTCTCCACGATGACGCTCGTGACCGTGAGCCAGCACTTCGGTCTCCTCTGGGTCTCCATTGAGGCAACCACTCTTGTCAGCGCTCCTCTTATTCACTACCACCGCCACCACAGGTCGCTGGAAGCCACGTGGAAGTACCTCCTGGTGTGCTCGGTGGGTATCGCGGTAGCCCTGCTCGGCACCTACTTCCTGGCGGCCTCCGTGGCCTCGGTCACGGGCGACGCCAGATCCGCCGCTACATCGCTTACATTTTCCGGGCTCGCGCGGGCGGCAGCGAGCCTGGATGCCGGATGGCTGAAAGCCGCGTTTCTCCTGCTCCTCGTCGGGTATGGGACGAAAATGGGTCTTGCGCCCATGCATACGTGGCTGCCCGACGCACACAGCGAAGCCCCCTCGGTCGTTTCCGCTCTTCTGTCCGGCGCACTGCTCAACTGCGCCTTCCTGGCGGTGCTCCGGATACTGTCGGTGTGCGCGGCCGCCGGTCTCGGCGCGTTCGGCCGTCAGACCCTCCTGGTCCTCGGCCTTGTCTCCATGGCCGTGGCGGCCGGGCTGATCATCGGGCAGCCGGACTACAAGAGGATGCTTGCGTACTCGAGCGTAGAGCACATGGGGATTCTCTGCGTAGGAATCGGGCTCGGCGGGCTCGGGGACTGGGGGGCGCTCTTCCATGCGGTCAACCACTCTTTCACAAAGGCCGCGCTCTTTCTCCTGGCCGGCAATTTCCTCGCCGCCTACGGCACCAAGAAGTCATCCGATGTGAACGGGGCAGCCCGCACCCTGCCGGTGACAGCAGCCTTGTGGGTGGCCGGGCTTTTTGCAATTACCGGTGCGCCGCCTTTCGGCGTGTTTTCAAGCGAGCTCACGATCCTGCGGGCCGGTGTGAACGCGGGCGCCTGGGTGGTCGTCGTGGTGTACTCGGTGCTCCTCGCCGCCGTGTTCGTGGGAATGATCACCATGCTGCTGCGCATGAGCCAGGCCGGGCCCAGGGAATCGCCCAGCCCGGCACGGCAGGTTGTCGCCGCGGCAGGAGGAAGCCACCAGAATGCAGCAACTGCGCCAGGAGCGCAAGGGAGCGGCCGCCAAAATGCCGCCAGAAGCGGCCGCAGTGCGGCGCGTGCAGTGGCTGCCGCCCCGCCCCTGCGCGCGGCTGATTCGGCGCTCAGCGTCGCTGCACCGCTTGTTCTTCTGGTTCTCACCGGCGTGCTTGGGCTGTTCATTCCAGGGTTTCTGGACACAGCGTTGAAGCAGGCTGCCCTTTTGCTGGGTGTATAGGATGGCGACAAAAACAGGCTCCATCGAGCTTCACAACGGTACCGCTTCGGAGACAAAGGGGGTGCCCGTACTTTCCATCAGCGCATTCCGTGACCAGGTGATCAATCGGGTGCGGGACGGCGCGGAGATCGCCGCGTTTTTTGCGGCGGCGGATCCGGTCGGCGCAGGCAGGAGCGCGCGCTTTCTGCTCTACGCGGTGCTCGCGGAGCATGCCACCGGCGCGCTCCATGTCACCCGGGCTGCGCTGACAAGCTCGTGGCCGTCCCTGACGCCGGATTGCCCGTCAGCGCATTGGTTCGAACGGGAGATCGCAGAGCAGTGGAACCTCGTACCTGAGGGGCACCCGTGGCTGAAGCCCATTCGTTTTCAGCCTCCCATGCCGGGCGCCCTGCCCGGCAGGAAGCATCCCACCATTGGGGATGCGCAGTTTTTCCGCGTGGAGGGGGAGGAAGTGCACGAGGTGGCCGTGGGTCCGGTCCATGCCGGCGTGATCGAGCCGGGGCACTTCCGTTTCCAGTGCCACGGGGAAACGGTCCTGCACCTGGAAATCTCACTGGGGTATCAGCACCGCGGCGTCGAGCGCGCGCTCCTGGGCGGACCGGATACACGCTCGATCCATTACGCGGAAACGCTCGCCGGGGACACGACGGTGGGTCACGCCACGGCCTATTGTGAGGCCATGGAAGCGCTGGCCGGTCGCGAGGCACCGCCGCGGGCGCAGGCTATCCGCGCAATTGCGCTGGAGCTCGAGCGCGCAGCCTGCCACGTGGGGGATCTCGGCGCGCTGGCAGGGGACGTGGGTTTCCTCCCCACGGCGTCGTGGTGCGGCCGGATCAGGGGGGACATCCTGAACATGACGGCCCTCATCTGCGGGAGCAGGTTCGGCCGCGGCCTTGTGAGGCCTGGGGGGGTTGTTTTTGACCTGGACCATGAGATGGCCGGCGAGCTGCGGAGCCGCCTTCAGTCCTGCGCGCGCGATGCTGCCGGCGCGTGCGAGCTTCTCTGGCGCTCGCCGTCCGTGGTCGCCCGATTCGAGGGCACGGGGACCCTTTCCGAGCGGACGGCGCTGGAGATCGGCCTCACGGGCCCGACCGTGCGCGCGTGCGGAATCGACAGGGACGTGCGGCGGGATCTCCCGTCCGGCATCTGGAGGTTCTCCCAGGTGCCGGTTTCCACGTGGCGCACAGGGGACGTGTTTGCCCGCGCATACGTGCGCTGGCTCGAGGTGCAGCGGTCATTCGCGTTCATCGAGGACCAGCTGGAAGCGCTACCGGCGGGAGACGTCCGCGTTGCACTCCCAGCGCTCACGCGCGGGGCTGTGGCGGTAAGCATGGGGGAGGGATGGCGCGGAGGCATCTGCCACGTTGTCCTTACGGACGGGCACGGCAGGTTTGCGCGCTACAAGGTCGTGGATCCCTCTTTCCGCAACTGGTTCGGGCTCGGCCTTGCAATGCGCGGCCAGCAGGTGTCAGATTTCCCGCTGTGCAACAAGAGCTTCAACCTGTCGTACAGCGGACACGATTTGTGAGGACGTGAACATGCTGCGAATCCTGAGAGAGAGATTGCGGCAGGGCCACCGGACCACGGGCTTTCCGCGCGGCGAGCCGCCCGCGCTGCCTGCCCGGTTCCGCGGGCTTCCCGTGATCGACCAGTCGAAGTGCAGAGACGGATGCACGGCCTGCATCGAGGCATGTCCCACGGGGGCCCTGGCGCGCGGTTCCCGCCGTGCTCTGCAGATCGACCTTGGCAGGTGCCTTTTCTGCGGGGACTGCACGGCCGCCTGCCCGACAGGGGCTGTCTCGTTCAGCACCGACTATCGGCTGGCCGCCCGAAATCGCGAGGACCTCGTGATCGGTGTGAAGCGCCTCCGCCTTGCTGAAGCGCTTGGAAAGGATCTGCGGAGACTGCTGGGAAGATCCCTCAGGCTGCGCCAGGTGAGCGCAGGCGGCTGCGCCGCCTGTGAGGCTGACGCGAATGTTCTTACGACGGTCGGATGGGACATGGGAAGATTCGGCATCCAGTTCGTCGCTTCTCCGCGGCACGCGGACGGCCTCCTGGTGACTGGCCCTGTCACCCTGAACATGCGGCTGGCACTGGAGAAAACATATGCGGCAGTGCCCGAGCCCAAGATCGTGATCGCTTCGGGCGCCTGCGCCATCTCAGGAGGTCCCTATGCCGGAGCCCCTGAAGCGAGTGACGGGGTGGCGGGCATTCTGAAAGTGGATCTGTTCGTCCCCGGTTGTCCGCCGCATCCTCTTACCCTGCTGGACGGCCTCCTGAGGCTTCTGGGCAGGATTCGATAGGAGCTTGCAGGGCGATGGCGAACAAAAAACCATTCGAGCACGCGCGTGGGTTCCCGGCGCGAAAGCGCGCCTGCCGCCCTGACGGAACCGCGTCGGCCTCTCGGCCATCCAACTCCGCGGAGTACCGCGGAAGGGCCTCGGCCGACCTCGCCATCCTGGCTACGCCTTCGGGCGGTGCGCGATAGAGGCATCGTGCGCTGCAGCCAGTCCGGGGTGCGGGGGTCTGCCGCCCGCTACCCCGTGATCGCCATCGGCGTCGCCGCCGTCTCCTCCGCGGCTCTGCTCATTTCTTTCGCCCGCGCCCAGGGAGTGCCGGCCCTTGCAATCGCCGCGCTCAGGATGAGCTTTGCAGGGCTCATCGTAGGGCCGATCGCTGTCCTCTCCTGTCGAAAGGAGATCCTCGGACTTTCGCGTGTGGAGGCCCTGTACGCCGCGGCTGCGGGCGTCCTCCTGGCCCTTCACTTTGCATTCTGGATCAGCTCCCTTGACGATACTTCCGTCATGAGCTCGGTTGTCTTTGTGAGCACCAGCCCCGTCTTTGTCGGCATCGCATCCGTGTTCCTGCTGAAGGAGCGGATGGGGATATCGACCATCGTCGGAGTCGCGATCTCGATCGTCGGCGCAGCGTTCGTCGCCTTCTCCGATTTCGGCCAGCCCGGGAGACATGTGCTCAGAGGCGATCTTCTTGCATTGCTGGGGGCCGTCGCCGCTTCGGGCTACCTGCTGATCGGCAGACGCGTGAGGAAACGCATGTCCCTGACGCTCTATGTCGGGATTGCCTACAGCAGCGCGGCGCTGATCCTTCTCGGAGTCGCCGGCGTGACCGGCGCCCGGCTCGCAGGGTATTCCCGTGCGGGGTATCTCTGGGTTGCGCTCCTGGCAGCGGGGCCGCAGCTCCTGGGTCACACGGCGTACAACTGGGCCTTGAAATACGTGTCTGCCACTTTTGTCACTGTGACCCTTCTTGCCGAGCCGGTCGGCGCGACCCTGCTCGCCATTGCGTTCCTTGCGCAGGTGCCCTCCGTCCTCAGGCTTGCCGGCGGCGTGTGCATCCTCGCGGGCATTGTCCTTGCCGCGCGCGCGGAATCGCGTCGGAAAGATGCAATGCGGAAATTGCCTCATGCCGTGTAACCAATCCGCCTGCAGGGTGTTTACATTTTTGAGACTAGACGGAATCCAAATTCGTAAGGGGCAAGTTTCACCTCCTTTCCTTGTCCCTGTGTCTCGTCCGGGGGATAGGTGTTACCTATCCCCACATTTTTTCGCGGCACGCAAACGGAGGCTCTCCTGCGCATCCTTCTGATCTGTCCGATTCCCCTCGAGTTTACCGTATGCGGGGCTGCCCTTGCCCTGCGTGACGCGCAGGATGTCCTGGGCTGCAGGACGGCGCGCGGGTCCGTGGGAAGCGTGGACATCATGGCCATCGAAACCGGCCCGGCAAAAGCGAGGGCTGCCTCGGCGACCGTCGCCGGCATCAATCATTGCCAGCCGGACCTCGTGGTGGATACCGGCACGTGCGGCGCCATCGACGGAGAGCTGATCGTCAATGCGGTTGTTCTCGGTCTGTCGTGCCTCGAGTACGATATTTCAGGAGACGGTCTTCCCCGCCGCGTCCTGCAGGAAATGAAGCTGCCGTCGGCGTTCGATTTCCTCCCGCGCCGGGAAGCGCAGAAGCTCGTGAGGACGCTGACGGAGCTGGCCAAGGATCGGGGGCTGCACCTGCGGGGCGGTGTACAGGGATGCGGCGAGCTTTTCATCCAGTCCGTCCAGGTGCGGGAGTCCCTGTTCGCCTTGAGCGGTGCCGCAGCCTGCAATTGGGAAAGCGCGGGCGTCTTTGTAGGCGCGCTGCGCGCCTGCGTTCCGCCCCTCAGCCTCCGCGTTGTTTCAGATCTGGGCGATGAGGACTCCCTGCGGGACTTCCGCCGCAACGCCCGAAAATGCGTCCACGACCTGTACCGCTTCGTGAGGGAGGCGCTGGAGGCGGGGTGGTTTGCCTCGTTCTATGAACAGTGGAAAACGGTCCCGCGGGGCCATGTGGATAAAATGCCCCAGAGGGTTTTGCCATAGCTCGTCGTAGACGAGCCGACCTTGATTTCGTCGACGTGCCGGGGTAGTATCATCCCGGCACGCGAGAGCCAGTTAATCCGCGGAGTACCTCGGCGGCGCTGATCCGCGGGATGCCGCGGTGGGAGGGATGGTAGTGTCGAAAACTTACGTGGAAACCTCGACCGAGCTGCTCGAGGGGCTGGACGAAATGGTCCGGGAAGGCTACTACGCCAGTCGGACCGAGGGGATCAATGATGCGATCCGCCTCCTGCTGAAGCAGTACAAGCTGTCCAAGCTCCATGCAAAGGACTCCACCCTGCTGGGCAAGCCTGCGGTCGCGGGCGGGGAGAAACGAACGGAGTGATCGGCCAGATCGTCGCAGGCATTGATGGATCGCTCAACTCCCTGACGGCGTTCCAGTACGCACTGGACCTGGCGCGCCGGGTAAAGGCCGAAGTCAAAGTCGTCTTCGTCGTGGATGCCCGCAAGACCGATCTCCCCATCATCTACACGGCAAGCCATTTCGACTACGGTTTTGAGCGCGTCTACATTCCCCCTGAGCCGGGACTGAAAGGCTTCTACGATCGGGTCCGGCAGGATATCAAGGCGTTCGGCGACAATTGCCTTGCCCTCTGCAAGAAGGACGCGGAAGCCGGCCAGGTGCGCGCAACTACTGTTTTGCGGGAAGGTCTCCCCTCCGGTATTCTCACGGAGGAAGCCCGATCGGGCGACCTTCTGGTCATCGGCCAGAAGGGGGAGAACGCGCATATCGAAAGGGCGATAGTCGGCGCTACGACGGAGGACTCGGTCCGTTCCAGCCCCCGGCCCGTTCTCATCTGCCCTCCCAGGTTCCAGAGCCCCACGCGCGTGCTTTTTCCGTACGACGGAAGCCCGGTGGCCGAGGGTGCGCTGCAGTTTTTCGTCAATGCGTTCGGCAGCATCTGGGAAGAGATGGCGGTGCTCACCGTGACCGAAAAGATGGAAGAAAGCTTCCCGTTCGACACCGAGCTGGGCTACCTGGGCACGCACGGGATTCCCTACCGTCTGCTCATGGAGACGGGCAAGCCCGTTGATACGATACCCCGCGTGGCAAAGCGGGAGAGGTCGGAGCTCATCCTTATCGGCGCGCACGGACGGCACAAGATACGCGACTACCTGCTGGGCTCCACGGCTTCCCACCTCATCCGCCGCAGCGAGCTGCCGGTCCTCGTGGCATTCTGAGAACGGGGCCCGCCGCCGTGCAGCCGGCGAACAGGGAGAATGCCGCGGCCGAGCGGATGGTGAAGCTTCAGCTCGAAAGCAGGGACGTCAGGGACGAGCAGGTACTGGAGGTCATGCGCAGGGTACAGCGGCACCTCTTCGTCCCTCCGGGAAGCCGTTCGCTCGCCTACGAAGACCACCCTGTTTCAATCGGCCAGGGGCAGACCATATCACAGCCGTACATGGTGGCATTCATGACACAGGCGCTGGAGCTCCGCGGCGGGGAACGCGTGCTGGAGGTCGGCACCGGAAGCGGCTACCAGACCGCCATTCTGGCAGAGCTCTGCCGTGCGGTGTTCACCATCGAGCGGATCCCCGAGCTCGCCGCGGCCGCGGAAAGCGCGCTCACGGCCCTGGGGTACGGGAACATCAGTCTTCGCGTGGGTGATGGCAGCGAAGGCTGGCCGGAGCGCGCGCCGTTTGACGGCATCCTCGTGGCTGCCGCGGCCCCTTCGATTCCGCCAAGGCTCCGCGAGCAGCTCGCGGACAATGGGGTCATGGTCATTCCCGTGGGCGATTGGCGTCGCACCCAGGAAATCCTCGTGGCGCGCAGGACGGGCGGCGCGGTGACCGTCGAGCGGAGCATCGGGTGCAGGTTCGTGCCGCTGATAGGCACCGGTGGGTTTCCCGCGTAGGCGATGGGGAACTCCGCACCTGCGTCACCCGGCTTCAAGCAGCTTGTCGACCGCATCGGTCTGCTCCTTCAGGACCCGGGCCGAAGCGTGAAGAGCGCGCGATTCTTCTTCGCTCAGCGGGGGCTGCTCATTTCCCTTCACGCCATTGCGGTCCAGGATCGAAGGGAGGCTCATGCAGAGTCCGGTGATCCCATATTCGCCCGATGCGAGGGAGGACACCGTCGGTGCGCCCCGGGAATGGCCGAGCATTGTTTCTATGATGCGCACAATGGAAAAGGAAACTCCATAGCAGCTGTGCTCGTTGGCGAGCCTGATTTCCCACCCAGCGCGTTGCGTCTTCTGGAGCAGTCTCCCCTTGGTCGCGTCATCCAGGGCGCGATCCCTTTCGGCGAGATATCCCTCGAGCGTTTCCCCCGAATACCTGATTCGGCTCCAAAGGGGCACCATCGAATCCCCGTGCTCTCCAATCACCTCGAGCTCGATGTTCGAGGAGTCCAGCTCGAATTCCTCCGCGATGAAGCATTTAAGCCTGTTGCCGTCGAGCAAGGTCCCCGAACCGATCACCCGCGGCGAAGGGAAGCCGGAGAGTCGGTACGCGGCGAAAGTCATCGCGTCGAGGGGATTGGTCACGACGATGAGCACGGCGCGAGGGCTCAGCTGCGCGACCTGCGGTACGATGGTCCGATACATCGCCACGTTGTCCCGAAGCACGTCCATGCGCGTGCCGTCCTCTTTCGGGAGCACGCCGGCGGTGATGACCACAATGTCGGAATCGGCGGTATCGCAGAGCTCTCCCGCCCGTATCCGCCCTCCGTGCAGGAGGGGAATGCAATGCGCGAGATCGAAGGCCTTCGCCTTCGCCTTCTTTTCGTCGCGATTGAAGACCACAATCTCCCCGGCGAGGCGCCGCATCAGGAGCGAATACGCGATCGTCGCACCGATTGCACCGAATCCAACGATGCTTATCCTGTCGGCCTCATTCCGCACAACCTTCTCCTTCGTCACACTCCGCCGCTTCTGCTCCGGCCGCGACATTCGACCTCGGCTTCCAGGATTCGCCCTTCAGCAAGCTCGAGCACTTCCGTGCAGAGCCGCGAGATCTCCTGGCGTGAATGGCTGACGATGATCGACGTCACTCCCGTCTGCCGCTGGATTCGACGCAGCTCTTCCCCCATTGAATAGCGCAGATCCTCGTCCAGCGCGGAGAGAGGCTCATCAAGGAGAAGGAGCCGCGGATTCCTGCCGAGCGCGCGCGCAAGGGCGGTTCTCTGTTTCTGCCCTCCGGAGAGCTCGCGCGGGAAATGGTGGGCAAAGTCCGTCATGCGCGTGAGATCGAGGAGCTCCATGGTGCGTTTCCGATCACCAGTAGCGTAGGAGACGTTCCGCAGCACTGTCATGTGCGGAAACAGGGCGTAGTCCTGGAATACGAATCCGACTGAACGGCGCTGCGGCGGAAGAGAAAGACCTTCCCGAGCGCTGTACCAGGTTTCCTCACCGATTTGAATAGAGCCGGAATCGGGGACATAGAGCCCGGCGAGACAGCGAAGGAGCGTCGTCTTTCCGCTGCCTGAAGGGCCGCGGATGCCAAGGAACCCCCCTTCCTCCAGGCGGTATGCGGCATCCAGGTGAAAGACGTGGTCGCCGGCCCGAAGCTCCTTCTTGAGAACAAACTGAAGCATGCTCAACGCCTCGCCTCGCTCCGCTGGATCCTGTTCAGAAGGAACACCCCGCAATAGCTGACGACCAGAAGGATCGCGGCATACACATGGGCGGTTGCAAAATTGAGACTCTCCACGCGTTCGTAGACCGCAATGGACACCACTTTCGTCACACCCGGCACGCTGCCGCCGATCATCAGCACGACACCGAACTCGCCGAGGGTGTGGGCAAATGTGTTGACGATGCCGGCCACGATGCTTGACTTCATGTGGGGAATGACGACCCGAAAGATTGTCTCGATTCTGCCCTTGCCCAGCGTATACGATGCATCGAGGAGATGACTCGGCACTGAGAGTATCCCGGCACGGAGGGCCGACAGCATGAACGGAAGAGAGGAGATGCAGCCTGCGATGACGATACCGGCGAATGTGAAGGCAAGACGCACGTGGAATACCGACAGGAAGAACCGCCCGACAGGTCCCCTGCTGGAGAGAAGGATCAGCAGGTAGAACCCAAGCACGGTGGGAGAAAGCACGAGGGGCAGGGATGTGGTCGATTCGACCCAGGGCACCCAGCGCCCCGTGGACCGCGCGAAGATCCACGCAAGGGGAAAGCAGATCAGGAGGAGGAGGGTCGTCACCCACAGCCCAAGGTGAAATGACACCCAGAACGGAACAGGATCGAAGCTCATGGGGTTCCGTACCCGAAGGAAGTGAAGACCGCCTGCGCTTCAGGCGACGAGAGGAACCGGACAAAAGCCAGGACGGCCGGCGCCGAGGCCGCTGCCTTCATGACCACGAAGCCCTGCGTGATCGGCGAATAGAGCGATGGATCGACTGCGAACCAGTACACACCTTCTTTGTCATACGGCCTCACGTCGCTGGCATACAGGGCCGACTTGTTGACGAACCCGCCGTCCGCGCTTACCAGCGTGAACTGCAGGGTCTGGGTGACGTTCTGCGCCATGACGAGCTTTGACTTTACCCTGTCGAAGAGACCCGCCTTGACAAGGGCTTCCTGTGCCGCGCGTCCATAGGGTGCGGTCTCCGGATTGCTGTTCGCGAACTGGGCCACAGAGGGATCTGTCAGGATTGCGAGACCCCTGGAGAGGTCCAGTTTCTTCGTGGTCAGAAAAATCAACGTCCCCACTGCGTAGATCTTCACAGGGCCGGCGGCTTCTCCTGCATCGACGAGCTTTTGCGGGAAGGCGGTGTCCGCGGAAAGAAAGACCTGGAAAGGCGCGCCGTTCAGAAGCTGGGTCACCAGGCCCCCGGATGCACCGAAGGTGAACTCGGCTCGATAGTTCGGGTATTTCGCGGCAAAGGCGGCGCTCAGCGAAGGCGCAACCGAGCTGATGTTTGCGGCGGCCGCAACGGAGACCTTCTCCTGGGCCGCTGCGAGCGCAAGAGACAGGACGAGCCCCAGAACGAGAAGGAGCGATTTCTTCATGACAAAAGCCTCCAGTAGCCTGACTTATTTTGTTACGCCGCGACCGGATCGCGGCGCAGAATCCGCGGGGTACCGCGGCGCAATTCGCGCGCGCTTCAACGAGGTACAAGACGGACACACACCGTAGACGAGGAGCTGTTTGCCATGAACTTCAGCTCCCGCGGGGACGCGGACAACGGCTATTAGCTGGTCGGTGAGGCAGGACATGTCACCGCACTCCAGGCAGAGGAAGTGAGGATGCCCGCCGGGGCAGCCCCGCTTCTGAGCCGGATTGATGGAATAGCGAAGTGTTCTGTCGATGCCCTGAACGCTGTGTATGAGCCGGGCTTTCTTGAGGTTCTTGAGGGAACGGAAGATGGTCACCCGGTCCAGTCCTATGAGAAGGTCCACAAGCTCATGATGTGAGAGCGACCGCCCCGCTGCCTGCAGGGAAGAGAGGACGCGCTGTCTGGCCGACGTGGGACGCAGACCTGCTTCTCTGAGTATGAGGGAGGACTGCTCGTTTCGGGGCATACGAACTTGTACCACGCGGAAAGGTAATATGCAACAATGTTGCATTTATGGGATCATCAGTTTTGAAAGCGGTACACGGCGCTTGACCGCCTATCGCCCCGTTGCTGTCATGCCGCCAAAACAAGATTCGCCGAGCAGAAACGCCTGCAGCCTCGTTTGAGGTATGGCGCTCTGCCGAAAGGGGCCGCACGCGGCTTCAAAGGGTATGCCGGGAAACGGGCATGCCTCCCACTAGGGGAATTAATTTTGTCCAGCATGACAAGCCCGAGCGCTATCGGGATGCCGTAGGTTTCATCAGGGACGACCCTCCCCTCACTGGGTGCGCTCGTCACCACCCATAAGATCGACCTTCTCCGCGCAACCCGTGACATGTTCGACGAGCTGGATGACTTTGCCTCTCTTATGGGCGAGGAAAGCTCGATCTCCAAACGTGACGGAAGACTCTTCGGTGCAGCGAAAGATCCCATCGTACATGCTTCGCCGCGATCAAGACGGAAACAGACCGCGCCGGCTCTTCATTTCCAACCGCAGCCGGGGACGGCTCACGAAATGCGAAGGATCCACGCGAAGGAAGGCATCGATTTTCCCATTGAATACGTACTCTCCCCCGCGCCGGAAGGCGGAGGCGGGGAGGCTGCACGTTGAAGATCGACGGCTGTATTTCATCTACGGGTGGCTGTCGGTGATAGGCGAAGTATTCCACAGACCCATTCCATTGTCGGGACCCGGGTTCAACGAGTTATGCGGCATTGCCGGGGCTGCAAAAGCAAGGCGTTGACAAAGCGGGCGCTCCGGCGCCCAATGCCTCAACCATGGCATTACCAGTTTTCCGTCCAACCGTGAAGAGGAAGGACATGGGCAGCGTCCTTTCCTGCATTGTCTCCGACAAGATCGGCCCCGGTGAAATCTCCCGCGAGCTTGTGGCCCGCGCGTGCCATCTGCTCGGGCACGCCGGCGGGGTCACTCTTCGAAACGCCTACCTGGCCCTGTCGGTGGCGCTCGAAGCCCTTGGCCTGGGCGCCTCGGACCCTGTCATATTGCCGGCCCTTTCTCCCTCCCTCTGGCTGCGCGTGCTCCTGGACAAGGGAATGGTACCATTGGTGGCCGACGTGGACCTGGAATCAGGAACAATCGATCTTCAGCAGGCTGCGGCGCTCGCGCAGAAAGGTGCAAAGGCCATCCTCGTGCCGCACACCCTCGGCGTTATTGCGGACGTCGAAGCACTGCGCGCGCACGGGATTCCTATCCTGGAGGATGCTTCGCAGGCGCTGGGCGGGAAGGTCGGGGAGATTCCCTGCGGGGGGGCGGCGGATGTCTGCCTTGTCTCCGTGGACCCGGAGGATATCGTGACCTGCGGCGGCGGCGCGCTCGTCCTGGCCCGGCAAAAACCCGTCGCGGCGGCTCTACGGAAGACCCAGGAAGGCTCCCCGTTGCACTCTCAGCTCATGGACATGAACGCCGCTTTGGGGATATCGCAGCTCGCCGCGTTGGAAAGCTTTGTGGCGGCGCGGCGCGAAATTGCGCTCGTCTACGGCCAGGCCCTCTTGAGATCGCGCCACACATCCCTGGTTCAGAAGACGGACGCGGAGAATGTCCTTTCCTCTTTCCCCGTCGCGCTTGCGGATGGCATGAAGGAAGTGCGGCAATACGCCCTCAAGAAGAACGTCGACACGGTACCCGCCTTTGGGGACACCATCGCCTCCCTTGAGGATTCTCCGGCAGCCCACTGCGCCAATGCCCGGTCCCTTGTGCTGCGCTGTCTTCTTTTCCCGCTGTACCCGATGCTGGGAAAGCGGGACGTTGAGGCGGTGTGCAAGGTCCTGGCCAGCCTGCCGTAGCC
>CAYTGX010000055.1:22696-30518 GCA_964437385.1 uncultured Spirochaetaceae bacterium
CCGTAGCCCGCGGTGTTCCGTGGAGTTGGATGCGTAGCACGCAGAAAGCGCGCGGAGGGCGGCAGCCCTTGCCCGGCAGGCGCGCACAGCGCGCCGAGAGGGTGGCCGCGCAGCGGACAGCGAGAGCCGCGAGGTGCGGAGCACCGCGACAGCCTTGCCAACCCGCCGCCCCGCAATTATAGTAAGCGCACATGGCCGTCAAGCGGAGGGAAATCCGGAAGGTACTGACTGTCATCAACTCACGCAAAGACGACGTGCAGAGCGTCGTGCGGTCCATTGAGGAGTTTGCGCGCGCCCGGAACATCGACACGGTGGCAGTGGATTTTGCCAATCACGCGGACCCCCGGAACCTCGTGGACGTGGACCTGGCAATAACCCTGGGCGGAGACGGTACCCTGCTTTCCTGTGCCCGCATGCTCTCCGAGCGTGACGTACCTATCCTGGCGGTCAATATGGGGGATTTCGGCTTCATCACGGAGGTATCGAAGAGCGAGCTGATCGATACCTGGGAGAAGTTCCTCGACGGGCGGCTCCGCATCAGCGAGCGGCTCATGCTCTCCGTTGCGGTGCACAGGGACGGCAGGGAGGTCGCGTCGTTCGTCGGTCTCAACGAGGCGGTAATCGGCATCAAGGGAATCTCCCGCATGATACGGCTGAAGATCTACCTATCGGACACCTACATGGGCGGGTACCGCGCGGATGGCGTCATCGTGGCCACGCCGACCGGTTCCACTGCGTACTCAATGGCCGCGGGCGGGCCAATCCTTCACCCCGAGATGGATGCCTTCATCCTTACGCCCATCTGCCCGTTCACGCTCTCCAACAGGCCGACAGTCGTTCCCGCCACGGAAATCCTCCGCATCGAGGTGGAGGAGCCGCAGAAGGTGGAAACGGTGCTGACAATAGACGGACAGGAATCCTCTGCCCTTCAGCCGCGTGACAGCATCCTGGTGCGTCGGGCGCCGCACAAGGCGCAGATCGTGCATACGGACAGGAGAACCTTCTACGAGGTCCTGCGGAGGAAGCTCAACTGGACGGGGGAGCCCAATGCTTGAAGAGCTGCACGTCCACAACTATGCCATCATCGACAAGCTGCAGGTGCGCTTTACCAGCGGTCTGAACATCCTGAGCGGGGAGACGGGCGCGGGCAAGTCGATCCTTGTCGGCGCTCTCGGTCTTCTCCTGGGGGACAAGACCGACACGTCCATTATCCGCTCGGGCGCGGAGGAAACCACGGTCTCCGGCATCGTGTCCGTGCCGGGCAATGCGGAAGCGGCTCAATGGCTTGCCGCGCACGGGATCGAGGCGGAGGAGGGCGCCGTCATCCTGCGCCGGATGTTGAAGTCCAATGGGAGGGGCTCCCTCTTCATCCAATCCACTCCGGTCACGCGCGCGGATCTCCACGAGTTCTCCACTCTTCTCTTCGACCTTCACGGCCAGCATGAGCACCAATCCCTGCTGGACCTGGAAAACCACCGCAAGCTCGTGGACCGCTGGTCGGGAACCGAACATCTTGCCGAGCGCTTCCACGCGCTGTACGCGTCTCTGGCCTCCCTGCGGGAGCGCCTTTCCAAGCTCGTGAGCGACGAGCGTGAGCGGCTCCGGCGCATCGACCTTCTCACCTATGCGGTGACCGAGATCAAGAGCCTTGACCCGAAGCCCGGTGAGGAGGAAGAGCTGGAAAAGGAGCGCGCCATCCTCGTTCACCATGAGAAGCTTTTCACCCTGCTGGAAGAGGTGCATTCCCAGACGGCGGAGAGCGCGGGAGGAGTGCTTGCCAGCCTCCGAAAAAGCCGGCATGCCATGGATGAAATCCTCGGCATCGACAGCTCGCTCTCCAAGCTCTCTCATCAGCTGGAGGACGCGTTTTACGAGATAGAGGACTTCTCGGAGAATATCCGCCAGTACAAGTCGCGGGCTGATTTCAGCCCGGGCCGGCTTGATGACGTGCAGTCGCGCCTCTCCTCCATCCGCACGCTGGAGAAAAAGTACGGAGACACGATCGAGGCGGTCCTCGAGTATTGCCGAACCGGCGAGCAGGAGCTGGCCGGCATGGAGAATTGGGAGCAGGAGAAAAAGAATCTCGAGACGGACATCGCCCGGACGGAAAAGGAAATTGCCGAGGTTGCACGCGAGCTTTCCGAAAAGCGCAAGGCGGCCAGCCAGGTGCTGCAGAAGAAGATCGAACTGGAGCTTCGCGAGCTGGGCATGCCCAAGGTCAGCTTCCGCGTGCTGATTGCGGACGCTGCCCGTCCTGACGGAACGGTAGTCCTCACCCCCTGGGGAAGGGATTCGATCGAGTTCGTCATCTCTCCCAACCTGGGGGAGCCATTCAAACGGCTGCGCTCCATCGCGTCGGGAGGAGAGCTGTCGCGCGTCATGCTCGCCATCAAGGGGGTTCTGGCGGAATCCGACCACGTGAGCACGCTGATTTTCGATGAAGTGGACGCGGGTATCGGCGGCGAGGTAGCCCTGTCCGTCGGGCAGCGTCTTTCAGCCATCTCCCGCCACAAACAGGTGCTTTCCATTACGCACCTCGCCACAATCGCCGTTCGCGCCGATAATCATCTCAAGATAGAGAAGGTGACACAGGGGGGGCGCACGGTGACGAAGGTGGAAAGGGTCACGGGCGCGGCGCGGCGGGAGGAGATCGCGCGGATGCTGGCCGGAGACAGAAAGGGGGAGCTTTCACTCCAGCACGCCGGCGAGCTGCTTTCGAAATATGGACCTGAAAAGGACAAGGGCGGATGAAGAAACCCAGCGACGAAGCGCGGCACAGATACACAGAGTACATCAAGGACTATAAGAACAATATCGAATCGATATTGGAGAAGGAGAGGAAGACAAAGGAGCAGATCGCCAAGACGCCCGCGGAAGCCAACTATGAGAAGCTCACCCTCGCGGACGACAACCTGAATATCGTGGCCAACTACCTGCTCATGAGCTCCCTCTCCATGTCCTTCCTCGGCGTGAAAAACGAGTTGTACCTCAGTGAAGCCCGCAAGTGCATCTACAAGGCGCTCGTTTACCTCGAGGAGATCGTGTCCGCGGTGATCGACGCGCCGTTTTCCGAATACGAGGCGGGGCTTGAGACCATCTCGAACTTTTCGGATGAGGAACGCTACAACCTCGTGCGAAAACTAGGCTTCACCATCGACTCCCTGGAAGAAGGCTATGGGGAAAACTCCAAGTGGAAGTGGTCATTCGTGGAGCTGGAAGGCAGGTTCGCCGCGGTCACGAAGAACCTTCTGAATCTGAAGACTTTTGTCGGCAGCATGGACCCCCGTTCGGAAGGGTACTCGGCCCGCATGTCGCATCTCAGCCTGGCCAAGGAGCTTCTCCAGCAGGCGGCCGACCGATACCGGGAGAAATACGAGCTGTCCACCCTGCGGATAGACGACATCAAGGTGGGCATCCTCTTCCTGACCGCCGTTCGCAGGCTTCACATAGTGCTCGGCGAGGGAGACCATGCGGACGTGGTGAAGAAGAAGGCCGAAATCTGGCGTACGAAGATGGAGAATGATCTCAAGAAATCAGAGGAGTCCGCAAAGCGCTGAGCGCACGGCCATAGTCTCCCTTCAGTGCGTGCTCGCCGCGCCCTTCTTCCCTGCCGTCTCCTTCAACCCGTGCAGAGAATCCTGCGGGATCAGCTCGCCGATCGTTGTCGTCACGTACTTTCCGTCTTTTCCTGCATAGTAGAGGGGCGTCTCCTGCGGGCAGAACTCGCTGAGCGCCTGCCGGCAGGCGCCGCAGGGGGAAACCGGCGCGTCAGCGGAGGGGCAGAATACGGCCACCGCGCGGAAGCGCGTATGACCCTGGGAGACGGCGGCGAAGAGCGCGCTTCGTTCCGCGCAATTGCTGAGACCGAAGGAACGGTTCTCCACGTTTGCGCCTGTCACGATGCCTCCATCATCGCACAGGAGTGCGGCGCCCACCGGGAATCGCGAGTAGGGCGAATAGGAGAAGCGCGCAGCCTCACGCGCTCTGCTCATAAGCGCATCCACATCCGGCGGATTTCTCATTGACAGACACCTCCCTGGCGACTACCATGGCGCGAGCCGAAGGAAAGACGACATTGGCATTCTCAGTCAGAAAGAAACGACCCGCGCGCGTCTTCTTCGTCGCACTCCTTGCCATCATATTGTATTTTGGCCTCTTTCCCTATCCCCTGGGACGGGAGATCGTTGCACGGCCTGTCTGGTCGGTGACCCTGCCCGATCCGGGGGCTCTGCAGCCACTGAATCCGCCCAGCACGGTGCCGGCGCCTGACAGCGCAAAGGCGATTGCAGCTCCTTTTCAGCTCGGCGACCTCTTCGGCTATGCGGCGGCAAACGGGGATATTCTGCACGCGGAGAAGACCCTTTTCCGCGTGGCGCTTTCACAGGCGGGCTTCGTAAACTACACGAGGCTGGGAACGAATTGGATCCTGCAGAACGTGCGCGGCGCGCGTGTCCTCAGCTTTTCGGGCTATGGGTATCCACTCTTGAGCAGTGACGGAGGGAGGATATTCATCGTCAAGGCTGACCTGAGCGGCCTCATCGAGCTCGACAGGGCCGGCGATGTGAGATGGAGCAGAGATTTTCCCGCGATCCTCACCGCCGTGTCGGTCCCGGGGGACTATCTCCTGGTCGGGCTTCTGAACGGGACTCTCCTCCTGCTGAACGGCCGGGGGTCCCCTGTATATGAACACGTGATGGGCGGGAGCCGGCTTCCCGTGATACTCGGAGCCGCGGTCTCCCCGGACGGCTCGCTCGCCGCTTCCGTCTCGGGCGTTGCCCCTCAGTTCCTGACCGTGCTGCGCCGGCAGGGCACGGGCCTCGCAGAGATGGCGAAGGAGGTCCTTGCATCGGATTTCCGCCGCGAAGTGCGGATGAGTTTTTCCCCTGACTCGCGCTATCTGCTCGTGGAGGGCGAGCATGCAGCGGGGATCTTCGATCCCGCGGCGCCGCGGCTCGCCTGGCTGTCCCTGCCGGGCGGCCTCGCAGATGTCTCCTTTCCCGGCGGCGGCCGGCTCACCGCGGTGGCTGCACGTGACGGCACGCGTGTGGAGCTGCGGATCCTGCGTCCATTCAGCTCTCCGATCCTGACAGAGACTTTCACCGCGCAGCAGTTGTTCCTGGGAACAGTCGAGGGAGACCTTCTCCTTGGTCTGGATGGCCGGCTGCTCAGGATAGGGCTTGAGGCGCTCTGAGGAGATTGATGAGATTGATGAGGCTTCTGCCGATACTCGTTTCGATGTCCCTGGTGCTGCCGGTCCTGCCGCTTGGCGCGCTTGACTGGCCCGTGAAGGACAGGATTCTCACCGGTACCTTCGGGGAGGACAGGAGTGACCATTTCCACCTCGGGATCGACCTCGGCGGCGGCGAGCAGGAGGTCCGCCCCGTGCTCGGCGGGGAGCTTGTTTTCCGCTATGACGAAGGGGACAGCTATTCGTCCCTTCCGCGAGGTCTGGGCAGCTTCGTGGTGCTCCACCACAGCCAGGATATCCTCTCCTTTTATTGCCATCTTCAGAAGGGAAGCCTTGGTCCGATCCAGACCGCCTATTCGCCGTCGGACCGGATCGGCATCATCGGGGACACCGGGCACTCGGATGGAAAGCACCTGCATTTCGCCCTGTATGACGAAGAGGCCGGCTCCTGGATCAACCCGCTTTCCATCCTTCCCCCGCTGCCGGATGCCCAGCCGCCGGTCATCAAGAGAGTCCTGCTTTCCGTCGGAGAGCAGGTCCAGCCGCTGGAAAGCGGCGCGACGGTGAAGGCCGGTCACGGCGAGATTCTTGCAGAGGCCTACGATCTTCGCGAAGATGTGAGATTCCATTGGCCCCTCGCGCCCTACAGCGTGAGGTTCAGCCTGGACGGCAAGGAAGTGGCCAGGATTCTCTTCGACTCCCTCCTTGCGATTGACGGAAAAATGGTTGTCGGCGGAACAGGTCTGACCAGGGAAAACGTGTACCGGGGTGAAGGCCTGCTGCGTTGCGGCGCTGTGGAGCTGCGCGCCGGAGAGTCACGTCTGCACATTGCCGTTCGCGATTTCGCCGGCAATGAAACGGTGCGGGACATACCATTCACCGTCGCCGAGTAAGGAGACCTTGCATGCCCAAAACATACTCTTCAGCGCCGGGAGTGGAGCGACAGGAGACAATTCCCTGTCCCGGCTGTGGAAGCTCGCGTGCGCGGCCGATGCTGGCCTGTGACGGATTCGCGTTCGTGCGCTGCAGCTCCTGCTCCCTGGTCTACCAGAACCCGCGGCCGGTGTTCGAAGACGTGCGCAGGCGGTATGCCGGGCAGTACTTCGCCTATGAGCTGGAGAACGAGCGCGTGTTTTTCGGCTTGATGAAACTCGGGCTTCGGGACATAGGCTTCAATGAGCTCACCCGCGCGCTGCCGGGGCCGCGCTCATTTCTGGATATCGGGTGCGCAACGGGGATGCTGATCGAATCCATGAAAGGGGACGGGTGGGATGCCAGGGGAGTGGACGTCTGCCGGGAGTCGGCGGAATATGGAATTGCGCATCGGGGCGTGTCCATCTTCGTCGGCACACTGGAAGAAGCCAGGTTCCCCGCTGAATCTTTTTCAATCATTCATTTTTCCCACCTGATCGAGCACGTGCCCGATCCTCGAGGATTCCTGGGCGAGGTCAGGCGTATCCTCGCGCCACAGGGTTATGCGATAATTACCACACCGAATGTTGACGGATTTCAGGCGCGGCTTTTCGGCAAAGCGTGGAGATCTGCCATTGCTGATCACCTCACTCTTTTTTCCAAACGCACGCTTGGAAAGCTAATCACTGAATCTGGCTTCGAAATAAGGCAAACCGTTACCTGGGGCGGTCTCGCAGCTGGCACAGCACCTGACATGATCAAGAAACCAATGGATTTGCTGGCAAAAAAGTGGGGATTTGGCGACGTTGTACTTTGTCTGGCGGCGAAACGTTGACTCAGGACCTTTTCAGGATTTCTGAACAGAAATCAGCGTGTCGAACTTGATCATCTGAAATGTTTTGAAAAGCGCCTCGCTGCACCCTCGGATCTGAAGAGTCCGTTCCCTTTCGGCGAGCTGCTTTCGGAAAAGCAGTATCTTGCCGAGGGCTGACGAGTTGATGCTCACAGTCTTGGAGAGATCCAGCGTGATCTTGCCCCAGTCTCCGGCTGAAAGCTCCTCCACCTGTCTTTGAAACTCATTTGTCGTCTCGCCGGTCAGAGAGCCATTGACCGCGAGAACAACCTCGTCTTTTGAGATACTCTTTTGTTCAAACACGCTCATTCCGTTCTCCTCGCTGCGATCACGAATGTCACGGTCTCTTACCGTGCTGCACTCTCCAACTCCGGGCGGGTGACAAGCTCCAGGTGGTAACTGACCTGCTCGGTGTGCCTTTCCGCCTGGGTTGAAACCTTCCACACACGGTACACGATCATTTTCGCACTCGGCAGAGGGAGCGCGAGCGGGTTGCCGTTCAAGTCTACGAGCTGGTTCACCCGGAGCTCGTGTTCGATCTCCCTGCTGTCACCCTCAGGATAGATGATGAAAATCGTTCGCACCGGCCGGCATTCTATCCACCTTGCCGTCTGTTTACAACCCCGATCAGCGGGCGGGCTCGCTATTCAGGATCCTCCATGACCGAGAAAGGCATCACCTTTCCCGTGGCGCTATCCGGCAACTCTTCGATCAGAACCACAGTCTGGAACGGGATCATCAGGTGGTCGGATCTCCCGAAGGTCCTTCGGGTCTCCTCCTCTCCCGGGTTGATCACCAGCCTCTGTTCAGTCGAGAAGACGAGGTTCTTGATCGAAACGAAGTAGGGATGGGTAAGGTCGAGGCTCCTC
>CAYTGX010000056.1:0-30300 GCA_964437385.1 uncultured Spirochaetaceae bacterium
GCGGGATACCGCGCAAGGTACCACGGCGCCAGAATCCGTGGTGTACCACGGCGCGGAGGTATTTCCATGCAAAATAGGATCGGGGAGTTTCTCGTGCAGATCGGGGCCATGCAGCAATACCAGGTGGACGACGTGCTTCGGGAACAGGAAGGCGGGGATTCCAGAATGTTCGGCGAGATCGCCATTGAGCTGGGCTACATCAATGACGCCGCCATAAAGAGATACCTCGACTACCGTCACTCGCAGACCGGAAGCGCACCCTGAGGCGGGACCCGCCCGCAGCACGACGTGCCTCAGACGGAGAGGAGAGCGACTCCGGCAAGAGCCAGCACAAGACCGAGAACACGAGTCGGGGTAAGCCGTTCCCGCAGCACCAGCCACGCAAGAAGGACGGTGGGACCGGGGTAGAGGGAGGCGACCACCGCAACGGTGGACAGCATGCCTGCCCTGGATGCAAGCAGGAACGCGATGTTCGCGCCCATGTCCAGCACGCCGGAGAGCAGAACGATCGTGAGCCCGGCCCGTGCAGGACGGAGGGAGCGGCCGGAGAACAGGGCAAAAAGCGCGACGATCGAGATCGTCGAGGCCCGGGCTGTCACCAGGGGCCAGAGCCCTGAGGCGTGCGATGTCCGGGAGATCGCGAAGAAGAATAATCCGAAACCGATTCCTGCCGCCGCACCGAGAAGGGCTGCACGGCGCACAAGCCCGGTTTTCCCGTTCCCCGCGGAGCCCGCGCTGAGAAGGACGAGCGCGGGAACGGCCAACCCGATCCCGATCCAGGCCAGGGATCCGGGGCGCTCGCCGGCCGCCACCCCCAGGAGCACGGGAACCACCGCGCCGATGACCGCTGCAACAGGAGATGCCACGGCAACAACCGTGGTGGCCAGTGCCGTATAGAGGGCAGCGAGCCCAGCGGTGCCGCACACCCCGGATATCGCCCCCCATGCCAGGTCCGTTCCTGTCGGGAGGGTGCGTCCCAGAAACGCGGAGGCGCCCAGCGCTGCCACCAGGCCCACAAGCTGTGAGACCGCGAGCACGGAGACGAGAGGGCTTTTCCGAGTGCCCAGCCCGCCGCAGAAATCCGCCGCTCCGTACATCAGTGCAGAGAGTCCCGCAAGAATAATCGCCACGAGTTGCCCCCGCCGCTCCCTTCCACTCCCTTCCGCTCCCTTCCGCTCCTGGCGGAGTTGGTGGAGTTGGCGGCATTCGTCGCCGCTGCATCGCACTCCCTTCCGCTCCTGGCGGAGCTGGCGGAGTTGGTGCAACTGCGGCGTTGTGTCTGAAGAAAATGATTCAAGCACGCATTCCCCCGCGCGGCAAGTGGCGGGGCGCATGTATCCATGGTATCGTCGCGGGCATGAAGAAAACGGTGCTGCGAATGCTCGATGAGGCCGCGTTGAAATGGGGCTCCGCCCCCTACGCGTACAGGAAAACAGACGCGGGATGGGTCCCTGTCTCATTCAAAGAGGCCCGTGACAGGGCCCGCGAATTCGCGGTTTGGCTTCTCTCCACCGGCGCACGGAGGGATGACCGCATTGCGGTGCTGGCGGAAGGAAGCCCGGAGTGGATCGTGGGAGAGTTCGGCGTGCTGATGGCAGGGTGCGCGTCTGTTCCCCTTTCCATCAAGCTGCTGGAGGAAGAGATACCCTTCCGGCTCGATCACTCTGAGGCGCGCGCGATACTCACCACGAAGAACCAGCTCAAGAAGGTTCTCGGCGCATTTCATCAGACGGAAAACAAGAAGATCCGGATCATCTACCTCGACAATGACCCGGAGTGGGCGCGCCGCACCGCCGCTGAAAACGGAGTGAACGCGAGCCGCGTAATCGGCTTTGATGAAGCGTGCAACGAGGGCCGGGCCGCCTTTCCCTCCCTGGGTGACAGGCTGGACCAGTGCATCGCCTCCGTGGAAGAAGACGACACGGTCACGATCAGCTACACCTCCGGCACGACAGGGAACCCCAAGGGCATCATGCTGACCCACCTGAACTACTGGACCAATTGCCATGACGCGGTGAAGGCCATTCCTCTCCCGCCCGGGTGGCGCTCCCTGATCATCCTTCCCGTCGACCACTCGTTCGCCCATACGGCAGGCCTCTACACGGCGCTTATGTGCGGCGTGACCTTGTACTTCGTGGACTCACGCGGCGGCGGCATTGGAACGCTCCGCAATATCCCGATCAACCTGGTCGAATCCAACTCTCATTTTCTCTTCACCGTCCCCTCCCTGACAGCGAACCTCATGAAAAAAATCATCGCCGGGGTGGAAGAAAAGGGAGGCATCATTGAGAGGCTCTTCAAGGCGGGCATCAGAGCCGGCATTGCATACAACGGAAACGGATTCAACGCGCCTCCACGGGGAGTTCGTTTGAAAAACGTTATCCCGTACAGAATCGCGAAACTCCTCATATTCAACACGATCAGGAAAATGGTCTTCGGCCGCTCGATACGCTTCTGCATCGGCGGCGGCGCGCTGCTCGATGTGAAGCAGCAGGAGTTCTTCGCCGCGTTCGGAGTCCCGGTCTACCAGGGCTACGGCCTGACCGAAGCGGCGCCCATCATCTGCGCCAACACTCCCACAAGGCACAAGTTCGGAACTTCAGGCATCGTGTTCGACTCAATCGAGTGCCGGCTGGTGAAGGCGGACGGAAGCCCCGCCGGGGTGAATGAGACTGGAGAGATTGTCATCCGCGGCGGCAATGTCATGAAGGGCTATTTTACGAACCCTGACGCAAGCGCGCGGGCTTTGCGGGACGGCTGGCTGTACACCGGAGACCTCGCCCGTTGGGACCCGGATGGTTTCCTCGTCGTGGTCGGCCGGGAGAAAGCATTGCTCATCACGGAAGACGGAGAGAAGTACAGCCCCGAGGAGATCGAAGAGGCAATAGGCTTCTCGACTGACGTGATCGACCAGGTGATGGCGTACTGCGACCACAGGAAATACACGATTGCCCTCGTCAGCCTGGACACGGGCAAGGTCGAACGGTTGATCCGCAGCCGGAACGTCCCCAGCGCCATGGCGCTCCTTCAGATCCTGAAAGACGAGCTGTACAGGTTCAAGACCGATCCAAAGGCGAAAAAAGTGCAGGCGGCGTGGGTGCCTTCGGTATTCCAGTTCATCCCTGAGCCTTTCAGCGAGAAGAATGGCACGGTCAACTCTACGATGAAGCTCGTGCGGCACAGGATCACGGAGGTCCACTCCGACCTCATCGAATACGCTTATACAAAGGAAGGATCGTTGATGGAGAACCCGCGCAACCTGGCGGTCCTCGCCGATCTGTTCAAGCTGCCGCCTGGTACAGGCACCAGAGAGTGGAGTTAAGGTTTTTCTTGACAAGAGTAAAGTTTTTGGTTAAAATGGCCTTATTAAAGATTAGTTCACGCCGTACGAAAGGTACCCCATTTGAGGCGAATACTGCCCGGGCTGCTCCTGCTGCTCATCGCCGGCGCTGCGTACTCAGACCTGTCACCAAACGGTGGAACACTCGTCCTGGCGTACTATGATGAGCCGGCAAGCCTCAATCCCCTGTTCGCGCCTGAGGGCTTCGCGAATGTAATCATCAACTGCCTCACGGACGGCCTGGTCACCTTCTCCGGTGGCTCTGCGCCGGGCCCCGGCCTCGCGGAGAGCTGGGATATTTCCCCGGATGGTATGTCCTGGACTTTTTACCTGAGAAAGGGGGTTCATTTTTCCGACGGCACGACGGTGACTGCGGATGATGTGCAATTCACCTATGAGAAGGGTTTCGATCAGAAATATGGCAATCGATTCACCGATTTTGCGCAGGTCGTAAAATCGTTCCGCGCGGACGGCCCGGACGTTTTCAGGATCACGCTGCGGAGTCCGTATCGGCTTCTGCCCTCACTGCTCGGCAGGCCGATCGTCCCTGCCCACCTGTTGCGGGACGCGGGGAGCGCAGACGCGAAGCTCGGCAGGCACCCGATCGGGTCGGGCCCTTTTGTCCTTTCCGACTGGGCACCGGGCCGGATCACGCTGGACGCCAATCCCGGCTATTTCATGGGCAGACCCCGGATCGGGAGAGTCATCTTCAAGCTTTTCCCCGACAACAAGAAGGCCTGGGTCTCCCTTCTGCAGGGGCAGGTGGACGTCGTCCCGGATGTCGACTACGACGACTATGCGCTCATCAAGGATGACGCGCGATTCAGGGGATACGAGTTTCTCGACAATTTCTGCTCTTCCCTCCTGTTCAATACCCGCGACCCTCTCTTCAGGGAACGCGGAACGCGCCAGGCAATCGCCATGGCGATTGACCGCAAGGATCTCGTGGACACCGTCCTGCACGGGAGAGGCCTGGCAGCCAGCGGTCCCTTCAAACCGGGAACCTGGCCCTATAATCCGGATCCCCTCCTTCAAGCCTACGATCCACGACGCGCGGCGCGAATTCTCTCGGCCATGGGATGGCGGGACAGCAACAAAGACATGGTCCTGGACAGGGAGGGAAGGGATCTGCGGTTCACCGTCCTCGAATGCGCGGAAGACAGGTCGAAGGGAGCCCTCGCAAGGAGACTCCAATGGCAGCTCCTCCAGATCGGCGTCCGGATGGACGTGGTGGTGCTTCCCCTGCATGAGTTGGTGGAAAAGAGAATGCCCGCCGGTGACTTCCAGGCAGCGCTTCTCCCGCTCAACATGTTCACAGATCCGGACCTTTCCGCGAGCCTGTTCTGGCACTCCGCGTCCGTCGGCGGCTGGAACGTCACCGGTTACCGCAATCGCAATGTGGACCGCCTGATTGAAAAGGGAAAGACCGCTTCTGATTTCGACGACAGAAAAAACATTTACCGGGAAATGTTCGCCTTGATCGCAACGGACGCCCCGGCCGCGTTTCTCTACTTCGATACGCGCTACACAGCTGCGTCCGCCCGACTGCGGGGAATCACACCCCAGCAGATCTCTTCTTTGGGCGGCCGAATGCACAACTGGTACCTGGAAAGGAAGTGACAACCATGATCCTGGAAATCATCGAGGAGGGCACGCGGGTATCTGCGGCAGCCGTGCCGATCAGCTGCTGCAGCATGGTCTTCAACGGGACGGGAGCATAGGACACAGGGATCCGATGACAGCCTCCCGGTTCACCACGTCCATCACCGATTTCCCGGCAAAGGGCGCGCATCTTCTTTTCAACGCGTTGACGCGCGCCCAGGTCGTCATCGACGATGAGCTGCGCGCCGCACTCGCGGCCCTTCCCGATCCTCCGTCACACCCCCGGATCACCACCGCCCTGGATCAGCTTGCCAGGATGGGCTTCGTTGTTGCCGCTGAGGATGACGACACGCGTGGGCTGGAAGCCTGGTTTGCCGCGATGAGAAATGACGACACGGTTCTTCGCCCTACCATTCTTGCCACATATTCCTGCAACTTCGGATGTACCTACTGCGTGGAAGAGGGAATCAAGGGGCCCGTGTCCATGGACCAGAAAACGGCTGCAAAATCGGCCAGGTTCATCGAAGGGAAAGCGGAGGAATACGGTTCCGCGCGCATAGCCCTGCACTTCTCCGGCGGGGAGCCTCTGCTGAACATGCCGGCAATCCGCGCGGTGGCAGGGGAGGTGGGCGAATTCGGACGCGCACACGGCATCCCGTTCACGTTCGGGCTGAGCACGAACGGAGCGCTGTTCGACGGAAAGACGGCGAGAGACCTGATTCCCCTCGGGCTCACCTGGGCCAGAGTCTCTCTGGACGGCCCGCCGTCGACACATGACCTGAAGCGCCCTTTTCAGGATGGACGCGGCACCTTCGGTCTGCTCATGAGAAATATCGAAGAAGCCGTCACGCTGACGCGGCTGGATGTCGCGATCAACTTCGATCGAGAGAACGCGGGACATGTCCCTACGCTCCTGAACTACCTGGCCTCGCGCGGGCTCGCGGCAAAAATCCACACGCTCGTGATGAACCCGATCACCCCTTCGCCGGAGAGCAGGGAGACGCTGCCGCCGGGATCGGTGATGGCCTGTGATGCCATGTCCCTGCACACTGCCCGGCAGAAGCTCACCCTGCAGCGGCTGGCGCTGGAGAGGGGCTTCAATGTCGATATCGGCATCGCGCCGCGGCAATGCAGCATGGTGATGAAGCGGTCGAGCTTCATCATCGACCCCCGTGGAGACCTCTACCGGTGCGCCGGTCTTGCCGGCCGCAGGGAATTCCTGGCGGGCAGCATCCACGGAAATGAATGCGACCTGTTCCTGGGCACCGAGCTCTGGAGGCGCTGCGCGCAGTGCCCCTGGGTGCCCATCTGCGGTGACGGCTGCCCGTTCGGCGCGTATCTCCGGTACGGGGACCCCTTTGCGCTCTTTTGCTCCCGGCGGTCCGTGGAATACGCGGTGAAGGAGAGTCTGAAGCTGAGCTACCGCAGGAAGAAAGAGGACGCGCGCAGGTGAAGATCGCCCCGTTCTGGAAAAGCATCACCATGAAGATTTTCGCCGCGCTTGTCGGGGTTTCTTTTGCGTGCATTGCCGTGTCCGTGCTCAGCGTGGTCTTCCTGACCGTGCAGCAGCCGGCGGCGGATGCCCCGCTCACGGCGAACGTCCTGTTCCGCCAGTCGCTTCTCCTGGCTCTCCTGGGCATCGCGCTCTCGCTCGTGCTGGGGCTTTTTCTGAGCAGGGCAATCAGCCGGCCGCTCGTTCACCTCCTCCAGGGCACCACCCTCATCAGCGCCGGCAACCTCGACTACCGCATCAGCATCCGCGGAGGAGACGAGGTCCGTGGTCTTGCCGACTCCTTCAATACCATGGTGGAGAGCCTGCAATCGCGCACGGCCCAGCTTGTCGAGTCCGAGCGACGCTACCGGCTCATGACCGAACGGGTGAACGATATCATCTTCACCCTGGACGAGAATGGAATGATCACGTATCTCAGCACCCGGCTCGAGGCCATTGCGGGCTACCGGCCGTCGAAGTATATCGGCACGTTCGTCGTGGACAGGCTTCCCGCGCACGAGCAGGAAGGCGCCCGCGCCACCCTTCAGGAGCTCCTCGAAGGGGAGCACAGGGTCGACAGGGAGACTCAGTTCGAGTTCTTCGCCCGTGACGGACGGAAGATGATCATGGAGGCGCACCTGACCGCGGACGCGGGCCCCGGGGGAAAGCGCCAGGTCTACGGGGTTGCGCGGGACGTCTCGGAACGCGCCCGGCTTCTGGAGCAGCTCAACCAGGCGCAGAAAATGGAGGCAGTAGGGAGGCTGGCCGGCGGAGTGGCCCACGACTTCAACAATCTCCTCACCGCCATCATCGGTTATTGCGACTACTCGATACTGAGCCTCGATGATTCTGCAACCCTGACCAGGAACCTGGAGGAAATCAAAAAGGCGGGCAACAGGGCCGCTGCCTTGACCCAGCAGCTCCTGGCATTCAGCAGGCGCCAGGTGATGCGGCCGCGGATTCTCGACCTCAACCTGCTGATCACAAACCTGGAAAAGCTGCTGAAGAGGCTCCTGCGGGAAGACATCGCACTTGAAACCCGGCTCGAAGACGGACTGGGGAGCGTCCTGGCGGACCCCGGTCAGATCGAGCAGGTCATCATGAACCTCTGCATCAATTCGCGTGACGCAATGCCGCGGGGTGGGCGGATCACACTGGATACCGCGAACGTCTCCCTTGATTCCTCCCGCAGGGAAAACAGGTTCACCGTGACGCGGGGTGACTACGTGCGACTGCGGATCACCGATACCGGAAGCGGTATGGACAAGGAAATCAAGTCTCATCTCTTCGAACCGTTCTTCACCACCAAGGAAGTGGGAAGAGGCACCGGACTTGGGCTTTCCACGGTGTACGGGATCGTCAAGCAGACCGGGGGCTACATCTGGGCGGAGAGCGAACCGGACAAAGGCACGTCCTTCGACATCTACTTCCCCCAGGCGCAGGGAGACGCGGATGCACAACGCGAAACGGCTCGGACAGAAGTGCGGGGGGGCAGAGAATCGATCCTCCTTGTGGAGGACGAGGCCATGATACGGATCCTTGTCTGCAACGTGCTGGGCGGCTATGGTTACGTGGTCTACGAAGCGGATGATGGCGAACACGCGGAGGATATCATCGAAGCCCGGGGAGGAGAGATCGACCTCATCATCACCGACGTGGTCCTGCCCGGCCTGAGCGGCAAAGACCTCGTCGAGCGCCTGGCAGCGGCCCATCCCGGCATTCCCGCCCTGTTCATGTCCGGCTACACGAGGGACGAGATCGACAACCACGGCGTGCCCGCGGGCGTGGCTTTTCTGCAGAAGCCCTTCAGTCCCGAAGCCCTCCTGCTGAAAGTCCGGGAAGTCCTGGACGCCCCGGCAGATGCCTGACCTCCCGCCCTCCTGCCTGCGCGTGGACGCCGTCAGCGCCGGGATCCGCGCAGACGCCTTCCTCTGCCGGGAGCTTCCCTTCCTTTCCCGCACGCGCATCAGGCAGAAGATCCAGACAGGAGAATCCCTCCTCAACGGAAAGCGCTACGCGTCCTCCACCCGGCTGAGGGAAGGGGACCTGGTGACGCTCCAATGGCGGGGCGTTCCTGACAGGAGCCCGCAGCCGGAGCTCGAGATACTGTACGAGGACGAGCACCTCCTGGCCGTGAACAAGCCTGCGGGGGTGGCATCCCATCCAATGGGCAGGGCGCAGTCAGGCACCGTCATCCAGTCTGCGCGCCAGCTTTATGCGGAGAGCATCCAGGACAGCCTGAATCACGGGGACGGAGGCTTCTATCCGAGCCTGGTCAACCGGCTGGACACCTTTACGAGCGGAATCGTCCTGATGGCCAAGGTCCGGGGGACCCTGCTTGCCCTGCAGGACCTTGCCGCGCGCGCGCTCATCACAAAGGAGTACGCGGCGTGCGTCGAGGGGAGACTTGCCCAGGACGAGGGCAGGATCGCCCTTCCCATCGGAAGGGACCTGTCCAGCAGCATTCGGGTAAAGATGGCGGCCCGCCTGGACGGCCTTCCTTCGGTCACGGAATACCGGGTACGGCGCCGGCTGCCCGGGCACACCCTGCTGTCCGCGTTCCCGCGGAACGGCCGGCAGCACCAGATACGGGTCCATCTTGCCGCCCTGGGCCACCCGGTCCTGGGAGACCTGCTGTACAAGGATGAGGAGCTCTTCCTCCGCTACCAGAAGAACGCGGGGGTTCTGGACGACACCCTCCCCTCCCGCCAATGCCTTCATGCGGAACGCGTCGCGTTCACCCATCCGGTCACGCACGCGCTCCTGACGATTTTCGCCCCTGTGCCCCGCGATTTTCTGGAAATCGTCGAACGCCTGGAATGAGGGTCCCGCTCACTCGAGCCTGAACCGCCCCCCGGCGAGCTTCTGCAGGGTGCGGGCAAGCGCCGTGCGCTCCTCATCGGTGCCGAGGCTCCTGTTGGCGTCATGATGGAGCTGGATGAAGGCGTCAAGCTCCCGCTCCAGCCGTTCCAGGCTGTCCGTCATGAGGGTGACAGCATCGTCCAGCCAGCGCTCCAGCCTGTCTGCTCTCAGCATGGTGCGGGCCCTGGCAAGGACCGAAAGAAAATGCTCCAGGCAGAAGCCTCGCGAGGAGCGGAACTTCGGCATGAAATCGGCGTCCTTGCTCCACAGGAACAGGATCGTGAAGGCGTACCGGTCCAGGTCTCCCCGCAGCAGGTCGCAGATGAAGCACCGGTCATGGAGGCGCTCGAGGGAGGCAGCCGCATCGTCGGCCTTCCTGCCCCTGCGGCCGGTTGCCCGCATGGCCTGGAAACCGGCGCGCAGCTCAGGCAGCTTCTCCTGGAGATGCGTGTGCACGACAAGACCAAGACCGAGCTTGTTCTCCCGCGCGTACAGCTTGCGGTAGTGATCGGGGCAGAAACCGGACTCGTTCGTCTTCACCCGCACGCTGGGTTCCATGACACGTGAGTGCTGAAATGAGCGCAGGTAGGTCTCCTCCGCTCCTTCCATCAAAGTGCACAGAGGGCATTCCCCGCCGGCGGCATATGCATCGTGGACCTTGCTGATTTCGAGCTTCGGCATTCGCCATGATTGATCCGACACAGCGCGGCCGTCAATCATAGACCTTCCGCGGTATTCCGCGGAGTTGGAAGCGCGGGAGCGAGACCGCAAGCGGCCCGCCCCTCCTTGACACCCTTCCGTTGTTCGGCAAGTGTGGCGCATGAACGTTTCCAAGAACAGGGTGGTCTCGATCTCCTACACCCTCACGGGGGAGGATGGGACCGTGCTGGACAGCTCGAAGGGCGAGGAGCCGCTGACCTACCTTCACGGCACCGGCAGCATGATAGAAGGGCTGGAGACGGCCCTTGAAGGAAAAGCGCCGGCCGACCACATCTCCGTTAACGTCCTGCCCGAGCAGGCCTACGGCACGCACGATGATTCGATCGTTTTCAGCGTTCCCCGCGCACAGTTCCGCGGTGTGGACAACCTGGAGATCGGCATGCAGTTCGAGGTGCAGGGGGATGGCGAGGGACACATGGTCACCCTGATCGGAATGGACGCGGACGAGGTTACTGTTGATGGAAACCATCCCCTGGCGGGACTCACGCTTCACTTCGACGTGGACATCGTGGGGGTGCGGGAGGCCACACCGGACGAGCTCGAGCACGGGCATCCGCACGAAGGGCCGTCCGCGCACAGTCACTGAGTGCGACCGGGGCGCCGCGCTCACCACCTGTCGTAGTGCAGGAGAGTATCCAGGCCCAACCGGCTCTTGGTCACGGCCGACGGATCCGCAGGATATCCCAGCGGCATGAGCTGTACCACCCTGATCGCGGAGGGTATGCCCAGCATCTCCTTTGTCAGAGCCTCGTCGAAAGACCCGATCCAGCACGTACCAAGCCCTTCCGCAGCCGCGGCCAGGCTCAAATGGTCCATCGCTATGGCAACGTCTATCGGGTATGCGGGCTGGCCGCAGCGCATGATCCTCCCGTCCGTCTCTGCGCAGCAGGCAAGGAGCACCGGCGCCATGCCGATGAAGGGCTGGCGCGCCGCTTCCAGCGCCAGCCTTTCCCGTGTCCCGCTGTCGCGTACGGCTACAAAGCGCCATTCCTGCGCATTGCGCGCCGAGGGCGCGGCGCGCGCGGCCTCCAGGACCCTGCGCAAAAGCTCGTCCGGAACGGGGCGGGGAAGAAAAGCCCGCACGCTCTTGCGCGTGCGTAGTGCCTCGTAGACTTCCATGACTTTACTCCTCACCTGATTCGGCGATCCGCTTCTCTATCTCCTTCAGACGCTTCTTCAGGCGCTCGATGCTTTTTTCAATGCGCGTGCGTTCTTCCTGCAGCGCCTCTTTCCGGCTGCGGGGCGCCTTCGGGCTGATGTGCGCGGCCTTCACCATGTCGGGGCTGTGCCCGTCACGAAGCTCCTTCTGCGCCCTGTCCCGCACCGTCTCGTCCCGGATGGAGACGAGCGAGCGCATGTTCTCGAAACCGATTGCCGGATCCAGGTCGAACGTGTGCGCCTTCATGATGACCTGCGCGCTCGTCCGCGGCAGAGCGAGCACCCGGTCCAGGTAGTCCGGGAAGCTCGACCCATGCTTCTCGCACAAGGCGTGCGCCTCGATGAGGAGCTTGCCCAGCTCCTTCATCAGGGAGCCGCTCTCCGACAGGAATTTCTCCCGTATCCGCCGGGTCAGGACGCGGAACTCGTCTATGGACTCGAAGGGGTTCGTGTAGATGCCCTTTGCTTCGGCCTCGAAGAGCAGGGTATGGAGCAGGTTCCAGAAAGCCGTGGTATGCGTGCGCGCGGACACAGGAGCCGCGGAGGAAGTGAATTGGATGTGATGAGCGTACTCGTGGATGGCCGTGTACATCAGCTCGTTGTCGTTCTTGAAGTTCTTGTTGTGAATGATGATTTCCCGGCTGTCCGGCTTGTAGAGCCCGTGCACTTTGCTGCTTTTCTTTCCCGATAGTATGACGGAGAAGTCATGCCCGGTCTTCCGCAGGGACAGGAGAATCTTCTTGATCTGGTCGTTGCTCACCCGCCGCATGATACCAGATTAAGGAAAATTAACAATCGCCATGTCATTTCGTAATCTATTGTAGGTATCTTGATGAAAAGGAGGAATGAATAGTGAAACGCCGATTCATGACACTCGCAATCATCGCCGCCCTCGGGCTTCTGGCCGCCGCCCCGTCGTACCTCGCCGCTGCCGGAAGGGCTGAAAAAACGGCCGCCCAGGGTGCGGGAACAGGGGCTGGTTCATCCTCTACAGCGCCGAGCCCGCAAGCCATGGCGGAAGCGACCAAGAACCTGGAAACCATACAATACTCGTTCCGGGAAGTAGCACGGAAGGTCCTCCCCACGGTCGTGGAAGTGGACGTCACAGAACAGCTCAAACAGTCCTCGCGCAACCAGAACCCGTTCGACTGGTTTTTCAACCAGACGCCGGGGAACAACAGGGGAGGCGGACAGCCGCCCATGCGGCAGGGGCTCGGATCAGGCATCATCGTGAAGAAGACGGCCGGCACGTACTACGTTCTCACCAATAATCATGTGGTGGACGGCTCGTCGACGATCAGCGTGAAGCTGGCAGACCAGACCGTCTACAAGGCAAAGGTCGTCGGCACGCCGGATCCCCGCCGGGACCTCGCAATCGTGTCGTTCGCCAGCAATGACAATCTGACCGTGGCGGACCTGGGGGACTCGAGCGCGCTGGAGGTGGGTGACCTCGTGCTGGCCGTGGGCAACCCGTTCGGGTTCGAGAACACCGTCACAATGGGCATCGTAAGCGCCCTCGGACGCACGGGACCGGCCGGTGGCGATGTGGCGACCAACACGGACTACATCCAAACCGATGCCGCCATCAACCAGGGCAACTCGGGCGGCGCCCTGGTGAACATCAGGGGTGAAGTGATCGGGATCAACACCTGGATCGCCGCGCCCACCGGGGGCAGCATCGGTCTGGGCTTCGCCATCCCGATCAACAACGCGAAAAAAGCCATCGATGACTTCATCAATAAAGGCAAGGTCGAGTACGGGTTCCTCGGCGTGCAGCCGGCGGATCCCTCCACAGATACCTACCCCGGCGTGGCCAAGGACTTGAAAGTCGACAATGTGAAGGGCGCGCTGGTGGTCAACGTGTACAAGAACTCCCCCGCGGACAAGGCCGGAATGCAGCCGGGGGACTATGTCACGCGAGTGAACGGGCAGGACATTGCAAACACCAACAAGCTCATCCAGGTTGTCGGGGACCTCCTGGCGGGCCGGTCGTACGATTTCGAGCTGATTCGCTACGGTGAGAAGACAAAGCTCTCCATAAAGCTCGCCATGCGCCCGGAAGAAGGCAGCGACGCCACGGCGTACAAGAACCTCTGGACGGGAATGTCGGTGGTCCATGTCAACGACCAGGTGCGGCAGCAGGATTCGAACGTTCCCAAGGGGGTGGACGGAGTCATGATCGGCTACGTGGCGGCTGACACGCCGGACAACCAGTCCCCTGCCGCAATCGCCGGCTTCAGGCCCTATGACGTGGTCTCACAGGTCAACGGAAAGGACGTCCACACCGTCATGGACTTCTACAGGGCGCTGAACGACAAGTCGAAAAAGGATGTGAGCTTCAAGATCAGCCGCAGCGGCACCGATGTCACCATCGCGCTGACCCGGTAGCATCACAAGGGATTTCACGCGGCCCCTGGTGTCCAGCGGGGGCCGCACAATCCCGCCGGTCACGGTACTCACGGTCGCAGCGAGCGCCCGCCGTTAGAGCGGTACCCTGCACAATCGCGACATTTCGGCACTACGGGTATGGCAAGCAAAAGACAGTCGGGCCCGCGCCTGCGCTTTCGGGCGGTGCTCATTAGGGCAGGGTGTAGAACTCAGCCTTGATCGGCGCACCCTGGGGGACCAGGGTTCCGTCCGATTGCCACAGGAAATCACCCGCACTGAAGTCATCAACCGCTGTCCCCTCTTCCAGGTCGTAGCGGGTGTTGCCTGTGAGGGCGACGCTGCGGGAGCTTTGCAGAATGCTCCCGTCCAGGATGCTGTACGTGGTGAACTGGAAGCTCAAGGTCGCGCCGGTGGTCGGAGAGAGGATCCCGAGCTTCCCCAGGTTCCCGTTGCGCGTCTTGTATCCGAGCACTGTATTGACCGTCAGGGAGCTTCCTGAAAGCGGCATGGTGGAGGCGTGGTCCTGTGCGTTTTCAAGCGATGTCATGTCCACCTGGGAATAGCCGCGCCCGATGATCCTCAACCAGAGGTAGTTCATCGCGTCGCAGCCGGTCACAGACATCGCCAGGGCGACGCAGATGCCGAGCATGATGATCCGTCTCATCGTATCCCCTAGTATATCACCTGGTGCAGCCGGTGCAAGTCCCGTAGCCACGGATGGCGAGGTCGGCCGAGGCCATGGATGGCCGAAAGGCCGACCGTAGCCTTCCGCGGTATTCCGCGGAAGGGCGCGCGGCCGCGAGGGCCCTCCCGCAGCACCGGCCTATTGATACCGAGTCTCATTGACGAAGGGACGAGGATTGATTACTCTTGCCTATGGATACCGAGTCTCATTTGGGCGCGACCCTCGCGCATCGGGCTGCGCTGGCGGCGGTCCTGGTTCTCATGTCCGGCGCTGCAGTTTTCGCTGCCGGGGCTCCCGCCCCCGCCAAAGTGATCAACGTGGTGGCCGCAGAGAACTTCTACGGCAATATCGCAGGGCAGCTGGGAGGTGAGCGTGTCCACGTGACCAGCATCCTCTCCGATCCGAACGTGGATCCGCACGAATACGAGTCCAGCGTCAACGACGCGAAGGCAGCGGCCACGGCGGACCTCGTCATCGAAAACGGGGGCGGCTACGACGACTGGATGGACAAGCTGCTTTCCGGCTCGCCCAGCGGCAGGCGTGTGGTGGTGAAGGCGTTTGATATTGCCGGCAACAAACTTCCCGACAATGAGCATGTGTGGTACGACATCGACAATGCACAGGGGATTGCGCAATCGGTCACCCAGGCTCTCCAGCGGATAAGCCCGGCGGACACCCCGCTCTTTGCGCGAAACCTCCAGGACTTTCAACAGTCCCTGGTGAAAGTGCGCCGGAAAATGGCTGAAATCAAGGCCCGGTGGAACGGAACCCCCATTGGACTGACCGAAACGATATTCCTCTATCAGGCGAAGCCCCTCGGTCTGGTAGTGCTCACGCCGCCCGGGTTCCAGAAGGCGATCGCTGAAGGGAATGACCCGCCCGCCGATACGGTTGTTGCCGCGGAAAGACAGGTGAAGGGGAAGAAGATCAGGGCACTTGTCTGCAACGAGCAGACCATTTCGCCGATCACGTCGAAGCTCAAGGAAGAAGCAAAGTCCGCAGGCATACCGATCGTGCCCGTCACGGAGACCATGCCGTCCGGCATGAACTACCAGGATTGGATGCTGAGCCAGCTCACTGCCCTCGCGCAGGCCCTGGGAAAGTAGGGCGTGATGGCAACCGAACCGCAGCCGCGCGCACTTCAGGTCGCTTCCCTCGAGGGTGTCAGGGTGAGCCTGGACGGCCGGACAATTCAGGAGGACATGAGCTTCACGATCGCGGAAGGCGAGTTCATCGCCGTCCTCGGCCCCAACGGCGCCGGCAAAAGCACCCTGCTGAAAGTCCTGCTCGGTCTCCTGAGGCCGGATGCCGGACAGGTCGAGGTATTCGGAGGGACACCGGGGAAAGGAAACGCGAGAATCGGGTATGTACCGCAGTTTCGCGTCATCGAGTCCGAGATGTCGCTGCGGGCCAGGGAAGTGGTCAGGTTCGGGCTGGACGGGAACCGCTGGGGGCCGGGATGGCCGAGCCGGGCGCGCGAGGCGGCCATCGACCAAGTCCTGCAGGAGGTCGACGCGGAGGGTCTGGCGGACGAGCCGATGGGCCGGCTCTCCGGCGGCGAGCGGCAGCGCCTGCTCATTGCGCAGGCGCTTCTGACGGATCCGCGTCTCCTTCTCCTGGACGAGCCCCTTGCCAACCTGGATATCACGCGCGAGCAGGAGATCATCGGGCTGGTCCGCCGAATCTGCCGCTCCCGCAATGTCGCCGTGCTGTTCGTGACCCACGATATCAACCCGCTCCTCTCCCATGTGGATCGCGTCCTGTACCTTGCCAACGGTCACAGCGCAATCGGCACCACGGCGGAAGTCATCACGAGCCGGACGCTGAGCGCCCTGTACGGGAGCCCGGTCGAGGTTGTGCAGGCGCTGGGGAGAGTGTTCGTGGTCGGAGCGCAGATCTGACATGCGGGAGCTCCTCGGCTACCCGTTCATCGTGCACGCCCTTCTGACCGGGTCGATTGTCGCGGTGTGCGCCGCTGCAAGCGGCTATTTCCTTGTATCACGGGGTTTGACTTTTGCGGGGCATGCCCTGCCGAACATCGGTTTCGCCGGCGCGGCGGGGGCGGTTTTGCTGGGAGTCGATCCGGTGTACGGGTTGTTCGCTTTCTCCACGGCTGCCGCCGTTGCCATAGGCATGATCGGAACGGACGCACGCGAGCGCGACGTTGCCATTGGCGTTCTCATGACGTGTGCCCTCGGAATCGGGCTCCTCTTCCTGGCCCTCTACGCGGGATACGCGCAGAAGGTCTACGCCATCCTCTTCGGAAGCATACTGGGAATCAGCGCCCACGACGTCGCGGTGACTGCATTCAGCGGCGCCGTCATACTTGCCGCACTGGTCTTCCTCTACCGGCCCCTGCTCTTCAGCACATTCGACCCGCTGGCCGCGGAGGCGCGCGGAGTTCCCTTGAGGCCGCTCTCGGTCGTGTTCATGGTGATCGTTGCCGTCACCGTATCCCTTTCGATACAAATGATGGGCGCTCTCCTCGTTTTCACCCTGCTCGTGGGTCCGGCAGCTACGGCGAGCCGGCTCGTCAAGCGGCCGGTGGCCGCCATCCTGGTCTCCGCGGCGCTCGGCCTGGCTTATGTATGGCTCGGCGTCATGCTTGCAGCTGTGAGCGGGACTCTACCCGTCAGCTTCTTCATCGCCACGCTCTCCTTTCTCGTGTATCTCCCGGTCCGTCTCCTTTCCCCTGTTCTCCGGGAGGCGCATTGATGTTCGATCTCGTGGCGTCGGGCGTCTTCCAGAGGGCATTGCTTGGCGGCACTGCCGCGGCGGTGATGGCAGCCCTGGTCGGGTATTTCCTCGTGCTCCGCGCGCAGGCTTTCGCCGCCGAGGCGTTCCTCGATATCTGCTTTGCGGGGGCCACGGGGGCCGGTCTCCTTGGACAGGCGCCGCTCCTCGGCATGATAGTCTTTTCCCTTTTTTCCGCCCTGAGCCTCGGGGCGCTCGGAGAGCGCGCCCGCGGCCGCAGCGTGGAGATCGGAATGGTTCTTTCCTTTGCGCTGGGGCTGGGCGTCCTTTTCCTCGGCGTTTCCGCGCGCAGCAGCGGTTCTCATGCGAATGCGGCCGTCGCCGTGCTTTTCGGGTCAATGCTCAGCATTCAGTGGAAAGACATTCTGCGCATGTGTATCAGCGGAGCCGCCGCCCTGGCCACCCTGGCCGTCGTGTTTCGGCCGCTTCTCTTCGCCTCGATCGACCCGACTGGTGCGAGGGCCCGCGGGCTTCCCGTGCGAATGCTGTCGATCGTTTTCCTCCTCGTGGTCGCGCTGGCCGCATCGGCAAGCACGCTCGTGGTCGGAGTCCTTCTTTCGGTCTCACTCCTGATCGCCCCCGCGGCAGCCGCAGTGCAGCTTACCCGCCGGCCTGTCAGATCGATTCTACTCTCCGTCCTCCTCGCGCTGGGTGTCACCTGGGGCGGACTCCTGGTTTCATTCGTGGGAACATGGCACCCGCCGATCGGTTTCGCGATATCCACTTTGTCAGCGCTCGTGTACTTTGCGGCGGTCCTGGTGGGACGCCGGGGGCGCGCGCGGCGCGTTCAGGAGATCCGGGACCTGGACCGGGAAGTGCGCGGCAACGGGAGAAGCCCATGAAACATGCACCGGACATCAAGGCCAGGATCACCGCGGCATTCGATCAGTTCAGCGAGCGAAGCACGCACCCGCGCCAGGCGATTGCGGAGGGCCTGATCCGCCTGGGACGCAGCGGGGCGGCGTTCTCCGCGGAGGAGCTGCTGAAGAGGCTGCGCAGGACCAATCCCCGCATCGGGCGGGCCACCGTGTATCGATCCATAGAGAAGCTGGCGCACATGAAGGTCCTGGACCGGATCGATTTCGCGGACGGAACGCACTGCTATCGCCTCTGCGGGAGCCAGAGCCACCATCACCACCTTGCCTGCACGAAATGTCACCGTGTGGTGGATCTGGACTTCTGCCTTCAGGAAAAGCAGATCGCAGCCATCGGGAAACGTGAAAGCTTTTCGATCAAGGATCACGCCATCACCCTTTTCGGGCTCTGCAAGGACTGCTCGATATGACGCCGCTCGGTGGGTCAAAGCCCCGGCTCCTCGCCGTGCTCTTCGCAGTAGGGCTGTGCCTTCTGGGCACCGCGTACGGTCACGCCGCTGGGGTGCGTATCTCCGCGCAGTTCTCCCTCTCGCAGGAGGATCTGCAGGGGATGACCTCCGCCCTCCCCCGCCGGGTCCAGGACAGGATCCTTGCGCGGTCGAAGGATTTTCTTCAGATGGCGGCGAAGGTCCTGGACGAGCCTGCGGACTTCCTTCTCCTGGTGGACAAGCGGAACCCGCTGCCCGCGGACTACGCCCCCCCGGACCTCGTCCGGCTTCACAAAGACTACAACCTCGACGTCTCATTGGCGGACGTGGCTGTGCGAAAAGCGATCATGCCGGCCATGCTCGAGATGACGCGCGCCGCGCGCGCGGACGGGGTCACGCTCGCCTTTTCCTCCGGATATCGCTCCTACGAGTACCAGGCCTCCGTGTATGAGCGGGAAGTCAAGATGTACGGAAAGGAAACCGCTGATCGGGAGTCAGCGCACGCGGGCATGTCGCAGCATCAGCTCGGCACCGCGATCGATCTTGGCTCCATTACCGATGCCTTTGCGAATACGCGGGCCGGCACATGGATGGCCGCGCACGCCTGGGAATACGGATTTTCCCTGTCCTATCCACGCGGCTATGAAGAGCTCACCGGCTACCGTTACGAAAGCTGGCATTATCGCTACATCACCCGGGCCGGCACCCTCATGCAGAGGGAGTTTTTCGACAACGTTCAGCAGTACCTCGTCGAGTTCCTTCATCAGAACCGGGCCGTTCTTGAAGCAAAACGCCTCACGCAGGGCTGACGCATGCGCGGCCGTTTTGCCGCGGCGGCATCACAGCTGCGCGAGGAAAAGCACAAGGCCGAAAAGGAAAAGAATGCCCGCCCCGCCTATTTCGACGACCCTGCGGACAACAGAGTTGCGATGCGTGTCCCCGCCTGCCACTACTTTCACGGCGCCGCGCTTGGCCAGGATGACGAGCGCGCCCGTAACACTGATGGTGATGCCCATTCCAATCGAGATCGAGACGACGGACAGCACGCTGACTCCGAGCATGTGCAGTGAGAGGGCAAAAAGGATGACTGCCACGGCGCCCGGGCACGGTATGACGCCCGCGGGAACCGCAATGCTGAACAGGCTCCGAAGCGTCATACCGTTTCCGCTGCCCGTCCCGTGGGCATGGTGATGGCCGGTTCCTCGAATCCGTCCGAGGAGCATGAAAGCACCCAGCACGGTGATGACCGCGAACGTTGCAAGCTGAATATAGTGATCGGCCTGCTCGATGCCCGTAGAGAAAAGCCCCCGGATGACATAGTAGAGAATAAGGACGACAGTAAGGGCCGTAAGGGCGTGCACCCCGGCGATAAGGTACCCGATCATGAAGCTGTGTCTCAGCTTCGCCTCGTTCGCCAGGAAGAAGGATGACACAATGGTCTTCCCATGGCCGGGGCCCGCAGCGTGAAACATGCCATAGACAAGTGAAATGAGTATCACAAAGAGAAGGCCTCCCAGCGACTGCGATCCCTGGAGGGACCGGGTGATGGCGGCAAGGCTTTCATTGAGAGTCTTCTGAACGGGAGCCATTGCATTAAAGAAGAATGCTGATACGCCGGACATGAAGCCTGCATACCCTGTTCGCGGCCCCGCGTCACGGGCGGTGAAGGGATTGGATCCGACCTGGCAGAAACAGGCAGAGGCAACCATGATCAAACAGAAAATGAAGACGAAACGCTTCATGAGATCCCCTTGAACCTGATGACGAGCTGATCAGGCATGTATTGGCCCGGCCACTGGGGCTTCACCTTTGTCTTTTCAATGGCGAGCTCGCACGCAACCTCCGGGCCTGCCGTCACGGTGACGTCTTCCAGATGCAGAAGGTCGAACGCAACGAAGTACGAGTCGTCATACACGGTCAGGCGGACCGACTGCTCCTTTGCCTGCACCGCGACTTTCAGAGGAATGAAAAAGGAGTAGACGAGCTTTTTCTTCTCAGTGACACTCGGCATGAATCTCTCGATCGTGAAATGAGCGACCGGCTTTGCCCCGACGGACATCGCGACAAAATAGTGATAGTTCTCCAGGTTGTCGAATGCCCCCTCTTTCACTGCTTTGACGTGCGCCGCGTCGAACTGCCCGGTGCCCTTCGGATCGTAGTCAGTCAGGATCATGGTGGAGAACATGTCGTCGAAGGTCCACTGGAAGGATATTCCCTGGAGCACGCCGCTGTCGAAGAGCACATTCATCTTGTTGTTGATGAAGACATGGGGGTGCGCCAGGACAGGGGCTGTGCCCGCGAAGAGCAGCAGGGAAATACCCGCAAGGAACCGTTTCATTTTGCCGTCTCCGTGCCCGAACGCACCTGCAGGGTCCCGCCCGCGCTGATTCCGAATCGATGCTGGAGGAATGCATCCAGCGATCGGGCGTGTACGAGCAGCCGTGCCGGGTCGATTGCTGCCCGTGCGCCGTTCTGTGACAACAGCTTTACGAACCGCTCGAAATAGGCGGAGGCGTATTCGAGGGGCTGCTGCATGAGATACGCCTGGAATTCGTTCACCGCAAGAAACTCATCAGCGCTGTCATAGCCGAGGGTGTCGAGGAAGCCCTTGTAGAACTCCCTTTCTCCCGGCGTCAGCGAGTCCCACAGCCGGAAGCAGAAATCGCGGTATTCCTGTGAAGAGAAGAATATCCCGTGAAAGGATTCATGGGTCAGGAGATACCGGCGTTCTATCGCAGTAGAGGATCGTGACAGGCCGAGAATCCCGCCGCGGCCCGGCTGAAAACGGCCCCCGTCCCTGGAGAGAACTCCCTGCTCGATCGCCAGCGTGCGAAGGTCTCTCTCTTCGGCGTTCAGCGGAAACTGGACGTCCTCTGCCGCGTTGAAAAAGGAGGCGAGTCCGGCCGGCCCGTAGTCATGGGCGTTCCATCCGTGTCTGCCGGTGAGCTCTGTGTTGCGAAGAAGCCTGCCCCGAAACCCGCGCTTTTCCAGAAAGTAGGCAATGCGGGTGAATGTCCGGTCCTGAACGGTGAAATCGATCGTGTCAAGAATGATGATGTCGGGAAACATTTCCCAGCGGAATATTTCCTCCGACGGTGCGCGCCACTTCGATGAGGCAGCCGCAAGAATCTGATCGAGGCTTGCACGGAGCGGGGGAACCGAGTGTTCGGTTTGCCCAAAGGCCACCGGGGAGGCACATACGATCAACAGTACCTGGAGAGCGCCTGAAAGGACAGAACGGATACTCAACCCCTTCCCATACTCACTGTATCGGCGGATCGAATCCGCCGGATGATCCGGGCCGTATGCTGATACGCTGGCATGATCAAGCCGCCCCGATTTACAATCTACACTTTCCCGCTGGACGAGGAAAACGTAACTTGGAGGAGAGAGGGAGATTTCCGCCCATGACTCGTCTGACTGCGCTGACTGCCTCCATCCTGGCCTGCGTCGTCCTGTCCCCTGCTCTTGCCAGGGGCAACAGGGAGCGTCCGTTGACCGGTCTCATCGGCACGGCCCTGGAGCGGCCCTCTCCAGCCGCTGATTTCACACTGACGGATCAGCACGACGCCGCGTTCCACATGGCAGACACGAAGGGCAGAGTGGTCGTCCTCACATTCATCTACACGCACTGCGCGGATGCATGTCCGTATATCTCCCTCAAGATGAAAAACGCAATTTCCCTCCTCGGTGCGGACACGGACAAGGTTGTTTTTGTGGCCGTGACAACGGATCCGAAAAGAGACATCCCGAAGGTAAACCTCGCGTACAGCAGGGCTTTCGGGCTGGAGAACGCATGGTTCTTTGTCACGGGCTCCCCCGAGTCGGTGAAGGCGGTGTGGGCCAACTACGGTATCGGCGTGGAGATCGACCCCGACACTTCTCACGAGCCTGCACCGAAGGACGATGCGAAAGACTCAGGGACCGCCGCCGAAACCGACCCTGTTACCCGGGGCCTTTCGGCTTCGGACCTCACTTTGGCGGGAAAGATAGTCGAACAGTTCGGCGGCGGCTACGATGTTGCGCATTCGGTGCCGTTCTGGATCATCGACAAGGCGGGCCTGGTCCGTGCATCCCTGGACGGGAACGCTCTCCCGTCTGATATCGTTACCGACGTGCGCCTCCTGATGAAAAGCCGGTAGGGACCTCCGCTCAGGCGCTGATGCCCAGAAGCCTGCGCAGATCCACGAGCTGGCCGACATGGTATGAGTTGTGGTCAATAACGAGCAGGGCCTCGCGAAGAAGGGTCTGCCCCTGGCCATGAGGAATGGGGGCAAAGAGATCGTTCTTTGTGTTTTGCACAAGCTCAATAATCGCCTTGAGATCGGATCTGAACTTGCCGAGGGTCTCCTCCCATCTGGACAAAGGCCGGGGCCCATCCTCGGGCGGCCAATAGCCTTCAGGCCACTTCGGGGATTCGTAGGACGGATTCCTGATGAACTCGAGAATGTCCCACTGGGCAAACCAGATGTGATGGACAACCTGCCAGGGAGTATGGGCGAGATCGGTCACCCGTTTCCCTATGAGGTCTCGTGGAAACCCCTTGACGGCCTGGTCAAAGCTCATGTGGGCCCCGTGCCCGCTCAGCGTAGAGACGAGCTGCTCTCGAAGCTTCGCATCATCCATTTGCTCTCCTCCCCCACTCATCCAGGACAACGGCCGGTGTCAGGCGCCGATCGGCCCGATCTGACGCCCATGCGAGGATCCTCTGACAATGCCGCCGCGCGCTCTCCGTGGGCCGGGTCATGTCCGTCATTGCGCCTCTGTGAATCGTGCAGGATGGCGAAATACTCCAGGACCCGTGGATCGGCACCGGTGAGCAGGGCCAGGCGGCGCCCGTTCTCCAGAACACGGCCCCCAGTGATCAATCCCGTGTATGCCCTCAACAGCCAGCTGATACCGGGAGAGAATGATTGCCAGCAGGGTCTTCAGGCTCGATGCAGCCACTATTCACCTTGTCACGTCGCGGGCGTCAGTCTGAATCGCACATGCGGGCTCCAGCGTAGAGGAAAGAAGGAAATGGCGTCAAGGGACACAAAGAAGGCGACGATGATCGCGGTGACCAGCAGTGAGTTGAGCACGCTCACAGGGTAGCAGTATTCCGCGATAATCGTCCATGTCCCTGCATGCACACGATTGCGAAGCCCTGCCGTCTCGACCATGCTCGCGGCAAGATACGAGGAGTCACGATATGGCTGGAAGAGACTCGGTCCCGTCTATATCCGATGCGAGCATGCCGAACGCCGGCCGGATCGACGACTACGTGCTCGGCGGGAATCATAACTTCGAGGTGGACCGAAAGGCCGGTGACCAGCTCCTCGCAGTTGTACCCAATTTCCGTCAATTCGCGCGGCTCATCCGCTGGTGTATCAGCATGGCCGTGGAAAAGGTCGCGGCGGATGGCTACACCCGGTTCGTGGACTTTGCATCCGGTCTGCCGACCATGGGCCATATCCACCTGGTGGCGCCAGAAGGCAGCAAGGTCATCCATATTTCTGACATCGGCCCCGTGACAGTCTCGTACGGCCAGGAAATCATCAAGGACCAGCCAAACGCACTCTACTTCGCCTGCGACTTTGCCACGGGCAGCCTTTCTATATCCGCAGCAATGCGGCCTTACGGGAGATGATCCATCCGTGGAAGGTCAGGGAGCCGGGATTCCGAACCCTCGAGGACTGGTCCGAGGTAAAGGCGGACATCAGCAAACGGACGCAGTCCGAATTGGGACTCAGTTTCCTGGGCGCCATCCTGGAGAAGTGACGGTGCCCTTCCGCGCATGCCAGATGGAATTGTTGGCGCGATGACCCGCGCTACGCCCTTTCCGGGTACCCGATCGTCTGGCCGAAAAGGGCGCGCTGGTTCGTCTTCAACCCTAATCGTCTGGAAAGCTCTGCTCTATTGCAGTTGTGAAACCATGCGGCCAGGCCCTGCGAAGCAGCAAACAGGTACACGTTCGCCGCAATGAGGCCCGTGTCGACATAGTAGTAAGATTTCTGCGTCTCGAGGTCCCACAACCCCGGCTCCTGGAATCCGGCCTTGCTGAACTTGTCGATGTCCACGACGTAGATGAGACGCACCGGGGCGTTCGCTCCGGCCTTGCCTTGCCCTTTTCCAATGGCCAGGGCGCGTACGTCTCCGGCCATCACCGGAAGAAGGCTGTGGGTGAACGGCTCATAGAGGAAGACGCCCTGCGGGAGGGCGACGTAAATGTCGATTTCCTGCGAATTGCTGGCTGAGCCGGCCGTTCTTCCCGGAGTTCCAAACGGGCCCTTTTTCCGGTTCACACCGCACGCCGACCAGAGAAGATTGGACAGGATCTGCTGGGAAAGCTTCCTGTCGCCGATGGAGCGGACCGTCTTTCTTTTCTGCAGGGCCGCGCCGACGGTCGTCCCGCGGCCGGCCGCGGGCTTCGGCAGCGCAATCGGCTGCAATTCGTTGCGGTTCATACGCGTGTGCTCCTCTGAGTCAGGAACTGCATCATCCGCTCGGCAAGATTCTCCACGGTCTGAAGTCCCACCTGGTCTTCCGAGGCTTTTCCACAAATGGCGGCGCCGGAATGACTGAACGGCGGACCGTCTGCGAGGGCCGCCATGTTCTGCTGGAGGAAGAATGTCTGCATGTTCTGCAGGGTGAGCTCCTGGCCGCCGTTGCGGAATCCGCCGCAGGCAATCCCCGCACCGACCTTGCCGCTCATCTCGAACGGACCCTTCGCGCGCAGGGCCACCGTGCGGTCCATCATGACCTTCATCGGCCCGGTGATCATGCCGAAGTAGACAGGGGAGGCGAGGATCAGCCCGTCGCACTTCCGAAGGGCTTCCAGGATACCCTGCATATCGTCGTCGAACGCACAGGAGCCCCGTGCACAGCGGAAGCAGCCGTCACAGGGATGGATGGTCTTGTCGTCCAGGAATACGCTCTCGGTCACCGCACCCCTCCTCTGAAGGGCGTCAAGCGCGTAGCGCATGGCATAGGACGTGTTGCCGTTTCGGCGCGGGCTGCCGCAGATGCCGAGAATCCTCACGTCTTCCCGGCCCGCAGGGCAGCGGATTCTTCGCGTGAAGGTCCATAGACCCCCGGCGGAACCAGGCCGGCCTGGCGCAGCAGAACGGTCATCTGTGCCCGGTGGTGGATTTGATGCCGAACGAGGGAATCCAGGACCCGGGCCATTGGCAGTGTCCTGCCAAAGTACGAGATCTCAGAAGGGAGCTGCGCGTCTTTCAAGCGTGCCGACGCCTGCTCACTCATGGAACGCGCCGCCTTCTCATAGGCGTCCGCGATAAGGGCAGCCGAAGCGGGAGCTTCCGTTCCCCGTGGCGGCGCCTCGACCTGCAGTCCTACGGCCGACCCGGTCATCCCGATCATGATGACCATGTGCCAGCCAATCGAGCCAAGAGCTCTCCCCTCCTTGTCGGTCTTCTGCTGCAGCGAAAGATCCGTGAGCACCCGCTGAACCTTGAGGCTTATGGCGCTCTCCCTGGTCCAGTCCTCGACAAACTCGGTAATAGTTGTGTACATGGACAAATCCTACCGTGATTCCGAGACGGCTATCAACTGCCGACGGGCGTGCGGGCAGGGCATCTGTGTGGTAGCAGGGAGTAAGGCCCGCGCCCAGGAGACCCGATTCAGAGGGTATTGCATTTCAGGGAGATTGCAGCATAAGCTCTTGCCTGTGCCGCCGGGTCGGGCCGTCGGATTCACCCCGGGAGCACGGTTCCTCAGGACGTAACCTGCCATCCTCAAAGTCATGATTCATGTTCACCCGTGGAGATCTTTCGCCTCGGCGTAACTTAGGGGGTTTCATATGCGCTATCGCACTCTTGGACGTACCGGTATCGACGTCTCAGTGCTGGGCTTCGGCTGCATGCGTCTGCCCACCCTGGGCGCCCCGGACCGCGTCGACGTGGCGGCTGCCACACGGCTGCTGCACGACGCGATCGAAATGGGCGTCACCTACGTGGACACCGCGTGGTTCTATCACGCGGCGAAATTCGGGCAGGCGGGACAGAGTGAGCCGTTTGTCGGGGGCGCGCTGTCGGGCGGATGGCGCGATCGGGTTCTGCTCGCAACAAAGCTGCCGCAGCAGATCATCAAGACCCGAGAAGACATGGACCGGTTTCTCACCCAGCAGCTCGAACGGCTCCAGACGGACCACATCGACTTTTACCTCGTACACGGACTTGACGGGGCAGCCTGGAACCGCATGCGGGACCTGGGTGTGCGGGAGTTTCTGCAGAGCGCACGGGATCGCGGGCTGATCCGTTTTCCGGCGTTCTCATTTCACGGCCAGGCGGATGACTTTCCGCGCATCATCGACGAGTACGACGGCTGGGCCTTCGGCCAGGTGCAATACAACTACATGGACACCGACTACCAGGCGGGCTGCTCGGGCCTGCGCTACGCGGCTCAGAAGGGTGTGGGCGTGGTGGTGATGGAACCATTGAAGGGCGGACGTCTCGCAAAGAACCTGCCGCCCGAGATGCAGGCTGTCTTCGACGCGCAATCCGAGGGCTGGACCCCTGCAGAGTGGGCCCTGCGCTACGTGTGGAACGAGCCGGGTGTGAGCCTTCTGCTGTCCGGCATGAACGATCCCGCTCAGCTTGAAGAGAACCTGCGAGTCGCCGAGGCGGCCGGACCAAATACGCTGACCCCAGCGAACCTCGCGGTGTACGATGCCGCGCGGGCAGCCTTGCGGGCACGGACCAGGGCGGACTGCACCGCCTGCCGCTACTGCATGCCATGCGAGCAGGGCGTGGAGATTCCCGAGCTGCTGGCTGCTCTCAACGCGGCCTCCATGTGGGATACGAAAGATCCATGGCTCACCGGCTACACGCGGATCGCGGGAAAGCCGGACGCCTGCATCGAGTGCGGCAAATGCGAAGACATGTGCCCGCAGGGGCTCCCGATCAGGAAGCTGTTGAAGGATACCGCGGCTGTGTTTGCCGGCTGAAGTCCGGGAGCGCGCCTGCGGCCCCGGGGAATGCCCGGCCGGTCATTCTGCTATTTTCTTCACGGTGCGCGCGCCGATCGCGGAAGCCAGGAGGATCACCGCACCGGCGTAGAAGGCCGCGGCATATCCGAAGGCTGCGGATGAGACCGCTCCAATCATGGGGCCCACTGCCGCCCCGGCAGAGTTCATGCTGGTGTTCAACCCGAAGATCACTCCCTGTCGGTTTCTGTCCGCGCGCATGGCGATCATGGCGTTGATCGAAGGCTCTGAGCCGCCGATCATCGCGCCGCCGAGCACCCGCAAAACAAGGAGTTGAACGGGGCTGCGCACGAATGCCTGAGGGAGGAACACAAGGACGGCGCCCGCCAGGCAGAACGCCAGGAGCCTCTCGTAGCCGATCCTGTAGCTCACTCTTCCCAGTCCCGCCGAGGACAGCGCGGCGGCAACAGCGCTTCCCCCGAGGATCAGCCCCGTGGTAGAGCCGATCTTCGCTGCGTGCGGGGAAATGGATTGGATGAACAACGGCAGGATGGGCGCCACGGTGCTCATGGCAATCTGAAGCCCGCCGGAAACGAGCACGAGCACGATGAGACCGGGGGAATGCGCCAGCGGAGAAAAGTCGGGGATCATCGACCTGAGGAAAGATCCGCCCGGGGCGTATACAACCGTGTCTTCCTTGACAAATCGAATGACGACAAGCGCCGCGGCCAGCAGAAGGGCGGCGGTAACGAGAAACGTGACCCGGTAGCCGAAGAGGTCCGAAAGCAGGCCGCCGAACGCGGGACCCACGGAGGCCCCGACATAGATGCCGGTCTGCAGCAGGCCCAGGGTGTACCCGATCCGCTCCTTGGGGGTGATCGTGGCCACCAGCACCGTGGCTGCTGCAACCGTGCCTGTAAGCGCACCCTGCAGTCCGCGCAGCACCAGCACCTGCCAGGGCCGGTTGGCGGCGCCCATGAGCGCAATCACCACGGCGCCGCCGAGCATGGCGCGCAGCAGCATCAGGCGCTTGCCGCGGGAGTCGGCAAGCTGTCCCCAGAGAGGTGCGAAGACGAACATGCAGATGGCCGGCAAAGTTGCACAGGCACCCACCCAGATATTGAGCCTGGCCGGATCGCTTACTCCCAGGTCACGGATGAAAAAAGGTATGATCGGTATCGAGGCTGTAAAACCGACAAGGGCGAGGATCTCCCCTGCGAATATTGCGTAAAAGCTTTTTTCCCAGTCTTGCATTGATCAGTTTCGTTCGGAAGTGTGACAAGAGTATGCGGTTGGAAAGGTTTGATCAAGGGCGCCCATGGACAGCATTCGGCGACGGGCGCACCATTCTGTGCGCCGCAGGTTCATACGCTCGGTGCAGCCTTGCTGCCCGTGATTTCCTCCGTCCTGTCACGGCCCCTGGTCTTTGCCAGATAGAGAGCACGGTCGGCGCGCGCCAATAGTTCGTCCCGCGGGGCGTCCTCCTCGATGAGGACCGTGGAGACCCCGATGCTCACCGTTACCCATGGATGCGCCGGTGATCCTCTGTGCTCGAGCCGGAGGGCGCGAAGATCGGCAATGATGGCGCAGGCTACCTCCCGAGCTCCTGCGATGGGCGTGTCGGGAAGGAGAACCGCAAACTCATCCCCGCCAAAGCGGCAGGGGAAATCCGACGGTCTCCGCGCTCTCACGGCAAGAATGCCCGCCACCGCAACGAGACACCCGTCCCCGGCAGGGTGGCCGTACGTGTCGTTGTACTGCTTGAAGAAGTCTACATCGCACAAGAGCAGGGAGAAGGCTCCGGTGAGTCCCTTCTGACGTTTCTGGCGCCGAAGCCTCCTCCATTCCTTCTCGAACTGCTGATCGAAGCCGTAACGATTTGCGAGCCTCGTCACGCTGTCCGTTCGCGCAAGCGCCCCCAGCTCCCTGTTCATCCGCTCGAGCGTGAGGGCCTGGCTCTCGAGGTGGATGTACCCCTGGAGGGTGAAATAGAAAACCGTCGTTGCGAAGCCCAAAAAACCATATTCGAGCAGAAACTGCACCGCATGGATGATGCCAAGGGAGGCGAGTGCATCGTGGACGCCGAGTGCGACGAACAATAGAAGGCCAAGGCTGAACGCCTTGTTTGACCTGTTCTCATTCGGTCGCGGCACAATCCAGAAGGAAACCCCGAACAAGGCGGAGACCAATATGAAGCCCATGAACGGAGCTCCCAGGGGACCGAGGTCGGACAGAACGTAGGGCCGGGGCAGCCAGAGGAAAGTCAAGGAGACCAGATGCGTGCTGACGACGAGATTGCTGAGCCACAAGATTGCAAGGGCAGCGGCGTTAAGGGCTCCTCCTATCCAGTGATAAAGGATGCCTCTGACCTTGAGGTAAGAGAACGTATACCCGCAGAGGGAATGGACCATGAGAACAAGACACGAGGCCTGGACCTGGTCAAAGGTCCTCTGGATTTCGTTCGCGGGGCCGATGTACTGGAGGAAAATGAAAAAAGCGTAGCCCGTCGTGGAAAGCGAGAACAACGCTGCCCATCCGTTGCTCGCGAATCTTCTCCTTTTGATGAACAAGAAGGCCTGAAATGAAACGAAAAAAAGCGCAACCGCCGAGACTGCAAGCGACCCCGCCGCCGAAATGGGGAGGGAGTTCCACGCCATTTGCAGATCCTATGTGCACGGTGGACTGGTGTCAAGAAAAATGAGAAAGGAGCCTTGGTCGTGCACCCGCCATGAAACGTGATGCATACATGCGGGCTCGCGGGAGCCGCAGCCGCCCAGGACCTGAGCCAGGCGCGGCACGGGAGAGGGCGCATTCTGCTGAGAGTGGGTGCATAGCTCGCGGATCACCATCCCTTCGCATCGGTCCTCAGGCCAACTTCACACGCAATCAAACGCACTGTATAAAGATGGAATGCCGGTTGGGCCCGAACTTCGCTTCATCGACCGCACCCATGTAGTATACCAGGGGAAGTCCTATCTCTTCTTCGGCGGGACCGACTATCATCGCCTGGCCAGTCATCCGGAAGTTGTGGCCGCCTGCCGCCAGGAAGCCGAGTCCGGCGGACTGAGCT
>CAYTGX010000057.1:0-25094 GCA_964437385.1 uncultured Spirochaetaceae bacterium
TCCCCGAAGACTTCCCCGGGATAGAGGACGTCGATGTTTTTTTCGAGATCCCCAATGATCCGTACAATCTGCACCCTTCCGGCCTGGATAAGATAAAAAGTGTCCCCCGGCTCGTACTCGCAGAAGATGATGTCACCCTTGCGGAAAGTGACAGAAAAGCGATTGAACATGGAGAGATCAAGAGCGGAGCTCATGATTTCTCCTCCAGTGCGCGCAGCGCCTTCTTTGTCTTGCGGACAACCGGGTCGTCCTCAGTTCCCATGCTGATGATCTTTTTGAACAGTCCGCCTGCCCTCGCCTTGTCTCCTTTCTCCTCGTATGAACGGGCAACAAAGAAAAGCGCGTCTTTCATCTCGGGGTGCTTGGGAAACTTCTGCGCGATTGCGGAAAAAGACTTGATGCAGCTGTCGTACTGCTTCAGGTAGAAAAGGCACTTGGCCATCTCGAACTCCGCTTTGGAGGAGTATTCGGGATCCCCACCGCCTTCCAGCATCTTTTTGAACGCCTTGTACGCCTCGGTGTACTTTTCCTGGCTGATGAGACTGACCGCGTTGTAGTATGCCTGCGCAAGGTCCGGCAGCTCTCCTGCGGCAGCCGCTGGAGCCGAGGCGGCCGTCGCGGACTGGGGACGGGCCCCGGTCTGCGGCGGGGCAGAAGGAGCCGCCGGCGTTCCGCCGGAGCCGTACCTGGAAACAAACTCCTCAGCCTGCATGATCTTGTTGGTGACATCAGCCGCGTACGCGCCGGAAGGATAGTACACGAGGTAGCGCTTGTAGGCATGCAGCGCCTGGCCATAGCGCTTGTTGTTCATGTAGTACTCGCCGATCTTGTACAGCCCGGTCTCGGGATTGACCTGCTCGTCACTCACCATCAGATTCTGCACCTGGCGATGGATACGGCGGAGCTGATTTGAGAAAACCTTGAGCATTTTCGTGATGATGCGCGTGTTCTTTGAGGCAACCTGCTCGAACTCAGGGACGGAAAACACCATTGCGGCCGCGTCCTGCAGGACCACCGCCGTCTCTTCCCGAATGTACCTGCCAAGGGCGGACTTCACCCCGAAGAACTCGCCCACCTTGATCAGGTCCCTCACCTCCTGGCCCGTCTCGATGTCGACATAGCTCAGGCTCACCTTGCCGGAGTTGAGCAGAAAGATCCTTTCGCTCTGGTCTCCCTTGAAGTAGATGATCGAGTTTGCCCTGTATTGTACGGCCTTGGGGGACACTTCCCTTTTGCTCCTGCGTGAATGCTAGGTGTCCAGGGGGATGAAGTCAAGGACCTTGCGAAACCCCACGGCTTTCCGCACCCGCTCCATGAGGGCCGCCGGGTCTCCTTTGACCAGCATCTTCCTGCCACGCACAGTCACCTTCGAGTATTGAGCGCCGCGCCCTGCAAACAGCTCCTCGTGCGCGGCGTCGCCGTAGATGGGGGTCCCCTCCTGCACCAGGAGCTCGATGTCCTCCACACGCGCAGAGACGAGGGACTCCCAGGGGTCAGCCTGCCGCTGACGCACCACCAGTATGTCCGCGAGCCTGCCCTCTACAAGGCTGCCGGTTTCCTTCTGCATGCGGAAGGCCCGGGCCGGATTGACGGTTACCATGTTCACGATGGTCTTGGCGGGGAGGTCTTCCGAATACATTGTGCGGTACGTGTCCCGGGCGAACCGCATTTCCTCGAGGATATTCACTGATCCGGTGGCGGTCGAATCCGTGCCGAGGGCGACATTGATACCGGCCTCGACCATCTTCTTCACCTTCATTGTGACGTTGAACATGAACACGTTCGACGCGGGGCACCACGCCACGTGGGCGCCTGCGCGCCGGACCTTCTGGATATCCTCATCCGAGAAGCCGATGCAGTGGATCAGCACTGTATGGTCGTCGAGGCAGCCCATCTGCTCCAGGAACTCGATTCCCTTCTGGGATTCCTCGTCGAACCCCTCCTCCAGATGGGTGATGAAGGGGAAATTGTTCTTGAGCGCCCGCGCGTGCTCGATCTCCGGCCCCTCTCCCCATTTGAGGTCGAAGGAGGAGATCTCGTGCGCGAGTGTGTAATTCCTGATCACGCGCATCGGGAGTCGCGGGATGAACGGCTCGTTCCATTCGTGGGGGAAATGGTCATTTGCGGTGACGACACCGGAAAACAGGTTCTTGTATGCGCTGAGGAGGTACCGCTCCTCCACGCTCGTTTTTGCGCGCTCCACCTTGATGACTTCAGATGCGCGCAGGTCCTTCTCCCAATCGGACCAGTTGATGTAGTACTCTCCCGGCGGAGGTCCTACCTTGGGCAAGTAGTTCCCGTTGAAGTGATCGTGTACATTGATGAGAGCAGGGTAGGCAGCAAAGCCATCCCCGAATCTCAGGTCAAATTTGCTTCTCCCCCCAAGACGGCCCAGTTTCTTCTGGTCGACCTGGATGCTGCTGCCGGGCATAGCGGCGTCCGGCGTAACGATGGTGAGACCGCTCAGCGTGTAGGTGGCGAGCATGCATCTTCCTTCGTAAACCCTTTGCTATTGTAGATTTGGCCTACCCTCATGTCAAGCTTGCCGCGGGACGCCGTTCGACGACGCATCATCCCTGTATGAACGCCTCGAGCTCGCTGGACGCACGAAGCTGCTTCAGCTTCACCAGTGCGCGCTCCTGGATCTGCCGTACGCGTTCCCGTGTAATGCCGAGGATTTTCCCGGTCTCCTCGAGGGTAAAGGGGCCTTCCCCATCGAGCCCGTATCTGAGCTTGATGATGCGCATCTCCCTCTCGCTGAGCTTGTCCAGGACCATGGCAAGGGTATCCTGAAGCGCCAGGGCGAACGCCGATTCGAATGGTTTCTCGGATGCGTCATCCCTGATGAGATCCGCGAGCCGCGTCGGGTTCTCTCCAGCCACGGAGGTATCCAGGGAGGTCGGATCCCAGGAAAGACTGATGAGCTCCTCGACACGAGTCTTGGAAATCCTCAGGTAGTTGGCGACCTCTTCATTGCTTGGTTCGCGCCCGAGCTCCTGCGTGAGCTGCCGCGCCGTGGAGAAGCACTTCTTGATCGTATTGAGGAGGTGAATCGGAATCTTTATTGCTTTCCCGTTTTCCGCCAGGGACTTGATCACGGCCTGCTTGATCCACCAGGTGCCATACGTCGAGAAACGGCAGCCCTTTTTATGGTCGAATCGTTCCACTGCCTCGATGAGCCCGATGTTTCCTTCATCGATGAGGTCCAGAAGTGTCACGCCGCGGTGCTGGTATTTTTTGGCCACTGACACGACAAGCCGCAGATTCCCGAGAATGAGCCTGTTCTTGAGCTGGGCAATCTCGTGCTCGAGCTCTGCCTTGCGGCGGAGGTACGCCTTGCGGGAGACCCGGCAGGCGGCGGCCTTCTTCTCCAGGCCTGCCAGCTCTTCCCGCGCCCTCTGCGTAGCCGCTCCGATTTCCTGCTCGATCTGACCGGTGAGCAGCGGATAACGCGCTATCTGCCTGATGTAGAGAGCGAGAAGATCCTTCTCTTCGAGACCCTCGCCCCCCTGCGACGCCGTGCTGAGCACGGCAGTCACACTCGCGTGAGATTGAGCGCTCGCGCGGACACGGGATTCGCTCCTCACGCGGGGTCGGGCGTCCGCCCTGACAGCAGCCCTCACGCCCGCGTGAGACTCTGCCTTCGCGCCTGGAGGAGACTCCGCGCTCACGCGAGCGTGAGATTCAGTTTCTACCCGTGCGCGCGATTTTATCCCCGCGTCCGCGCGAGGCGGGCTTCCTGCCCTTTCCTTTTCAAGGTGCCGTCCCATATACACCCTCTCATGCCTGGCTCTTTTCGGAGAAATACTTCTCCGGGTCCACGATCTGACCCTTCGAGTCCTTGATGCTGAAATAGAGCTTCGCGCCCCCTCCCTGGGGGCTGTCCCCGATCCTCGCGATCTCCGTTCCCGGATTCACGCGGTCTCCCACATTCACCAGGATTTCCTCGTTCCCCCAATAGGAAAAGATGGAGCCATCCTGAGACTTGATAAGAACAACTTTGCCAAGGCCCCAATACGGGGCCACCCATTTGACCTCTCCGGCGGCAGCCGAATGCACCGGATCCCCGCGCGCGCCGTAGAAGACGAGCCCTGAAATCTTGCCCTTCACCTGTTCGTGCCGGCCCGGGTGCGGCCACACGAGATCGGCGACTGGATGCGCGGGCAGCGTCGCTTGTACGGTCGACCTTGCGGGACCGCTCTTCTCAGTGGACTGCTCGGCAGTCTTGGGCGTTCCTGCTCCCCCGATTTCCAAAGGAATGAAAAGTCTCGACCCGACTTTTATCCGCGCATTGGCCAGGAGCTTGTTCAACTCAAGGAGCTTTGCGAGAGTGACGGAATAGTCGCGTGCAATCCCGTAGAGGGTTTCACCTTTCCTCACCGCATGAACTGGCGGGACGCGCAGAACAGTACCCGCTCTCAATTTGCCGGGATCCGAGATGCTGTTGAAGAGGCTCAATACGTCCACGGGGACCTCGACCCTGCGGGCCACCGAGGTGAGTGTCTCTCCCTCTTTGATAGTATAGGAGCTCTCCAACGCGGACAGCGTGAATGTGCTCACGAGAAAAAAAGACATACAGAGCGTCTTTGCCACACGACACGCCATCGGGAGAATCCTCAGTCTATGTTCGGCGCGGGACCCTATTGTCTTGACTCGACGAGCGGCAAAACGGTAGGCTTTTTTCGAGATTCGCCGTGGAACGAGCGGCCGAGCCCAGGTGTTCTCAAAGTTGACCGTTTGCCCGCTTCGTGGAATGTGTGGCGACGCACCTGCGCGCCTGGCCGTCCTTCCGACATCCGTGTCTCGGACGGCCCTTGCGCATCCTGTGTTACGCCTGGCCGTCCTTCCGACATCCGTGTCTCGGACGGCCCTTGCGCATCCCTGCGCCGGAGTGGTGGAATTGGCAGACACAGGGGACTTAAAATCCCCTGATCCGCAAGGATTGTGCGGGTTCGACCCCCGCCTCCGGCAGTATATTACCAGGGGAGGACTACATGGCGGACAGAATAGGCGAGTTCCTGGTCGAAATTGGCGCGATGTCCGACTCCCAGGTTATCATCGTGATCGACCATCAGAAGGCGGGCGACCAGCGCCTGTTCGGCGAGATTGCAATGGAGCTCGGCTATCTTGCCGACAACGAGCCGATCGACAAGTTCCTCGAATACCAGGAGAAGCAGCTCGGCGATTGATCCCGGCAGCGGGCGGGGGTCTCAGGAGGCCGGACCGCTGCTCTCCTTCCCCGCCGGCTTCATGCGGGAAAGCTCTGAAATGAGCTCCTCATAGGTCATGACATTCGAGTTCCCGCACAGGTTTTCGAAAATCGCTCTCCCTTCGTCTGAAAAAAAGGTGCGCGGCACATCACCAGGTCCCGGTGCGAGGACGATCAACCGTCTCGCGCGCGCCGCGAGATTCAGGTTGCGCTGGTTGCCAGGGCCGATCGGAAACGAGCAGAGGACCGTGATATCGGCGCTCTCCACCATCCGTGCGGCTTTCAGGACCTCTTCATTATCGATGCGGGAAAAAGCCCCGACCCTCGTGCAGGCGATGCCGAGATTCCGCCAGAGCCGCTCGTCCGAATCGTGCTCATGGGCGATTCCGCCGCTGAGGACATAGCCCAGGCGATGCAGCTCGCGCGTGATATTCACAGCGCTGCCGGCTCCCCCTATGAGGTGGACCCGGGCGCCGGTGACTCCCGCCCGCGAGGGCAGAACAGTGACGGTGAGGCTCCCCGTTGCCATGCTGGGCGATACCAGCGTATGCACTGCATACACCCTGTCCAGGATCTCGCTGCGCAGGACCTCTTCCGGCCTGCCGTCGGCGGCCACTCGTCCGGTTTCCAGAAGGAGCAGGCGCGAACAGTACTGCGCTGCAACGCCGAGATTGTGTACCGAAGTGAGCACGGCACGCTTCTCGCCGGCCAGCTCCTGCGCCATGGAGAAAATCCGGTCCTGATGGCGGATATCGAGGTTCGAGCTCGGCTCGTCGAGAACCAGGGTCTCCGTATCCTGCACCAGCGCCTTTGCAAAAAGGACGAGCTGCCGCTCTCCGCCAGAGAGCTCGCCAAACCCCCGGTTCTCCAATCCCGAGAGGCCCACGTAGGACAGCGTACGACGGGCTTTCTCATGATCCTCCGCGGTTTCCCGCTCGAATCTGCCGAGGTGGGGGTAGCGCCCCATCAGAAGGATTTCCATGACGGTAAACGGAAAGTTCTGCGCGGTTTCCTGGCTCATGAACGCCAGTTTGCGCGCCCGTGATCGGGCATCCATCACAGCAAGGTTCCGTCCGTCAAGAAAGACCGCTCCCTCGCTCGGGACAAGGAGTCCGGCCAGCAGGCGCAGGAGCGTCGTTTTGCCCGCACCGTTCGGACCGATCACGCCGACAAGCTCCCCCCTGCTGACGGAGATATCGATGTTCTCGACGATCGTCGCTCCGCCGATCTTCCACCAGAGGCGCTGTGTGCGCACCAGGGCGTCCGTCATTGAATCCCCCGCACGCTGCGCCGCTGGATTCTGACGATCAGGCTCAGCAGGTAGGGGCTGCCGAGTATGGCGGTGATGATTCCGACCCGGACTTCCAGCGGCGGGGCGATCGATCTGCCTACCAGATCGCACACAGTGAGAAATAAAGCGCCGCCGAGCGCGGACGCCGGGATGAGCGTCCGGTGGTCGGCCCCGATGAGGAATCGGAAGAAGTGGGGAACCAGGAGACCGACAAATCCTATGGGCCCTGCCACGGAAATGGCCATTCCGGTGATGACGGCCGAGAGGGCAAGAAGCAGCCGCTTCGTCCGCTCGACCCTCATGCCCAGTGAACTGGCGCTCTCTTCCCCCAGCGTAAAGAGATTCAACTCCCGGGAAAACAGGCCGAGCACGATGATGCCGGGAATCAGCACGGGCGCCGCGAAGAAAATGTGCTGCCAGGTCCTTCCGTCCAGTCCCCCCATGGTCCAGAAGAGGAACTGGCTTACCTGGTATTCACGGGAGATCAGCAGCAAAGCGGACGTCAGTCCGTTCAGGAGAGAGGAAATCGCCATGCCCGCAATGATGATAAAAAGGAGCGAGGTCGTGCCGCGGGACGTGGAGAGAAAATAGACGAGCGTGGAGGAAAGCAGGGCACCGACGACGGTAAGAAGAGGGAGACCGAAGAGTGAAACCGAGGCAAATCCTGAAGTGATGGCCGTCACCGCGCCGAGACTTCCGCCCGCGGAGATTCCCAGGATCTCCGGGCTGGCCATAGGATTGCGAAACAGCCCCTGCATTACCACGCCACAGACTGCAAGAGAAGCCCCGACGAGCATGGCGGCAAGCACCCGGGGCAGGCGAAGGAAGACGATGATCGTGATGTCCTGTTGATCGGGCAGAGCGACGGACCGGAAGCCGAGCTGGTGGAGGAGATACCTGGTGAACGAGAGCGGCGCAACACGCACCGCGCCAATCCCGACCGCAACGACGAGCGCTGCCACCAGCAGAAGAGAGAGAACCAGGATTGTGAAGGCTTTTCTCTTTTTCACTTCGCCGTTTCGTTCAAACCGCGCCCACTATAGCCAGGCGCATCGTTTGCTGTCAACGCGGCCACGGTACTCCGTGGCATTTGGCGGTCGCTCGTGGCGACATTCGCGGCCACGGTACTCCGTGGCATTTGGCGGTCGCTCCTGGCGATATTCGCGGCCACGGGTTCGCCGCCACTCCTTGCGCTTGAGAAGGGAAACGGGTACATAGGTATGCATGGACTGCCTGAATCGCGTACAAAACACAAAAAGGTGCTCCTGCACGTACCAAGGCTGCGCGCGGCACGGCCTCTGCTGCGACTGCATCGCCTATCATCGATCCCTCTCCGAGCTGCCGGGCTGCCTGTTCACCGGCGATGAGGAGAGAACCTACGACCGCAGCGTCTCATACTTCGTGAGCCGCCGGCGTTAGTTTCGCGTGCTCGACCTGGTGATTCTGTCTCTCGGATTTCTCATCCACCTGTGGGCCCTGCCCTACTCCTTCAAGAATCTCTTCATCGATTCGATCGTACGCCTCGTTCAACTTGGCTTCGGCGTGGCGATCCTCATGACCCTGGACCCCCCTGTGCTGCTTCCCAGCCCCTTCGGGCTCATCACCGGACTGGGTGTGGGTGCTGCGTGCTTCGCGTTCCAGATCGTCTGGAACAAGGGAGTGCGGCTTCGCGCGGCCGCGCTTACCAGGAGCTTCATCGCATCACAGCTGCTTATTCTGTTCTTCCATATTCCCGCGGAGGAGATGTTCTACCGTGGAGTCTTTTTCACGCTCCTCAGCGCAATCTGGGGGCCGTTCACCGCGCTCGTCATCTCCACCGCTCTCTCGACGATGATCGCGGTCGTCTCCAGTCGGAAACCCATCAAGTGGCTGGGCTCCGGGCTTGTCGGCGTATTGTGCGGGCTGGGGTACTACTGGTCACAGAGCATATGGGCGCCGGTGCTCATTCACATCCTGAACGACTGCGGCTTCGACACCCTGAACGAACAGCGGAACCTCTTCTTGACCTAGGATGCCCCGCCGGGCACGGCGGCCGGGGATCCGGCAAACAGCCATGTCGTTGCGTCCTGCACCAGCCGCGAGAGCACGACCACCTGCATGTTTCCCCCTGACTTCTCGATAGTCTTCTGAAACGTGGTGAGCGTATGCCGTGTCCTGAGCTTTTCCCGCATGGCAGACACCTTCGACTCAAGGGCATCGTCATCCCTGGCCAGAACGTCCAGCAGGTACAAAGTCAGGAGGAGCAGGACCTCGTCGGAGACGGTGTCCGCCAGGGCAGCCAGCTCCTTGCGCGCCTCGGCCGCGTCCTTCATCTGAAGGAGGCTGAAGGCGTGGTTCCACTTCACCCAGTCACGATCCGAGACGTGCGAAGAGTCCAGGAGGCCGCGAAAAAAGCTTTCCGGGTCCTTGGGATCCTTGGCAAGGAGATGCGGAATGCCGAACTGAAGGCTGAATCGCCGGATGGCCCCGGGCTTCTTTTCGGCCAGGTAGGCTTCGAGTGCAAGGATTCCTTCCGTATTGGAGGTCACGAGGTAGGTGTTCAGCAGCAGGCGCACGTGCGCCTGGAGCACTCTGCCCTTCCTGAATATTCGCTGCTCGAGGAAGCCGGCCACTCCGGCCCAATCCTCGCGCTCCAGCCCGCGAAACAGGCGCCAGTTCATCAGGAAATACGCGTCCACGCCGCCGAGGGTCAGGATGAAGACGATAGCGATCGGCCAATTGCGCGACCAGAAGAGGCTGAACCAGTCTCTGCCCAGAAGGAGCAGGGGCGTGAAAAAGATGACGAGAAACGCCAGTACGAGCACAACGTTGAGCAGGATAAATATGGCTTTCATTTTCATCAAAAACCCCTATAATAGGGCAGTATAGTAGGGGAAATCGCAGCGCCAGTCAAAGGGGTTCCCCCAGGGAAGGAATCGTGAAGGGCGACATGGCATGAAGAGCATCTCTTTGTCCGAGCTGGTGCCTAGCGAATACTTCGATCAGCCGGTATTCCTCGACAAGAGCTATATTCTTCTCACTCCTGACTCGCCCGTCACTCCCGAATTGGTGAAGCGGCTGCAGAAGTGGAAGTTCCCGGAGGTCTTTTCTGAGGGAGCCACCAAGGATGCCCCAGGCTATCTTTCAGGCTCCAAAAAGGGCGGTGTGACCCCTCAGACGATCGATGAAGACATCCACGAAACGCGGCAGATGGCCGCTTCGCAGAAGTTCTACAACGAGCTCACCAATTTCACTACGGTTCTTTTCGTCAAGTATGTTGCAGATGGGGTCCTGAATCTTGCCGAAGTCACCGATTGGGTGAAAAAGGCAATGCAGATTGTCCACGACAGTCGTGACTATCTCCTGCGCTTCCTGGAAATAAGCGCGGACAGCGAACGCTATCTCATTTCGCATGCAGTGAACACGACGATACTTGCCCTGGCAATCGGCGATTATATGAAAGCGCCGCCGCACAGGCTCATTGAGCTGGGCAATGCCTGCCTCCTGCACGAAATCGGGATGTACAAGCTTCCCCCGGAGCTCCGGCATTCATCCAAACTTCTCAGTCCCGAGGAGCGGAAGCTCCTGAGCGCGCACACCCTCCTTGGCTACAGGATCCTCAAGGGATTTTCGGCGCCGGAGAATGTCGCGCTGGCCGCCCTGGAGCACCACGAGCGCATCGACGGTTCCGGCTATCCTCGAAAGCTTATGGCGCCCAAGATCACCGACTATGCCCTCATCATCGGGGTGGCATGTTCCTATGACGCCATGATGTCAAAGCGCCCATTCAGGCCGGGCACCCTGGACGGCCACGCCACGATACGGGACCTTGCGCAGAAAAACAGGAAGCAGTACGACGAGAAAATTCTGAAAGCCCTCGTGTACACGCTTTCCGTGTATCCGGTGGGAACGTCAGTCCAGTTGTCGAACAACAGCAAGGGCATCGTGCAGCGGACGGACCCGGCAAAGCCCCGTTGTCCGATCGTCAAAGTAATCCTCGATCCTGAAGGCAAAAAACTCGCAGAGCCGCCGCTCATCCAGGTGTCGGAGAGCCAGGGGCTCACCATCACGGGCGTGCTGGGCGCCGACGAAGCAAAGCTCATCAAGGAAATGGCATGAACATCCGGGTGACCTTTCCCGGCGGGCAGTCACGGGACTACCCCGCCGGTACTGCCGTCAGCAAGGTTGCCGCTGATCCAGCCTTCCCTCAATCCTCACTCCCCGTGATCGCCGCCCTTCTGAACAACGAGGTGGTCAGCTTCCACCATGAGCTTGCGGTGAACTGCCGCGCGGCGCCGGTGGATCTCGGAGCCAAGGCAGGGATCGCAATCTACAGGCGCTCACTGTGCCTTCTGCTCGCCATGGCCGTCACCCGTGCCTTTCCGAAACGCCGATTGATCGTCGGGCACTCACTTGGAGACGGCTACTTCTACCATTTCGCCGGAATGGAGACGATTCCGCGTGACGACCTGCTGAGGATCGAAGCGGCAATGCGCGAGATCGTGGCAAAGGACATGCCCATCCGTTCGCTCTCCCTCTCCTATGGGGAGGCCATCGAGTACTTCGAAAAACACAATCAGCCTGACACGCTGCTGCTCCTGAAAAACCGCAACGACCCGGCCATTGCAGTCCACTCCTGCGACGGTTTCCTCGATCTCTCCCACGGCCCCCTTGTGCCTTCGACCGGCGCCCTTTCGGTTTTTGCTCTCCTGGGCTACCCGCCCGGGTTTGTCCTGCGCTATCCCCCGAGGGACAACCCGATGCACCTGGGCGAGTTCGTCGAGAATCCGGTGCTCTTCTCCATCTACAGGGAATACAAGAACTGGGGAAAGATCCTCCGCGTCGGATCGGTGGGGCGGCTTGATGAGCTCATCCGCGAAGGCGGCATCCAGGAGTTCATCCAGGTGGCGGAGGCCCTGCAGGACAAGAAGATCGCCCAGATCGCCGACAGAATCAACGAGAAAAGAGACGAGGTGAAGCTGGTCCTGATTGCCGGGCCTTCCTCCTCGGGCAAGACGACCTTTTCCAAGAAGCTCGCCATCCAGCTCCGGGTGGTGGGCCGCAATCCCGTCAGCATTTCCCTTGACGACTATTACAAGCCTCATGCGCTCACCCCGAGGGACGAGGAAGGAAAACCCGACTTCGAATCCATAGACGCGCTGGATGTGGAGTTTCTCAACACGAATCTCGTGCACCTTCTGAAGAACGAAGAGGTTGAAACGCCGATCTTCGACTTCCATGCAGGGGCACGCAAGCCCTCGGGCAGAAATATGAAGCTTCCCGACCGCGCCATTCTCATACTGGAAGGCATTCACGGGCTGAACGATGCATTGACCCCCCTGGTCGAGAGACAACGCAAGCACAAGATCTACGTGTCCGCCCTCACCCAGCTTAACCTCGACGATCACAACAGGGTCGCCACGACGGACAACCGTCTCATACGGAGAATCGTGCGTGACAGCCGGTTCCGCGGCCACTCAGGGTTGACCACGCTTTCCATGTGGCCGTCCGTGAGGCGCGGCGAAGACAGAAATATCTTTCCCTTTCAGAACTCGGCGGATTCGGCATTCAATTCCGCGCTTGACTACGAGCTGGCCGTCCTGAAAGTGTATGCCGAGCCTCTCCTTGCCTCGGTGAAACCCGACGCGGCCGAATACCAGGATGCGCGTATCCTGCTCTCATTCCTCGCAAACTTCGCGCCGCTCCATCCCCGCTGGGTTCCCGCCACCTCGATCCTTCGGGAGTTCATTGGAGAGAGCGAGTTCAAATACTAGTCGCGCCTGGCGGTACTCCGCGCCCGGTGATGCCACGATCACGCTGCCCGATCCGGTTGATCGCCTTGGAGTCCTCGACTCTGCTCGCCATGAGGAGACCGCGCAGGTCGAAGGCTCAGCCCTCCGTCAGAGTGCGCGTGCGCGGCCTTGCCCACACGCGGTAATGCTGAACATAGCCGCAGCTCTCCGGCAGCCAGCGCACGAACAGCGCATGCCAGAGGGTCATCCTGCGGCATTGGGAGCAGGTCTGGAGACGATTCTCATACACCGTGCAGGTCCGAGTGAGTGTGTCCAGGTGGAGGCAGGGGCGGCGGTAGTTCGTAACAGGCGCAGACAGCCCGCGGATCTCTTTTTCATGGCAGCACCGCCCGCATTGCCGGCAGATTGCCTCCCACCTGGCGCGCCTTCCCGCCCGCATGCGGCGTACTCGATCAGCAATCAATTGATGCCTCTCCTGCGGCGGTCGGAAAAGATTGTCCACAGGGGAATAAGGAGGCCTGCAAGCAGAAGCACGACCGGCCACAAAATGCTCCAACGGGCAAGGAGAATGCCCAGAAGGTAGAAAAAGGAAGCGGAGACGATCAGGACGCCGACCAGAAGACTCCACCGCATCCTCTGCTTCTGGACCGAGAACACCCAGATCACGAGGAAGGCGATCCCGAGGAAGAGTATCGGCGCCACGGGATGCCAGCCGATTATCGGGTATCGACTGCTGATTGCAACCCATACGGCAAGGCCCGTAAACACCCCTGAAGGGATGAGGACCCACCAATGCCCGCGCCGAAAGTAGAACAGCGCAAGAAACGTCAGCGCGAATCCCAGGGAGAAGAGACTCGCGGAATCGAAGCTGAAGAACCTGTTCCAGCCGAATACCAGGGTCACAATACCAAGGGTGAGGAATGCCCCCGCGGGAATCACGAACCAGGTGAGCCATCTGCCCGCGCCGGAAAAGAACAGAAAGATGAGGCCGATCATGATGAAGAGGATTCCCAGCACGCGCGGCAGCACAAACTCGCTCGCGGGAACAAGCTTGAAATTGACAAGCAGGAAAAACAACCCGCTCACGATCATGGCAATACCGACGAAGTCGGTCCGCCAGAAGAGAATTCGGAACCTGGCCTCCGCCTTATGCTCTTTCATATCCCCCGGCGAGCGCCTTTCGATTCGTCTCATTCAGCTCGCGGTGGCGCGCGGAGACTGCGTCATTGAGCACTCCAAGGACGGCTGCCATTGAAGCAATGCCGGGCCTCTTTTTCAGAAGGACGCCGAGCATGACCATGTTCGCAGACTTGTAGGAGCCGGCGGCCTCCGCGATATCATTGGCGCGTACGGCAAAAGTCTCTATGTCGGAGCGCTCCGGCGCGAGGTCTATCAGGGACTCGTTCCAGATCAGGAGACCGCCGGGACGGACCATGCTTTCAAACTTCAGGAGAGAAGGCTTGTTCATGACGATGCACACGCTCGGCTGAGGAACCAGGGGAGATGCGATCTCTTCGTCCGAGACCACGACCGAGCAGTTGGCCGTGCCGCCCCGCATCTCCGCGCCATAGGAGGGAATGTGGGAAACGTGTTTGCCTTCTCCCATCGCAGCCAGGCAGATGATCTTTCCGGCCAGGATGATGCCCTGCCCGCCGAATCCGCCGAAGAATATTCCTTCGTACACCTGGCAGCCCCCTACTTGTCCCGCAGCGCGCCCAGGGGGAAGATCGGCACCATGTCCGAGTCGACCCATGACGCAGCTTCACGCGGCTCCATTCCCCAGCCGGTGGGGCACATGGAGAGCACCTCGATGAACGAGTACCCGCGGCGTTCCACCTGGTTGCGCAATCCCTTCATGAGCGCCCTTTTTGTCTTCAGCACACCCTTGACCGAGCTGACCGCGCATCTCTCGATGTAGACGGGTGCTTCCAGCGTATTGAGCAGCTCGCACGCGCGAATGGGAAAGCCGACATCCGCGGGATTCCGCCCGTAGGGAGAGGTCTTGGTCTTCTGCGCCTGCAGGGTCGTGGGCGCCATCTGCCCGCCGGTCATGCCGTATATGGCGTTGTTGACGAACACGACGGTGATCTTTTCTCCCCGATTGGCGGCATGAATCGTCTCTGCGGTGCCGATTGCAAGAAGGTCCCCATCGCCCTGATAGGCGATGACGGTCGTGTCGGGATGAACACGCTTGATGCCGGTGGCTACCGCGGGTGCCCGGCCATGCGCCGCCTCACAGCCGTCCACGCGAAGGTAGTTGTACGCAAGGACGGAACATCCGACGGGAGCGACGAGGATCGTGCTTTCCCGAATGCCCAGCTCGTCGATGCATTGGGCCAGCAGCTTGTGGATGATCCCGTGGCCGCACCCAGGGCAGTAATGATTCGGGACGTCGGCGAGGGATTCGGGCCTTTCGTATACGACCTTCATTCGAGCAGTTTCAACGGGCATATGCCTTGATCCTTTCAACGATGGCATCTACCTGGGGAGTGATGCCGCCCATTGTTCCGTAGAAGTCCACCGGTGCGGCACCGGCGATCGCCAGCCTGACATCCTCTACCATCTGTCCCGCATTCATCTCCACCACGAGAACCTTCTTCTTGCCCGCTGACGCAGCGGCAACCGGAATCCGGGGGAAGGGCCACAGCGTGATGGGACGGAAGAAACCGACCTTGATGCCCGACTTGCGCAGGACGCTCACCGCCGACCTGCAGATGCGCGCAGAAAGCCCGAAGCCAACGAGGAGGAACTCGGCGCCGTCGATCTCGGCTTGCTCGAAGAGCGTCTCCCTGCTTTCGATGTCCCGGTATTTTGCCTGGAGCCGTATGTTGAGCTTCTCCAGCGCGTCCTCGGGATTCAAGCGCAGGGAAACGATGTGGTGGGCATCCCGGTCTTTTGCTCCGGTAAGGGCCCAGCCGCTCTTGTCGAAGACCAATCCCGAGGGCTGCGGCAGGGAGATGGGCTCAGACATCTGGCCGATGAATCCATCCCCGAGCAGGATCACGACGATCCGATACCGATCAGCGAGATCGAAGGCCTTCACCGTGAGGTCCGCAAGCTCCTGGACCCCGCTCGGCGCCAGCACGATGCTGTGGTAGTCACCGTGCCCCCCGCCCTTGACAGCCTGGAAATAGTCCCCTTGCGCACCGGCGATGTTTCCCAACCCAGGACCGCCGCGCATCATGTTGACCACAACAGCGGGCAGCTCGGCGCCGGCCATGTAGGAGATGCCCTCCATCTTGAGGCTGATGCCAGGCGATGAGGAGGAGGTCATGACCCGCGCACCCGCGGCCGCAGCCCCGAAGACCATGTTGATGGCCGCCACCTCGCTCTCAGCCTGGAGAAAGGTTCCCCCTACCTTCGGCATCCGCAGAGACATATAGGCGGGAAGCTCGTTCTGCGGAGTGATGGGGTAGCCGAAATAGTAGCGGCACCCGGCGATGATTGCGGCCTCCCCGATGGCCTCGTTGCCCTTCATCAGGATAAGCGCCATACCCTACTCCCCTGCCGTCTGTGCGAATCGGAAAATGCGGATAGCCATATCCGGACAGATGATCGCGCAGGACATGCACGCCGTGCAGCGTTCTTCGTCAAAACAGACCGCGAATGGCACTCCCTGGCGGTTGAACTGGTCGCGCGACATGGCAAGAATTTTTTCGGGGCATGCGCCGACGCACAGCGTGCACCCCTTGCACCGTTCACGGTCGATATCCGGTCGTCCTCTTGACACCGAGATACTCCTCTATCATGATGATATGCGCTCAGAATAGCATTTTCTGTACTTAATAGCAATCGAAGCAAGGCGCCCATCGGAAATCATCGGGCCCGCTTCTGTGCATGCCGGAATGCCTGCACGGCAAGGAGGACGGATTTGGCAACCTACCAGGAACTGTCGGAAGCAATCCAGAAAGGCAACATGCCGAAAGCAAAAGAGCTCACTACCGCCCTTCTGGCGGAGAAGAACGGCGCGGGAGAAATCCTGAACAAGGGCTTGCTGGACGGCATGGACAAGGTGGGACAACGTTTCAAATGTAACGAGATCTATATTCCCGAGGTCTTGATCGCAGCCCGGGCCATGAACGCCAGCATGGAGATACTGAAACCCGAGTTGGTAAAAGCAGGGGTGAAGCCCATCGGCAAGATCCTGCTCGGCACGGTCAAAGGAGACCTGCACGACATTGGCAAGAATCTCGTGAAGATGATGGCGCAGGGTGCGGGAATCGAAGTTGTCGACCTGGGCATAGACGTTTCCGCGGACAAGTTCGTGCAGGGCCTGAAAGACAATCCGGATGCGAGGGCAGTGGGCATATCCGCTCTGCTCACTACGACGATGGTCGGCATGAAAGAGGTCATCGATAGATTCGAGAAGGAAGGCCTGCGCAAGAAGGTGAAGTTCATGGTGGGCGGCGCGCCCCTTACCGATCAATACGCCAAGGAGATAGGCGCAGACGGATACGCTCCGGACGCGGCAAGCGCCTCGGAAAAGTTCAAGGCGTTTCTGAGAGCATAGCAGGGAAGGTACAGGATCGGCCTTTCGGCGGCTCTCGGCGTTTGCTCGGCAAACGACTGCCCCTTAGAGCGGTACGCCGCACTCCGCACCTCGCCATCCGAAGGGCGGCAGGCGCGGTTGCGCGCCGGGAGCCCAACTCCGCGGTGTACGGCGTTCGCGCCGAACGAGTACTCTCGTACCGCGGAAGGGCTACTGCGGGGCGTAATAGCCAGACTCGTCTCTTCCGCTGACCTTCTGGGCGGTCACTTCTACCTCCAACGGTATGTACTTTTCGCCGAACTCGGGAGCGGTGTTGGAGATGAAGTGCAGCGTGTAAAGCGGTCCCACGCGCGCGCTGATCTGGTGCATTACCTGCAGCATTCCGCCGGGGGATGAGGCGCTGAAGAGACTCCCTCCGGTCTCGGAAGCAAGAAAACTCAAGTCCTCATCCGGCGGCTGGCTTCCGAACAGAACTGGATAAAAGGCAATTCCGCTGTTTCTCATGTAGGCGGCAACCTCGGTAAGGGAATAGGTGGTGAATGCGCCGGGCCCCAGGGTTCCGCTCGTCATGAACACGATAGCCCGCCGGGCTCCGGAAACCGCCGTGATAAGCTCGTCTCCTGCCGCCTTTGCCGCAATGTCAAACCGCCATTTGGCCGAAGGGGGTGTCTGGAGAGACTGACGAATGAAGCGCAGTCGCGTCTCCCCGAAATCAGCCTCGCGGAGCGGCTTTTCCGCTGCAGACAGCGCCTTTATTCTGCCTTCTTTTGTCACGAGTCCGTAGAGGTCCCCGACCGACTGCTCGACTTCGGACCGGTAGGTCTCCAGGGCGGGTGAACGCTCCACGAGAAGGGATACATCACTGGTTCTTACGCTGGTGTTTGCAAGCGCCACGGTCGGCGCGCTGACCGGAGACCGCATTTCCGTGACGACAAAATTGTCACTTGTAAGGCCGACGATCGATTTGCCCAGTCTGTTTTCCACCGAGACATCGACGTAGACCTCAGGGAACTTCAGGGAGTTTATCCGGTCCACGCGTACCACAAGGCCGGAATAAAGAGCCGACACGCTGTTCAGCAGGACGATCTTGCTCTGGTCGAAGTCCACCCCCAGGATATCGCCGTTCGGCCCGACTGACTGCTGCACAAGCCTCCCGGTACTGGCGCTTGTATCACCGCGCACGCTCCACGTCTCCCGTTCAATGTCGCATTCCATGATCCGGTTGCCGTCTGCCACCAGCAAGTGACCGTCCGGGGTAAATGCAAGCCCCTCGGGCTCCTGGAGTGTCCCTTCTCCTATCGAAGAGATCGGATTACCGTTGAGCTCGTACATGAGAACGCGCTTGTTCGACTTTTCCGAGACGAAGAGCTTGTCCTCGTGGACCGCGATGCCGGTCGGCCCGGCAATTCCTGAGATGGATTGGACAAAATTGCCGTCCATGTCGAATCGCACCACGCGGGAATTGCCCCAGTCGGTGACCCACATGTAGCCCCTGCCGTCCGCCACCAGGTACTGGGGCCCGAGGAGCAGGCCGTCCGCCCTTCCCTTTCGGCCGAAGGTCTTGATCTTGTCTCCCCGAGGGTTGCACTTTGCGATTCTGTTGGCGCCATATTCGGAAACGTACAGAGAGCCGTCATCAGCCTCGAGGACGTCATACGGTCTGTCGAATCCTTCCAGCCCGCCGTGCAGACTGTCCATGAGGCGGAAATTGGCATCGTAGCGAAGGACTTCGTTTGAACCGAACGCGACGACCCAGAAGGTGCCGTCCGGTCGTGGCCGCACGCTCGTGGGCCGCTTGAACGGATGACCGGATAGCAGGGTCCCGTCCAGCTCCGAAGATACGACCCAGGGCGGGCTGCCAGCCAGCTCCCGTCCAAGGCCGCGCCTGAGCCCGATCACCTTTATCCAGTCACGCACGACCGCCGTGCCCCTGCCCGTATCGACAAGCCTCTGCCAGGTCTTGAGGGCGTCTTCTTCGTAGCCGGCTTTCCATTGTGCCCTTCCGAGCCACATGGTGGCCAGCGTATTCGCTGGTTGGAAGGTGATGGCCTTCTCCAAGGCTACCCAGGAGTCATTGAAGAATCCGCGATGGAAGGCCTGGACTCCCCACCTGAGCTGGTCGGCTGAGCGTGAAGCGTTGATGTCAATAAGCTGGGCGGGAAGAAACGCGGGAAGCAGGCACAGGAAACAGACGAGGATCGTTCGCGGTTTCACGAGCTGAGTATAGGAAAATCAGGCGTACGTATCTACCGTATGCTCTCTGCCTGTGCTGAGCTTTATCTCCCCCCTGATGCCGAGATACAGAATGGTCTTTATGTCGTCAGCCTTGATGATGGGCAATTCTGCGGCTTGAGTAATCGGCACGTTAGGAAGAGCAACGCTATCAACCTTCATAGGCTCACTCCTGTCATCATTTTCGACTATTGGAGGGCCATAAATAAAGAAAAAAATGCGGCGTTCCAATGGGACTGAACAGGTTTGCAACCGCCTTCTCGGCTCTCGCCGTCCGAAGGGCGGCAGGCGCGCTTGCGCGCCGGGAGCCCAACTCCGCGGTGTACGGCGTTCGCGCCGAACGAGGACTCTCGTACCGCGGAAGGGCTATGGCGTCTTCACGTCCTTCAGCGCGTCCAGGCACATGCGCAGCCGGGCTGCGATTTCTTTGTTCCCGGGCGCCAGATCGAGCGCCCTTCGGAAATGTGCCCGGGCCTCGAGGAAATTGCCCTGGCGGTAGTACGCCCACCCAAGGGAGTCCAGGTACGCAGCGTTGCGAGGGGCCAGATCGACAGCCTGACGGCACAGAATGACGGCCTTGGGCAGGTCGATCTTCTCCTCCGCGTATATGAATCCGAGCGAGTTCAGCGCATTCGGATTCTTAGGCTCCAATTCAAGGGCTTTTTGCAGGGTTTCGATGCTCTCAGGGACCTTTCTCTGCGCGTAGTATACATATCCAAGGGCTGCAAGGGCCTGCGAGGACTGCACTCCCATCTCGTTCACTTTCGTAAACTCGAACTCCGCCAGGCGGAAGCGTCCGGTGACTGCGTAGATATAGCCGAGCACCATGCGGGACTGCATGATATGAAGAAAACTGAAATGGGAGCTCACGACTTTTTCCAGCGTGAGCAGGGCATCTTCGTAGTTGCCGAGCTGCGTGAGCGCGAGCCCCACGTAATAGTCGATTTCGGGGCTCGTGCCCTCTTCCGTCTCCAGTGCGCGCAGCTCGACCAGTGCCTGGTCGAACCTGTGCGCGTGGTAGAGCTTGACCGCGCGTCCCAGCCGCTCGTTCATCTGAATTTGACCCCCCTGTAATTCTCCTCGATCGATGCCCAGTTTCTCGGGTGCGCGTGAATGGGGGATATGGAGATGCGTCCCTGGGAAAGGACCATGCAGTCGGACCCTTCCTCGGCATGCGCATCCGGCAGCGCCCCGCCCATGAAGCAATAGATGTCGCCGTTCGGCGCAGTGTGCATGGAAAGCTCGTCACGGTAGATCCTGCGCGAGGGGAAAGTGATCACTGTTTCGCTGTCGCGGTTTCCCGTAGCAGGAAAATTAATGTTCAGGAAGTGATCGTCCGTGCCCAGCTCGCGAAATATCTCCAGGTTGCGCGCGGCGAACTCCGCCCCCGTGATGAAATCGAACGGAGGGACATATCTGGCCGTGGAGAGTGCAACCGAGGGGATGCCCATGAGCGCTCCCTGGCGGGCGCCCGCCGCGGTGCCTGAATACAGAATGTCGGTTCCGAGGTTGGGACCGTGATTGATGCCGGAGATCACAAGCTCGACCCCTTCGGGCACCAGGCCAAGGACCGACACCATGACGCAGTCCGCGGTTGTCCCCCGGCAGGAATACAGCCTGTCTCCGAGCTTGCGTACCCGTATGGAGTCCCGCAGGGTGATGGAATGGGACCCGCCGCTCTTTTCCGTCTCCGGGGCCACCACCCACACATCATGGGCCGCTGACAGCGCGGCTATCAGCGCCCGGATTCCGTCGCTGCCGACACCGTCGTCATTGGTCAGCAGGATCTTCATGTGCGCTGCATCCTGTTTTCAAGGATTCTGGCCCCTGCCGAAGGCTTGCAGATATACAGCTCCGGGCGGAACCCGAAGATCCGCTCGTACTGAATGATATGCTCCCGATAGAGCGGAATAGCACTTTCCTCGATCAGGGTCACGGTGCACCCGCCGAAGCCCGCCCCGGTCAGTCGTGAGCCGTATACTCCTTCGGTTTCCCACGCCCGCTTCACCAGCCAGTCCAGCTCGGGGCAGGATACCTCGTACAGGTCGCGCAGGCTCTCGTGGGACCTGTTCATCAGCTTCCCGAATGTGACGAGGTCCTTTTTTCGAAGCGCTTCTTCCGCCTCCAGCACGCGCTGGTTCTCTTCCACGACATGGAGGCATTTCTTGCGCGTGGCCTCGGGAATGAGTCCCAGGCTGTCCCGCACGTCGGCCGGCGAGTAGTCACGGAGAGCCGTGCCCGCCCTCTTGGCCTGAAGGAGCTCGACACACTTTCGGCACTCCTCCCGCCGGTGGTTGTACTCCGAATCCACGAGGCCGTGCGGGACCTTGGAATTGGTGATAAGGATCTTCACGCTCTTCAACGCCAGGGGGACGTAGTGATAGGTCAGGAACCTGGTGTCGAGGAGCATCGCATGCCCCTCCTTGGCCAGCCGCGAAATGAACTGGTCCATGATCCCGCTCTTCATCCCGACAAACTCGTTCTCCGCCCTCTGGGCAAGCTTTGCCAGCTCTTCGCGACCCATTTCGATGCCGAAGAGGTCCTGAATGGCGAGGGCCGTGGCCACTTCCAGGGCGGCGGAAGAAGAAAGGCCCGCTCCCTGGGGTATGTCGCCGTGGATGGTGATGTCCATCCCACCCAGCGCGTGACCGCGGCCGATGAATTCCGCGATTATCCCCTTGGGGTAGTTGGCCCAGCGGTCTTCCTTGCGGTAACGGAGGGTGGGAAGGGTCGCGCGCTTCCTGTCCTTGTAATCCACGGAGAAGAAACGCAGGTGCGAGTCTTTCCGGCGCGTCACGGCGACCCGGGCGGTGAAATCGATGGCCATGGGGAATACAAAGCCGTCATTGTAGTCGGTATGCTCGCCGATAAGGTTCACCCGGCCCGGGGCCGAGGCAATTATCTCGGGAGCCTTGCCGTACTCCTCGACGTGGCTTTGCTTCACTGCATCCATTAATTTCTCCCGCAGAAAATGCGATATGTGGGTGGCGCCAGTATAGACAAAGAATGAAAAGAATTCAATAAAAAGCAGATAATTTGTCGAAAATTCCACTAGATGGACACTCTTCCAGGCTATCTTCAATATGGCGAGCAGAGCACCGTTGCTTCCCGGAGCATCATCTACAGCACAAGGGATCCCGTGGGCGACAAGCCGGTGTTCTACGTCATCGCCGGGCTGATAAAGGTCGAATATCCTCTCAGCGGCTCGACCTTCCCCCTCTGGATGCCGCCTGACGGCATATTTGGACTGGTGGAGCCTCTCGCTCAATGCGACCGTCTCTGCGTTGTGCACGCCATGGAAAGAACGATACTTTACCGGTGGGACCTGGAAAGTTTCTTCCTGGCGGCAGGCATCTCCTGGGAGCTTGCCCTGGTGGCGACCACGGGACTGACACGGGAACTACGGATCATGAACGCGGAGTTCGGCGAGCGGCTCGGCCTGCTGGAAGGACATGGCACGTGATAGACGAGTACAACGAGATCATGCGGATCGCCTTCCAGGCGGAGGAAGCGCTGGATGAGGCCGTCATCGGGAAGTTCGGCAGACGCTTCAAGGACAAGCAGATCCTGATCCGTGAAGGTGAAATCCAGCAGAAGATCTTCTGGATACTCGAAGGCGAAGTTTACGTCACCCGGAAAATGGGCGATAAGTACAAAGTGCTCGCGACTCTCGGCAAGGGAGAGCTCATCGGGGAGATGAGCTTCTTCGACAAGTCTGTGCGCTCGGCCACGGTCATCTCGAAAGGCCCCCTGCATGCACTGGAGTTCACAAAAGAAAACTTCGCCGATATCTACGCGGCAAGCCCGCAGTGGACCCGGCGGCTCCTGGGCTCGCTGGCAAAGCGCATTCGGCTCATGGTGGAAAAGCTCGCACAGCTCTGAAAAGCGCCGCCCGTAGGGCGGCAATCTTGTGCAAAGCCTGCAGTCCGACGCGCGTCATGACACTATGGCACCAATGCAAGGCGCCCCGAAAGGGCGGTAACCACGCGCTGGCGCGACTGTCTTTGGCGTGCCATCGCCCTGCGGATTTCAAGCTCAGATAGTCGTAATTTTGTCCGCGTCGATTTCCTTCACAAAAATGTGCTCGTACCTGCCGGATGGATGCACCGTCAGATTGCCCGGCAGATAGGTCTGCGCAAAAAAGAAAAGCACGTCCGCCATATCGTCGCTGCTGCTGAGGAGCGACCACCGGTACCAGCAGTCGTGCTCCTCCAGGAGCGCGCGCCGGGAGGCGTCGGTCTCCAGCTCGACGTCGGTCCGTACCCGCAGCTCGTGACGAAGACCTCCGTACCATGACTTGCCGAGGTGGAACAGGCAGAGCTTGTTCTTTTCATCCATGTAGTACAGCTCGTAGATCCCCGCTTCGGAAGGCACGGAGGTGGCGATCTTGTACTTGTCGCTTTTGCACAGGCGCGACCAGCTCACGGTGAAGAACGCGTCCCGCCCCTTGACGAGCTTGCCGACCACGGGCTTTCGATCCACGGCTCAGTCTCCCACGAACCGCATTGCGTACCGCCCCTCATGCCGCTCGATCCTGCACCGCTTTCCATACACCCGCGTCATATCAGGCCCGCCCATCATCTCTTCCCTTGTTCCCTGCGCCACGGCCTTTCCTCCTGCCAGGAGCAGGACGCGGACGAACCCTTCAATGATTTCTTCCACGTGATGCGTCACGCAGATGACCGTCAAATCAGGACGAAAGGCAAAGAGGCTTGAGAGCGATTGAAGAAAGTCTTCACGCGCCAGCGGGTCAAGACCGAGACAGGGCTCATCCAGCAGCAGGAGCTGCGGCCCAGCCGCGAGCGCCCGCGCAATGAGCACGCGCTGGCGTTCGCCCGTGGACAGAGTATGAAAGAGGCGTTCCGCCAGGTGCGCGGCTCCAATGGACGAGAGGGCCGCAGCAGCGGTTTCCGCCTCCTGTCCGTCCGGGGTCTCATATAGTGCGATGCTCCCTTCTGCGCCGCTCATGACAACCTCCATGCCGCTCATGAAGCCGGGGAAATCTGCGGCCAGGTCTCCATGCACCCATCCGACATGCCTGCGCAGCATGCGGAGGTCCGTGCGGCCGAACGGCTCTCCCAGCACGCTCATCGATCCACGTGAAGGATAGCCGAATCCAGAGAGAAGCCTCAGGAGCGAGGTCTTGCCGCTCCCGTTCAGACCAAGGACGACCCACTTTTCACCCCGCCCCACGTCCCACGAGATCGTGTCGAGTATCCGCGTGCCCTTGATGTCGAGGCTCACGCCTTTCAGGGACAGCGCCTTTGTGTCTGCGCCCTCAACCGCCACTCACTTCCCCCTCCGTCCGGCCGGATATACTATACAAGTATGCCCTCGGTGACCATCAGATTCTACGAGGAGTTGAACGATTTTCTTTCCGCCCGGCACCGCAAGGTCCCTTTCAGCGCGCCGCCGTACCCGGCGGATTTCATTGTCGGATTTGCGCAGGGATGCACTGCCAAAGCCCTGATCGAGGATCTCGGCGTGCCGCATACGGAGGTCGATCTCATCATCGCAAACGGGAGGTCCGTGGGCTTCGACTACCAGCTGAATGACGCCGACCTCGTCAGCGTCTATCCGGTATTCGAATCCTGGGATATCGGGGGACTGTCACGCGTGCGGGCCACGCCGCTGCGCCAGACCCGGTTCGCACTCGACGTTCACCTGGGCAAGCTGGCGAGACTCCTGCGAATGGTCGGCTTCGACGCCCAGTACAGCAACACGATTGCGGATGAGGAGCTCGCGCGGCTCGCGCGGGGGGAGAAGCGAATCATACTGAGCCGGGACCGGGGCCTGCTCAAGAGAAGAACGGTAACCCATGGGTACCTGGTGAGGTCCGATGCTCCGCGCCGGCAGCTCGCCGAAGTCCTGCGGAGGTTCGACCTGGCCGGCAGCGTGCGGATGTTCAGCCGGTGCATGGAGTGCAATCTTCCCCTTACGCGGGTCGACAAGGCCTCGATCAGGAACCTGCTCCCCGAGGTAGTTGCTGTGACCTGCAACGACTTTTCCCGCTGCGCAGGCTGCGGGCGCGTGTTCTGGCGCGGTACTCACTGGGAGAAAATGACGGCGCTGGCTGCCGAGGTCCTTGATTCGGACCTCGACAGTTCAGACAGACAGGCTTCGCTCAGCCCTTGATATTGT
>CAYTGX010000057.1:25194-29843 GCA_964437385.1 uncultured Spirochaetaceae bacterium
TGATTCGGACCTCGACAGTTCAGACAGACAGGCTTCGCTCAGCCCTTGATATTGTAGCGCCTCTTGAAGCGCTCCACGCGGCCGGCGGTATCCACGAGGTGCTGCTTACCCGTGTAAAACGGATGGCACTTCGAGCAGATTTCCACCTTGATGTCTTTGGCGGTGGACTTGGTCTGGATCACGTTCCCGCATGCGCACGTGATGGTCGTAAGCTGATACATGGGATGTATATCGGTCTTCATATCGTAACCTCCATATAAACTGCGGTCATCCGGAACGCGGCATGGCTACGGTCGGCCTGTCGTACATCCCTGTACTCGCGCGATCTCGCCATCCATGGCTACGCATCCGTGACCGACGATGTATTCATCGATTTCAGGAAGGCCTCATTATTCTTGCTTTTCTTGAACCTGTCAATCAGCAGTTCAAGGACCTCCTGGTCTTCCATCGGGTTGATCACCCTGCGCAAAACCCACATCTTCTGGAGTTGTTCCTCGGTGAGCAGCAGTTCCTCTTTGCGCGTGCCCGACTTCTTGATGTTGATTGCCGGGAAGAGCCTGCGGTCGGACAGCTTGCGGTCGAGAATCACTTCCATGTTGCCGGTGCCCTTGAACTCCTCGAAGATTACCTCGTCCATGCGGCTGCCCGTCTCGATCAGGGCCGTGGCCACAATTGTGAGGCTCCCCCCCTCCTCGATATTGCGCGCAGCGCCAAAGAACCGCTTGGGCTTGTGCAGCGCGTTCGAATCGACACCGCCCGAGAGGATCTTGCCGGATGTCGGCACGGTCTGGTTGTAAGCGCGCGCAAGACGCGTGATGGAGTCAAGCAGTATCACGACGTCCCGCTTGTGCTCCACGAGACGCTTCGCCTTCTCGATGACCATCTCCGCAACCTGCACATGCCGCGTGGATTGCTCGTCGAATGTCGAGGACACGACCTCTCCCTTGACATTCCTCTGCATGTCCGTGACCTCTTCAGGCCGCTCGTCGATGAGCAGGACGATGACAAACACCTCGGGATGGTTCGTCGTAATCGCGTTGGCGATCTTCTGCAGCAGGATGGTCTTGCCTGTCCGTGGGGGTGAGACGATCAGCCCGCGCTGTCCCTTCCCGATCGGGTCGAACAAGTTGATGAGCCGCGTGGAGATCTCCTCCGGGGAAGTCTCCAGGTTCAGCATCTCATCCGGATACAACGGGGTCAGGTTGTCGAACGGAACCCGTGTCTGCGCCACCAGCGGAGGATCGAAGTTCACCGTCTCCACCCGCAGCATGGCAAAGAAACGCTCTCCCTCTTTCGGTGACCGTATCTGGCCCGCAACCGTGTCCCCCGTCTTCAGGTTGAACAGCCGTATCTGCGAGGGGGAGATGTAAATATCGTCCGGCCCCGGGAGATAGCTGTAGTTCGGTGAGCGCAGGAATCCGTACCCATCAGGCAGGATTTCCAGGGCGCCGAACGCATAGATCACGCCCCCCCTCTCCGTGTGTCCCTTGAGAATCTGGAAGATGATCTCCTGTTTCTTCATGGACACGAGGGCTTCGTGGTTGACACCCATCTTCGACGCAAGCGTGCGGAGATCCGGCATGCTCATCTGGCTCAGGTCATTGATGTGGAGGCGATTGTCATTCTGCGTGGGCACTTTGCCCGCCGCATCTCCGCCGTTCGCGGCGGCCGCACCCGCAGAGGCGGGAGCAGAGGCTGCCGCGTAGGCCCCGCCCGTTGCCGGCAGGGTGCCGGCTGCCAGAGGCGCTGCGGCGGCAGGCGCTCCCTCCGCTGCAGGATCCACTCCCTGTTCGTCCATCCCGTCCTCAGGAGTGTCCATTGCCGGCTCCTTGATCAGCTCGACGCGTATCTTCCGTCGCGCGACCCGCCTCTTCGGACGGTGCGCGGACGAGAGGTCGTTTCGGTTTTGAGCCGGGCGGTGCGGCTGCTGGTCGCCGTTTTCCCCGTTCAGGAGCGACTCGTTTGTCAGCTCCATCTCGCGGGATTGCTCGACGGGCGGCTGAGGAGAATCGTTGTCCTGGTCATTCGTTCCCATGTGGTACTCCGTTTGTCATGTCGGTCATTTCAAATGAAATTGCGCTTTTCCAGATTTGTTTGTACGCAGGCCTTGAGACGCTGTCAGGAACTCTTTGAAGCCAAATATATTACCACTTTGCCCGAGTGTCAAGGAACTCCCGGCCGAGCAGCTGGCATTCGGCAAACAGCATCGACGCCACGGCGGATCTGCGACGGACCATGTCCCGGGTTCCGGAGAAGCTGAAGTGGCGCGCCTGGCAGCTCTGCCCGCGCAGAGCCACGGCGATCCAGACGGTCCCCACCGGCTTCTCAGCAGTGCCGCCGTCCGGTCCGGCAATTCCCGTCACCGCGATTGCCGCGTCTGCATTCGAATCTGCAAGCGCACCCCTGGCCATCGCGCATGCAGTCTCCTCCGACACCGCGCCATGCTCCCGCAGGATACCCTCTTCCACGCCAAGGAGCCTTGTCTTTGCCGCATTGGAATATGATACGTGTCCGCCCCAGAAAACCCGGGAGCTTCCGGGAAGGTCGGTCATGTATTTCCCTATGAGCCCCCCCGTGCAGGACTCCGCGGTCACAAGAGTGGCATGCTTCGACAGCAGCGCATCCGTAAGAAGCTCGGCCGGCTTCATCTCTCCTTTGCGGACGCGCACAGGATGCAGAAGCTCCATCAGGTCCTTAAGAATGGCGTCCCTGTCTTCCACGCTGCCGCCGCGGAGGCTGAACGCGATCCGGTCCTCGTCCACGCGCGTGCCCCAGGTCACACCATGGCGCGCGCACTTTCGAAGAGCCTCTTCCAGGTTCGACTCCGGCACCATGAGGGCAGTACCCCACAGGATATCCCCCGGTCCCGGGCCGCCCCAGCGCTCCCGTATGAGGGGAAGAACACTCTGGGCGAACATTGGACGCAGCTCGGAGGGAGGACCCGGCAGCGCCACCACGAGAGCCTCTCCCACGGCTCCCTGGAATCCCGGCGCTGTGCCGTGTGCATTGGGCAGAAGCCCGAAGCCGCGCGGCGCCGTGGCCTGCTTCCGATTGGTGTCGGATACCTTCCGTCCCTTGAACCTCTCCTGTAAAGCTTTCCACGCTTCCGGATGGAAATCCAGCGGAACCCCTGCAGCCTCGGCCACGATCTCCCGGGTCAGGTCATCAGTGGTCGGACCGAGCCCGCCGGTGAGGAGCACGAGGCATGCGTCGTGACACGCGCGCGCCAGCTCGGCGCGGTACAGCGCGGCGTCATCCGGCAGCTGCACGCCCCTGCGCACAACGAACCCGAGGGAGGTAAGCTCGCTGGAGAGAAACCGGACGTGAGAGTCCTGGATGATTCCCTCCGTCAGCTCCGTCCCCGCGGAGATGATGACGGCGGTCTTTTCCTCACACACTCTGTGCGGTTTTTTTCAGCTGATCGACCGGGCCGGAGAACACGTTGATGGCCTGCGGATTCTTGATCATCTCGCATTTGCCCTCGAAGACGACGCCGTCCGCGATCTTCAATTTGCCCGTCCGTATGTTGCCGAACACCTTGCCCGTGGAGAGCATCTCCAGTTTTTCCGTTGCCTCGATATTCCCCTTGACGGTGCCGCCCACCACGACCGACCCCACGTGGATGTTTGCGGTGATCGACGCTCCCTGCTCGATGTAGAGGAACCCCGCGGAAACGATCTCACCGGTGAAGACGCCGTCGATCTTCAGTGACTCCTTGAACCGCATGGTTCCGTGGAAGTCCGTTTCCTTGCCCAACGTCGTGGTGATCCGCTCGATGACCTTGTGATCTTCGTTCTTTGCCATATCGTCACTTCGTCTTCATTTCGTATACACCATCCCAGTCTTCCGGAGGAGGGTTCTTGATGAACTCCTCACAGCGCTCATAGTACTTTTTCGACGGACCATCTCCCGCGTCGATCTTGAGCGCTTTTGCAAAGGCCTCCCGCGCGTTCTGAAACTTCATCATCTTGTAGTACCTGCGTCCTTCGGCAAAGTGCTCCAACAGCTTTTTCTTCTCCTCAGTGATCATTTTTCGGCCTCCTGGGGAGTGCGCTCCATGGCGCCCTGGTCGGTCTCTTCGAGTTTCTCCTGGCGCTTCTTCCAATTCTTCAGGTGCTTGCGCAGTTTCTTTTCCAGGTCTTCGACTGACAGGTCTCCCCTCTTCAGCTTCTCCCCCTTGCCCTGGAGCTCGGAGACCTCATCTTCGAGTCCCCGCAGGGTCGCAAGGATCTCGCGGCCTTCAGTGCGGATGTTGTCCAGAAGCTTTTCCACTTCACCCGCGTCGTGCCCGTCCGTCTTTTCTGCCAGGGCGAGGAGATCGGATATGGGCTTCTTGATGTGCTGGGTGAAAAAAACGAGAGAGCTGTTCAGCGACTCCACGACCGCGATCCGCTTTTCCCGGCGGGTAAGCTGGCGGGAGAGCTCGCGGCTGCGCAGGACGGCCCGGATGCGCGCCAGGACTTCGGAAAAATTGAAAGGCTTGGTGATATAGTCATCGACGCCCTGTTCGAAGCCCTCGATCCTGTCTTTCACCTCGTTCATGGCGGAAAACATGATGATGGGCGTATTCCGATAGCGGCGATACTCGGGGTCCTGCTTGAGCATCCGCGTCACTTCCCACCCGGAAAGCTTCGGCATGATGTTGTCGA
>CAYTGX010000058.1:0-29671 GCA_964437385.1 uncultured Spirochaetaceae bacterium
AAATGCATATCTCCAGAAGCTGGCAAAGGAGAAACAGCGCAAGGAGCTGGAGAAGCTGTTCACCTATCCCATCCCCTGCTGCGTCTTCACCCACTCCCTCACGCCCACCGCAGACTTCGCCGAGTGCGCGGAGTCGGCTGAGTGCCCGAGCCTCCAGACGGACCTCTCCACCTCCGAGTTCACCATGCGGATCCTGCGCGTGCTGTCGACCATATACGCCCCCAAGCAGACAGTCCACGGGGTCCTGGTGGAAGTCTTCGGCATCGGAGTCCTGATCCAGGGGGAAAGCGGAGTCGGCAAGAGCGAGTCGGCGCTGTCACTGATCGAGCGAGGTCATCGGCTGGTCGCCGACGATTCGGTGGAGATCCGCCGCGTGAGCGGAAACATCCTCATGGGAAGCGGCGCGCAGGTGGTGAGCCACCACATGGAGATCCGGGGCCTGGGGATCATCAACATCACCCACCTCTTCGGCGTCGGGGCCATACGGGACAAGAAGCGGATCCAGCTCGTGGTGCAGCTGGAGTTGTGGAACCCCGACAAGAACTATGACAGAATCGGCGCGGAGGAAGCCACGGAGGACATCCTGGGCGTCCACGTGCCATGCGTGACCGTTCCCATCAAACCAGGGCGCAACGTACCCGTCATAATCGAAACGGCGGCCCGAAATGAGCGGCTGAAGAAAATGGGCTACTACTCGGCACGCGAGTTCAACCGGAATGTCATGAATTGGCTGGAAGGCGAAAGCACCCGGGAAATCTTCTTGAACGAGAAATGAGGCGACATGGTCGAGCGCATCGTCACGATCCGCAACCGCGCGGGCATGCACGCCCGCCCCGCGGCGCTGCTGGTAAAGACCGCGAGCGGGTTCAGCTCCCAGATCTACATCGAGAAGGACAGCGAGAGGGTCAATGGCAAGTCGATCATGGGTGTTATCACCCTCGGTGCCACCTACAACACGCCGTTGAAGATAATCGCAGATGGGCCCGACGAGGCGCAGGCCGTTGACGCAATCGAGAGATTGTTCGCCAACCGTTTCGAAGAGGAATAGCGGGCCGCGCGGCCACGCGGCCGTCCTGGTGCTGTGCATCTCTCTGCTCCCCTCGGTACAACTTGCCGGTCAGGGAGTGGACCTGACGGTGTCCTCGTCCACAGGCGTGCTCTCGGCAGATGTCACTTTTCGGTGGAACCGCATGGAAGAGCTGGTGGCCTCCCTCCGGCAGGGCCTCGAATCGAGGATCACTTTTACCGCACGCGTATACGAAAAGCGGCGCGGAATCCTTCCATTCCGCGGGGACCGGCTGCTCGCCGAACGCAGGGTTTCCCACAGCGCGTTCTGGGATTTCCTCGATGACCGGTTCGTCGTGGAGACTGACACGGGCGCCCGCATGTCATTCGGGAGCGTGGACGCTCTGCTCAAGGGCTTCTTCGGGCTTTCCGCAATCCCTTTGTACACCGGTCCCCGCGATCCTGGGGCCGCGCTGTACGTGATGGCGCGGGCACAGTTCGAGCCCGTGCGTCTCATGCCTCCCTTGACCCTAGTCAGCATAGTAGGGAGAGCCGCCACCTACACCAGCCCCTGGGCACGGAGGGACGCGCCATGAAGCGTGTCGCGGACCGGACCGCCATGACGGAGAATACCTCGCGCGGACTGCTCGCCCTGGTGCTCCTCTTCGTCATCCTCATCGGAGTGATCATTGCTTTTTCCCGGACCTTTATCACGACCATCGCCGGCGCTGACCCGGGAACCACGACTATCGCGCTGCTGGTGGCGCTTGCCCTGCCTCTCGTCCTCCTGGGGGTCACGATCTTCCAGATCACGCGCCTTCTGCGCCAGCGTGCGCTGCGGCAGTCCGGGGCCGGACTGCGACTGCGGCTTCTCCTGTTCTTCACCCTGGTCAGCGTGATTTCAGCCGGACCCCAGGCGATGCTCGGCATCACGTTCGTCAACTCCGCGATGGGAACCTGGTTCAGCTCCTCGATCGGTGACGCGTTGCGGGGCGCGCGCGACATGGCAATCTCCTACCAGAAGGAAAGACTCCAGGTACTTCGCTCTTTCATGGACGGCCCTCTTGCTCCCGGCCTGATAGACAAGTTCGCCGCTGTGCCCGACCGGACATGGACGGAGATCCAGGCGGTCAATGCGAGTCTCGGCGCGCTGCAGCTGTTCTCCCGGGACGGGAAGGACCTTGCGTTCCGCGGCGATGCACGCGCGCGGCTGTCCAGCGCGGAGGGGGCCGGCGGACAGGAAGTGCGGGAGGATGTGACGATCCTCCGCGATGTACGAAGTTTCACCGTGGGAGGGGCCCGCCTCACCGTCGTGGCCAGCGCCCTTCTATCCGCAGACCTGCGAAAGAACGCGCGCAAGCTCACGGAAAGCCTCACGCTTTTCACCGCGCTCGACCAGTTTCGCGTGCTCTTCAGGCTCGTGCTGGTGGGCTTCTTCTTCCTGTTCTCCCTGCCCATCTTCTTCATCACGATACTGGTCAGTCTCCTTCTCACCGAAAGGATCATCGGGCCCATCGTGCACCTGGAGGACGCCACGCGGCGCGTGGCGGAAGGTGACTTCAGTTTCCGGATACTGACGCGGCCGCGGGATGAGCTGGCCAACCTCGTGGACTCCTTCAACGGCATGATCTCCGAGCTTGAACGGTCGCGCCGCAAGCTGCTGCAGGCGGAAAGGATCACCGCGTGGCAGGAGATCGCGCAGCGCCTGGCGCACGAGATCCGCAATCCGCTCACCCCGATCAAGCTTTCCGCCCAGCGGATACTGAAGAGACACGAGGAAGGCGCCGAGGATTTTGCAAAGGTTCTGCGTCCCGCCGTTTCCTCCATCATCACCGAGGTGGACAATCTCGAAAGAATGCTGCGCGAGTTCGGGGAGTTCGCGAAGCTGCCGGTTCCCAAGCCGGCGGATGTCATTCTCAAGGAGATGCTGGGGGAGGTTGCCTCGGTCTACGCGCACCTTTCTTCCCGTGTGAGGATTGACATCAAGGAGGTGCCCGAGTCTGTCGTGCTGGCAGTGGACCGGAACCAGATGAAGCGGGTCTTCGCCAATCTTTTCACCAACGCCATTCAGGCGATGCCGGAAGGCGGCCTTCTCTCCGTGCGGGCTGACGTGGTGAAGAAAGCGCACACCAGCTTCTGCCGAATCGCCGTGAGCGACACAGGGAGCGGCATCAGCGAGTCGAACATGGACAGCATCTTCGATCCCTATTTCACCACCAAGAAGGAGGGCACGGGCCTGGGGCTTGCCATCGTGCAGCGCATCGTGTTCGATCACAAGGGCAATGTGTGGGCAGAGAGCGACGGGAGCACCGGTACCACGTTCTTCATCGACCTGCCGACAGGGGCCGCGGGAGGGCCGCAGGCATGAGCAGCATCCTGATCATCGACGACGAGCCGGGCATCCGCACGGTGCTCCGCGACGTCCTGGAGGATGAGGGGTACACCGTGCTGGCCGCAGAAGACGGGGCGCAGGGCCTGGCCGAGCTTGCCGCCTCCAGCGTGGACCTCGTGTTCCTCGACGTGTGGCTGCCCAACATGGGCGGCATCGAAGTGCTGAAGCGGATCCGGGAGCAATTCCCCGACGTGGAAGTCATCATGATCTCAGGCCACGCGAACATCTCATTGGCCGTGCAGGCCACAAAGATGGGCGCTTTCGACTTTCTTGAAAAGCCCCTCTCACTGGACAGGACCATGACCGTGGTCCGTAATGCAATCGCAATCGAAGACCTGCGCCGCGAGAACAGGACTCTGAAGAACAGCATCTTCATCGACGACAGGATGATAGGATCGAGCCCGGGAATGGAAGCGGTGCGCGGGCTCATCGAGCAGGCGGCCGGCAGCGACTCGCGGATCTTCATCCTGGGTGAGAACGGCACCGGCAAGGAGCTGGTGGCCCGTGAGATCCATGCGCGCAGCGCGCGGGCCGGCCGGCCGTTCGTGGAGCTCAACTGCGCGGCCATCCCGGAGAGTCTGATCGAAAGCGAGCTCTTCGGCCATGAAAAGGGGGCATTCACCAGCGCCCTGCAGCGCAGACGAGGCAAGGTGGAGATGGCCCATCACGGCACCCTCTTTCTGGACGAGATCGCCGACATGTCCCTCGTTACCCAGGCCAAGGTCCTGCGCGTGCTGCAGGAGATGCGTTTCGAGCGCGTGGGAGGGGAGGAATCCCTTTCGGTGGACGTGCGCGTGATCTCCGCCACCAACAAGGATATCGGCGAACAGATCCGCAGCGGGCGGTTCCGCGAGGACCTGTTTTTCCGGATCAATGTCGTGCCCATCACAGTGCCCCCCCTGCGCGAGCGGATCGAAGACATGCCGGAGCTGGTTGACTACTTCATGGGAAAGTTCAAACGGCCGTCGGCCATGGAGCCCAAGACCGTTTCCCCGGAGGGCATGCAGCTCCTCTGCGCCTATCATTGGCCGGGCAACATAAGGGAATTGAAAAACTTCGTGGAGAGGATTAATATCATGGCGGAGGAGCCTGTGATCTCCGCCTCGTCGGTCAAGTCCTACCTTGGTGCGCCCCCCCGCCAGGAGGCGGATGGAACGCTCTCCGCGTATGCCGCGATGACGCTCGCCGAGGCGCGCGACAGCTTCGAGCGCGACCTGATTGCCGCAAAGCTGCGGGAGAACGGCGGCAACATCTCCCGGGCTGCGGACGCCCTGGGCGTGTATGCGAGCAATCTCCACAGTAAGATGAAGAAGTTGAAGATCACGGCGGAGAAGTAAGAGAAAATGAAGGGCCTTACCCCGCGCCAGCGGGAAGTATTCGATTTCATACGCGAGTTCATCCGCCTCAACCGCTATCCTCCCACCATAAGGGAGATTGCCACGAATTTCCGCTTCTCCGTAAAGGGAAGCTACGATCACGTCAAGGCGCTGGAGAAGAAGGCATACCTGCGCTGTCACGAAAACAGGTCGCGCGCAATCGAGATCCTCCGTGACGCTGAGGCAGTCGGGGAGGAAATGGCATCCGTTCCGCTGCTGGGCAATGTGGCCGCAGGGAAACCGCTTTTCGCGGAGGAGAACCTCCAGGGCTACGTGCAGGTCCCGGCCGCGTCATTGGGCAAGTCCACCCACTTCGCACTGCAGGTGAAGGGGGACAGCATGAAGGACGCCGGAATCATGGACGGAGACATCGTGGTGGTCACGCAGCAGAACACGGCGGACAACGGCGACATCGTGGTGGCGATGGTGGATGAGGCGGTCACCCTCAAGAGGTTCTACGTGGAGAAAAACAGGGTGCGTCTCAAGGCGGAGAATCCCAGGTACCCGCCGCTTTTCACCCAGAACGTGCGCATCCTCGGGAGGCTGGCCTTTCTCATGAGAAGCTATCCGTGAGCCCCGCGGCAGCGCCGCGCGAGGTCTCGGCACATCTGCTCCTCGGTCCCGAGGAAGGTGAAAAAACCGCGTTCATCGAAAAGATCACCCAGGGCCTCACGGTAAGACGCGGGGAGAAACCCGAGATCTCCCGATTTTATGCCGGCGAGAGCCGCATGGCAGACGTGATCCTGTGCCTGCGCAACCAGACCCTCTTCAGCGCCCATCGGCTCGTGATTCTTGCAAACGCGGAAGAAGTCAAACGCGCGGATGAAGCGGCGGCTCTGGTGGAGTATCTGGGTTCACCGGCCAAGGATGCGACCCTCCTCCTGGTGAGCACGGGCTTTGCGGGGGAAATCGACAGGAAGATCGCGGCTGCCATCCCAAAGGAGAATCAGAAGATCTTCTGGGAGATGTTCGACAACCAGAAGCAGGGCTGGGTCACGGGGTATTTCCGGCAGAAAAAAATCACCATCGACCCCCTGGCGGTGGAATACATCCTGGACATGGTGGAGAACAATACCCGCGACATGCGGGTCGAGTGCGATCGGCTTGCCCAGTTCTTCGGCCCTGACACCACGATCCAGCTGGACAGCGTAGAACAGTACATTTACCACTCCAAGGAAGAGAATGTCTTCACCCTCTTCGACAAGGTCTGTGAAAGGGAGCTCACGGAGGCGGAGGAAGTCCTGGACAAGATCCTGCTCGCCCGCGAAGCGGAGGCAACGCAGCTGGTCAGCGGCCTTCTTCTCCAGTTCCGCAGGCTGGCAGGCTTCAAGCGCATGCTCGCCGACAACTACGAGACCACGGAGGCCTTTCCCAGGCTGAAGATATTCAGCAAGAAGAACCAGAAGACCTACATGACCGGCAACAAGAAGTTCTCCGCGGCCGAGATCGAGGATATCGTCCAGCTCCTGTCAGTCTTCGACGAACGCTTCCGCTCGGTCAGGAGCGACCTGCACGCGCTTCTTCTGCACCTGCTGGTTTACTATATCGCTGCGAGAGCCGGGCAAGGAGCATGGCGGCAGTTTCCCTAGGCACGCCCGCCTTTTTCTGGATGTCGTCCACGGTCGCACCGAGGATCGCTTCCATGGAACCGAACACCATCATGAGCCGTTTGCTGCGCGCCTGGCCTATCCCCGGCACGTCTTCCAGTAATGTAAGGGCCACGCGTTTTGCACGCTTCTTCTTGTTGAGTGTCGTTGCAAACCTGTGAGATTCGTTGCGCACCTGCTCCAGGATGCGCAGGGACGGAGAGGCCTCATCCAGAACCAGCGGATCATCCCGGCCGGGCATGAAGATCTCCTCCTGCTTCTTGGCCAGTCCGATCACCGGCATCGCATCCAGGCCAAGGGCAATCAGGACCCCCCGGGCTGCACCAAGCTGGCCTTTTCCTCCATCGATGAGGATCAGATCGGGCCGTTCCAGCTCTTCATTCACCACCCGCGTATAGCGGCGGGCAACCGCCTCGCGTATCGATTCGAAATCGTCCACCTTTCCGTCCAGGCTCCTGATCGTGAACGCGCGGTAGAGTTTCCTGTCCGGCCTGCCGTCGGTGAACCGCACCATGGATGCAACGGTGTCGGTGCCTTCCAGGTGTGCAATGTCGAATCCCTCGATTCTGCGGGGAAGGGCCGCCAGACCCAGGTCTTCCTTAAGCCCCTCGAGCGCCATGGTCATCTCTGCCCCCCGCGCCGCCTTGGCAGCCTCCTCACGGGCATTCGACTCGGCCATGGACATGAGCTGGGTGTGTTTGCCGCGCTGCGGCATCTTCACGGCGATCTGCCTGCCGGCCAGCTCACGGAGAAAGAGAGAGAGGTTCTCCCCGTCCAGCTCGCGGCCCACATAGACCGCATCCGGGATGGTCTTTCGTTCCGCGTAGTAGCGCGCGACGAAGTGAGAAAGCGCCTCCTCGTCCGGCGCATATTCCGCCACTTCGAAGACCTCCTTGCCAAGGAGCTTGCCCTCCCTCACCTGCAGAACAACGGCAACCTGTGATTCGCCGCAGGGCGCAAGAGCGATGTAGTCCCGGTCTTCCTCCGTGAACTCCATGACCCTCTGCTCGACGGACACCTCCTCGATGGCGGAGATCTGGTCGCGAAGCTTCGCCGCTCTCTCGAACTCCTGGGTTTCCGAGGCAGCTTTCATTTTCTCCTTCAGATCACGCACCAGCTCCGCGCTGCGGCCCGAGAGCAGCTTACGCACGCCGTCGACGATTTTCAGGTATTCTTCCCGCGTGATCTTTCCGCAGCACGCTCCCGCGCACCGCCCCATGTGGTAGTTGAGACAGGGGTACGCACGCTTCTTCTGGGAGCCGCGATACTTGCACAGCGGAAAATGGCGCTCGATCAGCCTCAGGTACAGGTCGATCTGGTGGGGCTTGGGAAAGGGCCCGAAGTATTCCGAGCCGTCGAAGATCATGCGGCGCGTCCTGTAGACCCGGGGGAACTCCTCCGCGGTGAGCCTGATCACCGGATAGGTCTTGCCGTCCTTGAGATTGATGTTGTACTGCGGTGTCCATTGCTTGATGAGGTTGTTCTCAAGGATGAGCGCCTCATATTCGGTGTTGGTGATGATCACCTCGATATCCGTCATGTGAGCAAGGAGAAACCGGGTCTTGATGTCCTTTTCACCTGCAAAGTAGCTGCGGATCCTGTTTCTCAGGCTGCGCGCCTTTCCCACGTAGATTGGCGTGCCGTCCGCGTTTTTCATGATGTAGACGCCGGGCCTGTCAGGATACACGCGGTCCCGCGGGTCGTGGAAAGCCTTCAATAGATACACCCCTCGATACCGATTATAATACTAATGTACAGAATCATGGTCCGGAAACAATCGCGCTCCGGGACGGCCTTTCTCTGTCTCCTGCTCCTCGCGAGCCCGCTTTTCGCACTCGAGAAGTCTATTGAGCTGGGAAAGGCGAACAAGTGGGGAGAGATGCAGACTCTGGAGGGCGTTACCGCTGTCCCCGGGAGATGGGGGTTTCAGGATCTTGCCCTTGCCAGCGGGGAATACTCCCCGGACAGCTCAACAGAGCTCCTTCTTCACTTCGACGAGCCCGGCACTCTGGATGCAACCGGCAGCTACACTCTGGCCGGCAGCCCTCCCCTCATTACGGAAGAAGCCGCGGCGCTGGGGGGAGGAAGCGCGGCTTTTACCGGAGACGCGCACGCGGTGGGTTTCCAGGCCCCGCCGGAGGCGATGTTCTCTCCCGGCGCTGTCTGGGGAGACTTCACAATAGAGTTCTGGCTCTATCCGGCAACCCTTTCCAACGGAGAATCGATCATCGCCTGGACCGCGGTTTCCCGTGAAAGTGCGGGGCAGAACACCGGGCTCCTCTCGCAAAGCCTGCAGTGCAGGATACGTGACAGGAAGCTTGTCTGGGACTTTCAGAATCTCTTCGCTCTGCCGACGGGGGAGCGGCTGCCGGTCACGCTGGTCGGCACACGGCAGCTCGTCCCCCGTATATGGCATCACCACCTGCTGCGCTTCGATGCGCGCGAAGGTCTCCTCGAGTACAGGCTGGACGGAGTGCCCGAAGCCATCCTGCACACCACGGACACGGGAACCGAATCCGGTTCCATCGCGGTGCCGAAAGTTGGGCGTGCGCACGCCGCGCCTGTGATGCTCGGCTCGGGTTTCACCGGTTTTCTGGATGAATTGCGGATTTCCCGCCGCGCCGTTGATGACCCGGTCACGTCACGTTTTCTCGGGAAGACAGGGTCGGCCACCTCACGAATTCTCGACCTGGGCTTTTCCTCCACGCGCATTGCGCGCATCGAGGCGGTCGCATCGACCCCCTCTGATACGACCGTGGAGTACTACTACAAAACGGCAGATACGTGGAACGGCAGGCAGCTTCTTGGCGGGCCGACGGACTGGGTGCCTTTCACGCCCGGCACGGACTTCAAAGACACCCTGAGGGCGCGCTACGTCCAGCTCAGGGTGGAGTTGTATCCCGATGGCCGCCGCGCGCAGTCGCCGCGTGTGTCCGATCTCACCGTGGTGTACGAGCCCAATCCACCCCCTGCTCCGCCGGCGGGGCTCATGGCGACCCCGGGAAACGGAAAAGTGACTCTCACGTGGCGCGCAGCAAACGACATCGGCGTACAAGGCTATCTCGTGTACTACGGCAGTGCGCCCCACAACTTCCTCGGCCTTGGCGCGGCACAAGGCGACTCCCCGATCGACGCAGGGACCGCCACAACCCTCGTGATCGATGGCCTGGACAATGGGAGCCTGTATTACTTTGCCGTGACCGCATATGACTCATCGCTGCCGCGGCAGCAGAGCGAGTTCGGCACCGAGGTAAGCGCGCGCCCTTCGAGGATCTACAGATGAAGCCCATGACCACGGCGGAGATTCTCACCCGGGCGCGCAACGCGTTCAAAATGGGGGAGTTCACCCTCGTGGAGAAGCTGGCTATGCGTATACTGGAGGCGCTGCCCGAGTCCCCGGTGGCCTATAACCTCCTTGGAAGCGTATGCGAGAAAACCGGCAGGTTCCGCAGGGCAATCGAACTTTTCCAGAAGGCGGTGGATCTTAAACCTGACTACACCGAGGCGCACAACAACCTGGGAGTCATTCTGAAGAGGGTCCAGTCATACGGCGCAGCCATCCCGCATTTCGAAAAAGCCATCGATCTTTCCCCCCTGCGCGGCGACGTGTACTACAACCTGGGCAATGTCTACAAAGCGCTCAACAACAGCGCGCTGGCCGAGGAGAACTTCCAGAAAGCCATCGCAGTGGATCCCACGTTCGTCGCCTCGTATATCAATCTTGGTACCGTGCTGGAGGCAGCGGGCAGGTACGGGGACGCCATCCGCGTCTACCAGAAAGGGCTTCAGTCGGATACCAACCAGCCTCGCCTGCATTACAACCTCGGCGTAGTGTACGAACGGATAGGCAAGACCAGGGAAGCGCGCGAGGAATACGAGGCGGCCGTCCGGGCCAAGCCGGGATGGACGGATGCGCTCAACAACCTGGGCGTGACGCTCCACGGGATAGGAGACGAACGGGCGGCCGAAAAAACGCTGCGCGAAGTGCTTCGCACGGAGCCCCGCAACGCCCGCGCGCTCAACAACCTCGGCGTCGTGATGGCAGCCCAGGGCAGGCGGGAAGAAGCTGCCCTGGTGTACAGGGATTCGATGAAGGCCGACCCTCATTACGCGCAGGCGGTAGAGAACCTCTCTTCGCTTCTGGAGCGCGAAGGCAGGCTCACCGAGGCGATGGAGGAGCTGCAGCGGCTCTTGTCCATGGAGCCGGACAACCTGGAAGCGCGCCAGCGCCTGGCTGGCATTCTTCGCGGACTTGAGAACTTCCCCGAGGCCATCACGCAGTACACAGCGGTCCTCGAGGCGCAGCCTGCGCACCGGGAGGCCCTCAAGGGGCTTGCCCTGGCATACGAAAGGGCAGGAGAAAAGAGAAAAGCCCTCGAATGCTTCGAAAAGCTCGAAGCCCTCGGCGGCGAGGACCAGGACTTTCGGCTGGACCGCGCCTTTCTCTGGAAGGAAGCCGGTGAGACGGCGCGGGCACTGGAAGAGGTGCAGCGTTACCTCACCGCCCGGCCGGATGATCCGCGGGCACGGATCCTTCTGGCAGACATCTATGCAAAGCAGGGTCATCTCCGGCAGGCCGCGCAGACGCTGAGCGAGGTGCGGGAGGCATTTCCCGATGACAATGATGCAAGCTCGCGGCTGGCGAAACTCTACCGCGAGCTGGGCGAGCCGCAGAAGGCCATCGAGACGATGGAAGGCCTGATCAACAGGCTCGAGCAGGGCACGGATCCAAATGACATGGAAGCCCTGAGCCAGGCCATGGATGAGTACGAGCAGGCTATTTCCGAACATGAGAAGGATTTCCGCGACGAGCGGGAAAAGACCATCCGAAAGCTCAGGGAGCTGACCGTGGAATCGGCGCCGCCTGAAAGGGTGAAGCCGGAAGAAGACCTGATCATGATCGAGGACCTCGAGCCCCTGGAAGAAGAGGCGGTTCCCATCATCAACGTCGGGGGAATGGAGCCTGTGTTCGCGGTGCGGGAAACAGACGAGGAGCTTCAGCTGGAGCAGGTGGACGAGTCGATCCCGGAGGACTCGGTCTCCATCGAGGACGAGCGGCCGCCCAACCTGGTGAACCTGCTGAAAGACCAGGAGCTGTATGAAGAGAATCCCGCCCTGCAGATGTTCGAGCCGCAGCCGCTGCTTCCCTCTCAACAGCCCCGGGGACAGCAGCAGGCCCCTGTGGCAGCGCAGGCGTTCCCGGCGCAGCCTTACCAATTTCAGCCGCCGGTTCCGGCGCCGCCACTCCCTGCGCCGGTCCCCCTGCCTGCGCAGCCTCCGCAGCAATCCCAGCTTACCCTGTCTCCCCAGACGGAATCCTTGATCGCCAATTCCCTGAAGGAATCCGCGGCAACACAGGCGAAGATCGTCGACAAACTGTTCGACGAGATGAAGACCCTCTCCCGCAAGGTCGACGAGAGAAATCAGAACCCTCCCCCGGCGCCCCCCATCATCGTGAACATGCCGCGGCCCGAGATCGTGCAGGCCGCTCCCTCTCCCCTGAAGCCGATCACAATGGATCCGCCCGGCACGGCGCCGCGCGCCGAAGGTCTTCCTCGGTACGCCCCTGCTGACCTGGAAGATGAGGAACCCGAACGGCATCCCATGCGCAGACGCGGCGATTTTGCGCCGGGAGAGATGCCTGCGCAGCGCGAGTCTTTTCAGGCCGCAGGGTCTGATCTCGAGCCCTTTGCCGTATCAGAGGCGGAGCCTGAGATCGAATGGGATCCGGAACCGGTGTCCCTGGAGCCCGAGCGCGAAAAGGCGCCCGTGCCCCCGTCTCCACGACCTTCGGTCGCGGAACCTCCATCTCTGCCGCCCGCGCTGGACCAGCCTCAGTTTCCGCGGTCCCCGTTACCACAGCGTCAGTTTCCGCGGTCCTCGTCTCCACGGCCTGCGTCTCAGCCGCGGAGGCAACCTCCCCCGGCCCAGGCCATAAGGCCGCAGCCTGCCCCGCCGGCACGGCCTGCGCCCGTACAGGCGCGCGGGACGGTACGCCGTGGACCGAAGTCGTACGCTCCGGCAGCCGAAACCCCTGCGCCCCTCCGGCCTGCCCCGGCTCCTTCAAAGACTCACGCGCCGAAGCCCCGCCTGCCCGTGGCTCAGGCCCCGGTGGATGAAGCCCGGTCTGAGCCCGAGGATGCGCTGCAGCCTGCTGCACCGCCACGCCCTGCACCTCCGGGGCCCCGGGCGCCCCAGCCCGCCGCAGCTCCTCCGACCCAGGAAGCGCCGGCCGCTGAGAGTGAAGAGCCAGAACCCCCGCCGACTGCGGCGCATCTCCAGAATGGCGAACCGGACAAACCCGCCCGTACAGGGGAGGACGTACGCCAGGAGCTCCGTGACTACCTGAACGGCATCAGGGACAAGCTGGACAAGGGGGCCGTCCCGCCATCCAAGCCCGGCGATCTTCTTGACTATCTGGGAAAACTGTCGGATTATCTTCCCGAAAGCGACAAAAAACGGTTTCGGGGGAGCAATGAGCGCCTTGCCATGGAATCCCTCAAGGCGCAGCTGGCAGGGAAGAAAGGGCTGCGGCAAAAAATCGCAGAATCCTTCCGGCCGGTTGTCCCTCACAGGAAAGAGCCCATGACGCGCTCCCTGATCGTCGACACGTTTTCTTACCTCAAGGATCTTTCGGCGTGGCACCCGGACAAGGCGATAGCCGCGGCAATGAGAGAACGGATCGAATCCATAGTTGTCCAGATGGGGAGCCTGAAATAGGGTATGCAGGATAAAGACCGGGTCCTTTCGATAATTCAGACGTACATCTCCAAGATGCCCAGCCTGCCCATTACGGTGTCAAAGATCCTCCAGATCGCCAATGACCCCAAGACTTCCCCTTCGGATCTCAACCAGGTCATCAGCCTGGACCCCGTGCTCATGGGCCGCGTGATGAAGCTTATCAACTCCGCCTACTACAGCCTGAACAATCAGATCACCAGCCTGGTGCGGGCCATCATCATGCTGGGGATCAACACGGTGAAGAATCTTGCCCTGTCCACGGCGGTACTGGGCCAGCTCGCCAAGAAAGGCAGTTTCCAGGCACTGAATATCGACGGGTTCTGGCGCCATTCCCTCTGCGTAGGGGTGACCGCCAAGCTCATCGCCATCAAACGGAAAAAGGACCCCAAGCAGCTGGAGGAGTACTTCGTGGCCGGGCTTCTGCACGACATCGGCAAGATACCGCTGAACAACAAGCTCTCCGCGGAGTATGTCACCGCGCTTTCCCTCACCGACAAGGAGCATGCTCCGCTGTACATCCTGGAGGAGCGCACCATGGAAGTCAATCATTGCGAGGTGGGCAGGCTCATCATCAAGAACTGGAATCTCGGCCCCGTCATGGAAGACATTGTCTTCTTCCACCACTTCCTCGACGCGTATCCCGGCGCCCACCGCGACATACTGCTCACCGTAGCAGCCGCAAACTTCTTCGCCAATACCTACCAGATCGGGTTCTCGGGCGACCGTTACCCTGAGAAGCTGCCCCCGTACGTGTTCGAAGAACTGGGCATCACGCTGGATGACCTGGAGGCGATGGAGGACAAGGCCAACAGCGAGATCGACAAGGCCAAGATCTTCCTGAGCGTGTCAGTGTAGGGGCGCCGTCATGGCCATCCGTTTGACCTTCTGGGGCGTGCGAGGCTCGATCCCGGTACCCGGACCCACCACGGTGAAGTACGGCGGCAACACCTCGTGCCTCGAGCTGCGATTCGGGGAAGAGGACAGGCTGATCGTCATTGACCTCGGCTCGGGCGTGCGGGAACTGGCCGGGCACATCATGAAGAAGGACTTCCCGCGCGGCCCCATCAAGACCAAGGTATTCCTGACGCATACGCACTTCGACCACATCATGGGTTTCCCGTTCTTCACGCCCATCTTCATCCCGACCACGGAGCTGGACGTCTATGGCCCCGTCTCCTACGAGGATGACACGCTGGAAAAGATCGTGGGAGAACAGCTTCGCTACCGCTACTTTCCCGTGCGGCTGGAGGAGCTGTCGGCAAAGATCAACTACACTCCCCTCAAAGAGGGCAGCCTCGACCTCGGGAGCGGGCTCAAAGTCACCACCAAGTACCTGAATCACCCCATCCTCGTACTCGGCTACAGGTTCGAGTACAAGGGAAAAGTCTTCTGCACCGCCTATGATCACGAGCCGTACCGCAATTTTTTCGACATCAGCCCCGAGGATCCCAGCTATGACGCTGCCGCGGTCAAGGAAGGAGCGCTCGCTGCCCGGGAGGAGAACGAAAAGGTTCAGAAGTTCTTCGAAGGGGCGGATCTGCTCGTCCACGACACGCAGTACACGAGGAAGGAATACTTCTCGGGAAAGACCGGCTGGGGTCACAGCTACTTCGGATGGGCTATCGGCGCAGCCCACAGGGCGGGCGTCAAGCACCTGGTGCTCTTCCACCACGAGCCCCTGCGCACCGATCGTGAGCTGGCGGGCCTGCATCGAGCATACGTGGCGACTCTCAAGGGAAAGACAGATATGAAGGTCACGGTTGCCCAGGAGGGCACCACGATCGAGGTGTAGACTCACCCGCCCGCAAGGAGAAGCCATGCCGCTGAGCTCATCATGGTGGAAGAAAGTACGGGAGATCGCAGGAGACCGTGTGCTCACGGACGCCGTTGCAAGAGAGCCGTACGGACATGACGAGTTTACGCGCGACCCCTCCGGCGTCCTGCCCGAGGCGGTGGTGAAGCCGGCCGACGAGCAGGAGGTCGCCGCGATTGTCCGGCTCTGCCGGGACGAGAAGGTCCCGCTCGCCGTTCGCGGAGGCGGCACAGGCCTTGTCGGGGGATGCATTGCTTCTCCGGGGGGCATCGTGCTTTCCATGGAGCTCCTCAACCACGTGCTGGACTGCGATCCGGCGAATCTCACGATCACGGTGCAGGCGGGAGTGAGCCTGAAAAGGCTGTACGAAGAAGTGCAGAAAATGTCCCTGTACTTCCCGCCGCACCCCGGGGACGAAGGAGCTTTTGTCGGGGGCGCGGTAGCTGCCAACGCCGGCGGAGCGCGCGCGGTAAAGTACGGCACTGTTCGGCGCTTCGTGCTGGGCCTGCAGATCGTGCTTGCCAGCGGGGAAGTTCTGGACCTCGGCGGCAAATACATCAAATCGAGCTCGGGCTACCATCTGATGGACCTCATGATCGGATCCGAGGGCACGCTGGGGGTGATCACCCGGATCACCCTCGGTCTTCTTCCCCCCGTGGGGTCGGTCCAGACAATCCTTGCGCCTTTTTCCACGAGCCGGGAGGCAATCGAGACGGTACCGGCCATTCTCGGCAGGGGTATCCTCCCGTGCGCCGTCGAGTTCGTGGAGCATTCCGTCACCCGGGCCGTAGAACGCCTCCTGAACAAGACATGGCCCGCCCGTGAAGGCGAGGCCTCCCTCATGATCATTGTCGATGGCCGCGATGAGGAGGACACCCTCGCCCAGGCCGGGACAATCGGCGAGGTGCTGGAGGCCTCCGGCGCACTGGATGTGCTTCTCACGGATCAGAAGAGCAGGCAGGCAGAGATCCTCGAGATGCGCAGCATGCTCTATGAAGGAGTCCGGGCGGCTACGGTCGAGCTCTTCGATGTCTGCGTGCCCAGGTCGGAGATTGCCGCGCACGTAGCGCTCGTACACGACCTGGAAGCACGGCTCGGCGTCTCTCTGCCGACATTCGGCCACGCGGCTGATGGGAATGTGCACTCCCACCTGCTTCGCGGGATTCTTGCCGACGGGCTGGTCGGCCCGGAGCTGCCGGACTGGCGGGAAAAACGCGAGCTGGTACGGGAGGCCATCTACGATGACGTCCGCAGGCGCGGAGGCGTTGTTTCAGGCGAGCACGGGATCGGACTGTCCAAACGCGCGTCCTTCCGGCGGAATCTGAGCGTCCCCCATCTTTCCGCGCTCCAAGCCATCAAAAAAGCACTGGACCCGGACGGGATTCTCAATCCGGGAAAGATTTTCGAGATGTGAGGGACAGGAGGTAAGCCAGGCGTGAAAAAGGTCCGCGAATGGGCGGAGCTGATCAGGCAATCCGCGGAGAAAGCCTTCTACGGCAAGAGCGACGTAGTGGAAAAGCTGCTCGTCGCACTTCTCTGCAGGGGACATGTCCTGATCGAAGACGTGCCGGGTGTAGGAAAAACCATCGCGGCCCGCGCCATCGGTCAGAGTCTTGGCGGAACTTTCAAACGCATCCAGTGCACCCCCGATCTGCTTCCGGCTGACATACTGGGTGTATCGGTCTACAACCCCAAGACCGGTGAGTTTTCCTTCCGTGAAGGCCCGATCCTCTCGAACGTCGTCCTGGTGGACGAGATCAACCGCGCCACCCCCCGGACGCAATCCGCGCTCCTTGAAGCGATGGCCGAAAACCAGATCAGCATGGATGGGAACCGCATCCCCTTGCCTGACCCGTTCTTCATCATGGCAACGGAGAACCCCGTGGAGTTCGAAGGCACGTTCCCGCTGCCCGAGGCTCAGAAAGACCGGTTCCTGCTCGCACTGAGGATCGGGTACCCTGACCGAGGCGCGGAGACAGCAATCCTCGAAAGCCAGCGGCGCACGACGCACCCCGTGCTCGATGTCGAGGCAGTGACCCGCCTCTCCGAGGTGCGGGAGATGCAGGAAGCGGTCGCCCAGGTCCACGTGAGTCCCGCGGTGCGCGACTATATTCTGGATCTGTCCGCCGTGACCCGCAAGGAGCCGCGCCTGAGGCTCGGCATTTCCCCTCGGGGCTCCCTGGCGCTCTACAAGAGCGCCCAGGCCCTTGCTGCAATTCGGGGCCGTGACTACGTTATTCCGGAAGACGTCAAGGAGATGCTGCTTCCTGCCTGCATCAAGAGGGTGATCCTGCGGCCCGAGTCCATGGTAAAAGGGGTCACCGCGGAGGAGATTCTCCGTGACGTGAGCGAGTCGGTCGAGGTACCGGTGGTCAGAGTCGAGAAATGAAGACGATCCGCCTGCCGCTTTCCCTGTTTCTCGTCTCGGTCCTTCTCTTCTTCCCCATCAGGATTCTCCAGGTCATTTCCCTTCTCTACCTGGCTGCACTCGGCCTCTCCTTTGCATATTCCCGTTTCATGGCAGGGGCCCTGGTGGTGCATCGTCATGATCTCCTTCTTCGCGCGCATCGGTTCGATCCGATCCAGATCGTCCTGACGATCGAGAACAGGAGCCCGCTCCCGGTCCCCGGCGTCAGCCTTGTCGACACGATCGGCCCGTTGTTCTCCCGCGAACCGGGCAAATTCGTTCTCCGGCTGCGGCCGTGGGAAAAGAAAAGGGTCTCCTACACGATTGAAAGCCAGCACAGGGGGGAATACTCGGTGGGACCGGCTTCGCTGCTGGGCTCCGATCCTCTGGGCTTTTTCCCGTGGAGGCGGTCCTGCGGCGAGGTCGAACGGCTGATCGTCTATCCCGAAGTGCTCCCCCTCCGGCTGCCGCTGTCATCCGGGCTGCCGGCAGGGAACGTGCGCAGCCAGGACCGGCGGTACGAGGATCTCACGCGGTATCGGTCCCTCCGCGAATACGTGCCGGGAGATGATGCGCGCAAGATAAGCTGGAAGGTCTCCGCCCGCATGGGGAGCCTGCATACGATGGAATACGTTCCCTTTCTCTTTGCCCCCGTCATGATCCTGGTGAATATGAACAGCGAAGACTATCCTTTTCGGTTCCGCTCTCTCTGGGTGGAGCGGGCCGCGGTCATGGCTGCTTCGCTTGTCATGCACTTCTATTCCCTTGGCCAGGAAATCGGGCTCATCGCCTCCGCTTCCATGACGAATGAGGGGGTCTTGCCAGTGGCCCAGATCAGCAGCGCACCGGGTCACGCCGCGGCAATTCTGGAGATGCTCGCGCGCATGGATGTATCCGGCGGATCCGGGGATTTCACGCGGCTGCTCTTCGGCTCTGGCGTGAATATCCCCGTTCGCACGCATATAAAAGTGGTGACGCCGGTGCTCACGGAAGCCCAGCACGTCTTCCTGCGGGAAGTGAAGCAAAAGGGGAATGCGGTGGAGTTGTTCCTCCTGGGGGGAAACGCCCTTGCCCCGCACGAGTCTTTGACTCACGAGTTTCCTCTTTTTGTCGTTTCGGAATACGGCAGTGAGCTCATCGATCTCTGAAAGCTACCTGCGTCTCCATCGCTCCACAGTTCATCCGCTGATCGCGATCTCTCTTCCTTCCCTTTTCCTGCTCTGCGTGGATTCGATTGCCCGCGCTGTTCTCCCTGCACTGACCTTTCCGCCGCCGCTTTTGTTCCTGGTTCTTCTGTCGGTCGGCGCGGAGGAGACCGTGATGGCAAATGTCCTCTTCGCCGAAAGGGCGGGATTCCTCGCGCGGATCAGGGAGCTGCTGGCAGTCTTGCTCGTCGCATGGGTCGCCGTTGGCGCGATTCACGGCCTGCAGACGCACGTGCTGAGCCTCCTGCACGTCGATTTCGTCTACCCGCTGTGTCTCACATTCATCCAGTGGATGTGCGTGTGGGTCCTGCACAGGTGCCTGCGTGAAAGAGAGATTCTGCTCAGCGCGATTGCAGGCAAAAAGGGCGAGGAAATGCTTCACGCCCTGCGGGACGCGTCCCTGCAGGCGGAGGTCTCAGTCCGCTCCCTCCGCGCGGTCAAGCTCGTCGGGGCCCTGTTCCAGGCTGTGGTCTTTTTCCTGCTGCTTCTCTCGGCGGCCTTGAAGGCCCCGCTGGGATTGCAGGTGCCGTTTCTTGCTGCCATGCACGCGCTCTTCGGCCTTCTTGTCACTGGCACGATGAACATGTACGTGCAGGATCAGCTTCTGCTGGGAGAGGGAATCGTCGTACCGGCCCGATTCGAATGGTCGCGGATGGGAACCATCGCTGCGGTCCCGCTGGTGAGCATACCGCTTGTGCTCCTGCTGGCGCGAAACGACGCTCCCCTTCCCCTCTCGGCGCTCCTGTCTCTTCTGGAAAGATTCTTTCGCTCATTGCCCGCCCTGCCGCTCTGGGCGCTCCTGGATCCGGTACGGATCTTCGAGCAGCAGCAGCGGTACGCCGCGATGGCCCACGCCGTTTCCGGATCCGCGCCCTCTCCGGCTTTTCTTCTTTTTCTCTTCGTCCTGGGCCGGCTGATACGCATCGCACTTGTCATGGGCCTTTACTTCTTTCTGGTCTCACCGCTTCTTTCTGATGACTTCCTTGCAAGCGTACGCACGCGCAGCTTTGCCTCCTTTGTCCGCCGCAAGCTGGACAACTTTTTCCGCGCGTTCCGCCGGCTCATGCGGAGGCTTCGCACCTGGCTGTCCCTGGTGGGCCGCGAGGGGCATAGAAGGGAAAGCAGGGACGCGAAAAATGCCATGAAAAACTCGTCATACGGCCCTGCCACGCAGGTCCTCCCCTGGAGAAAAAGGGTTCAGATGAGCAGAGTCCTCAGGGCATACCTGCAGCTTCTCGAATGGGGAGAGGGCAGCGGCGTGCCGCACCGCGCATTCGATGCCCCGTGTGAGTATGCATCCCGGCTCGCCGCAGTATTTCCCGACAGGAGCGGTCAGCTCGCGCTCGTTGCCGAGATCCTGGAAGAAGCGCTGTTTTCCACGCATCTTCTGCCCAGTGAACGGATGGCCGCCTACTTCTCGACAGTTCGTGCAATCAGGCAGGGAGCGCAAAATACTCTCGTCAAAGCCGCCGCCCCGCGATCCTGAGCGCGGACTTTCTGCGCGGGGCCGTGACGAGGAACGTCCCGGCCAGAATGATCAAAGCACCCGCCGCCATGCTCAGCGTGACAGGTTCTCCGATCAGCAGAGCGCCCCAGAGCATGGCAAAAACCGGGATGAGGAACGTGACTGTCAGCGCCCTGGTAGGACCCACGTCGGCAATCAGCTTGTAATAGATTACGTACGCAAGAGCGCTGCACAGCAGGGCGAAGGCCACGACCAGGAGAACGACCTGCGCGCTGAGGGCTGACACACGCAGGGGAGAAACCAGCAGGAACGGCATCAGCGCAAGACCGCCAAGGAGCTGGCTCCCCCCGGCGATTGCCAGGGGCTTTGCGCTGCCGGCCCGCTTCTTGATGTACACGCCTGCCAGGCCGTAGCACATCGGCGCCAGGAGGCAGGCCAGGATCGCGAGGCTCGTTTCCAGACTGGCGGGCAGGTTGCCAAGGCTGCTCATCACCGCGACTCCTGCAACACCGAGAACGAGCCCGGCGATTTTGGACGGCGTCAGCTTTTCTGCGAGCCACAACGCTGCGAAAAGCGCGCCGAACATCGGAGACATGGCGTTGAAAATCGCTTCCATCGCGGCAGGCAGGTACAAGGCCGCGATCGAGTAAAGGGCAAACGGCGCGGCGGAGTTCAGGACGCCGATCACGAGAAAGTGCCGCCAGTTCTTCCTCCAGTCCGACGTGAATCGAAATGCCAGGAAAAAGAGCAGGAGAGCCGCGCCTGCCAGGAGCATTCTCAGATCTGCTGCAGCCACGGGTCCTATCAGGGGAGCAAGGTACCTGATGAAAATGAATGAGCTCCCCCAGATGGCGGAAAGCCCCAGGAGAAGAAGTACGTCGGTTATTCCCATGCGGTGAATGTAGCGGCAGGTATGAGGGACAACAACCCGGATCTTGCTGCACTTCGGGATTTTGTAAATTCGGGTTGTGTGTGTATCTTTTCTCCAGCGAAAGGACGAGTGACTAAAATGGCAAGTTTCTTGAGACCGAAAAACAACGAGCAGACTGTGAGCATCCCAAAGGAGCTCCCGATTCTGCCGCTTCGTGACACCGTTGCATTTCCCTTTTCCGTCATCCCCCTTGCGGTAGGGATTGCCCGTTCCGTGAAGCTCGTGGAGGACGCTATGCAGGCTGACAACCTGGTCGGCCTGGTGGCTTCAAAAGACGCGACCGTCGAAGAGCCTCTCCCCGAACAGGTGCACGAGGTCGGCACCGTGGCGCGAATACTGCGCGTGGTGCGCGGACAGGACGGCACAATGCAGGTCGTGGTCCAGGGCCTGGAGCGCTTCCGCGTCCTGCACTGGATTCCCTCTGAACAGTACCTGCGCGCCCGTATCACGCCCGCGCCAGAGAACGTGGAATCGGACCTCGAGATAGAAGCGCTCATGGCGAGCCTGCGCGAGCTGGGACGCGAGGTAGTGGAGCTCTCTCCGAACATTCCCAATGAAGCGGCCAGATTTCTCGCCACGATCACCGATCCCCGATACCTGGCGTACCTTGTCGCCGCCAACGGCCAGCTCGAGCCTGCTGAGGCGCAGAAGGTATTGGAAATGGACTCGGTGAAGGAAAAACTCCGCGCCCTCATTGCCCAGCTTGGCCACCAGAAAGAGGTGCTCAGCCTCGGCCAGAAGATCAGGACCGAAGCGAAAGAGGAAATGGAGAAGGACCAGCGCGAATACTTCCTCCGCCAGCAGATGAAGGCAATCCAGAAGGAGCTCGGTGAGATGGACGAATCGACCTCCATCGTGGCCGAGTACACGGAAAAAATGGCCAAGGCAAATCTGCCGGAAGAGGCGCGCAAGGAGGCCGAGCGTGAGCTGAAGCGGGTGTCCGGCATGCCCCCCCAGGCAGCCGAGCACTCCATGATCAAGACATATCTGGACTGGATGGTGGAGCTGCCATGGAGCGTGTCCAGCGAGGACCAGCTGGACGTGGTGAATGCGCGCAAAGTGCTCGACGAGGACCACTACGATCTGCAGGAGGTCAAGGACCGGATCATCGAATTTTTGGCGGTGCGCAAGCTCTTCAAGGAACGGGGCATTCAGAAGGACCGCGCGGAGGACGGAAAAACGGGCAAGGCCATGGGCGCCATCCTCTGCTTCGTCGGACCTCCCGGTGTCGGAAAGACTTCGCTGGGCCAGAGCATTGCCCGGGCGCTCGGGCGCAAATTCACGCGGATGAGCCTGGGCGGCATGCGTGACGAAGCGGAAATACGCGGACACCGCCGTACGTACATCGGCTCCATGCCCGGCCGTGTCATGCAGGCCATCAAGCGCGCAGGCACGCGCAATCCGGTGTTCATGCTGGACGAGATCGACAAGGTGGGAAGCGACTGGCGAGGAGACCCGTCCAGTGCGCTGCTGGAAGTCCTGGACCCCGCGCAGAACGGGACATTCCGCGACCACTACCTCAACGTAGACTTCGACCTGAGTGACGTGATGTTCGTCACCACGGCCAACCAGCTCGAGCCTATCCCTGCCCCGCTGCGCGACAGGATGGAAATAATCCACCTGGACGGCTACACGGAGCACGAGAAGGTCAAAATCGCCCAGGAGCACCTGGTAAAGCGCCAACTTGCCGCAAATGGGCTGCGGGAAGGTGAAGTAGTGTTCACGGAGGACGCGCTGCGCAAGATCGTGCAGGACTACACACGTGAAGCGGGCGTGCGCAACCTCGAGCGCCAGGTGGGCGCCATCTGCAGAAAGAGCGTGGCCAGGATCGCGTCGGCCGGGACAGGAGCCCCGGGGACGGTAGTGGAGATCACCCCGGACGTAGTGCGCGAGCTCCTCCGCAAGGAGAAGTTCGAATCAGAGACTTCCGAGTCAATCGAGATCCCCGGCATTGCGACAGGCTTGGCCGTAACTCCGGTCGGAGGAGATATCCTCTTCATCGAGGCCACGCGGATGAAGGGTAAAGGCGACTTCACCCTGACCGGCCAGCTCGGCGATGTGATGCGGGAAAGCGCGAGGATTGCGCTGAGCTACGTGCGCTCGAAGGCCGTGGAGCTCGGCGTGGACCCCGACACGTTCGCGCAGACGGATCTGCACATACACGTGCCGGCGGGCGCCACGCCCAAGGACGGCCCCTCCGCCGGTGTGGCCATGACCATGGCGATTGCCAGCCTGTTCTCCGGTCGGCCGGTCCGCGGAGACTTCGGGATGACCGGCGAGGTGACCCTGCGTGGGCGCGTGCTTCCCATAGGCGGGGTAAAGATGAAGGTGCTGGCGGCGCATCGAGCAGGCCTGACCACAGTGATCCTCCCCAGGCGAAATGAGCGGGACCTCGAAGACCTGCCCCAGGACGTGAGGAGCAAGATGAGCTTCATCCTGGTGGACAAGATCGACGACGCACTCAAGGCGGCCCTCACCGACAAGGTGAAGCAGGAGGCTCCCCAGGTGCTGATCGCGTAGCCAGGGATGCGTAGCACACCGAAGGTGTGCGGAGGGCGGCAGCTGTCCGCGTAGCGGACAGCGAGAGCCGCGAGGTGCGCCCCCGGGCGGGGACGGCGTTCGCGCCGAACGGGTACTCCCGTATGCACGGAAGGCGCACCGCAGCCCGGCGGCTAGAACTCGAAGCCGAACGACAACCCGACCTGGAACTGCGTGCTGGTGATGACATGCCCGATACCGGTCTGTGTCGTCCCTTGTGGGACGCTGTCCAAATTGCCGTACCAATACTGGGTCTGGGTTGTGGACACGTAGTAGGAGATGAGCTCGCCGTCCAGGGCAATATAGGTGGAGAAGTCCTTGAAATACCTGGGAAGCTGGTACTTCCCCCGGAAGTTTGCATACACACCTGCTCCCCAACCGGACGCCGTGGAGAGCTTTGTCCGCAGCTTGTGATCATCACGGTCAGAAACATAGACCGGCGTAAAAGCAGCGCGAAGCTGGAGGCTCAGGCCCGTGAGGACCTGCAGGTCGGCCATAAGTCCCAGCCCGGGCATATGGGCTGTGAGGGTGTATTCAAGAACATCGGTCGTCGGGTCCGAGAACCAGACGGCGTTATATGACGGTGGAGTCGTGGCGGGTGTAACAGACACGTACTGCCAGCCGATCAAAGTGTCCTCGACATGAGAGGCGTACTGGTAGTGATAGGTTGCATAGAGGGAAAGTGAGAGCGGCCCAAGAGACCCGAAGGTCCACGCTGCCTCTGCAGAGGCACGAAAGGTCGTCGTCGTATCAGTGGAGTAGGTGTAGCTCCAGGGGAGGTTCGGATAGCCCGACAAGCCATCCCAATCGTAGTCATTCATGTTGGCATGCCAGGGGATGGTGGAGTGAGCGATGGATGCTTCGAAAAGCCACGCCTTCCGTCCGTTTTTTTCGATGGAGAGGCCGGCGGTGATCCCTGCTTCCAGCGAAGCCATCGGAAACTCGAGCCGGCTGAGGCCCGATTGTCCACCGCCCGTGGGGAAAGACAAATCATACGCGGTTCCGCCTAATCCTTTCAGAAGAAGCGGCTGGACAAAAAAGCTGACACGGCTTTCCTCCGCAGAGGTATTTGGCGCGGCGCCCGCGCACAGGGCGGCAATCACCAGCAGAAGACCCACAGACGCGAGTTTCCTTTTCATTCGCGCACTATAGCATAAATAGGCGTTGTTGCGCCTCCGGCGTGATGCCCGCTCCAACTGGGTGCCTCTCTTGACAACCCATGGTATAATCTGCGTCAAAACCAGGGCGAGGAGATTTGCGATGTCGTCACCGTTGTCTCTTTTGCTTGATTGAAATCGTGGTTTCTCAGTGGACGGTCAAAGGTGAAGTTCTGCTCATAGGGGACCCGCCGCGGGACGTCAAGCTGGGGTGCTACTACACGAATTGCAACGATTTCTATTATGCCTCCCAAAGCAGATCAAAATGCCCCGTTGCGCGCCTGGTCAGCAACGTGGCCTCTTTCGACCCTTCAGGCGGAGCCTTTGCCCTGAGGATCGACGTTTCCACGCTCGCTCCGGCGGCCGGACATTACATGTACCTGGTCCTTTGGGATGACAGGAACCGCAACAATGAATACGATCCCTCGGAAGACTGGAGATACGTGATTCCCCTGTATGATGATACTGTCTTCCTGAGCGCCACTGACTGCATCTATTTCTATGATGACCAGCCCCACGGGTCCATCGGGACAGCACGGGGCTGGAATCAGAGCGTCGGCCTGGACCGGTATGTCCCCGTTGATCGTTCCGAGTGGGATGGGGCGCGCCTGGCAAATGAAGCGGCCTGGTGTGGGGGAGCCGCCGCTGCCAGGACGGCGGCCGATTTTTCGCAGCCGGCTTTCCCGCATGCCCGTCTCCCGTGAGGGTGCGACGAGGCACAAGGAAAATGTTATATTGGTATGTGTTATATACCGTATGAACGAGAAAGAAGCTAGAAGAGTTTTTGACAACTCTGTCGCCTTTTGCAGAATCCTCGGCGGAGACGTGAAAGCCCGTTGTATTGGAAAGGGCATGACGGAGCAGCAATTCGACGCGCTCTGGACGCAGCACCGGCGGATGTCGGAGTTTATCGACAAGCATGACTCCGAAGGGAACCTCAAGCACATCGAGCGTGGTTCCTGAATCGTTGCCAACCAGCGCCAGCCTTCTCTCCGCCGCCGGGTCTTGACCTCAATCCCGTGCGTTGCTTATAGTTGCGCGGTTGGTGGAGCCAAGTGCTCCCCTTGAGGGGGATTAGCTCAGTTGGTAGAGCGGCAGGTTCGCAATCTGTAGGTCGGGGGTTCGAATCCCCCATCCTCCATACTCCCAATGAACGTCACTCTCCTGACCGATTTTTACGAGCTCTCCATGATGCAGGGGTACTTTCTCCACAAGGAGAATCCCCATGTCGTTTTTGACATGTTCTTCCGCAGGCAGCCTTTTGGCGGCGGCTTTTCGATTTTCGCGGGTCTGGAAACTGCCCTCGATCTGATAGGATCCATCGCATTCTCCACAGATGACCTTGCCTACCTCGATTCCCTGGGCATGTTTCGCAAGGAGTTCCTTCACTATCTGGCGGATTTCCGCTTTCGCGGCGACGTCTGGTCGATGGAAGAAGGCACGCTGGCGTTTCCCGGGGAACCGCTTGTGCGTGTGCACGCTTCGCTCATGGAAGCGCAGCTCATAGAAAGCGTCCTTTTGGCCGTGCTGAACTTTCAGACGCTCATCGCCACAAAAGCGGCGCGGATCCGGCTCGCAGCCAACGGAGGTGCGATCATCGAGTTCGGTCTGCGCCGCGCCCAGGGGATCGACGGGGCGCTTTCCGCCTCCCGCGCTGCGTTCATCGGCGGTGCCGTTGCCAGTTCCAATACGCTTGCCGGCAAACGCTTCGGCATCCCGGTACGGGGAACCATGGCCCACTCGTGGATCATGGCATTCGCAAACGAGCGGGAAGCGTTCGAGAAGTACGGGGAGATCTACCCGGACGGGGCCGTTCTCCTGATCGACACGTACGACACCTTGGGCAGCGGAATAGAGAACGCCATTGCAGTCGGAAAGAAACTGAAAAAGGCGGGGCACACGAACTTCGGCGTCAGGCTGGACAGCGGTGACCTCGAGTACCTGAGCAAGATGGTGCGGGCGCGCCTGGATCAGGCGGGTCTATCTGACGCGAGCATCGTCGCCTCCAACGAGCTGGACGAGCACATCATCCACCAGCTCATCACCCAGGGAGCGCCGATCGACAGCTGGGGCGTTGGCACGAACCTCGTTACCGGCGGGGGGGATTCCGCTCTCACCGGGGTGTACAAGATCGCGGCAAAGCAGGTCGGCGGCGAATGGCTGCCTACGATCAAGGTGTCAAACAATCCCGAGAAAGTAACCAACCCCGGCATCAAGCAGATCTGGCGATTCTCGAACGGTGGGGGCAGCCCGCTGGCGGATCTCATCTGCCTCGAGGGCGAGCCGGCGGTGCCTGGCAAGGCTTACACCTTCCACCACCCCATGGGAGACTACAGGTCTTTCACCCTGTCCAACTATACTCACCTCACGCCCCTCCTCGGCCTGCGCATGAAGGAGGGGCGCGTTGTCGGAGAACTGCCGAATATCGCCTCCATTCAGGCCCGCGCGCGCAGCGAGCTGGACCGGCTGGACGACACGTACAAGCGCCTGATCAACCCGCACGTGTACAAGGTTTCCCTTTCCGACGGGCTGGGCGGGCTGAAATCCCGGTTGATCCGGGAGAGCCTTTCGCGAGGAGTGCACGATTGATCCTTTCAGACGAGACCCTCCGAAGGATGATCGCCGAGCGGTTGATCGTTGTGGAGCCGATCGAGCCCTTCCAGGTGCAGCCCGCATCCATCGACCTCCGGCTGGGAAGGCATTTTCTCAAGATCGACGAAAACACCATGGAAAGCCTCAGCCTGGACGCAGAGCTTCCCTACATACAGATCGAGAAGGATGAGATCATCATCCCGCCGCATTCCTTCCTGCTCGCCACGACAGTCGAGGTGATCCGGATCCCCGCCAATGTCACCGCATTCGTCGAGGGCAGGAGCTCGATCGGCCGCATGGGCCTTTTCATCCAGAACGCGGGATGGGTCGATCCCGGTTTCGAGGGAAACATCACCCTGGAGCTGTTCAATGCGAACAGGCTTCCCCTGCGCCTGAGCGCGGGCCGGCGGATCTGCCAGATCGTATTCGCCTTCATGGACAAGGCCACACAGACTCCCTACAAGGGAAAGTATCAGGGCCAGCGAGGCACCGTAGGCAGCATGATATTCAAGGACCTCGACCGCAAAGACAGCGATTGAGTTTCCGCCGAGAATGCACCGATCCTAGTAGTGATGGTCAGTTTCGGACAGAGGAAGGTCGGCGGGGGAAATCCATGCCTCGTCATTGCGGAGATCGGAACCTCCCACCAGGGGGACATGGGCAAGGCGCGCGCCCTCATCGACGCCGCTGCGCAGGCGGGTGCGGACTGCATCAAGTTCCAACTCGTCCACGCGGAGGAGATCCTGCATCCGCTGTCGGGCAGCGTCGATCTGCCGACAGGCAGGATAGCCCTTTATGAGCAGTTCAAGACCCTCGAGAGAACCCGCGAATTCTACGCCGGGCTCAAAGCTGTCACCGAGGCGCACGGCGCGCTATTCCTCTGCTCGCCCTTTGGAATCCGCAGCGCGCGTGAGCTCAGATCCCTCGGCGTGCACGCGCTGAAGATCGCCTCTCCCGAGCTGAACCACCTGCCGTTGCTGCAGGAAGCGGCATCGTACGGGCTGCCTCTCTTTCTCTCGTCCGGGGTTTCCACTCTCGGCGACATCGAACGCGCCCTCCGGGTGGTCGGCAAAAGGAACACAGTACTCATGCACTGCATCACGTCCTACCCGGCGCCTGAAGAGCAGTACAACGTGTCCGTCCTGGCGAGCCTGAAGTCCGTGCTGGGCGTCGAGGTCGGGATCTCGGATCATTCACAGGATCCCGTGTTGGTGCCCGCCCTGGCTGTCCTGAACGGCGCGTGCGTCGTGGAAAAGCACTTCACCCTGTCGCGGGAAGGATCGGGCCTGGACGATCCGATCGCTCTCGAGCCGGATGAGTTCAGCTGCATGGTGCAGGAAATCCGCGCAGCGGAAACGGGGAAAAAGAATGTGGTGCGCAGACGGCTGGAGAAGGAATACGGGCGTGACCGGGTGGCCGCAGTGCTTGGCTCCGGAGTGAAGGAAATGGCAGCTTCCGAAGAACGCAATTACACCCTCACCAACCGCTCGCTGCACGCCATGCGCGAGATTGCGGCGGGGGAGCTGATCGCGGAAAGCGACGTGGCGGTGCTGCGCACGGAAAAAGTCCTCCGCCCGGGATTGAGCCCGGAGTTTCTCGCCGTCGTGGTGGGCGCGCGCGCGAAGAGACGCATCCCGGACGGCGCGGGAATCCTCTGGGCGGACCTGATATGAGCGGCCGCGGCCTTGCACCGCTCGCTATAATTCGGTAAATTGAATGGCGAGATGATCAATTTAAAAGACTATATAGCGCGGGATCGTATCGCGTTCCTAGAGGCACGCGACAAACAGGATGCCCTTGCAAAGCTCATCGCGCTTTCAGACGATCCGCGGCACGTGATCGACTTCGAGCAATTTCAGAACGCGGTTCTGGACAGGGAATACATTGTCACCACGGGCATCGGGCAGAATGTGGCAATCCCGCATATCAAGAGCAAATGGGTCAAGGATTTCTTCATCACCATCGGCGTATTCCGCGACGGCGTGGAATGGCAGTCACTCGATGAGAAGCCCGTGCACCTGGCATTTCTGATCGCGGGACCCGAGGAGCACGAAAACTACCTTCGCATCCTGGCAAAGCTTACCCTCATCATCAGGAACAAGGAAAAGCGCAAAGCAATCATCCATGCAGAAACCACCGACGCGGTGTTCAAGCTGCTGGAAGATTCCTGAAGCGGGTTGCGCCGCGGTGCCTTGCACGGTACTCCGTGCAGCTCCGCGGATTTTTCACATAATCCCGGAAGGAGATAGGAAATGGCGGTAAAGGTCGGTATCAACGGATTCGGCAGGATCGGTCGGCAGATGTTCCTCGCCATGGTGGACAAGGGACTCCTGGGCAAGGAGATCGACGTTGTGGCGGTGGTGGACATCAGCACCGAGGCGAAGTACTTCGCCTACCAGCTCAAGTACGATTCGATCCAGGGAAGGTTCAAAGGCACCCTTG
>CAYTGX010000059.1:0-29531 GCA_964437385.1 uncultured Spirochaetaceae bacterium
CACCTCCGAGAGGATCGCCTCATTTCCCGCCTGCGCTGCTTTCTCCTGCGTTGCCCATTCCTGGCACCGGTCTGCCAGGTCCTGGGCAGACTGGTCCCAATCCTGGTTTTAAAGTGAGTGGAAAGCAATTAAAGACTGTGTAGGGGGAGCACGGTTGGTTGAAGAGGGACAGGTTGGGCTGCGAAGTGGGAGACTATTTTACGCGGCTCCCCCTCGCTACGGCCTCCTCGGCTCGCTCTCGCGAGCCTGCGGGGTCCTCCGCTACCCCCACTGGGCCGACAAGCTTAGTAACCGGCGCTCAGGATAAAGTCGCTTGACCTCGGGAGCTGTCCCCGAGATGATACAAGCGGCGTGTTCCGCGGGAGCGTGCCTTTTACTATGGAAAAAATAGAAACTACAGTAAAACAGAAGGCATTCCTCCAGACCATTGATGCTCTTCTCAGAGTTCAGGAGAAATGATGAGTAGCAACACGCACACAATGTTGACAAACTCGCTGTTCTGTTCGATACTTCTGTTGAAAGCATTGTTTTGGTATCTGCCCCCCGCTGGATCAGCCTTCGGGCCTCTGGCGGGGTTATTTTTTTATGGGGCAGCGCATGCCGGCTGAGCCGACGACAAAACGTGCTATAGCCTTCTTCGACGGTCAGAACCTATTCTACGCGGTCAAAGAGGCCTTCGGCTATTCATATCCCAACTATGACCCGAAGCTTTTAGCAGAAAGAATCTGCGCCTCCAAAGGCTGGACGGTGGCTGGCATTCACTTTTACACGGGAGTCCCATCCCTCGGTGACAAACCCGACTGGAACTACTTCTGGACGGCGAAGATGGCCGTCATGGGGACCAGGGGAATACGGACCTTCTCACGGTCTCTCCGCTACCGAAATCAGACAGTCTCTCTTCCTGATGGGTCACCTGCAGTGACCCTTGTAGGGCAGGAGAAGGGTGTCGACGTGCGCATCGCCCTGGACATCGTTCGGTTGGCCCTTGATGGCAAGTACGACGTCGCTCTGATCTTCAGCCAGGATCAAGACCTCTCCGAAGCTGTCGAGGACGTCAAAAAGATCTCGATTCTTCAAGACCGCTGGATCAAACCTGCTTGCGCCTTCCCGACGAGCCCAACGGTCCAGAAGACTCGGGGCATCAACGGAACGGAGTGGATCCGCATCGACCGTGCCACCTATGACTCTTGCATAGATCCGAACGACTATAGGCCGAAGAGGGTGAATCCGTGAGCATAAACCGCAGGAAGTGTCGGACGCTTCGAGTAGCGCGACCGATTGCGCCGGCCATTTGCTTTGCCCGTAGTGTCGACAAATCCAGCACGACTCGGATGATGAAGCTGTGAAACAGCCCGCCCAGGAAGTCAGTACGGTAACTGCAACGGTTGGGTGTCTTTTTGCTGCAATAGGGGGCTTTTGCAGAGCCTTTCAGCAACAAGGAGCTACGGTTCTCTGGGCCACCGACAAGGACAAGTTCGCAGCGCAGACTTTCAAGCTGAATTTCCCTAAGGTCCAATACATAGTGAAATCAGTGGAGGAACTGTCGGTTTGCAGGGATCAATTGGCGCCCGTCGATATCCTTACGGCAGGCTTTCCGTGCCAGGCATTCTCAATCGCTGGCGAAAAGCGGGGGTTTGACGATCCCAGAGGGCTCCTCTTTCTTCACATCATCCGCATAATCAAAGAATTCGGATCAAAGAAACCAAAGATTCTTCTTCTTCGCAGGCCCTTATTCAGGCCCAGAGGCTCCTTGAATTGCCCGTGAAATGAGCTTTGACCTCGTACCGCATGCTCGCAGAAGCGGGCGCATAGAGGCAACCAGACAATGCCACCAGTGCAAATCTTCAAGAGCAACTTCGTCAACGCCCTCCGCGGCTCCATTCGAACCAACCTGGATAAATATCTTCAAGAGGATGTCTGAGTTAGAAATCTGTCGAGGGAGAGATCCCGTCAAATGCAGACCAGCGTCGAAATAGCAGAACCTATACGCCTTGATCCACCAACCGATGGCAACCTCAAGGATACTGAGAACGCAATCAGATTCCATAGCGCTCTCAGGCACCTTACTCCCTTGCAGACTCGGGATCCCTTATGACTCACATGGATTCCTGGCCATATATGCGGCTGCGCTGGCCGGTCGAAAAGCATATAGAAAATAGAGACAAGGCCTTTCGCTTCGTGGAATCCCGCTATTTTGTTCCGCAAAGTCAGAGCCGGGCACTTCTTCGGAGCGGGATCGCCAGACTTCGGTGGACTGCCCAGCTCTCTTATGATCCTTCACGGGACAATCCGTACGAGTTGACGGAAGTGCTCCTCTCAACGCTCGACATTACCCAACAAATAGTTGAGCGTGGTATGGGGCGTGCTACAAACATTATCAAGGGTTTCCTGGGATTCATGCTTCGGAATAAGATCTTGCTCACCGGCGGAAACATAAATAGGGCCAGAATCAGGAGTCTTGCAAAGTACCTAAACATGCATGGAGGCGTTTGTATCTTGGACGTCCTTGGTGAAGGCGAAGTCATGGATTTCCTGGACAAAGAGTTTTCGAGGATACTGCAGGAGGAAGCCGCGGCGAGCAAAAAAGCGGTGCGTTAATATGCCGGATATGTTCAGCCGTCTGGAGCGGTCCCATATCATGTCCAGAATCCGAAGTTCTGGAAACCTGGCAACGGAACTGAAGCTTGTCGGAATAATGCGCAAGCATGGAATTTCGGGATGGCGGCGAAACTCCAGATTGCCAAGCCGGCCCGACTTTGTCTTCCCGCACGCTAAGGTAGTCGTTTTCACAGACGGGGACTTTTGGCATGAATAACCCCAGACAATTTCGCCTCCCACGGTCAAACATCAAATACTGGAGGGAAAAGATACTTTCTAACAGACGTCGTGACAGACGGATTGACCGCGCATTGCGCGCCAAAGGCTGGACAGCTATCCGGTTGTGGCAGTCGGCGCTTTCCGATGAACGGAAAGTAGTCTCCAGGCTCACGCGGCACCCATACTTGGTGGACCAACTCTCGAAGACGCAGCGGAGGGCTTTCTGTAGCGAAGAGCGAGCGGGCAAGGACGCCCGCGAGTGATGAGCGTACAGAAACCGAGTCCCCCCATGAGCGTCCCCCTCCCTGGACGACCATTGGGTTCCTTAGCCAGGGGGGAAGCCCAGGGGGTGGGTTCCAGGGAGGGGGAGCGGCGGGGGGACGAGGGAAGCCCGTAGCGTCATTCCTTAACGGACGTGTCGCAAGCGCGGGCATCAGAGCCTCGCTGCCCTATTCCGTCATTGTAAACTTCAAATTGAACTTTGGACGAGTCGCTTTAATCTGATCTAGATGCTCATCAAACCATGGCTTGAATTGTTCGTAGAGACCTCTATCGAGGAAAAGGGTGTTTACTCTAGCAGACCTGAGTGCATCGATATCCTGCAAAGACTGACATCCCATGATGTTCAGATCGAAATCGCTAGGAATAGAATCGATATTCACGAGACTAAGGAGTGCCGTGTCCGTAAGCCCCAGGCCTCTCAGTCTATGGAGTGCGGATAGATTCGGCAGGCGTTCGATACTCGTACCGACAAGAGTCACATACTCAAGCTCTGCACATGATGACAAGGCCCCAATATCCTTCAGAGTATGATTGTTTCCCAGATCGAGATATGTAATGTGAAGCCCCGCGAGACTGCTGATTTCTTGAACTTGATTGCTGGATAGAATTAGCCTCTTCAGAGCAACCAGACGGTGCAAGTCCGGGATTCTCCGCACAGCGGTTCCGGTAACAGCTATGCCTCGAATCTGAAGCAACGAATCTGCCGGAAGCGAACCTAACTCTTCAAGAACCTTGGCATTCCCTCCATTCAAGACACCAACCTCTTCGACCCAATCGCCTCCACGGCTAGTAACATATGCTTTGAGCACTTCTTCAGGATTCTTAGGTTGTGGTTTTGTGCAACCCGTGAAAACCGATACCACTATCACTATGCTGCAGAGAGAAGCCATCCTACCGACCGACATGGATGCCCATCCTTTGAAGCAGTTTATTGCTGTCATAGTAGAAATTCAGATATCTCTGATCTCCAGCCCAATAATTCTGCGTTGATGTCGGTCGGCTATTGCTCCAATTCGATATCAAGGGACCAGCTACCGTGTTCAGGAATGTATCACGCCTGCTTTGATACATGTCCCATCGGGGCGAATTGGGATCGTATGCCGCTCGATCGCCCATCAACTGGTAATGTAGATGACTACCTTCCGCTTCTCCGGTGGATCCCATGTACCCGACAAGAGTGTCGCCTATGACTGTGTCATGAATTTCCAAAGGTGACGAAGAATAGAGGTGCATCATTTGTGCACGAACACCGGTGCTGTAGAAATAATCGCCAAAGTCAAAGCCATATTCGACTACGACTGAGAAACCCGAGCTGGTCGTGTCCTGCAGTTTGTCGACCACCTTTCCTCCGAACAACGCGTAAACGGGCGTCCCTTCCGGACCTGACACGTCAATCCCCTTATGTTGATAATCCGGGTAATATGGTTCTCCTGTCTTACTGCTGATCTGATAGTTTGGTTGGAATTGTTGGCTGTAAGCCAAGGAGCCAGGCTCACTGTCGTCTACCAGCTTATGGGGTCCGTTGTAGAATCCTTGCTTAGCTTCGACGAAAGCATCATACCGATCCAACGCCATACCCGGGACTACCGTACGAGTGAATCCGTCTGCCCCGATCCCTCCGAACAGTGCGAGGTCTGATAGGACATCCAGACCATTCATTAGAACAGATGCTACTACCGTGTCACCGAACTCTTGTAGAACGGCGGAATTGTTGATGCTCTTGCGATCGTTACCTACCTGCCATGTTCTCGACCGGGCATCATCATTCCCCAAATATTGGAAGCCTGCCCCTATCATCAAAGCTTGCGCGTCTTGGATCTGCACATCAGTGAACTCCTCATAGGACTTGTTGTTTGTTCCGCCGTTGAGGATATTCAACAGTCCCGTCTCTATCCCATTTGCACCGACTGGATGCCCGTTATTGTCCTTGATCAGGCTACCATTCTCGTCCCTTAGCCAGCCATCTTGGTCTTTGACCAAGTCCCCGTTTCGCTTCAATTTCCAATAGTCAGCGCTGTTGTCATAAGTATTCCCAACATACCTCGTAAATGACTCAGGCCCCTTCACATACTCTGCTACGTCTCGGCTGAGATTCGCATTCTGCGCGATGAACCCGTAGCCATACTCCTTCGCCACCCGCAGGGCCATCTGCGTGTGGCCAAGCGCTGCTATGTGCGTCTCGTACTCCTGCATGACCGCCCCGTCGTATAGCCCGTTCCTGTACGCTTCGTGGCCCATCACGACTCCCGCGGCAAGCTGGCTTGCAATGTTCCCCTTCTGACCCAACGTGGCCAGATCCACTAGCCTGGAGTCCCCTACAGCCGTCGTCTGGCCCTCGTTACCAATGTACCCGACCCTCAGCTTGTCCTGCCCACTCAGGAACCTTGCTTGTTGTACGAGCGCTGCTTGGTCGCCGAAGCTGTAGTTCTCCCTCAGCTGAGTCCCCACTTCGCGGCTCCCCGAGTAGTTCTCAGCGTACTGCACTCCTCCGAAGGCCTCGTACCAGTTGTACTGCTGCTGGTTGACGAACGTGCCCATCCCTGACATCGCTCGTCCAATAGTACCTAAACTCACGTCGGTGCCGTTGGAGCCGAAGTTCATCCCGAACCCCTGATCACCTCCCAGGTGCATCTCCATCAGCCCATAGCCCCAATTGCGCCCTTGGGTTTCTCCGGCGAGTCTCAGCATGTTCAGTGTCGTCTGTCCCGAAATCCCATACTCGATTCCGCTGCTCGTAAGCCCTCCAGCAAGGCCCGACACCGCAAGCACATTCTGCTTGTGGCGCCCACTGAACCCCGTGAGGTTCCCCGTAAGGAGAGTGCTTGTCCCCGCGCCCCCGGCGGCCCCCGCCACCGATCCCCACGCGCTCTTCCCAAACGCCCCCTGGGTGAAGGTATCCTTGTCCCACCCCAGCCTGCCGTCGGTCCAGTTGAAAGCGCTGATCGCGCTCGCGGCCGTATTCGTAGTGAAAGTCTGCGCGCCTGCCACCAGCGCTTTCCCGACAGCCCCTTTGCCAAAGTCACCAAGGGCCGCCGAAATCCCTCCCACCTCCTTGGGATTGAACCCGTTGAACACTCCCCCTATTGTACTGGTCGCCGCGCTGGTCAGGAAGCTCTTCCCGATGTCCAGCCCCGCCTCTTCCCAGCTCTTGTACCCATAGACCACGTCAAGTGTATCAAACAGAACCGTGCTGCTCGTCGTTATGGCAGCGGCGGCGGCGATCCCTGCAATCCCCCCGATCCCCCCTGTCAGAACCGTCCCCGCTAGCCCCGCCACTATCGTGCCCACGCTCCGTATGCTGGGCGCCTTGAACCAGCTACCCGAGTCATCCCACAGCGGCTTGTCCCACCGCGGCAAAGCCATCTCACTCCACCCGCGGCTCTCCTTCATCTCGTTCCAGATGAAGTCCCCCATCAGCCGCCCCAGTTCCCCTTTCCCCCCGACAACAATGTTGCGGCTCGCCGACTTGTCGAAGTCAGGCTCATCGGTGAACTCAGGGGCATAGCCGATATGTGCCCCAAACTCCCCTTCCCCCACCTCCTTCGTCACGCTCTTCCCGTTGGCCTGGTACACTGCCAGAAGCCCCTTACTCCTCTTCTGCTCCTCGCTGAGCTCCTTGCCCTCTCCAAAGATCCTCTTCTGCGCCTCTCCCACTTCCCCTTGCGCCGCGCCCACAAGCTCGATCACGGCCCTGGCCTCAAGCCCCGCCAGCCGATTCTGGCTCAGGTCCACCTTCAACTGCACCACGGGCATCGCGTACCACATGTACCCCGCCACCCGCAGGTTCTCACTCACCGTGCTGAATACCGTCGAGCGCAGGATCGTCTCTCGTGCATACCCCCCGCTGCTCTTGGCGTAGCCTGCCTCTGTGAAGCTGTTGTCCATGCTCGTCTCGAAGCCTTCGTTCGCATGCTTCACGCTCTCCGCAAGCGCCTGCTTGGCATCGGCTACACTCTGGCGCGCGTTGTCGGCCAGCTCCCGCGCTGCCAGAGCCGAAAGCTCACTCCGACTTTGCGCCACGAACCTCTTCGCCTCTGCCGCAATCTTCGCCCCAGAGATGTCCACGCCCAGCCCCGCCCGCGCCACCACTGCCTCACCCTGGCCAATGCCCGCGTTGACCCGACGCAGCACGCTCAGCGATGCCTCGCTTCCCACCTCCCCCAGGAGCCCCTCCACCGCCACCGTGGCCTCTTTCGCGTCATAGCTCATGCCACCGATCAGCAGTGTTCCTGCGTTTCGAAAGCTGTCATCCGCGCTGGCTCCCACCTCCGAGAGGATCGCCTCATTTCCCGCCTGCGCTGCTTTCTCCTGCGTTGCCTGCACCCACTCCAGCTTGCTCTCCCCCAGCCCCAGGTAGGCCTGCCTCCAGGCCTCGCTCTTCTCCGCGTACTCCTGCTGGAAGCCCTGCCGCCACTGCACCAGACTGCGGCTCAGCTTCTCCTGCCCGCTTGCCCATGCGCTTTCCGCCTTGGCACGGATGAGCGCTGCCTGCGCGTACCATTCCTGGCACCGGTCTGCCAGGTCCTGGGCAGACTGGTCCCAATCCTGGTTTGCCTTTTCAACCCGGGCATTCAGGGCATTCGCATATGTCGTCGAAATCGACTGCGCGTACCTCCGCAGTGCGCTTATTCGCGCCTGCGCTTCGGTAGCATTCAGATCGGCGCCGCCGGAGAACGCTGCCTCATCCAGAACGGTGCTCGAAAGCTCATCTTCCGCTTTGGCAACCCAGCTTGCATTCTTGAAAGCGCGCCCGGCAGCAGCCTGCAGCTCGCTCATGCTCGCTGCGCCGGCCAGAAAAGCCTTGTATGCATCCTGATACTGCTGCCGGGCTGTTTCCGCCTGCAACTTTATCCCCGCGAGCTCGCTTTGGCATTCTCTCTCCGCCGCAGCCGCGTCCAGGCTCGCCAGGAGCGTCATCCTTTGGATCGCCTTGCTGAAGGAAGACTTGTCTTCGGGCCTGAGCTGCGCCCATCCTGAGCCGAACTGGGCCAGAAGGCCCGCGGGCACGTCGACCTTGTCCGCGCTTGTGCCCTGGCGTTCGGCAGCCGCTTTCCTGTACTGGGCGATGAATGCGTCAAAGGAATCAAGGGCTGCGCCGTTGTTCCCCTGGAGCTCTCCAAGCCGGCTCGCAGCAGCCTGATAGGTCTGCAAAGCACTGATCGAGTCCTTGATCCTGCTGCTGTCCCGAGTGTTCTGGAAGCTCGCGTGTTTGTTCGTTGCTTCCTTCAGGATGACGAGTGCCGCGTCTCGATCCGCTGCCCTGCCTGTAAGGCCGTTGAACCCACCATCCTGTCTTGCCATTCTTCTGCAGTGCTCATACCAGACATCAGCGAGCGCCTCGATATTGCGGAAGATCAGCTCGGAGGTCCTGGACTCGAACTGGCTGGAGCCGTCCGAGTACGTCCCGCCTGCCATAGTCATTGCAAAATAGAACGCAAAAGCACTCTTCTCTTCACTGTTGGCAATGACCGAGTTGTATATGGCCCCGTCATACGCCACTGCGTCGTTGATGTAGCCCCGTACCTCACGGTGGAGGTCGTTGCCAACGATATTCAGATTGACCCACTTTTGCGATCCGGCAAAATTGTCGTCGCTCGCGTAGCCGCTGAGGAGACTTCTCACGCCGCCCCCGTTGGCATCGTACAGTCGCCTTCTCAACCAGTCTGCCGCAAATCCCCACCGGTCGATGAGGGCATCCATGCCGCCGACCTGCACCGCGAGCTTCTGCACTGTGCCGGTCCAGGACTCCGCCTGCACGTCGAAGGAGGCTTGCATTGAGCCGTCCGTCTGTGTCAGTCCATCCCCGAAATAATTCTTGACCTCCTGCACGGACTCCGGGCTGCCCTGGAGCGTAACGAGAAATGCGTCACTGATGTTCAGCTCCAGCTTCCCATCCTGCACGATCAGGTAGCTTCCCCATGAGGTATCTCGACCCGAAGCGCCAATGTTCTTGATGCTGCCGAAAGCCGCGTTGCGGTTCAGGAACTGCGCCCGCGCCTCCTGGAGCACCTGCTCGAGGTCCCCCACCTTCTTTTCCTGGGCGTCTGTTGCCATTGCAAGGTCACCGGTGATTCGTTCCATCTGCATGAGCGCGGTGTACTTGGCTTTCCACGTATTGTACGCAGCAAGCGTGGCGGCGTTCTCGATGGGCCTATTCGTCACGGGTTTCTTCCCAAACAGATCAATCAGGGCATCCTCGGCCGCAGTTGCCCTGACCAGTTCGTCCGCGGCATGCTTCTGCCGCTCCACGGGACTCTGGTAGCCCGTCGCTGTTTCCCCGCTCGCCGCCAGGTAGCCGCTCGCTGCCCAGTCCTGGATTTCCTCCCGCGCGCGGACGTCGAGGCGGGCCTTTTCCAGCCGGTCGCTTGAATCCTGCACTCTTGCCATGAGGTCGTTGTAGTCCAGACCACTGTGCTCAAAGCCAGCGACCGCCAGGTCTACCGCGGACTGGCCCGCCTTTGCCTTCGTGTCCAGATCCTGCATGGAAGCTTTGAGGCTCGCGATCTTTGCCTCTCTTTCCCTGGTGCCCAGGTCCAGGAACGCAAGGGCCTGCCCGGATCGACTGATGTCTTCCTTGAGACTGCCGATCCTTGCCAAAGCAGACTTGTATCTTTCCTCATACGAGGCCAGCGAAGAAACGGCGGCCCGTGGCAGGTCGCTTTCTCGCGCGCTGCCGTTTGCAAAGGCATCAAGAAAATCATGAAACTGGGCGATGGCGCTGCCGTCAGTATTGGATGCGTCAAGCTGGGCGTTCAGGGCCGCCTCGTCGCAGGTAAGATTGTTGTACGCCTCCAGGACAGCATTGTCCCTTGTCCCGGCTGCGCTGCGAGCGTACCCATCGGTATCCTTCGTCTCGGAAGTCGGGGCGGCTTTTGCGCTCGCCCCCTCACCGAGATTTGCGTCGCTCAGATAATCGCGCCAGGACGAAGTGGTGTCTGCCAGGTCTTGAACTTTCCTCCACCAGGCTGCCTCCAGGCGGCCCGCGGAGATTGCCTGTGAAAAGGCCAGCGACTCAGCAGCGATCTGCCCCGTCATTGCGGAGGCTGCCGCGCCCAGCGCAGAGTCTGCCGCCGCTTTGTACCAGTCAAGAAAGTCGTCGGGCGAGCAGGAGGCAATAAATGCGTCGTCGCACTGTCCCGTGGAGATGACGCTGATGAGGCTGCTGCGCGCTGAAAGGTCCGACCCTGCGCTTCCCTCCACTTTTTCTGCATATGCTTCGACGCTGCCATCCAGCGCGGCCAGGTAACCGCGCGTCTTCCTCATCATGTCAGAAAACGCGTTGACCTCGGCCAGGTTGCCGGGGATTCCGGAGAGACAGGCCATGAGCGTATCCGGAACCGGCAGTCCCCGGGAGATAAGCACTTTTGCCCGATACTCTGCTGCAAACGCGCCGGCTCCTGCAAACGCAGCGGCTTCCAGATCAAAGCTCTGTCCGGCAAAGTCAGCGGCGTCGTCGGCAAAGCCAAGCCCCGCCCTGGAGCAAAGGAAAGCGGCAAGCGAGCACCGCGCGGTGTCGTCGTCCTCTTCTGAATGAGCGGCAAGAGTGAGAGCTATTCCACGCTCGTAAACGGCGCCTGGCATGCCCAGGCTCCTGATCGAGGCAAGCCGTACATCGAAGTCGTCGCCGAAGAGCACCCGCCTGAAAAGGCTCTCCACGTCTTCATAGCCGCTGGCAATACCTTCGCAAAGGACCGTGATCGCTTCCGGCTCAGGATTGTCCGCACTGAATTTCGAGCGATATGCGTCGAGGGCTGTTTCCAAACCATCCACGGGCAGATTTCGAGAGGCCACTTCATCCCAGAGTATCCGGGCTTCAGCCGCCACAGGGCTGACTGATATCCAGGAAACAGCCTGGGCTACGCCTGTGGCGTTCCATGTCCGATACGCTGCTATTCGCTGGCCCTCCATTGACGAACCGTCCCGTGTGGCAAGCAACTCATCGGCGCGAACAGCAATGCTCTCGGAAAGGGCGGTAGACATGCCGGGAGCAAGCCCGGCCGCGATGTTGCGAAGAGTCGTGGTCGGGTCGGCAAGGTACCTTTTTGCTGCTTCGGCGGCGCCTGCACTCACGATCAGCTCCCTTGCCCCGGCCACCTCATCGGAAGATCCCGCGGACCTGTTGTAGAGCTCCACGAACGATTCGAGCCTGGTGGATCCCTGCAGACCCTGCACGAGCGAGTCCAGCTCTGCCTTTGATGCAGCGGCCTGCTCGGCAGCCGTCTCCGCCTGTGCGGCCCTGGCAGCGGTGTTGCCCGCGGCACCTTTGCGGACCGCGTCTGCAGCCGCGTACTGGCAGAGCGCATCGTAGTAGTCGTTTACCCGGTCTTCGAGCCAGCTCGGGCCATTGGCAGCGGCTGATTGCAGCGCCCCGCCCAGCTCGGAGACAAATCGTGCCGCACCGGTGGCATCAGCGGATGAGGAAGACACACGAGCAGCCACGGTTTCCGCTGAAGGCAGCACGGAGCCGCCTGGGACCTGAAGCCCCTGGTCTGTGAACACCTTCCGGAGCGCGTCGAGGGCGTCGGCTTCTTTTTGTGCAACAAGCGCCGTGCTGAACTCCGAAGCACGGCTCCACACAGCCAGCAGGCGCCCGGCACGCTCCGCCTCACTGTACTCGGGCAGGCAGAAACCGAGATCGAGATCTCCCGCCTGGGCATCGACAAAAGTGCCCTTGCCGCTTACAAATTCCTGGATCCAGCCGCCGGCACGCGTATGCTCGCGCAGCCGCGCAACTGCCGCCGCCTTGTCTCCCCCGTCTCCGTCCAGTGCAGCAATGAGAGCATCCAGCGCACTCACTCTCTGCAGCGCCTCATTCTTGTCCAGGCCTGCCTGCGCCAATTTTGCCAGCGTGACTGCGTCCTGGTCGGAAACGGCCTGGTTGTCGGCCAGCGCGACCCAGGCCTCCAGACCGCGCTTCTCCACACGGGCGCGCGCGGCAATAAGGGCAAGCGCGGCCGCCGTGTCATCCGCGGAGAGCCGCTCTTCCAGGTTCCCCGCGCTCGTTTTCCCGCCTGACCCGGCATACCAGGCGTCGGCATCAATTGCGCCATAGGCCTGGACTTCAGCGAGCCGCTCCCGATAGGCGGCTTTTTCCCTTGCAGCCAGAAGCCCAAGATAGCTTGTGAGCTTCGCGCCCGCAAGCGTGCGTGCCTCGACCGAAGCAGAGTCACGCCAGGCGGCGAAAAGAGCTGACACTGCCGGATAGTCCTGCGCGTCAATCGGTACGCCGAGCTCTTCCATGGCGGAAGGGATCTGGCCTGCCGACTGAGGTATCCGGATGGCCTCTGCCGCGTCCTTCAAGGCAGCAAGGGAAGCAAGCCCGGTCTCGGGATCCCCCTTGACCAGGACCGCTGCGCTCTGCCAGGCGTAGTCAACGACAAGATCGTAGCCGTGCTTTCTTGCGGCCGCGAAGTACGCAACTGTCGCATCCATGAGCTCGGAGTCGGCCCCGGACATTCCGCTGGCGTCAAGCAGCTCCTTGTACTTCTGTCCGATCTGCCCCCTGATGAAATCCACATTGCCGGTCTGGCTGGAAACAAGGGCATCGAGGTACTTCTGCCGGGCTTCTTCATACGCTTTGGCGTCCTTATCCGCAGCTTGCTGGGCTTCGTCGATAGCCTGGCGTGCCGCTGCCAGTCCCGCTCCTCCTTTCTGCAGCTCCTCCATGGTGGAATTGTACTCAGCCAGGCGCGCCTCATACGCTTTCTTTACGGCGTCGTATTTTTCCTGGCCCCTGCCAGCGGTATCGCGGCCGCTTGAAACGTCCTCTGCATACCCGACAACTGCGTCTGCGATGGCTTTCTGCTGAATCCAGTAGTCCTCCACGGCTTTTGCGCGGAGAAGCTCGAGCTGATACTCGTCAAGATACGCGACTCCCGTGTCACCGTCCGCCTGCAGGACGTCCCTGAGGTCCGCAATCTGCGAACCGAATGCGCTTCCGAGCGTGTTCTCCAGCTCCGTCCTCGCGTGAGCGGCGCTGAGGGTATAGGAGTCGAGCATGTCGAGCCAGTCACCCGTGCGGCTTATGCGCTCCCACGCAAGCTGAACCGCGTCTGCCTGCGTTTCGTTGCCGGTGGACTTGAGATAGCTCTCATATGCCTCAAGCGCATGGGACAGAGGGGTGTCACCCTGGATGGGCCCGTTGACATCGATTGGACTCAGTTGATTTCGGATCAGGACTATCGCGGCAACCTGGCTGTTGAGGCTCTGGAGCCTTTGTTCTTCCGCGGTCTTTTCTGCCTGGGCACTGTCCATGTCCTTCAGAAACTGGGACTGGCGAGTGAACAGGTAATTGGTCCATGCCCGCTGGCGCCGATCCTCATACACTTCGATACTATGGCTGGACGCCGCGGCCGCTGTGCTCAAGTTGGAAATTTCCGAGTTCAGCTTGTTGACGTACCCTGCCCACGTGGTTGTTCGCCATTTGGTAAAGTCCGACACCGCGTCCTTTGAAAACTTCACATAATTGCCGTTCCCGTCCCTGATGTCGAGCTTCTGTATGACCTCCTGCCCTGAAGCAATCGCGGTCGATACGACCTGAACGGACTGGGCATACATGTCCACAAGCGCGTTCACCCTGTCCTGTACCCGCGCCAGCCGCTCCCCGCACTCCTTCTGAAGTTCGGTCCGCGCGTCGTCTATGGCCCTGGAGAGCTCGTTCTGCTGGCCATCCCATTTCGCCTTTCCCGACTGAAGGAGCGTTTCGATCTGCTTTTCCCAGGCTTTGCGTTCTGTCCCCAGCCTGTCAAACGCCGCGGCCCACGCATTCTCCCCTTGCTTGTATGCGGACCCCGCATCGCGCTCCCACTCCATGCGGCTGGTGAGGAAACTCTCCTCCGCCGCATCCCACTTGGAGAGGCCTTTCTCGAATACCGCCTTGAAGCTTTCCAGCCACTGCTGGACATTTATGGAAGGAATACTGGAGTCCACCGAGTCCGGGTTCAGGGCCAGGCTCGATCTGATCCGGGCAATTCCTTCGTCGGTCTGGGCCTGCGTCTCCCGCACGATCTGGTCAGCAATGGCATCCGCAGCGGCTGACTCGCTTTTCTTCCGTAGTGAGTACTGGTCGTAGAGCCGTCGCGCAGTCAGTGACAGCTCGCCTTGCAGCGCCACCTTCTCCATTTCCCGGCGCAGACCTGCCTCGACGCTTCCCTTGTAGTCGTCGTATTTTGCCAGCGCGTCGGAACCCAGGAGGCTGCCCAGCTCAGGCGCAAAGGCCGCATCCACTTTTGATTCCCACGCGGTAAGAACTTCGTCGGTTGCAGTGGACACGCGCGCTTTCCAGCCTGCACTGTCGGCGTCCAGGCCGGTTGCCCCGAGAAGGACCGGGTCACCGCTCGCGTCCAGGACGATTTTTCCCTCGCCATCAGTGGTGTAAAGGTATTGCAGGTCGGCATCAGTTATGGCCCGCAGGACCGCTTCACTTCCCAGCGACCCTTGTCGATCGAAGAAGCGCTGCGTCAACCACGTCTGGTAGCGCTCCTGCATCTGGATCCCCACCCAGCCGGAAAGCTGGGTCTTGGCCTGCGCAATCTGGTCAGGATCAGCATACAGATCCAAGGCCTCCCGCTCCCACTGGGAGAGGGCGGCTTCCCCACCGAACCGGGCCACCCTTTCCCAGGCAGAGCTTTCACGCTCCCGGTCAGCCCGGTTGAAGTAGACTTCCAGTGTTTCCTTTTTGAAGCCCTTGATACTGCCGGGCAGCTCCTGTCCTGCCAGGACGGCTGCCGCTGCAAGGGCGAGGATGCAGGCGATGAGGGTTCTCCTGGAAAACGGAAACACCTTCATATTGGCCTCACAATTTTAGATAGCTTTTAAATAGATCCATCAAAAGCATAGACCCATTTTGGCAATTTGGAAAGGTCACGCCGTCTCCCTCGCCGGTTCTTTGCGCCGCGATGGGGCTCCCTTTCCCGCCATGCCGATGAACGCCGGAACAAAGAGAACCGTGGCTGCGTAGGAGCCGACAATTCCCCAGATGATCACAAATGCGAGGGACCTCATGAAAGCGGCCCCTGCGCCGACGGCAAAAAGCAGGGGCAAATGCCCGAGCACAGTGGCCCCTGATGTTGCTGTCAGCGCAGAGAGACGGGAGAGCACCGCATCCGCCACGGCACGGGGGCCGCGCTCACGGCGGGAGCGGTACGCATCGACAATAAGGATCGAGTTATTCACGGCTATCCCGCTCAGGACGATGAGGCCGATGAGCACCGCCACTACGAGGCGCTGGCCGGTGATGCGCATAATGATCAAGGGCAGGGTAATGGATGCCGGCAGAACCGCCAGGATGATCAGCGGCCAGAGAAATGATTCGGTGAGAACGCCGAGAACCAGGTAGATAAGAAGGATGCAGAACGCGAAGGTCAGCCAGAGGGTTCGAAACTGCCCCGCCTGTTCGACCAGGTCCCTGCCGACATCAAAGGCGTATCCGGAAGCAAGGGAGATCGAACCGAGCGCTGTCTCCACGTTTCGGACGATCTGCCTGATGTCTCCGGCCTCCACGTGGGCGGTGAGGAAGACGGCCCGCTGTCGATTGAGCCGGTAGAGCTTTCCTCCTTCGCGCGCAAGGTCGAAGCGCCCCGTGGACTCGACCGGCACGGAGCGCGCACTTCCGACAGACACCGGAACATTGCCGATGCTTGCCGACGTCTCTTCTGTTCTCCGTGCGCCCATGATCCGCAGGTCGATCTCCCGTTCTCCGCCGATCCACTTCATGGCAACCGGACCGTAGAGGTGCCACCGCAGGGCGCCGGCAACAGCCTCTGCGGTAGCCCCTGCCATTGCGGCGCGTCCCGGATCTATCCGGAATACCCAGGAACTCGCGGGCTCTTTGAAGTTGAGAACAACCTCGCGGACTTTTTCCTCACCGCCCAGCACCTGCGCGGCCCGGGCTGCATAGGATTTGAGCGCCGCATCATCATCTCCCGTGACTGCGATTTCCAACGCCCTCTCAGATGCCCCTGCTCCGTCCGGCAGGTAGGCAAACCCGCCCGGGATGCCGCGGCCCTCATCCCTGATGACGCCTGACAGTCTCTCCCTGGTCAGGTAAGAAGAGTTGAAGCCAACTTCGAGCTCCGCGCTTCCACGTCGGGCTGTACTCTGCACAACGGTGACCCCCGGGATCCTTTGGAGCTTTGCACTAAAGGCAGCTGTTCTGGCATCAACCGAATCAATGGAAGCCCCGCTCTCGCACTCGACATGGACCGCAATGGAGTCTGTCTGCGCGGAGGGCTCCAGATCTATTCCAATGCTGGCCACCGCCCAGATACCGATTGCGGACAGGACAGCTCCGCCTGCCAGGGGCCAGGCGACATGGGAGCTGCAGGCCGACACGATCCGCTCTGCGAGCGATTGGGCCGTACTGCCCGCCATGTGAACGGCCCCGCGCACAGGTCCGGGGGGGTGCGCCTTCGCACGGTGGACCGGGCGCGACGCTACCACATAAGGCGGGATGAAAAGACAGGAGAGCAAAAAGGAAGTGCCGATAAGCACGGCGAGCGCGAACGAAACTTTTCGGATTCCTCCGCCGCCGAAATCGAGTGTCATGAGGGGTATCAGCACGATAAGGGCGGTCAGGACCGATGAGAGGAGCGCCGGAATAATGCGCTCGGCATCTTGAAAGTACTTTTCACGGGTCGCCCCGGGCATCGCGCGGCCGGCGATGATGATCCCCGTATCGATCATCGTGCCAATTCCGATGGCGAGCCCCGACAGTATGTACGAGTCAAGACTGAATCCCGCCGCGGAAAGAGCGGCTGCGCTCGCAAGACCTATGACTGGAATCGAGATGGAGATGGCGATAACCCGCCGCGCGCCGGAAATGAATAAAGGGAGAGTAACCGCTGAGACCAGGATGGCAAAGCCGATGGCTTCCAGGATGCTTCTGAGGGACTTCTCCAGGTCAGCGCCCGCATCCAGGATGACGTCAAACGCGAGGCCCCTCTTTTCCCAGGCGCGCATCTCGGCCCGGATGGCATGAGACAGGTCGATAAGGTTGGCTCCACCGGAGCTCTTCACGGCCAGCACGGCGTTTTCCGTGCCATTGACCCGGCTTATCTCTTCATGCTCCCGCAGGGAATAGTCCACTGCCGCAATCGAACCCAGCGCGACACTCGTGCCTGCTACCGGCAGCCGCAGACCGCGCAAACCTTCGAGGCTTCGGAGCCTTCCGGAAAGCACGACGGCCAACTCGTTCCCCTCTGAATGAACGAGACCGAGCGGCGCCAAAAGCTCGTTGCATTGTATGGCGCGTGCAACAAGGGCAGCATCCAGTCCCGCGCGCGAAGCGCGTTGCTCATCCAGAACGATATGGATCTCCCGCGGCGCCCCCCCTCCCACTTCCACCTCTCCTGCCCCGTCGATCTTCTCGAGGGAAGGCTTCAGCTCTTTCTCCAGCATCGCGGCAAGGTCAGTGACGGCGATGGACGGAAAGCGTGCGGACGCGATAAAGATCGGACGACCCTCTTCCCCGGAAGAAAGAATCCTCGGGCGTTGGACCGAGCCGGGGAGCCGACTATACACCCTGTCCACGGAATCCCTGAGCTGCAGGTACGTTTCGCGCTCCGGGGTGCCGGGCTGCATGAAAACGGTTACGCGTGCCGATCCATAGTCGGAGAGGGAGCGCAGGCTTTTCAGCCCGGGCAGGGAGCCCACGGCATCCTCGAGCGGACGGGTGATCGTACGCTCGATTTCCTGCGCGTCCACGCCGAAGTGTTCCACTATCACGGAATACGCCGCGCCGCCTTCTCCACCCGAAGGTCCCAGGCGGACCCCCGCAACGACCGCCACGGACACGACCAGTACGATGAGCAGGCAGGTGGCCGACGCCACAGGCTTCTGATACATGCTAGCGAACCCCACGGCGCCCCCTCCCGCGCAGATAGGCGATAAACAGACGGGGCAGAACAAAGAGAGTGAGGATAGTCGATACGAACAACCCGCCGATGATGGCCACGGCCATGCCGCTCTCCGCCGAAGTGTGCGACAGGTCGATCGCAATGGGCAGCAGGGAGAGCACGGTGATGAGCATCGTGATGAGGATCGGACGCATTCGGTCCGCGGTGCCTTGGTACACGGCGGCCACCATCGGGACACCTGCTTTCCGCCTGGCAGAGTAGGTTTCGTAGAGGATGATCGAGTTGTTCACTGCGATGCCGAAAAGGACGATGATGCCCAGCGCGGAATCCAGGCTGATCGGCTTGCCGGAGACTGCCAACGCAAGACTGATGCCCGAAAGGGACAGGGGAAGCGCGGTAAGGAGCAGCGCCGGAAGAAGGAAGGATTCGAACTGGGCACCCAGGACAAGGTAGAGCAGGATAATGACCATGACAAAGGCGGCAAGCAGGGCGTTGATGTTCTCCGCAAGGACAGAGCCCTCGACAGACTTCAGCCACCCGTAGCGTTTCTCCAAGGAACCGATCTCGGCCGCAAGCCCGCGATCCCGTCCGACGGCAGGCTGGACAGCCATGATGACTGCATCCGCCCTGTCGCGTCGGTAGAGTGCTGGGACGGAAGGCTCTGTGCGCAGGTCCACGAGCTCTGAAAGACGCGCTTCGGAGCCGCCCGGGGTGCCCACGACGAGCGCTGGAAGATCATCCGGACGGGAGGCCTGACGCTTGTCCACCCGGACACGCACGTCCAGGTCCCTTCCCTCAATGGTCATCCGCGATGGGTAGCTCCCCGTGATCGCGTTTCGGACCGTTTCCGCAAGGTCGGCCAGGGAAAGACCTGCAACTGTCACGGCATCACGGTCCGGCATGAGCCGGACTTCGGGCCGCTCCCCCTCGGGGCGCAGGCTGACGCGGGAGGACAAACCGCCCGATACGCCGCCGGGCTTGAACCGGGCTGCCATGGTCCGGGCCCGGCTCCGCGCTTCAGCCTGGGTGGACCCTTTTATTACCATCGCCCTTCCTCCTGTGCCCAGTCCGAGCAGAGGCGTGATGATGGATCCAGGAAGGGTGACCTCCACGACCGCGGACTCAATGCGAAGTGAAGTCCGTATGGCGTCTGCGACGGCCGCCGTCGAGTGCGCGCCGCGCCGCGCCAGCAGGACATGCAGATGAATGATCTCCCTTCGTTCTTCGGGATCGGCGTAGTACTGCGAATCTTCCGGTTCGCCGCCGGCCCTCGCGTACACGCCCCGCACGCCGGAAACCGCGGCGAGCACATGCGCAGATTCAGTAGATACCGAAGCCGATCTTTCCAGCTCTGCGCCGTACGGCATGGTGATGGTCACGTCGATTTCACCTGTGTCCTGCGCAGGCATGAAGTCGAAGCCGAGCAGGGGGACGCAGAGGGCGCCAAGACCGGTGAGGACAACGACAGCGGTCACGATGGTCCAGGGTCTGCGGAATGTCGACATGAGGGACCGGCGGAAAAGACGATCTGACCATGCGCGGGCCCGGGAACCTTTTCGACGGGCTGCACGGCGCTCCAGGAGAAGGAAGAGCACCGGCATCAGCGTGATGGACGTGAGGAATGAAGCGATCTGCGCAAAGATCACGGACAGGGAGAGGTCGGTAAACAGGGGACCCAGCAGGCCGGGAAGAAAAATTACGGGCAGAAACACGACTGTCAGAGTCAGCGTGGAGCCCAGCCGTGAGGTGGCGAGCTCCAGGGTATGGCGCAGGACGCTTTCCGCGGTTGCCCGGCAGCCGGTATGCCGCTTCTGGAGATTCTCCAGGATGACGACATTGTTGTCCACGATCATTCCAATCCCAAGGGCAAGACCTCCCAGGGACATGATGTTGATAGTCCTTCCGAAGAGCTGAAGCGCAAGGAGCGTCACGGTGATCGCAATGGGCAGAGACAGCATGAGCAGTGCCGAGGTGCTGAAATCCCGTATGAATACGATCAGCACCGCGAACGCGATCAGCGAGCCGGCGAGCGTGGACAGGGCGAGGTTGCGAAGAGAGGCAGCGATGAACAACGAACCGTCCGAGACGATCTGGATGTCCAGGTCCTTCCCGTATGACGAGGCGAGCCGGGCCACCTCCTCTTTCAGCCCAGCCGAAACCTTGATCGGGCTGGCGCCTTTTCTCTTCATGACACTCAGCCCGACTGCCTCCGCGCCGTTGACCTGGAAGAACGAGAGCCTCTCCCGCTGGCTCAGGGAGATGGCGGCGATGTCCGAGAGACGGAGCGCCGAGCCGGCCCCGGCAAATCGAAACGCGCCTAGCGCAGCCGGGTCCGCGACAGTTCCTGATGCTTTCACCAGGAACTCCTGGCCTCCTTGTGTGACGGTGCCCGTGGGGTAGTCATAGTTGTTCTTTGCGACCAGGGTGGCTACGTCGCTCAAGGCCAGGCGTTTGGAAGCCATAAGGGACTGATCTACCGAGACGACCACCTCCTCCACTGCCCCGCCTGCCAGGACAACGGAGCCCACGCCTTCCACCTGCTGCAGACGGGTCTTGATCTCACGCTCCCCCAGCCTCCGTGCAAACGACAAGTCCCCCGCGCGCGGCCGGACCGCGACGATTGCGATGGGATGCTCCCCTGCCTCCGTGGGAAGGACCTGGGGCTTGCCCGAGTCGGAGGGCAGGGAGGTATACGCCACATCGATGCCTTCCCGGGTCCTCACGGCCGCGGACACCATGTCCTCACCCCAGGAGAACTCCAGCGAGATGATGGAAAGGCTGTCCCGCGATACCGAGGACACACGCTTCACGCCCTTGACCGACGCAAGCTGATCCTCCAGTGGAATCGTGATCAGGGAACGCACTTCGGAAGCTGGCAGTCCTGGATAGCTCGTGGAAACGGTGAGACGGGGAATGGTGAGCTCGGGCAGGAGCTCCAGGCGGAGATTCACAGCAGCCGCCGCGCCGAGCATCATGACTCCGGCGAATATCATGAGGGTTCCCGTAGGGCGCCTGAGGGCGGCGGCGATCAATGCACGCACTGCGCCCTACTTCAACAGCGGCAGGCAGAAGGCCGCCGCCGCTCGGTTTCCCGCAGTGTCGGTGAGACTGTCCGACACTGTGAGGGTGACGATGCCAGAGTTGGTGGTGTTGGTGATCTTGACCGACACCCGGACGGGGCTCAGCCCCGCGACAGCTTCGGGCTGAGGGTCAGCAAAGGAAGTCACGGCCACTGCCATCGGGGAAATCAACGCCGCGCCATTGGTCGCCGTCACACTGAAGGTATGCATGATTGAAAAAGGATCAATTGCTGCGCCGTCGGCAAGGCGCAGATACAGGTCGAAGTATGATACGGTGTCGTCACCACCCGGTTCGAAGTTGGAGAGATTCAGGTTTGCGAACGACTCCTGGGTGGTGTATTGGGCGTAGGCAGGGGCACCGTCATCGGGGTTGGTGCGGAACCGCACGAGCTCGACTTTGGGCGGCCTGGAGCCGGGCCCGTCAGCGCGGATATTGTAGACGACATCCGCGGCGCTCGCGTTCCCGCTTGTATCAAGGACGCCACGCCTGATCGTGAGGGTGTACGTCGATCCCCAGACCGGACGCTCCCGCGGCGCAAGGAGGAAACGCTCCCGCGGCGCTCCTGCCGGGTCGATCTGAAAGCTCCAGGCGGGCTGGAGATCGATGAATGACTCGATGTTCTCACGAGAGACCGGCTCGGAGAACTGAAGCTCGATCCCCCACGTCGTCTCGAATCCCGCGTTCACCTGGAGGTTTGAGTCGGTTGGATCTTCCGGAGTCAGGCATGCCCCTTGAGGTGTGCCATTGACTGTTGGTCGAACTGCCAGCAGCGTCGGACGGACATCTTCAGCCCCTGCAGTGAAACGGAATCGAAGAGGCTCCGGAAGCCTGTTGCCGGAGAGGTCCTTCACCGCGTCCGAAAGGATCACGTTGTATTCCGTCCCGGGGATCCAGGCGGAAAGCGGTGTGAAGCTCGCAGTGGCCCCAGACGCGTCGAAAGATATTGTTCCACCAGGATCCGGGGACACGGAAAAGGCCGCGATAAATGATGCCCGGTCGACCGGTTCTGAAAAGGTTACCACGATCGGCAGCAGGAGGATTGTCACTCTGCTTCCGTCGACGGGCTGAGAAGAGGCAACGGCTGGTCGGCCTGGTTCTGTCCTGGTCGTGAATGCAAATCGAAAATCCTTGGCGAGAGAATTGCCTCCTTCGGTTTCCACGATCGAGACAACTGCAATTTCGTAGTCGTTCCCCGGCGACACATGGCGAACAGGCGTGAAGACAAGTCGGTTCCCATGCCAGGAGCAGCTGCCTGTCGTGGGCGCGCCGTTTTCCGAGAGTGAAAACGCCTGTTCCGCTTTCGTGGCATCGACACTGGATGAAAACTCCACCCACACGCCGTTCACAGCGGACGCGGCGACCCTGGCTTCGCGGGGGTACCAGTTCGTGATTTCCAACGCCTGCAGGCCCAGGATGAACGAGCAGGAGCAGATTCCGAAGCACAAAGCCGCCGCGGACACGGCCTTGAGGAGCCGGCAGTTCACGCTTTTGTGGAAATGTACAGCCATACATCTTCCTTCAGGAATGAACCGGATCCATTGTCCGAGGAAACATCACCTCCTGGCAGGGTGAGCTTGTAGTAGTTTCCCGCGTCGGGCGTGCCCTTCTCCAGCCCGGCGTAAACAAGAGACAACGTCATCCCACCGGTCCACACTGCCGAAACAAGGGAAGGGTCAGCTGCTGAACCAGGGAAAAATCCGTCCAGCGTGACGGCGGAGACGAGTTTCGCGCCGCTTTCGACGGAAAAGGCCTCAGCGAACCGAATCACGAGGTGGAGGATTCCCGTCACGTCGATCGAGACAGGTTTTGCATCAAGAGTATTGAAAACCGACCACGCATCTTCAGTGGAGGCATAAACTGCCTTGATGGACAGAACTGCCTGGAGAGGGATATCGGGAGTGAAGCTCCGCTCGTATGGAAAAGCCAGCTTGTTGCCCGAGAGATCCTCCACTGTCGCGCCAATTCGAAGAGTGCAGCGCTGGCCCATTACCAGACGCGCTTCGGGAATGAGCGCGTAGACCCCCGCGCTGACTCTCAGCACGGTACCCTTGATGGCCGGCGTCGAGGTGAACGCGGAAGTGAATGAATCCGTCCGCACGTCCTCCGAGAAAGTAAAGAGAAGCACATCATCGGCGCCTGCATGGTCAAGATCATTTCCAGTCGGAGTGAGTGTAGCGTGGATACCGGGAACGATTGAGATCACAGTCGGCGCCAGGGAGTCCGCCTGCACCCGGAACCGGCCGGCATATTCGATCCCCGTCGGCGTTCCGTCCGGCGCGCAGAGGTCCTTACCTACATTCCAGGCGTACGTGGAGAGATTCACCCATGCGTTATGGGGCGCAATCGTGACCATTCGGCCGGAGACATCCCACGTGACAATCGTCTCCGTGAAGGGCTGCAGGTCAAACTCCCGTGCGAAACTGTTGGCATCAACAGGAATGGAGAAGCTCAGCGTCAGCGACCGGCCGATATCCACGTTTCCGCCATCTGGCGGGTCTGATGAGACCAGCGCCGGCCCTGGCCCCGGATGTCCCACGTAGAATGGAACCTCCTTGTCCGCGTCGAATGCCTGGCCATTCTCGAGCGTCACGCGGCCTCGAAAGGCGAGGACATAGCGCACGCCGGGACGAAGTGCGGGAACCGGGTCGAAGTACATGCGGCGGTCGTCCCAGCGGAAATCACCTGAGACTTGACCATCCGAGGATGACAAAGTAAAAAGCCGCTGGACAGATGGACGGTCAGGCGAGGAAGGAAACTCCACCCACAAAGAGGTGGCGGCCGGGAGAATTGCCTCCCGTTCGCTCGGCCAGACGGTGACGCTGAGCCGCTCGAAGGAGATGAGCCAACAGCCGCATAGCAGCATCGCGAGCGCCGCGGCCGCGCTAGTTCGAAATCTCCACATTTATTCCCTCCCGGAGTGTCGGAGGCGGCGATTCAATCAGGAGATCTCCCTTTGAGAGTCCCTTCTCAGCGGAAAATGATCCTCCGACGTCTCTGCCGAGCGTTACCTGCCTGATGAATGCCTTTCCATTGACAACGCTGAAAACCTGGGCCGTGGTGCCCTTCTTCTGGAAGACGCACTTCTCCGGAACCACAAGAGCCATTCGCGGTTTCTCGTAGGCGATCGTGGCGCGGACGAACATGCCCGGCCGCAGCCTGCCGCCGGCGTTGGACAGCGAAGCCTTGACCAGGAATGCGCCGGTTTGAGGGTCCGCGGTGGGTGAGATGGAATCCACTTTGCCCGCGAGTGGTTGAGCGGAAAGAGCGTCCACCGAAAGAGTGGCGGGCATGCCCTCCCGCAGGAGAGGCATCTCCGACTCCTGAACCGAGAGGGCGGCGAAGACGTTCTTTGTGTCCATCAGTGTGAGAAGCTTCCCATTCTGCGCGACGTACTCCCCCTGCTCCACGTACTTGGCCCCCACGATCCCCGGGGCCGGAGCGTCGATTGCCAGCGCCTTGAGAAGCTCCTCCGAAGCCTCAAGCTCGCGGCGGGCGGATTCGTAGCGGGCCCGGGCCGCCTCCACCTCTGCAGAGAGCGTCTTCGTGTTGAGCTGAACGAGCTGACGCATCCGCACCGCGGGGTCCGCGGCGGGAATCAGTCCATCCCTCTGCAGATCTTCATCCCGCAATCCGATTCGTCGCGACAGAAGATCCTTCTCTATCATCGCGTATTCGTTGCGCGCTGCCAGGAGCCGAAGGCGAACGGCGGACAGCGCTTCCGCCGTGACCCCCCCGACCTTGGAGAGCTCCTCCTTGTTGGCAAGGGTCTGGGCCGCGTCCTCGACCTCCAGGCGTTTCTGCTCCCGCTCGAGCTCCGTTCTCTGAACCGCTACCTGGCGCGCCTCCACGGCAAGCTCCCCTTCCCAGAGCTTGGCCTGCGCAAGATCCATCGAAGAGCGGGCCGAATCGATGCCGCTCAGCGCCTGTTGACGGCGGAGCTCGAGCTGAACATTTTTCAAGGTCAGGAGATTCTGGCCCTCCCGCACTGACTGACCTTCCTTGACAAAAAGCCGCGCCACCGTTCCGTCTATCGTGGCCGACAGATCGATCTTCCTCAGAAATGTGATGGTTCCGAAACAGGATATCTCCCGCGCAACCGATTCCTCTTTGACGACAATTGTCGTCACGGGAACACGCTCATCAGGCGGCACTACCAGTTTCTCCTTTGCGCAGGAGGCAATCAACGATGCCGCTGCCAGCGCAAGGAAGGCTCGCCCAAGACTGTTCATTTCAAATCACCCCTTTCCTGTGCAACGATCATCCGCAGCCCGCCTGACCTCACACCAAGGATAGTTTCCCAGTCCCGCTCGTTCTCCAGCAGCTGCAGATGAGACTCGTTGAGTGCAATCTCCGCGTTCGCCCGTTCGATGGCCCCCTGGAGGTAATCGATGCGCTTTACCTCGCCCAGGTCCATCTGCCTCTGGAGGATCGTCTCTTTGCGGCGCTCCACGTCCAGCTTCCTGCGCGCGAGGTCTATTGCGCGTCCGGACTGAGAGTAAGCGGCCATCATGCGTTTGACCTGGAACCGCAGGTCCTGAACGATCTGCTCTTTCTTTCGCGTCTCGGCGTCCAGGGCAAGGGCGGCGGTCTTCCTGTCCACCCATGCAGTAATGCTCTCCAGCGGGGACGTCTTCACGGACATGCTCCCGCCCTTGTCTTTCCCAGGCGCGGTCGAAGCTCCCGCGGAATACGTCGTGGGTGATTCTGGAACCGGGAATGAAAAGGTGAGCTTTCCCGAGTATTGGGGATTGTTCAGGGGAAAAGCCTCGCCTGTGAATGCGGCAGTAAGCTCCAGGTCGACGTCTGGTATGAAAGGAAACGATGCGGCACGTACTTGTATGGAAGCTTTCTGCACGGCAACGTTCTGCCGTTTAAGGTCAGGGCTGTAGGCGGCGGCCATCGAGTACAAGAGATCTTCCAGTCCGGAAAGGTCGATGCCCGCATATTCCTGATCCACGCTCCCCTTCAGCTCAAGGGCGTCCGCGGGATCCATAGAGAGGAGCTTTTTCATCTGGTAGCACGAGTCTTCGAGGGATGTCTCGGTTTGCGAAAGGGTGATCTCCAGGGACAGCAGCTCCAGCTCCGCCTGTGCATGGTCCAGCTCGAGCGCGCCGCCAAGACGGACCTGGGTCTGGAGGATCTCGATGTTCTGGTGAGCCATGGCAATAGTGCGAAGCAGGATCTCCCTCTTTTGTTCCGCGACGAGAATTCCTGCAAACATCCGTCTGAGATCGTATTCCAGCGCTCGGTACTTTTGTTCCAGGTCCTCTCTGTCCATGCTGAGGCTCAGACGGGCGACGCTCCGCTCAAAGGGCTTTGTCCCCCCGCGCAGCAGAGGTTGGGTGGCGCTCACCGAAATTGTCTTGCCGCGGGTATCCGGCGCCCCAAGCGTGACAGTGGTGTTCTCATCGTAGCCGAGGGAAAAACGTGGGAGGTACTCGCGGATTCCAAGTGAAAAGCTGAGCTCACGCGCAGAAAGGAGCGCACTCTCATAGGCCAGATCGCGCGATGACGCGATTGCCCGGTCCGCGGCCTCACCCTCCGTGAAGGCATCTGCGGCGAGCAGCTGACTGCCTGACGTCAGCAGCCAGACCGCCAGAATAAGCGCATGCGCGCGACAGAACCCCACGGAATTGCGGCTACTTTCCGCGCCCTGCGGCAAAGGCCCTGGCTGCCTCTTTGAGGCAGTCATTGAGTATGCGCTTCAGGATCCACGGCGAAGTGATGCTGTCCGCGGATTCGCTGGTGTGTACCACGGTCAGGGCAGGCTGGGCGGCATCGACTGAAGAGAACATTTCGACTGAGACCATGATCGCGTATTGAGGGGTGAAGTCCCGGATTGTCTCCCGTTCCACGACGTGAACCCGCAGAGGCCAGCCTTCACCGCCGGAGGACGATGTAACGGTGAATCCGTTTCCGGGGGCAAGCACCGGCAGGAGGGCTTCGACATCCCGCGCCACTTCGCGTGAAAGGACTCTACGGTCCACGTCCACCTTGTCCACAAACACACCGGCAGGCGCGGGTCCGGGTCCCCCTTCCGCGGGGTACGCCACCGTGTCCGTCCGCGGAATCAATGCGCACGAGCCGACTAATGAGGCTGCCGCAAGCGCGAGCATGAGAAGCCTTCCGTTCATTACTTTCCCTCCCGGACGCGCTGCTGGAGATCTGCAACAGGTTTACGCATCCCGCTGTCCGCAGGCAGGAGCGCTTGTGCGGTTGCCAGGTCCGCAAGAGCCGGATCAGTCAATCCAAAGCGGTAAAGGATCCTCGCCGTTTCGATGTACGATTGGGAAAACTCGGCGGCAAACTCCTGGGAGCGGCGAAAAAACGCCAGGGCGCCGCGGACGTCGTCTCCCGCGAGCTTGAGCATGCCCGCCTGGTGAAGAAACCTCGGGTCGCCGGGGTTCAGCTCAAGAGCTGCATCGAGGAGACTCTCCGCGTCCTTTGTCTTGCCCTGGGCCAGCAGGGAGCGGAGACACCAGAGCTGAGCCTCCGTGTAGCCGGGCAGGCGTTCGGTAAGATCCCGAAAAACCTGCTCGGAATCCTTCATGTCTCCCTTGAAAAAGAGAATCTTGCCTTCCAGGAGCCGCGCCTGATGAAACCCATGAGTGCGGCTTTCTATGTGGGAAACGAGCCTGGCGGCCTGGTCGACTGATCCTCGAAGATAAAGGTCGCGCGCCTTCACATAGGCATCCAGGTCCGCGCTGCTGGGTTTGGCGGGTGTGCAGCCTGCGATCATGGCTGTCGCGAGCAAAGCCCTTATGATCCATACACGTCGGTGCATAGCCACTTTTTTTAATGGCGCCTCCCGCGCTTTAGTTGGCCAGGATGTATGCCAGCCTTTCCTTGGTCCTGCCGCCGGCGGTTCTGCTCTTGTCGATGATAGAGGAGCGATACCGTGCATCTTTTGCGAACGCGCGAAGGATTCCCACAGCGAATAAGGTTGTCCTGTTGTCCTTCAGCTCGAGTGTCGCGACAAGCGGCTCAAGGAACGCAGATTCCCCTGTCTGCGCAGCCTTGTCGGCTGCGGCGGAGAGCTCCGCCCTGGTCAGGACTCTTGGACTCTCCGCATGAGAGAGGCCCAGAACCACGGCAAGTTCCTTCCGGTAGCCAATGGACGATTCGGACCGCGGAGCCAAGTTGATTGCCGTTTCCAGGACGTCCGCTATCCTGTCGGAACTCTGGCTGGGGAGGCCCTTGAGTCCTAGGTAGAGGCGATAGAAATACGGAGGCAGGCTGCGCAGGTGAGGCAGCAAGTCCACGTAGCTTTCCACGTCCGCAGGAGCAGCGTGCTTCATCTCGATGAGTGACGACAGAAAAAGGTACCTTTCGAATGACCCTGTTCCATTTCGCTTTTCGAAAAGCCGGGCCGCTGCTATCCAGTCCTGTCGGGCGAAAGCGGTCACAGCCTCCAACACGGTCTTGCCTTTGCCGGCAGGATTGAACGTCTTGTCATCGAGTTTTCGACCCAGGGCTGCAAGGTTGCTCTGAATATCCGCGGACTTCGAAGCACCATAGGCATTACCGTATTCGACCTCCTTGAAGGCCGATAGAACCGCTGCATCAAAATCTCCCAGCCGCTCATACGCGGCGGACTGCATGAGTCCAAAACCCGGCTCATATGGATACGAGGCCTCGTAGGAATCGAGCAAGACCACAAGGTCAGCGTATCTACCGGCAGACTCCAGAGACCGCGCATAGGCGCGGTAATCTTCCATGGACATGGAAGCCTTGGCGACGGCCCAGGCAGTGTCGAAATACCCCAGCGCTTCCTTTTGCCTGCCCTCCGCAAGAAGCGCGCGCCCCGTGATAAAGCCAAATGGGGCTGCCTCTTCGATCTTCACTGAAAGTGCCTTTCTCCCGTACTCCGCAGCATTCGAGTAGTCCCCGCGAGAATAGGAAACGATGGCAAGGCCGCCATAAAGTGTCGCCTTCTCAGGCCCTTTTATTCGATTTCCCGCAAGGACATATGCACGCTGCAGATACGGGGCGGCCGAGCCCGGGTCTCCCTTCTGAAGACAGAGCATTCCGATCTCGTGCTTGAGTTGAAAGCGATCCGGAAATTCCTGGTCGATACGCACCAGGTCGGAGATAAGCTTCTCCATGCCCCGCGAGCGGTCGACCGCTGCGTACGCTTTCTTGAACGCGGCATCCCCCGCGCACGAGAGTGTCACAGCGGCGACGATGCAAAGGAGTAGAAGGGGGATCGGCAATCCTCTGGGAGACAGTCCGACTCCCGAGGCTTCAACACATTTTACACTGGACATATTAAATCTCGGTTCTAATTGTGCCTGACTCTATATCAGACCGGGTTCAAAGTCAACCAAAAACTGTTAGAATCTCCAATAGGGCTGTGGCCCGACCGCAAGCGGCGAAAAGCGACAGCCGCATTTGCTTCTCTGGCATAAAGGATCCACCGCCTGAGAGGCCGTGTGAATAGTGTTGCCTATCTGCGGGTGGACTGGCAGGATGTAGGCAGGTCATCGCTCATCAGTC
>CAYTGX010000060.1:0-16145 GCA_964437385.1 uncultured Spirochaetaceae bacterium
AACAAAAACGGCCAAGATTCAGCGCTCAGAGACTACTTTGTCAGCAGCCTGCTAATCACCGCCTGTTCGCATACTATGTCGTCGTTCAACCCAATATGCGCCGACGGACTGATCATTGGAGTCTTAGGGACCAAGACTTCGATAACCAGAGATTTCACATCGAATTTCGCAACAAATTGGAAGCAATCAACTTCGTTGCACCGCTGCTTTCCGCGGTAAGACAGCGGATCCCTCGAATGACCTTCGATCTTTTCGCCCTCTATGGAAGCCCCGACCTCAACAATCGTTGGCATGATTAATAACCTCAGGCTTCGAGCAACAAGTCCAAGGCCCTCTCAGCGTCAAGAATGGAGCAATTGAACATCAGGGAAAGCTGATCTGATGTATACACGCTGCCCGTGAGTCCGAAGAGCCATTCAATCTCTTGCCTTAGGCTCTGTGCGTCGTTAATTCTCTCACGCTGCAAATGCTTAGTGGAGATCAAAGCAAAATCGGCTTCCGAAATGTTTCCGAGTTCAAGGTTCATTTGATGCCCGAGGAACTCATAGTTGTTTAGAAGGGAACCGATCACTTTCGAGAGTAGGGGCTGGATGGGACCTCTGGCATAAGAAATCATGCCCAAGAGCAATTCCTCCGGTGACACGGCCAATTCGGACCCTTCATGACGAATAATGATGACTGACGGGCTCTGGGGGGTGGCTACATACCCGAGAAAAGCATGAGTACTACCACCGATCGTAGCCCTGCTCTCGTCGAGCGTCAGGCGATTTGATGAGTCCTGTACCACTATGCATGCTCCTTCTCTTGCGCTTCAACGACGTTCATAAGCTGCTGCAGCTCTCTCATTACCAACTTGAGGGCATCAAGATTCATCACCAGCTTTGCCACAGGTATCGGCTTCAATTGTTCAGGTTTGATTGTACTACCTGGAGTCACTGAATAAGCGAGTGCCTGGTAGTCTATCTGATAGAACGACAACGCGTAGTTATCAGATACTCTGGCGGCTTTGCAGAGATCGACCTTTGCATAGGGAAGCTGGTCATTTATGCCAAGATTTACAATCTGGATCGACCGTTCTTCGCTGTGTGTAGCCATTTGTCACCTACTTCGAGTCGGAATCGACGCCCCGTGTCGGGCGCCCCTAGCAAGCCGATCTACTTGGCATCTGCTACGTCTCAGCTTCATAGTTTATCTGATGCCAAGATAACGTCAAGTGCTGGTCGTTGGCTGCAGGATCGCTGCGCCATTTAGCATTCAGGCTCTTTTGCCTGGTTCTGCTCAAGACGCTCTAAGTTACGCTCACTTATCTTTCCGATCGGCCCGGCCCCACCGCTCAGCCCACAGGCGCAGCCAATCCTCTTTCCCTTCAGCGATCTCGAACCGGATCCCGTGATCTCCGCGGTAGACCCTGCGATGGTCGAACGCATAGAGCCAGATGAGATCGGGGATCCCCGCGGGAAAGGCGGCACAGAGCGCCGTCACCGCCCCTCGTGCCCCAGGGCTTCCTTTCACTGCCTTTTGCATGAGGCCATCGAAGACGATCGACGGAGACTCTCCCGGAACGGCAGAAGGAATCTGGTGCGACAACGAAATGTAGTCGTAGTCCTGTACACCAAAGTCGTACGGCTGTGGAGATCCGGTCATGGTGAACGTTCCCAATGTCCGATTCTCAGCAGCTCCGGTCGACCGAGCCCTATCGAATCTGATCTCAAAAACGTATTCCTGTTTCTAGCCATCGATGAAGCTGAAGGCCAGGCAGTCAGATCCGGCGAGCTTCGGATCTCGGCGCTCCCAGAGGTCCCGAAGAGCTTCCGCGGTGACGTCTGGCAGAGGGACGACGCGCTTGTGTCCGCACTTCGGAGCGCCGGTTTCCTCGCGCCTTTTCCAAGCCTCGTCGACGTTCACAAGCACATGCTCGAAATCAACGTGGCGCCAGCGCAGCGCGAAGATCTCCCCACGGCGCATCCCCGTAGATGCGGCCACGAGAAAAACGTCTTTCGTCTGCAAGTCCTTCCACGGGCCCAGGCCGGCAACCGGGAAGAGCGCGCGGAGCTCCGCGGCCATGAAGATCCGGGCCTCCCCGCGGTCCTCTTTCAGATTGCTTACGCCGGCGGTCGGATCCCGCCGGAAGTCCTCACGGAAGAGCGCTTCTTTCAGGATCGTTTTCAAAACGGCCAGAGCCTTGTTCGCGGTGTTCACCTTCTCGCCCAGGAGAGCTGCCAGGCGCGAGCGGCAGTCAAGGACGTCCACGCGCGTGATCGCGCTGAGCGGCTTGTCTGCAATCCGATCGGTGAGAAGGTACTTGTCCAGGAGGAGCCGCTGCCCGTGAGCGTAGCGCCTGGTGATCTGCCGTCCTTCTTCCCGCAGCTTCCTGCAGTGAAGGCAGCGGTCCCAGACAAAAAAATCCGCCGAGTATTCCTTGAGCAACGGTGCGCGCCGCGGCCCGAGGAGCTCGACGGATTTCATCTTCCCTTGACTGAGGAGGACCGCCTCATGATGGTCGCGAGTCCCGGTGCTCTTGTCGCTCATGCCCGGGAGCCGGTAGTACCAGAAGCCATTCGACCATTCAATCAGGGACGAGACACGCGCATGCCTTCCCATGAGAATGGGCGGCGAGGGATTCGGACCCCCGACCTTCTGGGTGTAAACCAGACGCTCTAACCAGCTGAGCTAGCCGCCCGAAAGGAAAGGCGGTTCAGAATAGTCGCGTCAGCTATTGCTGTCAATGTTCGGCGCCTTGTGCAGATGGCGATTTCCGGAGGGAGCATGCGCCACCTCACGATTTCGGGGGATTTAGAAATGCAGGTCTAAATTCCCCGTTTTCGCCATTGCTGGTTCAGGTGTCCTGAAAACCGAGGCGGCAGGCAACGCGCCCGCGTCCCTTCCCCACATGAAAACCGGGGGCCGCTCGGGCACTGCCCCGCTTTCGACGCGGCGCGAAATCGGCACGAGGTTTTCCACGCTGATGGCCAACGCCCCAAGGTCGTCCTCCACCTTGCCGTAAATGAGAAAGGCCCAGCCGTCGTCCAGCATAGGATAGAAGCGCTGGAACGCGTCCGGGAAAAGCACCGTTTCAAAAACCGCACGCTCGTCTTCGAAGCTCACGAAAATCATGGGCTCCCGCTTTTTCGTTGCCACCTCTTTTCCTGTTACCAGGATGCCGGCTGTCCATACCTTCCGCCCTCGGAACTCCGGAATCGCCGCGGAGCCTATGAAGGGAGACAGACCGTGATGCCTCGCGATCCGGTCTATCCGCGGACGGAAGAGCTCGAGCGGATGTCGGGTGACCACGATGCCAAGGGTTTTCACCTCGTCCGCCAGTTTGACCCGCGGTGGGTAGTCACCGACAAGCGGGGGGGCGGGTGGAAGGAAGCCCAACCCTGCTTCCTTTTCGATATTCAGCCAGCGAAAGAAAAGCTGGGGCCGGGTGTACCCGTCCGACACGGAATCCAGGGCGCCGGACCGGATGAAGATGCGAATGTCCTCGAACCGGCACAGGGTGCGCAGCAGGAAATCACGAAAACCGCAGAACTCCCCTCCCCGCTCGCGCTCAGTGATGACGGCCTCCACCAGTCCCTGCCGGGCGTCCTTGAGCTGCCCCAGGCCCACCCGCAAAGCGTTGTCCTCCACCGTGTATTCCCACCTGCTCCTGTTCACATCCGGCGGCAGGACGGGGAAGCCCATGCGGCGGCATTCGTCCACGTAGGTCTGCCGGCCGTAAAAGCCGCCCCCATTGTTGATCACCGAGGCAATGAACTCAAGCGGATAGAAGCGCTTGAGATAGGCGACCCTGTAGGAGACCTGGGCATAGGAGGCGCTGTGCGCCTTGCAGAAGGAGTAGCCATCAAAGGAGAGGATCATGTCCCACACCTTCACGATTGTCTCTTCCTGCACACCGCGGGCCCGGGCGCCGCGAAAGAACCTCTCCCGGAAATCCGGAAGCTTCAGGGCACGGTCCTTCTTGGAGAGGATCTTGCGCAGCCTGTCTGCCTCCTCGATGGGGAACCCCGCCAGGTCGATGGCCACCCGTGAGACGTCCTCCTGGTAGACCATGACCCCGAACGTCTCCGCGAGCGTCTGCTCGATGAGCGGGTGCAGCGGACGGTAGGGAGCGCCGTGCAGGCGTTTGACGAAGGTGCGGATGTACTGATTGGCCGCGGGGCGGATGATTGAGCTGGCAATGACCAGATTTTCGTAATCACCCCTCTGCATCTTTGTCAGGAGCTGACGGGTAGCCGGCGACTCGACGTAGAAAACGCCGAGCGTCTGCCCGCCCGCAATCAGGTCACGGGTATCAGGGTCCGCCAGTGGATCAAAGCTCTCCCATTCCAGCCTCACTGAGTGGTTTCTCTCCACCAGTTCCAGGGTGTCCCTCAGGACGGCAAGGGACCTGTTCCCCAACAGGTCGATTTTCACCAGCCCCGCCTCTTCCGCGGCGTCCTTCTCCCACGCGATGACAGGCCAGCCCAACGGCGAGTTCTGGACGTGAGTGTAATCCGTGATGGGCCTCGGGGTGATGACCACCCCGCCGCAGTGGGTACCGAGATTGCGGGGAAAGCCACGGATGTGCGACGCGGTTTCCCGAACATGCGGCGGAATGTCCTCGAAACGGCCCTGGCGGAATGCGCGCACGAGCTCCCCGATCTCTTCCTCCGGCAGGCCCAGCGCCCTGGCGGGGTCACGGAGCGCAGAGCGCGGACCGAATGTGACATGGTTTGCCACCATGGCGGCGTGGCCCGCGTACTTCTGGAAAACATACTTCAGCGTCTTTTCCCGCTCGTCCCAGGGGAAATCCACGTCGATATCCGGCGGGTCCTGCCTGCCCCTGTTGAGAAAGCGCTCGAAGAAAAGGGTGTAGCGCAGGGGGTCCACGTGGGTGATGCCCAGGAGATAGGACACGATGCTGGAGGCAGCGCTGCCCCGGCCGCAGGTCCGGGGGCACTGCTGGACGATGTCGCGCACCACGAGGAAGTAGGCGGCAAATCCCTTCTCCCGAATGACGGCAAGCTCGTAGTCCAGCCGCTCGCAGATGTCGGGCCGCATGCCTCCGTAGCGGCGCTGCACGCCCTCATGGCAGTAGCGGACGAGCAGGCGGAAGGAATCCTCTTCCGCGAGGCCGTCGAACGCCGGAAAGATGTAATGAGGACTGATGATGCCGGTGGAATCCGCCTGACGGGCGATCTCTTCCGTGTGGGCAAGCGCCTCCGGCACCGCAGAGAAAAATCTCTCCACGGCCTCCGCCTCGACGAAATGCGCGCAATCCAAGTGCGCGGAGCACGGGGCGGTTTCCTCGGCCGCCGCGCGCTCCAGGGTCGTGTTCAGGTCTATGGCCCGCAGCATGGGGTACAACCGCTCGTCCGATTCGTTCAGGAACACCGTGTCGTGAACGGCGGCTGTGGGCAGGCCATGATCGCGCGCAAAACCCGCCAGGGCGGAGAATGGCCGGCCATAGCTGAGCTGCACGTACAGGTCCTGCCGTCCGTAGTCCGCAAACCGCCGGAGAACATCGCAATGCGGGGAAAGGAGGGAGAGCCCTTCCCATCCCCGTTCCCCCAGCACAGACACTGGGTCGTAGGTTCCCGCCTCGTCGGTGAGCAGTTCCGTGAGCACACGGCAGATCCTGCTGTACCCCTCCCTGTTCATCACGCACGCGGTAAAGAGAGCCCGGCCTCTTTTCTCCACGACAACCCCGACAACGGGCCTGATGCCCATCCTGCCGGCGGCAAGGAGGAAGCTGATGAGACCGTAGAAGTTGTTGATGTCAGCCATACCCACGGTGGAAATGCCGCGTTCTCCAGCGAAATGACAGATTTCCTCCGGTGAACGGCAGCCGCGGAGGAGCGAGTAGTTCGAGCGAAAGTTGAGATAGCTGGCACCCATATACTATACAAACGTATAGTATACAAACAGGAATATCAAGCAGGACCTCCCGGCCGCGGCAGGATGGGGCGCCCGTGTGTTGACCGCTGGTGCTGGTGCCTTGACGTGAATCCACAGGAATGCTGATCTTCAAGTTGAGTGCAAGGATGAGCGCAAGGACGTACCTCCCCTCAATTCTCCTGGCCGGGCTCATTTTCGTTCAACCGGTCTGTTCGCAGACCCGCTCTGCCCTGCAATCGTTTCCCGAGCTGGTCCCCCTGCCCTCCAGCCAGCAGCTCTCCACGACGCGGGAGCCCCTGCCCGTGGAGACGATTGTGGATGCGGCCCTTGAGTTCTCCGGCGCCTCGGACACCGGCGCCGCCGAGGCAAAAGACAAGCTCGTCGGTCTGCTGCGCCGATTTCGCGACGAGGTCACGGACGTGACGGAACAGGCGGCGCTCGGTGAGAAGGCGCTCCTCTTTCTTCACAAGAATCTCCTGACCACGTACGCGGTGCTCCAGACACGCGTCGACACGGCGCTGGATACAGGTGTCTTCAACTGCGTGTCATCCGCCGTGCTCTACATGATCATCGCCCGATCCGTCGGGCTGTCCGTGAGCGGCGTGCGGACAAGCGATCATGCCTTCTGTTCCGTGCTGGTCAACGGTCAGATGGTGGACGTGGAGACCACAAATCCCGACGGCTTCAACCCCGGCGCGAAGAAGGAGTTCACCGACTCTTTCGGAAGGGTCACAGGGTTCCGCTATGTCCCGCCCGGGCACTACGGAGACCGTCGTACCATCGGGGAGAAGGAACTTCTCAGCCTCATCCTCTACAACCGGGTCTCCGAATACGGTGATTCGCGGTTCTTCAAGGACGCTCTGCAGCCTGCCGTGAGCGCATACGCCCTCATCGGGTCCGATGAAATGCGCGGAGTCATGGGGATCGCCTTCGCCAACTATGTCACCTCCCTGGGGGTCCGCCAGGACTACCCGCAGGCCGTTCAATTCATCGACGCGGTGAAAGCCTCCTTCGGCGGAATCGTGGACCTTTCCCAGCCCCGGCGTGACATGTATCACAACTGGGTGGTGAGCCTCATAGACGCGAACTCCATTCTGGACGCGGATGCGCTCCTCTCGCAGCCCGGCACAAAAGCCGCGCTGGACGACGCTGACTGGACGAACCTTTCGGTGGTCGTGATCCAGCAGCGCGCGCAGGCCGAGGTGGAGATAGGCGGCTTCCTTGCCGCGGCAGGCATCGTGGTGGATGCCATGACGCGCCTGGGCCGGACCCAGCCGCTTCTCCAGACATACGAGGCCTACATGCACAACGCATTCGCCCAGCTGTTCAACGCAAAAAAACTCACGAACGCAAAATCAGTGCTCGACCAGGGAATTGCCGCCTACCCGGAGAGCAGGATGTTCCAGCAGGATCTCGAGCTGCTCAAGAAAGCCCAGCGGCAGTAGACATGGCACACCATTCGGCCGGCACCGCGAAAATCGCCGTGATCGGCGCAGGAGCCTGGGGCACGGCCATTGCAAAAGTCCTCGCGGAAAAAGGGCTTCCCGTTATCCTCTGGTGCTTCGAGGAGGAGCTGGTCACTGAGATCAACACCGCGCATACCAACACGCGGTATCTGCCCGGCGCCAGTCTCCCGCCCCTGCTTCGCGCAACCTCTGACATGCAGGAGGCTGCCGAGGATGCGGATCACCTCTTCATCGCCATTCCCTCCCTGTTCCTGCTTTCCAACGTGAAAAAAATCCTCGGGTGCGCTGGCATCAGAGAGGGCCGCACGATGATCTCCATCCTCACAAAGGGATTCATCGAAAGCCCGAGCGGCGGCATACGGCTCATCACCGAGGCACTCGAGGACTACCTTCCCGGGATGTACAGGGGCAAGCTTGTCTACGTGTCGGGCCCCAGTCATGCAGTGGAGGTCTCCTGCGGAAAAATCACCGGCTTGATAAGCGCTTCACGGAGCGGCCGCAACTCGATCCGGGTCAGGGAGCTGCTCTCCGGCGGCGCGCTGGTGGTCTTCTCTTCTCTGGACGTGAGAGGCGTCCAGATCAGCGCCGCTGCGAAAAACGTCGTGGCCCTGGCTTTCGGCATGCTGGACGCATTGAAGGAATCCTCGGATCGGTTCGGAGACAATACGGAATCCCTGCTCCTGGCCGCCGGCTTGAACGAGATCCAGGTGCTCGGCAGGGCCATGGGAGCCACGCATCCCGAGACTTTCACATCAATTGCGGGAGTCGGGGACCTGGATGTGACCTGCCGCAGCGTGCATGGCAGGAACAGGCGCTTCGGCCGGGAGATCATACTGAAAAGGCTCATCCAGGACTGCGCGTCCATCGACGAGGTGATTGCCCGTCAGCCCGTTTACGGCTACATCGCGGAAGGAGTGGTCACCGCCAAGTGGGTGAACGCCATTGCCGCGCAGAGAAAACTGTCCCTGCCGATCTCCGGCGGAGTGTACCGCATTCTCAACAGGGAAGTGGACCCGCTCGCGGAAGTCCAGGATATGATCGAGCGCATCATGACCCGGTCCCGTGCAGGCAGGCGTGCGCGCGGTCCCTACGCTATCCTGCGTGGTACCGCTGAATGGGCTTCACGCCTAACTCACCGCGGATAAGGGCGCGGATGCCCTGCACATAGGCGTCGGCGCCTGGCATTGTCGTCACCACGGGAATCCCCCGGCTGTTCGCCATCGCCCGTATGGGAATCTCGTCCTTGCGGGGACCCTTGCCTGAAGGGGTGTTGAGAATAAGCTGGATGCGGCCCTCCCGGATGCTGTCCAGCAGATCCGGTGCGCCTTCACTGACGCGCCTGACCACCTGCGCAGGGATGCCGTTGGTCTTCAAGAATGCGGCGGTGCCCGCGGTGGACATGAGGGAGAAACCGAGCTCGTGCAGCTGGTGGGCAATCGACACGGCAAGCTGCGTCTTGTCGCTGTCTTTCACGCTGACAAACACGGTGCCGGAAACGGGCACGTTCTGGAGGGCCCCGAGCTGGCTCTTGCAGTAGGCCCGGCCGAAGTCCGTGTCGATTCCCATTACTTCCCCGGTTGACTTCATCTCAGGCCCCAGAACGATGTCCACACCCGGAAACTTCGCGAACGGAAGCACCGACTCCTTGACGCAGATGTGCCGCGGCGTGACCTCTTCCGTGAACCCGATTTCCTGCAGGGTCATCCCGACCATGACCTTTGCCGCGATCTTGGCAAGCGGAACCCCGATGGCCTTGGAGACGAACGGCACCGTGCGCGAGGCCCGTGGGTTCACCTCGATGATATAGAGCTCCTTGCCCTTGACCGCGTACTGCACGTTCATCAGGCCCACGACGTGAAGCTCCTGGGAGAGAAGCCGCGTATACCTGCGGATTTCCTCCATCATCCAGTGCGGCAGGGTGTGGGCCGGAAGGACCATGGCCGCATCTCCCGAGTGGACGCCTGCCTCCTCGATATGCTCCATGATCCCGCCGATCACCGAAGTGCGGCCGTCTGATACCATGTCCACATCGACCTCGATGGCGTCCTCGATGAACCTGTCGATCAGGACAGGCCGCTCAGGGGATGCCCAGACCGCGCGCTCCATGTAGTGGGCAAGGCTCGCGTCGTCATAGACGATTTCCATTGCGCGGCCGCCCAGCACGTAGCTGGGCCGCACGAGGACCGGATAGCCGATGCGGTGCGCCGCGGAAAGCGCCTCGGCCTCGTTCACCGCCACTCCGTTTTCGGGCTGCCGCAGCCCGAGCTTCCGTACCAGCTCCGCGAATCGCTTCCTGTCCTCTGCCCTGTCAATGGAATCCGGGCTCGTGCCGATGATCGGCACCCCCGCTTTCTCAAGACCGAGTGCCAGCGTGAGCGGCGTCTGCCCTCCGAGCTGCACGATCACCCCGTCGGGACTTTCCCGGTCCACGATAGCCAGCACATCCTCGCGCGTGAGGGGCTCGAAGTAGAGCTTGTCCGAGGTATCATAGTCGGTGGAGACCGTCTCAGGGTTGGAGTTCACCATGATGGTCTCACACCCGATCTCGCGCAGCGCGAACGCGGCGTGCACGCAGCAGTAATCGAACTCGATGCCCTGCCCGATCCTGTTCGGCCCGCCGCCGAGGATCATGATCTTTTTCCGCGTCGAGGGGCGGGCCTCGTCCTCCGCGTCGTAGGTGGAATAGAAGTAGGGAGTATAGGCTTCGAACTCGGCCGCGCAGGTATCCACCAGCTTGTATGCCGGGGTAATGCCTCTGCGGGCCCGCAGGGTGCGCACCCCCTCTTCGTCCATCCCGAGCCGTCCGGCAACCTGTATGTCGCTGAACCCCATTTGCTTTGCCTGCCGCAGATTGGCTTCGGAGATGGTGGGCTCGAAATCCGCGATTTCCTTCATGTTCGAAAGGAACCAGGGATCGATGCGTGTCAGCTCGTGAAGCTTCTCCACCGACCATCCCCGGCACAGGGCTTCGTAGACGTAGAACGGTCTCTCCGCAAGCCGCAGGGTAAGCAGTGCCGCAAGGCCAGCTTCCGTTTCCCCCGGAGCGCCGGTCAATCCGGGACGCTTGATCTCCAGGCCGCGCATTCCCTTCTGAAACGCTTCCTTGAACGTGCGGCCAATTGCCATCACCTCGCCGACCGACTTCATCTGGATGGTGAGCGTAGGGTCCGCGGAAGGGAACTTTTCGAAAGTGAATCGGGGAATTTTTACGACGCAGTAGTCTATGGACGGCTCGTAGGAGGCCGGCGTGCTCCTGGTGATGTCATTGGGAATCTCGTCCAATGCATACCCGACTGCCAGCTTGGCCGCGATTTTGGCGATCGGAAATCCGGTGGCCTTCGAGGCCAGGGCCGAGGACCGCGACACACGCGGGTTCATCTCGATGACCACCATCCTCCCGGTTTCCGGGTGAACGGCGAACTGGATGTTTGACCCACCCGTCTCCACGCCGATCTCCCGTATGCACGCAATGGACGCGTCGCGCATGCGCTGGTATTCCCGGTCGGTCAGGGTCTGGGCAGGGGCAACCGTGATGGAGTCTCCGGTGTGCACACCCATGGGGTCCAGGTTCTCGATTGAGCAAACGACCACGACGTTGTCCATCCGGTCCCGCATCACCTCGAGCTCGAACTCCTTCCACCCCTCGATCGATTCCTCGATCAGGATCTCTCTTATCATGCTCGCGTCCAGGCCGCGGCCGGCCAGGTCTTCGAACCGGTTCGGGTCCGCGACGATTGCGCCGCCCGAGCCGCCGAGGGTGAATGACGGACGTATGATCAGGGGAAAGCCGATGGTCTCTGCAACCTTCCTCGCCTCAGCGAGGGAATGGGCAAGACCGCTGCGGGGCACCTCGATTCCTATGCCCTCCATGGCCGCCTTGAAGAGCTTGCGGTCCTCTGCCTTGCGGATGGCGTTCCGGTCCGCGCCGATCATGCGCACGCCGAACCTGTCCAGGATGCCTTTCTCCGCGAGCTGGATGGCGATATTCAATCCTGTCTGGCCGCCGAGCGTGGGCAGGAGGGCGTCCGGTCTTTCCGCCTCGATGATCTTCTCCAGCATGGGCACCGTAATGGGCTCGATGTACGTGGCGTCCGCCATTTCAGGGTCTGTCATGATGGTGGCGGGATTGGAGTTCACGAGGATCACCCGGAATCCCTCTTCGCGCAGCGCCTTGCACGCCTGGGTGCCGGAATAGTCGAACTCGCACGCCTGGCCGATCACGATCGGCCCGGTCCCTATGATGAGAATCGAGTGGATGTCCGTCCGCTTCGGCACTGGCTCAACCTTTCCGGCGCGCCGCTGCCGGCGGCTTTTCATCCATCATGCGGCTGAATCGGGAAAACAGGTACCGCGAGTCGTGGGGACCGGGACTGGCCTCGGGGTGATACTGGACGCTGAAGAAAGACATTGCGCGGTTCTCCAACCCCTCCGCCGTGCCGTCGTAGAGATTCACGTGGGTCATGTTCGTCCCCGCATGCGGAAGGGAATCCATGTCCACGTTGAATCCGTGATTCTGGGAGGTGATGGCGATCCGCCCCGTTGACAGGTCCTTTACTGGATGATTGGCCCCGTGGTGGCCGAACTTCAGCTTGAAGGTGCGTCCGCCGAGTGCAAGCCCGAGGATCTGCTGTCCCAGGCAAATGCCGAATATGGGGAGCCGGCCCAGCAGGTCACGCGCGGTTTCGATGGCATAGGAGACCGGCTCAGGGTCGCCGGGCCCGTTGGAAAGGACCAGGCCGTCCGCGCCCAGGGCGAGAATCCCTTCGGCCCTGGTGTCGGCAGGCACGACTGTGACACGGCTGCCTGCGGAAACGAGGTGTCGAAGGATGTTGCGTTTCACCCCGCAATCAAGGACCACGACGTGCCGGAGAGGCTTCTGATCAGGGGCCCCGGGCAGGCCTTCTGCCCACTCGTAGGCGGAGGAGCACGTCACTTCCTTCACCAGGTCGACTCCGACTATGCGTGGAGCCTTGCCCAGTTTTTTTTCAAGGGATTTCACGTCCAGGTCGGCACTGGAGATGATGCCCTGCTTGGCGCCTTCGATCCTCAAGTGCCGGGTCAGCGCCCGGGTGTCGATGCCCTGGATGCCGGCCACACCCTGCGCGGCAAGCCAGGAGTCCAGATCCTCAGTGGACCGCCAGTTGGATCTTCGCTTGCTGGCCTCCCGGACCACGAATCCCGCGAGCCAGGTGCCGCGGGACTCATTGTCGCCCGGCACGATGCCATAGTTCCCGATCAGGGGATATGTCATTGTCACAATCTGGCCGCGATAAGAGGGATCGGTGAGAACTTCCTGGTAACCGGTAATCGACGTGTTGAAAACGACCTCGCCGCACGCCTCGCCCCGTGCGCCGAGCGCTTCCCCTTCAAAAATCATCCCATCTTCAAGAAGCAGGACTGCTCTTTCCACGTCTCTCCGTATTTCCCTGCATACTTATGCACTTCAAGCTGCCCAAAGTTATCGGCGCCGGCCCCCTCTGTCAAGGCGGCCACTGTACCGCGTTCGCCCGGTACGCGCACGGCCTTCGGGCCGAGCGCGTACTCGCGCACTCGCGTACTTCCTGGCATTCACTAGCGGCCGCCTGATCTGGTATAGAGTATGCAGAGGCTGCGATGGACACGCGCATTTCCGTTGACGCACATTCCCGCTATCTCATTGCCACTAACGCGGCCTCCTTTGCCATCGCCGCAGTGCTCATCCTGCTCCTATCCCGAATCCGTTCCGTTCTGTCGCCGCTGGCCGTGGTCATCCTCATCACCTGCCTGGCCATCGGCTTCGGTTTCGACGTCCTGACCTGGTTCCTGAAGGGAATCCGCTCGATCGAGCTTGATGACGAGTCTCTCACCCTTTACCGGGGTCCGTCCCTGGAAATGCAGCGCATCAACCGGGGGACAGTGACCGCAGTCAGCCTCCGCAGCCGTCTCTGGAGGCGGGGGGCCGTGGTCCTGTTCGGCGAAAGACGCAGGCTGAGGATTTCGGAGGACGCGTTCCCGAAGGAGCCGTTCGAGCGCTTTCTCACCGCCCTGGCCGACTGGCGCTGATTCTCCGGAAAATCCGACATTTCTGTCGACACTGGCATTGGGCGGGTATATACTCGCGAAAAAAGACGGGAGGGGTGTGATGCCATATGTCAGCCAGCTCATCGGAAAGCCCGTCACGGACCTCGACGGAACCCGTGTGGGGCGCATCCATGACATCATTGCAAGCGCGAAAGGCGGCATGCACCATCCGGAAGTGGTGGCCCTCGAAGTGCGCACGGGCCGGCGCTCCCTCCTCGTGGCGTTCTCCGAGGTGGCTGTGCTCGTGGCCCCTGCGGTTCCTCTTGTGCACAAGCTTTCCTCGATCAAGAAATACGCCCCTTCAGAAAATGATCTTTTTCTCATGCGGGATATCCTCGACCAGCAGATCATAGACGTAAACGACGTGCGGGTCGTACGGGTCAACGACATCGAGCTGGCCCGGGTGAACGAAACGTTCTATGTCGCCAACGTCGACGCAGGGCGCACGGGTCTGCTCCGGCGGCTCGGCCTCCTGCGGTTCTTTCCCGGACGGGGACGCACAGGACCGGGCGGCAAAGCTCCTGCCGGTTTCATCCCGTGGGACGTCGTGGAGCCGATATCCAAGAACCGGAAGCTGCGGCTGAAGGTGCCCGGAGACAAGATCTCCGAGCTGCATCCCGCTGACCTGGCTGAGCTCATCAGCGATCTGAACAGGGTTGACGGAAGCAAGCTGCTGGAATCCCTTGATCCAAAGACGGCGGCGGAGACCCTGGAGGAGGTGGAGCCTGACTTCCAGGCGAGCCTGGTCAAGGGAATGCCCGACCAGCGCGTTGCGGACGTCCTGGAGGAGATGGCACCGGACGAGGCGGCGGACCTTCTGGCAGAGCTGCCCCAGGAGCGCAGCAAATCGCTGCTGCGCCTGATGGAGAAGGAGGAAGCGGCCGATGTCAGGAAGCTCCTTACCTACCCGGATGATACGGCCGGCGGGATCATGACAACCGAATATATCACGGTTACTGCGGCCAGAACCGCAGCGCAGGCCATGAAGGCCATCCGCCAGGAAGCCTCGGAGGCAGAAACAATCTTCTACGTCTATGTGACGGACCGAAAGGGCCACCTTGATGGCGTGTTTTCCCTCAAGGAGCTCGTTCTCGCAGAGCCGAAAACAATGATCTCCGCGTTCATGCACTCCCGCGTCCTGAGCGTGAATCTCCGCGACTCCCAGGACCTGGTAGCCCAGGTGGTGAGCAAGTACAACCTGCTGGCAGTCCCCGTGGTGGATGACGATGGGAGGCTGCACGGCATCGTGACGGCGGACGACGCGCTGGACAAGATCATCCCCACTGCGTGGAAGAAGCGCCTCCCGCGCCTGTACCATTGATGACCCCCTCTCATGAAGTACGGGCGTAGATTCCGGCCGCTGGCGACCCGTCTCGCGCTCCTCTTCTCAGTGCTGGGACCGGGCATCATCACGGCCAACGTGGACAACGACGCGGGCGGCATCACCACTTATTCAGTGGCCGGCGCGCACTATGGGTTCACCACCCTGTGGATCATGCCGCTTCTTGCCGTGGCGCTGATCATGGTCCAGGAAATGAGCGCGCGGCTGGGCGTAGTGACGGGGAAGGGCCTGGCGGACCTGATCCGCGAGCGCATGGGGGTAAAGGTCACGACCCTGGCGGTGGCGGTACTGCTCCTCGCCAACCTGGCAAACACGGTGAGCGAGTTCGCCGGCGTGGCTGCCAGCATGGAAATCTTCGGTATTGCCAAGTTCATCTCTGTCCCGATTGCTGCAGCGCTGGTGTGGCTGCTGATCGTCAGGGGCAACTACCGCGTCGTGGAGCGCATATTCCTGGCGGCCAGCGCCATCTACCTTGCCTACGTGGCGGCGGGGATCATGGAGCGGCCGAACTGGGCGCTCATCGGCGGATCGCTGGTCACGCCCCAATTCGCAATGGACAAGGGATACGTCGGCATCCTCATCACCATCATTGGCACCACTATTGCCCCGTGGATGCAGTTCTACCAGCAGTCCGCAATTGCGGACAAAGGCTTGAAGCCGTCCGACTATGCCTATGAACGGCTGGACGTGGTCCTTGGCTCTCTGTTCGCCATTGGTGTGGCTGTCTTCATCACCCTTTCATGCGCCGCTACTCTCAATGCGGCGGGGGTGCGCATCCAGGACGCCAAAGATGCGGCGCTCGCACTTCGCTCCCTTGCAGGTCGGTACGCCTCGACTCTGTTCGCGCTCGGCCTTCTGAATGCGTCGTTGTTTTCCGCTGCCATCCTGCCGCTTTCAACGGCGTACGTGGTCTGCGAAGCCTTCGGCTGGGAATTGGGGGTGAACAGGAAAGTACGCGAGGCGCCTGCCTTCTTCGGAATCTACACAGCGTTCATCGTGATCGGAGCCGGCATCATCCTCCTGCCCATCCGCTCCCTGGTGCAGACCATGATCGCAAGCCAGACACTCAACGGCATCCTGCTCCCGTTCATCCTCGTGGTCATGCTCATCCTGGTCAATGACAAGACACTGCTGGGGGAGAAGTTCGTCAACAAGAGAATACTGAACGGCGTCTCGATCGTCGTGATTTCGGCGATCATCCTTCTTACGCTGCTCCTGGTGGTCACCTCGATCGCACAACCCTAACACGTACTGCCCGAAGGGCAGTATCCACGAGCGCCTCCAGCAGTTCAGGGCGTGCCATGTCGGTCAGAAGACCGCTGGCGTACTGCCCGAAGGGCGCTATCCACGAGCGCCTCCAGCAGTTCAGGGCGTGCCATGTCGGTCAGAAGACCGCT
>CAYTGX010000060.1:16245-28720 GCA_964437385.1 uncultured Spirochaetaceae bacterium
GGCGTACTGCCCGAAGGGCGGCAGCCATACGCGTCCCTACACTGATACGGCCAGTCGCTTCCCTTCTTCGAAAGCGCTGATATTCATCTCCTTGAACTTCGGCTTCACGCACTGCGCAATGGCTTCCTGCCAGCACTCGGCAGGGAGATCAAGGGATGCGGACATGGCGCCCAAAAGAATCACGTTGGCCACCCGGGTGTCACACAGCCTTTCCGCGACGCCTACGGCGTCGATGTAGGCGAGACGACGGAAGGTCTTTCGGAGCCTGTCCTCTGCGTCCGACGGGTACTTTGCCTGCCCCGAGGAAACGGTCACGGGAATGATTGCCTGGCTGGACACGACCGCGATTCCATCCGGGGACAGGAAGCCCGCAAATCGAAGGGCCTCGATCCGTTCCAGAGAGACGAGCACGTCTGCCGTTCCCTCCGGCACCAGCGGGCTGAAGACTTTTTCTCCGAACCTGATCTGCGCAACCACGGAGCCGCCTCTCTGCGCCATTCCGTGGACCTCATTGGTTTTGACATCGAATCCCATGATCAATGCGGCCCGGGCCGCGATCTGCGTGGCAAGGAGGATGCCCTGCCCTCCGACGCCCACCATCACGATGCTCGTGGTCTTACTCATGACATGCCCCCGCCGCGGCAATGGCGATTGCCCCTTCCTTGCAGACCTGCTCACACAACGTGCATCCGCCGCACAGGAGCTCATTCACGCGGATTTCGTCGTTTGCCCACTCGATTGCAGGACACCCAAGGCGCAGGCATGCCTTGCACTTCTTGCAGAGCTCCTGGTCCACCCGGCGCGCCGGCCCTACTGATTTCCTGGCGTGTAATGGGCATGGCGAGCGCGCCACAATGAGCCACGGCTCGTCGGATCCCAGCGCCTTTCCGATTGTCTCGATGGATTCCTTCAGGTCATAGGGATCCACGGTTGCAATGTTCTTGATGCCGCAGGCCCGGCCGAAATCCTCCACGCTCGCCGAGATCGTGTCTTCCCCCATGAGCGTGCGGCCCGTGCCTGGATGGTCCTGGTGACCTGTCATGGCCGTGATGCGGTTGTCCACGACAATGATCGTTGCCGCGCCCTTGTTGTAGGCGATGTCGAGAAGCCCCGTGATGCCCGAGTGGAAAAAGGTGGAATCCCCCACGATACCGACGACTTTCGGAAGAGTGCGCGAGGTGTCCCCGCTCTTCTCGTCCGCCTTCTGCATGCCGTGCGCCATCGAGATTCCCCCGCCCATGCAGAGGATCGTGTCGATGCGCTTCAACGGCGGAAACACGCCCAGCGAATAGCAGCCTATGTCACCGGTGACCACTACGTCGAACTTGCCCAGCGCGGAGAAAATGCCCCTGTGGGGGCAGGCGGGACAAAGAACTGGCGGACGGGCCGGAAGGTCCGCGTCGATCTTGAATGAGGCTGGCGCGCTCTTCCCGAGGGCTGCTGCCAGCCTGTCTGAAGAAAGCTCACCGATGCCCGGGACGAGACTCCTTCCCTCGCAGGCAATTCCAAGAGACCGCACATGCTCTTCCAGGATGGGGTCGAGCTCTTCCACGATGAGCAGCCTCCGCACGCCTGCGGCGAACTCCCTGATCAGCTCGTCAGGGAAGGGCCAGACCCAGCCGATCTTCAGCACCGACGCATCGGGGGCAAGCTCCCGCACGTATTGATAGGCGATGCCTTCCGCGATGATGCCCAGGGAACGGTCTCCCCACTCGATCCTGTTTGCCGGTGAGGTGTTTGCCGCGGCTGCCAGGGCTGCAAGACGCTCTTCCAGCCGCACCCGCATGGGGCGGCCATACAGCGGGATCGGAACAAATCGCTGCGGGTTCTTCTGGAATCCCTGCAAGGGGGCTGTCGGCCTGCGCTCACCAAGAGCGACGGCCCCGCTGGAATGGCTGACCCGGGTCGTGGACCGCAGCAGGACCGGAGTCGAATGCGTCTCCGAGATTTGCATGGCCAGCGCGACAAAGTCCTTTGCCTCCTGAGAATCCGAAGGCTCCAGGATGGGCACCTTGCCGAACCGAGCGTAGTGGCGTGTATCCTGCTCATTCTGAGAAGAGTGCATTCCCGGGTCGTCCGCCACGCATATGGCAAGCCCGCCGACCGTTCCGATGTAGGCCAGGGTCATCAGCGGGTCCGCGGCCACGTTCAGCCCGACATGCTTCATGGTGACGATGGTCCGTGCGCCGGCAAGGCACGCGCCTGCCGCCACCTCCAGGGCAACCTTCTCATTCGGCGACCATTCGCAGTAGATGTCATTCGCAAAGGCACGGGCAGATTCGAGGATTTCGGTGGAGGGGGTGCCGGGATAGCCGGTGGCAACCGTGACGCCCGCTTCCCAGGCGCCGCGCGCAATCGCTTCATTGCCGGAGAGCAGGGCGCGGGGAGGTTTGGTGTGGCTCATGATAGCCACTTTCTTACTCCCCGGAGACTCCTGCTGTCAACGATATGCGCGGGCTATGCGCGTGTCGAGCGATGGCCCGCCTGATCCGGGTAGACTCATCTGCCAGGGCTCCCGGCGTTTGCTCCGCAAACGCCTGCCGCCCGATGGATATCGCGCTTCGCGCGATGTGCCTATGCGCAGGACCAGTCGATGTATTCCGGGGGAAGGGCGGACAGCGAATCGAGGTGGGAATACAGGGGATACTCCAGCCGGACCCTGTACTCCATCAGGGACTGCTCATAGGCATTGCGCCCGCTCAGGCAGTCGTCCACGAATGAGCGCATCTCCACCAGCTTGCGCGACAGGGAGCGCATTGCGTACTCCCGCTCGGTCCGCGCGCGGGGGCTCCCGCCCTGGATCCTGGCGATCCTGTCGATGATCGACTTGAGCTCTGCCTCGTCGCATTTCATGCGCATTTTCCAGTCCATGGCTTCATGCCTCTCAGTGTGATTATCGGTAGAAGAGGGCTTAATCCTGAAGATCCTGCCCCGGTTGCTACACTCGAAAGAGCGAATCTGCTATATTCCAGGCTTCCATATTCCACCAGGGAGGGAGTGAACATGAAAAAGATCCTCATTGTCGTTTGCCTCATCATGCTGCTGGCCACCTCGGGCGCTTTTGCCAAAGGGGACGGCTGGGCGATTGGCGGCGAGGGCGAGTTGTACTTCGCAGGGAATGGCGGTCTGCCCGCCGGCGCGATGTTCCTGCTGCACATCCCCAAGATCCCGCTGATGTTCGGCGTCGGACTCAACAGCCCGTTCTCGATAGGACTCACCGTGGACTACTGGTTCGCGCGCGGCAACCTGGTCAGCATTCTGGATTATTATGTCGGAGTCGGCGGGTACGCCCAGATATTCACGAACCCCACCAACTTCGAGCTCGGGGGCAGGGTCCCGTTCGGTCTGCAGGTATGGCCCGTCGGGCAGACGCTCGAAGTCTTCATCGAGCTGGCTCCCGCTTTCGGCATTTCCGTGGATCCCACGCAATTCGCCTGGCATCTCCAGGGGGCCGTCGGCCTCAGGTTCTGGTTCTAAGAGCACACGGGGGCCTCATAGAGGCCTCGTGTCATATCCACGGGCCGTACGGCAGATCAGTGAAAGTCGGCATCCTCGAGTTCCGTGACAACGAGTTCATACGCAGCGTGGTTGCCGGTCTCGGCGACATCCAGACGGAATTCCTGCAATCCGGCCAGCTCCCCCACCCCTCCCCATCGCCCTTTCGCGTGATTGTAGACAGGGTCAGTTTCTGCGATCCGTTTCTGCGGCAGCTCATGCGCTACTGGTCGCTCGGCGGCACCTATGTGCTGAACAACCCCTTCTTTACGCAGATTTTCGACAAGCTCTCCGAGCTCCTCGTCTATGACAGGCTGTCCATACGCCACGCCCGAACCGTCCTCCTCCCGCGGGTGAACCGCACCGAGGACGTGAAGGAAATCGTCAGACAGCCTGACTGGGGCGCGATCGACGGGCAGGTCGGGTTTCCCTGCATACTCAAACCCGTGGACGGGTATGCATGGCAGGACGTGTTCAAGGTCGAAAGCCTGTCCGCCCTTCGCAGCCTCTACGAAAGCTTCAAGGAGACGCGGACACTCATTGTCCAGGAGTTTGTGAAGTACGAATCGTATTACCGCGCTTTTTGCGTGGGGACGAAGGATGTCTACATCGTGAGATGGACGCCGCAGCCCTTTGACATGGGGGAATACGCGCTGCCAGGACCGGATGGGCAGGATGGGCTGCGGCAGATCATCACGGAGAAAACCGTTGCGTTGAACGCGGCGCTCGGGCTCGACTTCAACGCGGTGGAGTGGTGCGTGACGCCGGAGGGAACGCCGGTCGTCATCGATTCCTACAATGACGTGCCTGACGTGCGCCGGGAAAAACTGCCTCCGGCGTGTTACGACTGGGTGGTGGACCGGTTCTGCGCCTGCATACGATCAAAGCTGGCATCCGGGGAACGGAACAAGACGGGAAGCCTGCTCCTCGGTTCAGAGGCCGGCGCGCTTCCTGGCTGAAACGACAATCGCTCCGATCAGATCTTGAAAGGTGATCCCCACCATTGTGCAGATGATCGGAAGGTCCGAATGCACGGGGTGAAGGCCGGCAAGGGGATTGGCTTCGATGAAGCTGGGATTTCCCCCCGCGTCCATCCTTATATCCACTCTCCCAGCGTCCCGGGCACCGAGCGCTTTCCACGCGTTCAACGCAAGCCGCTCGCATGCTTCCGCTTCGGGTCCCCTGGCGAGCTCGTAGCGGACCCGGTCGTCGCAGTATTCCTTGTTCATGTACGTGTAGGCGTTCGCGTCCGCAGTGGAAAGCGGGATTATTTCCATTGTCCCCACGACGCGGGCCTCCGCGCCCGTGCCGATGACGGCCGAGGTAAACTCCCTTCCGGGCAGGTACTCCTCCACGAGCACGGGCTGGTGGTAGGCGTCGAGCAGGGACTCACAGATCCTTCGCAGCTCTTCCACGCTGCCGATTCGGGACTCGGAGGTGATTCCCTTTCCCGTGCCTTCCGCGATCGGTTTTGCGAAAAGGGGGTAGCGAAGGTTCACGTGATCGATGTCCGCGGCTGATTCCACCACCGCAAAGTCGGGGGTCGGCACTCCCGCATCACGCACGACGTGCTTGGTGAGCCCCTTGTGCAGGGACACCGCAAGCACGACAGCATCCGAGAATGTATAGGGGATCCGGTAGGCATCCAGCAGGGCGGGCACGAGCGCCTCGCGGCCCAGCCCGTACATTCCCTCGCAGAAATTGAAGACGAGGTCCCACCGCTTCCCCGCGCTCAGGGCGGCAATCAGCCCGCGGTAGTTGCCGATCCGCTCGGTGTGGAGACCCTCCTTGCGCAGCGCTGATTCCACCGCGGCAACGGTCTCCTCGCGGTCGAACTCCGCGGTCTCGAGCTCCGAGTAGCCCTCTTTGAGCCACTCGGAGCGAAGATCATACGTGAGACCGACCGTCACATCTCACCTCTTGCGGCCTGAAAGAGCAAGGAACAGAATTCCGAGCACAAGCAGCAGGACAAAGCCGATAAGAAGCACCAGCCCACGCCGCGTGTGATGGTTGACATAGTAGAGGATGCCGATGATCCCCGACACCAGGGACAGCACAATGGCTGCTACTCCCGCGACCTTTCCGTTCATCCCGTCCACCTCCTGCATGAACCTCTCACGTTTTCCACGGCAGTATAGAATTTCAACCCGGCAGAGACAAGAAGTATCCGTACTGTCCACCGGCCGGTCAGCCCCGGCCGCCGCTTGCCGCTGCCGCGTGCGGAGTTGTACTTTCGAAACCGGAGGACGCAAGAATGGAATATCGACAACTCGGTCGTTCGGGACTGAAGGTTCCTGTCCTCAGCTTTGGATCGGCGACGTTCGGCGGCGGGAATGAGTTTTTCCGCGCATGGGGGTCCAGCGGCGTGCAGGAGGCAACGCGGCTGGTGGACATTTGTCTCGAGGCAGGGGTGACGATGTTCGATTCAGCCGACGGCTATTCCAACGGCCTGGCTGAAGAGATCCTCGGCAAGGCAATCGGCGGGCGGCGGAACCAGGTTCTCATTTCCACCAAGGCGACGTTCCGCGTGGGAACCGGACCAAACGACGTGGGCACTTCCCGGTATCACCTCGTCAGCTCGGTGGAAGGGAGCCTGCGCCGATTGGGCACCGACTACATCGATCTGTTTCAGCTCCATGGATTTGACGCCATGACACCCGTCGAGGAAACCATGACCGCTCTCGATCAGCTGGTGCGGGAGGGAAAACTCCGCTACATCGGCGTCTCCAACTACTCGGGCTGGCACCTGATGAAGTCACTGGCATTTTCGGACAGGTTCGGCATTTCCCGCTTCGTTGCCCACCAGGCCTACTATTCGCTGGTGTGTCGTGACTATGAGTGGGAGTTGATGCCGCTCGCAAAGGACCAGGGCGTGGGCACGGTGGTGTGGAGCCCCCTGGGATGGGGCAGGCTGACCGGAAAGATACGGCGCAACCAGGCAGCCCCGAAAGACGACCGAATCGCCAAGACTATTGCCGTGGCGCCGCCTGTTCCCCTGGAAAACGTCTACAAGGTAGTGGACGCCATCGACACAATAGCCACAGAGACAGGCAAGAGCGTTCCGCAGATCGCAATCAACTGGCTTCTCCAACGGCCGACCGTCTCCACGGTGATCCTGGGGGCGCGGAACGAGCAGCAGCTGCATGACAATCTTGGCTCGATCGGATGGAATCTCACGCCTGAACACTTGACTGCGCTTGACGAGGCAAGCGCGGTGACTCCTGTGTATCCATACTGGCACCAGATGGGGTTTTCAGAGAGAAATCCGTTTCCCACGATCAAGGTGAAATAGCCGCTCCGCTTGAGGGCCGCCCGAGCGTGCCTATCAATTGTGCGCGTTTTGCTGTATTTTATATGCTATCGATCTTGACGCACCAACGGAGCCATCGTACATCGTGCTTCATGACGGTATTTTCGAAGGAGGCGGGAGTGAAGCGACGTTTGTTTACTGATGTCAGTATTGCTCCCACGGAAGGCGGCCTTCGGAAGCAATTGGGCACTGCAATGAGCTACTATCACGGCATCATCCGGGAGTCAGGCGACTACCGAAAACTGTGGCAGTACAGCCACAGCAATGGATGGATTCTGAAGGTTGATGATACGCGGAAAGCCTTTTTCTACCTGGCGCCATTCGATGAGGGAATCGAAATAAGTCTGACCGTTCGTGACGATGAAAGGGCGAACTTCCTGGACAGCAAGGAATTTGAGACGCTTCACCCTCAATTCCAGGCGGCGACAAAATACGCAGGCGGATATGCGCTTCGATTCGGAATTGAGAGTCCCGAGGAATGCAGATCAGTAACGAGCTTTCTCTCGAAGCTGATGAAGATGAGGGCGGCCTGAAGAAATCCTGAGTGGGTCTCTTGCCAGTGTCGTCGTGCGACGTGAGATTCAGATCATGACCATTCGCGTCAACGCGTGGTACAGGGTCAAGACCACGAAGCAGTTCTGCGTGATGCAGAAAATTCCGTCAACCACGAATCCTCAGGTGAGCATCACTGGAAGCACGTGAGAATACGCGCGGGTTCGAGCTCGCCCTCACCCGGTATGCGCCGGCCGATGAAGGGGCTTCCGCGCCCGCGGCATTTGACGACGCGGGCTGCACATGACGATATTAGAGGTAACCCCAAAAGTAGCCGACTCTCGCGAGCATGTGATGCTGCGCCATCGTCCCGCCGGAAAAAAGTCGATGCCAGTGTGACCCAGTCAGAAGGAAAGGCGACGCGATGGGCCAAACGCTCTGCTTCCGTTGTATGCGCAGCCTGGAAGAGGAAGATGAGCTCCATCTCCTGACAAGAACCTGCGGGAAATGCTTCAACGCGGTTCTCTCTTCTCCCCTCGAGGCGATTTCCAACTACCTGGAGTCCCTCCGTATACCTGCGGCCCTTATCGCTCTGGATCAGACCGTGCTTTCGTCCAACGGACGATTTCGGAGAATGGCGCCCCACCGCGAAATTGCAGGGCACAGGCTGGGTGAAGTGCTTGAATGCATGTACGCTCCGATCCTCGGCCGCTGCGGAGAGACGGTGGCGTGCCTGGTGTGCAGGCTGAGGAGATCAGTGGAGACAACCTGGGTCACGGGGGAAGGCCTTCGCGGGGTTTCGTTCAGCTTTCCCCACAAGGAGGAAGGCCGCAAGACGTTCACCATCACGACGGAGATCGTCAGCGGCGCGGTCCTGCTCCTGATGGGCACGGCAGCCGCTACAGGAGCCGGTTGAACCACAGGATTGAAAGCACTCCCATCAGAAGGAACAACGCGACCGACACCGCGACGAAGAGCACAGTAATCTCCGTATTCTGCGCCTCCAGTCCCAGGCGGGTGCCGAGGGATTGATAGATTCCGCGGAGCTCCTCTGCGCTGCTTGCCTTGAAGTATCTGCCCCTGGTGATCAGTGCGATTTTCTGCAGCGTCGGCTCATCGAGAATGGCGTGAAAGGTGAATCCGTCGAGATTGATGGTGGCGCCCTTTGCAGTACCCACTCCAACGGTGAACACCCGCACTCCGAGGTTGGCCGCCTTTTCGGCGGCATCCAGCGGGTCCGGCCCCTGGTTGCTTTGCCCGTCGCTGAGCAGGATGATCGCCGCGCTGGTGTTGCTGCCCGGCGGCACCGGCGGCGGCTCCTGATCCTGGGGCGCCGGCCCGAGCGGCGCACCGGCCGTGTACGCCTGTTCCCCCAAGGGTTTCTTGAAAATCGCGTCCAGTGCGGTGAGCAGGCCGCTGCCTATGGCCGTGTACATCTGCGGGCTCAATCTCTCAATAGCCGCCCGTACCTGCACCTTGTCGGAAGTCGGATTCTGAACGATGATCGCCGCCCCGCTGAAAGCAACGATGCCGAACCTCATACCCTGCGGCTCCTCGTTCACGAAGGTGCGCGCTGCATCCTTTACCGCATCCATGCGAGTCGGCTTGATATCCATTGCCCTCATGCTGCCCGATACGTCGAGGGACAGGATTACCGTGCCCCGAAACCCGGGCAGCAAGAGGGTGGCGGATGGCCTGGCAAGCGCCACGACAGAGGCTGCCACGCCCAGGAGGAACAACAGCGCGGGCACGTGCCGGCGGAACCGCGGTCGGCGGCCCAGCGCATCCGTCACATGAACGAGGCCCGCGTAGCGGACGGTATTTTTGCGCTGGCGCCCGAGAACCCGGAGGTAGACTGCGACTACGACAGGAACAAGCGCGAGCAGCCAAAGCATTCGCGGCCAGGTGAATGACATCTACATCAAAAATACAGGATCAGCGACCGGACGGCACGAAAAAAAGGCTATTGAATGGTATATCCTCCATCGATTACCAGGTTCGAGCCGGTGATCATCCTGGCGGCATCACTTGCAAGGAAAAGGGCGCAGGCAGCAATCTCCTCAGGATCTGCAAAACGGCCGATTGGGATGCTTTTCTTGAAACTCTCACCCACCTCGCCTGCCCAGGCTTTCTTCCCGAGCTCCGTAAGGACAACGGTGGGAGAAATCGCATTCACATTGATGCCGTATTTTCCCCATTCCAGCGCCAATACTTTTGTCATTTCGATGATTGCTGCCTTGCTTGTGCAGTAGGCCAGGTGTCTTTCGAGGGCAATTATCCCGGCCTGGGAGGCGATGTTGATTATGTTTCCGGCTTTACGCTTTATCATCTCCCTCCCGACTGCCTGCGAAAGGAGAAATGGCACCTTGAGGTTGATCGCCATGGTAGTGTCCCAGTATTCTTCAGTGATTGTTTCCGCTGATTCGAGCAAAGCGACTCCGGCATTATTCACGAGAATATCGACCCTTCCGCAGGCCTTCACGCTCTCTTCCGCGACTGAACGACAGCTGTCCTTGACGGTGAGATCAACGGCCATGGGCACAGCCTTTCTTCCCATGTGAGTGATTTCCTTGGCTGCTTTGTTCAGCTCCTCTTCCTTCAAGTCCACCAGGATGAGATCGGCTCCTTTCTCCGCGAACAGCACGGAAATGGCCTTTCCAATACCCTGTGCAGCACCCGTGATGAGTGCAATCCTGCCATCCAGACGAAAACTCTTGTCATACTGAGATGATGCCATGAACATTTACCTCCGTGATGCGCACGCAGAGTCCGCCGTGAAAATCATTCCAGGCGCGCTTCCCGCGCTGCCTGGCATACTGAAACCTGTCTCACTGAAACCCGTCTCAGGGAAGGATCTCTGCTATCCCCTGGGAGCCGACATAGACACTTCCTATTCCGCTCAGGACGTATGCGACGCGGAGGGCCTCCCCAATCTCTTCTTTGGTGGCTCCTGCCTTCGTTGCATCCTGGGCCAGGGACCGTACGCCGGCGACCGCCCCGTGGGCAGCGTCGTAGGCAATCGCGATGAGGAGCTTCATTTTCCTGGACAATGCGCCGTCTGCGAAAGCCCAACTCTCTTCACTTCTCATATGCTTTACGAGCTCAGGGTCAACCTTCAAGATTGCGTTCAAGGGATTCTCGGGCATTGTGAGCCTCCTGTGTGGACAGTATAGTGACATCTGCGTCAAACAGACAGCCCACAACCCCACTGGAAGCGGGTGGAGCACTTCCCTCATTCCGCGTCAGGTTGCCGGTGCTGCCGGCAGTCGAGGCAGACTTGTCTCTTCACGTCCAGGTGGATATGCTCTCCGCAAAGCACACACCAACTATGGAAAAGATGAAACTAGGCCGCACCGGGCTTGAAATTTCGCGAAGCGGCTTCGGCGCGCTTCCCCTCCAGCGCGTGCCAATGGATGAAGCCTGCGCCATCCTGCGAGAGGCTCATGAAAGCGGCATCAACTTCTTCGACACGGCGAGGGCCTATACTGACAGCGAGGAAAAGATCGGAAATGCCCTTACAGGCGTTCGCGGCGACATCGTGATCGCCACGAAAAGCCAGGCGGCCGACGCCAACGGCGTCCTCGTTCATCTCGAGACAAGCTTGCGCTGCCTCAGGACCGACCACGTCGACGTTCTGCAGCTGCACAATCCCGAGCGTTTGCCCGACCCGCAGGATCCCGACAGCCCGTACGGCGGGCTGCTCGAAGCAAAAAAAAGAGGCCTGACACGCTTTATCGGCATTACGAATCACCGACGGGAATTGGCCCTGGAGGCGGCCCGGTCAGGTCTGTACGACACTGTACAATTCCCGTTCAGCTACCTTTCTTCAAGCGACGATATGGCATTGGTGGAAGAATGCAGACGACACGAGGTCGGCTTCATCGCGATGAAGGCTTTGTCCGGCGGACTCGTGTCCAACGTGCCGGCCACGTTCGCGTTCCTGAGGCAATTCCGGGGCGTCGTGCCGATCTGGGGAGTACAGAGCCGGCAGGAACTTCGTGAGTTCATTGCGCTGGAGGCGAACCCGCCCGCATTGGACGAGCCTATGCGGGTCACGATCGAGCGGGACCGTCAGGAGCTGTCCGGAGCATTCTGCCGCGGCTGCGGCTATTGCCTGCCCTGCCCCGCGGATATACCCATCCCCATGGCGGCGAGGCTGTCATATGCATTGAAGAGAATGCCCTGGCGACAGTTCATGGAGCCTGAATGGAAGCGGCGGATGGATAGAATTCGGGACTGCGAGGACTGCGGGCATTGCAGGGAAAATTGTCCCTATGGTCTTGATACTCCGAAGCTCCTCAGAAAGATGCTTGAAGAGTATGACGCATTCTATGCCGCACATGCGGAGGCGCGGCCCGACTCAGGATGAACAAGCCCGCTCATTCTGAGGCGGCACAAAAGCCCTGAAAACGGCTCACGTTTGAAACACGGGCGAAGGCTTGACAACTGACGAATTCTCATCATAGAATGATTCTTCCGCTTTGATACAATTCTTCAACGAACCGTTTCAGGTTTGCTCAAAAGCACGCCTGTCGCCACGGAATAAGTTTCCGGAAGAAACCTAGGGGGATCCACATGGGATGTTATAAGAACGGACTCGTGATCACTGGCGGAGCCAGCGGCATCGGTGCTGCCACCGTCAAAGCGGCGCTTGCCAGGGGATGGCCAGTCGCCTTCTGCGATGTCCAGCCACGGGACAAGATCGATCCATCACTCTTGACGGAGAGATCGCTCTATATCGAGGCCAACGTCGCGAAGCCGGACCAGATGACGTATTTTCGTTCGAGCACGATTCGCTCCTTCGCGGAGAGAGACCTGACACCGGACAAGCTGAACGTCGTTGCCTGCGCCGGCATCAGCCGCCGGGGCGATCCCGTCCAGGTCCAGTTGATGAAGGACATCAACGAAGGCGGAACCTTCAACCTTCTTTACGCTTTCGCCAACGATATCCCGGCCGGGCGCGGCCTCTTCGTCGGCTTGAGCTCGATCGTCGCAGCCGAAGGTATCGCGGTCAAGGGAGATGAGGAGTACAAGTCCACCAAGGCCGAGGCGAGGAAAATCGCCACCGAAGAAGCACGGGGGCTCGGCGTGGAAGGCTTTGCAGTCGCACCCGGCGCTATCGATACCCCGATGACGCGGCACGAGGCTGTCTTCGGGATGCTGCTCCTGGGAGCCGCA
>CAYTGX010000061.1:0-893 GCA_964437385.1 uncultured Spirochaetaceae bacterium
TGGTGGAGTACACAAAGAACGCCATCCTGACCCAGGCGGCCACGGCGATGCTGGCCCAGGCGAATACAAAGACAAGAACGGTCTTGCAGCTGCTCCAGTAGCGGAGTAGATTGAAGGATAGTCCCGCGAAAGGGCCCGGATTGACGGGCGCCGCGGGAAGGGAACTTCACGCTGCGCGGGCCTCCCGTGGACGGCGTTCGCGCCGAACGGGTATTCCCGCATCATGTTGAAGTTTTCTGGTCTTTGAAAAAGAACCCTCCTGACGTGTGTTGGGAAAAAGGGAGTCACGCCCTGGCGGCCGCCGCGTCTTTCGTTCCGCTTTATGCGGAATGGGCCGAGGAGAGCTGCGGCAGGGGCTGATTTCCTTGTTGTTCGGGGAAACGGGGAACGGTGGGAAGGCATGCGCGAAATCCTTCCCGTGAACAGTCCCGACAGCACACGGGGCAGGAATGCCGGAGGCACGGATGCCTCCCTAAGAAGTCAAGGAGGGTCATATGGTCATTAATCACAACCTGAGCGCCATGTTCGCGAACAGGCAGGTCAAGTTCAACGAGCTCGACCTGAACAAGGACATCGAGAAACTGTCCACCGGTATGCGGATCAACAGGGGCGGCGACGATGCGTCCGGTCTGGCCGTATCCGAGAAGCTCCGCTCGCAGGTCCGCGGGCTCAACCAGGCGGGCAGGAACATAGAAAACGCGGTGTCCTTCATTCAGACGACCGAAGGCTATCTGTCAGAAACCCAGGACATCATGCACCGGGTCCGGGAGCTGGCTGTCCAGTCGGCAAACGGGATCTACACGCAGGAAGACCGGATGCAGATCCAGGTCGAGGTTTCCCAGCTGGTCGACGAGGTCAACAGGATCGCTTCCCACGCCCAGTTCAATGGACTG
>CAYTGX010000061.1:903-8494 GCA_964437385.1 uncultured Spirochaetaceae bacterium
ACTGAACATGCTGACGGGCCGCTTCGCCGCGGGGGCGGGGGCGACACAGCAGATGTACTTCCAAGTCGGGGCGAATATGGACCAGCGCAAGCAGGTGTTCATCGGCACCATGACCGCAGAGTCTCTCGGGCTGAAAGGGGTCTCCATCTCTACGCCCGACAAAGCCAACGCAGTCATCGGAACCGTGGACAACGCTCTCCAGCACGTGTCGAGGCAGCGCGCCGATCTGGGCGCCTACCAGAACCGGTTCGAGATGGCGTCCAAGGGGGTCGCCGTAGCGGCGGAGAATCTGCAGGCGGCCGAATCGCTGATTCGCGATACTGACATGGCGCAGCAAATGGTCTCGTACACAAAGAACCAGATTCTGATGCAGTCAAGCACTGCGATGCTTGCACAGGCCAACCTGAAACCAAGGTCGGTTCTGCAGCTTCTGCAGTAGGGAGACTGCCCAGGGTTCGTACCGTTCCCGACGGAAGAGGCTTCTGGACGTCGCTTCTTCCGAGTTGGCGATGGGGCGGGGAGGTCGCGCCCTCCCTCCCATCTTTTACAAATCCCGTCATGAGTGCACGGGGTACCGCGGAACTCCACGGGGTATCGTGGAAGAGGGCTTAGCGGCGGAGCCGCCAAGAGTCAACTCCCCGAGGATTCCTCTGCACGGTACTCCGTGCATTTGTTGGCACGACGGGAGGCAAAGTACATGGAGGTACTTCTATGAGTATGGAGATACCGGGAATTCTGAAAGGTAGTCCCGTGCCTGATGTCATGATGAAGGAGGCGCGGGCAGTGGATCGTCCGCAGCTGAGGCCTCAACCCGATACGCAGGTGGAGCAGCAAAAGCTCACCCGCCAGGAGATCCAAAATCAGGCAAAAGTGCTGGAACAGACGTTTCTCGCCTTCAACCGCAGGGTTGTCCTGTCCGTGAACGAACAGATCAACCAGGTTATCATCAAGGTGGTTGACGCTGAAACCGATAAGGTAATCAAGGAGATCCCCGCCGAGGAAATCCAGCGCATGATCGCCAGAATCAAGGAAACGATCGGCCTTCTGGTCGATGAAAAGATCTGACGTGACGCCTCGGGAGGGGAACAACGGCTGCATAGATGTCAGACTTATCCGTCCCGGGCGTCACTGACAAATACAACACTCAGAAAGTCATCGACGCCCTGATGGCGGCCAAAAGGGAGCCGATGACGCGCATGCAGACGCAGCTCACTGTTGAGCAGCAGAAGAAGAGCGTCTGGCAGGACATCACACGGAAAGTTTCAGGACTGCGGGACACGTCCCGTACGCTCTACGGGTTCCAGAACCCCTTCAATGACAGGGTCGCCGCGTCGTCCGACGACCGGACCCTCACCGGGACGGCCACCCGCCAGGCTTTGGAAGAAACCAAGAAAATACTCGTGAAGAAGGTGGCCACCGCGGACCGCTTTCTGTCGCGGCCCCTTCCGCAGGATTTCACCGTGGATCCGGGCCAATACACCTTCAAGGTCGGGGACAAGCCGGTGTCGCTCAACTGGAAAGGCGGCTCGCTGCGGGGTTTCGCGGATGCGCTGAACGCAAAGGGCGGCGACATTCTCTCTGTATCAGTTGTGAACGATACCAAGACCACCCAGGTGCTGCTCGTCGAAGGCAAGCTCACCGGCAGCACGAACCGCCTCTCCTTCCTGGACAAAGCGGTCGACCTGGCGGTGAACGCGGGCATGCTGCAACGGGCGCAAACCGGCGCCCGTAAACTGGCCCTGGATCAGAAGACCCCCGCACAATGGACCAAGCCGATGGCGCCGGACGCCGTTCATGTGCAAGGCGGGGTTCTTACCGTCAACCCCGGCGCCGAGCTGAAAATTCCTGTCAGCCCCTCGATCGCACTGAACAAGAACATGGTCCTCGAGCTCTCGGTGAAAGTGGAGAAGCTGCCCGAGGCGCCAGGGCTCGAGGCAAAGCCTCCTCCCGGACCTTCCGTCCCTTCGACGGGCGGCATTGATTTCAAGGGCGTGCATGTCGAAAGCGCCCCCTCAGAGACTCCGCTGCCCGAGTGGCAGCCCCCCACGCCACCAGAAAACATCACCGATCTGCAGAGCCTCTTCATGGAAGGGGACGGCAAAGTCATCCCCCTGCCTGCGGTTCCGGACTCCGCGGACTACCAGAAGATCCAGGTTCCCGTCGGAGAGATGGCCTCCACGCTGGAAGCCCTGGACCTGCGCAATCGCAACACCTACCGCATCCTCGATGTGAAGGACATCTCGATCTTCGACAAGACGCAGCGGGGGGACTATGTGCCCACCAACGCGCTGTCGGAATCCGGTGACGCGGCGATCGAAATGGACGGGATCGAGGTAAAGAGGGGGACAAACACCATCGACGACCTGATCCCGGGGGTCACCCTCACCCTCAAGACGCCGAGCGACACCCCGGTGGAGCTCTCGGTGAAGCACGACGTGGAAGGGATCAAGAAGCAGGTCCTGGGCCTCGTGGGCTCGTACAACCAGATCATCACCGACCTCGACGTGCTGACCCGAAAGGACGATTCGGTCATCGAGAACGCCACCTACCTGACGGATGACGAGAGGAAAAAGGCAAGGGACAATCTCGGGCTTCTTTTCGGCGACCTTTCGCTGCAGCAGCTCAAGGGTTCGATGCAGAGCACAATGATGAACCCCTACCCCACCTCCCTGGGCAGGGACCTGAGCCTGCTGGCCCAGATCGGCATCTCTACCGACACGCGCGCGCCGGGCGCGGGAGGCATCGACAAGACCCGGTTGCGCGGATACCTTGAAGTAGACGAACAGAAACTGACTTCCGCGGTCGAGCAGCATGCCGAAGCCGTGAAACAACTCTTCGGGAGTGACACGAACGGTGACCTCGTGGTGGACTCGGGTGCGGCCTTCAAACTGGACTCCCTGCTGAGCCCGTACGTGGCCATCGGCGGAATCATGCCCCAGCGTGCAGCCACGTTGGATCAGCAGATCGCCGCCTCGAACAGGGATATTGCCAGCTACAAGGTGAAGCTCGATGACTACCAGGCTGAGCTGAAACGAAAGTACGGTGAGATGGCGGGCGCACTGGACAGTCTTCAGAAAAGCTCTCAGTCGCTGCAGAACTTCAGCAAGCAGAACGGCCAGTAAGAGGAGACTTCTGTGCGCATGACGATCAACGGTGAACAGGTCAGCTACTCCCTCGAGAATGAACGCACGCTGGGGGAAGTGGTCCGGGGAATCCAGGCGTGGCTGGCCGGGGCCGGCTTCCTGATCACGGGGATGCGCGCGGCCAGCGGGTCCAGAGCCGATCCGCAGGATCTGCTGAAGGCGCCCCCGGGGGACTGGGGCGGAACTGCCGTGGCATCCGTGCGGGAGCTGGACGTGCAGGCAACTCACACGGGAGAGCTGAAGCTTGGCCACTGGCGGACCGTGGACGCATGGCTGGCAATGCTCGCGCTGGAAATCCGGCCCGCTGTAGAGGACGGCCGTTCGGAGGCTCAGGCAGCCAGCCTGGAGAACCTGCTCGCAGGCCTGCCGGAAACAATCGAGAGTCTCCGTACAAACCCATTCCTTCCGCCGGGTTCCGATGCAATAGACCGGTTCAAAGCCCTCTTCAAGGGGCAGGGGGCGCCTCAAGGAATGCAGCAGACGGACCATGGGCGAGAGACAGCAGGCGAGGTGCGCCGATGGCCGGCGGAGACGACCCGCGCGGCAGCCGCGATAGTCGACGAGATCCGGGCCGGGCTCCAGGCCAGGATCGCAGATGCCTCTCGACCGGCTGAGGCCCTTGCTCGATGCGCGGCAGGGGTTCGGGATTCCCTGGCACGGCTTCCGGAAGTGTCTCTCCTCCTGCAGACCGGGCGGGACAAGGAGGCAATGGACATCGTGATAGGATTCGCCGACACGGCGCAGGCCCTGCTCATGCTGGTGCCCTTCCTTTCGCCGGATCCTGAGCGCGGGAAGCTGCTTGCCGAGTTCAATCCGGTCCTCAAGGAGCTGGTTGCCGCATTCGGCACAAAGGACTCGGTGCTGATAGGGGACCTGCTGGAATACGAGATCGCTCCCCGCATGCAGCGGCTGGCGCCGCTATTGGGAAGAGCCACATGACACTGCTGCAGGCGGGAGGCCCGTACGGCATCGTTGTCTCCGACCCGAACATGTTCCTCTACTTCGCGCTCGGCTTCGCAGGAATCGTGGCGCTCCTGCTCGTCGCTTCTCTGATCAGCAGGCGGCGCGCCCCGCGCACACAGACCGATCTCCAGCGCTACAACAGCGGGGTCTTCAGGCGCACGGCCAGGTCCCTGGGCCTGGCGGAGCCGCACGTGGCCATGCTGGAGAACATGGTGCGCCTGTGCAAGGTCAAACAGCCTTTCCTCGTGTTCTCCAGCGCCAGCCTGCTCGACGACACCCTCAAGAAGGGCCTGTATTCGATCGACAGCGCGCGCGAGCTGAGCGAAGAGGAGAAGGAGAAGCGCAGGGGGATCGTCTTCCAGATCAAGCAGATAATCGAGAGCAATGCGCGCAAGGCTGCCGTGCTGAACTCCACGACCTTTCTCCGCCCGGGTCAGAACCTGTCGATCACGCCAGAGGGCGCAGCGTCTTTTTCCAGCAGGGTCATTTCCAACATGAAGGACTTCCTCACCGTGTCTGCACCGGCGGCACCGGCGGGCGCTGCCACCCGCTGGATGCGCGGCACGAAGCTCGCCCTGTACCTCTGGCGGGACAACGATGCGGGATATTCATTTGTTTCGAAGATCCTCGGCTATGACACGGTCAGAGGGGTCTCCAGCATCCTTATTCAACATTCGAAGACGCTGCGAAGGGAACAGCGCCGAAGGAGCCGGCGCCGGGAGCTGATGCGGGCGTGTTTCTACTACCCCATCCGCATCACGGAGTCCGATGCGGGCCGCAAGGGGGACAGAAAGGCGGTCATCGAGACGAACCTGCGCACGCTCGGCACCGTGGTCGACCTTTCCGCCGGCGGCTGCGCCATCCAGAGCCTGAACCCGTTCGAGAAGGGCAAGCTCGTCATGATCGAGTTCGATATCGACAAGCGGGCGCCTGTCCGGACATTCGGAAAAGTCATGCACGTGCAGCGTCACAAGACGCGCGGCGGGGTCATGCACGTGAAGTTCACGCGCGTGACACAGCAGCACCTGAACAGGATCAGCGAGTTTGTCTACGATTTCTCCCGTCCCACCACCCTGGGCCAGGTGCGCCAGCAGATGGACAGGTCGATCTCGGGCAAGCAGGAGACGAACACACCCCCTCGGTGACCCCGCGCTTCTCGGACCAGGAGCGTTCCCGCCGAGTGAACAAGCGTCCGACGTTGACCGACGCACGCCCTTTCCACTACTCTCCAACCGTGAGCACGGACAGTTCCACACGCCATCACAGCGCGAGCCCCGAGGAGACCATGGAGTTGGGCGCGCGGATCGGTGCGCGCATCGCGGGAAACTGCTCTGACGGGGCACTGGTGCTCCTGGTCGGGCCTCTCGGTGCGGGCAAGACGGTACTTGCAAAGGGAATCGCCCGCGGCCTCGGAATAGAAGAGCAGATCATCAGCCCCACGTATACGATTGTCTCCGAGTACCGCTCGGGAAGCGTGCCCCTTCACCATGTCGACCTGTACAGGATCGAGGGGACGGAGCAGATGGAAAACCTCGGCCTTGAGGATATCGTCCGCGGAAACGGCATCGTGGTTGTTGAATGGGGAGAGAAGCTCGCGCCGAGCCTCGTCACGGCCGCAACGGACCGCGAGCCGCGCATCAGGATTTCCATCGCCCTGTCGCCGGACGGCGGCCGCGACATCCTCGTGGAGGACATCCGCGAATGAATGTCCTTGCAATCGACACGTCCACTGAGACTCTCGCCCTGGCCGCGCATCGCGGCGACTCCTGGGCTTCGCTCTGCCTGCGGCGCGGGCTCCAGCACTCCTCCGGGCTGCTGCCGCTGGCTGAAAGCCTCCTGAGGGAGCTGGGAATGAACGCGTCGGACCTGGAGCTCCTGGTTTGCTCGAGAGGGCCGGGGTCCTTTACAGGCATCCGCATCGGCCTTGCCACGGCAATGGGCATCAGCTACGGCCGGGGAATCCCCCTCGTGGGCGTCTCCACACTGGACGCCATTGCGCTCCCGTGGGCGGCCTGGGAAGGGGATGTGTGCGCGGTGCTCGACGCGCGCAAGGGAAAGTACTACGCGGGCCTGTTCCGCGGGGGCGCGCTCCAGGGCGCCTACCGGGATGTCTCCCCTGCCGAGCTGGCCCAGCTTCTGGCTGCCGCGGACCGGCCCCTGCTGGCAGGCCCGGATGCGCCCAGGATCGGGGCCGCACTCGATGAGGCCGGGCAGCGGGTGACACGCACGGATTTCTTCGATCCTCGCTCGCTCCTGCGCATTGGTGTGGAACAGTTCGGGGAGAAAGGCGCGGATCCTTCGTCGCTTCAGCCCTTGTACCTTCGCAAGAGCGAGGCGGAAATTGCGAGCGGCTTATGAGCACGGGTGGCAGCGAGCGTCTTGAACCGACGGATGATCCGGCCGATGCCGAGATCGTGGAGGAGAAGGACGGCGAGGCGGCGAGTCTGCTGGACTCCCCCGAGTTCACTGCCTGGAAGAGCTCATACCTCCACGAGCGTCTGCCGAGCCTTTTCCTGGATGGAACCCTGAAGATCATCGAGGCAAACGACACGTTCTGCAAAACGTATGCGTGCGAGCCTCGGATGAGCGGTGTGTACTTCACCCAGTTCTACGCTCCCTATTTCAATGAGAAGAGAAGCGCGGATCTCTTCCGTTCGGTCCGCTCCGCCGGCAAGGGATTCATGTGGCTCGGCAGGGTCGAAAAAATCGCCATGGACAAGCTGCTCAACGTATCCAAGGTATGGATCATTCCCATGCGCCAGAGCCCTGGGGACTTGCCGCACGCCTACAGCGCGGTCTGTCTGGACCTCACCGATGAGCACCGGCAGCTCCTGCAAAGCACATTCACGAGCCTGCTTTATGCGGCGCGCCAGAAGGACAACGACACAGGCAACCACGTCGAGCGGGTCAACAGGTATTCCCGCGCCCTCGCACAGGACCTCGTGGGCAGGCCGGAAGCGCCGATGGTGGATACTGAGTTCGTCGAGACCATCGGGCTCGTGGCCGCGCTGCACGACGTGGGCAAGATCGGCACGCCGGACGACATTCTCAACAAGGCGGGTAAGCTGGAAGCCTGGGAATGGACCGTGATGAAGCAGCACACCACGAACGGCGCGTATATCCTCTCGACCTATCCCCATCCCATGGCGCAGGAGATTGCGCTGCGCCATCATGAGCGATGGGACGGATCGGGGTATCCGTACGGCCTCAGCGAGGAGCTCATCCCGATTTCAGCGCGCATCGTGGCGATTGCCGACGTCTATGACGCCCTGCGGATGCGCCGCGCCTACAAGGAAGCCTTGACGCACGAACAGGTTCTGGGACAGATGAGCGGCGAATCAGGAACACACTTCGATCCGTTCCTCGTCTCGCGCTTCATTGCGATAGCAGAGGCTTTTCGAGCGATCTTCAGCGAGCTTGCGGATCCCGCTTAGGAGGAGCGCCGCCAGGAGCGGCCGGTGAAATGCCGCCAGGAGCGGCCGGTG
>CAYTGX010000061.1:8594-28125 GCA_964437385.1 uncultured Spirochaetaceae bacterium
TTAGGAGGAGCGCCGCCAGGAGCGGCCGGTGAAATGCCGCCAGGAGCGGCCGGTGGGTTCCTGCCGATGAGCCCCTGCAGGCTCGGCAGGGTTTGCGGTGCCGCGGAGGCGGCGGCGCGGTTTTCTTCCTGGATAGCCGCATAGACCTCCCGGCGGTACACCTTTACCTGGGAGGGCGCATTGATGCCCAGCTTGACCTGGTCTCCCTTGATGTCGACCACGGTGAGCTCGACCTGGTCCCCTATCATGATGCTCTCGCCGATACGGCGCGCGAGGATCAGCATGAGGCGCCTTGCTTCGACCGGGCCAGCTCGTCCAGTATGACGTGCCGGAGGCCCCAACGGGGATTGCTGCTGATGGATTGCCGCCCTTCGCGCGTGCGCCGATTCAGGATGAGCGGTCCCTGAAGATTCGCAGTCATCATGGAGGAGTTTTCCGGAATGGTGACGATTGCAAAAACGAGCCTGTCCTCCCCCCGCGCAGCCCCGATTTCTTCCAGCTCACCCGCGTCCACGTCCGGGGTATAGTCCGGCCGGAAAAACAGCGGATCGATCAGCACGAATGCTACCTCGACGCGCTCCCTTGACTGAAGCCAGAAGAAGGGCTGCTGGGCGGCGTCCAGCAATGCGAAGTCGCGCAGATCCTCGAATCCGAACAGTCCCCGGGGGAACCGTATCAGCTGCGCCTCGGCGATCTCCATCTCTCCATACGGCTTGGTGAGCACTTTCATGGCATTACCTCAGGAAATCCAGCAGCTTGGGACGATTCAGGACGCGCGCCGTGGCAGAGAGAGCGGCCTCGTGGGTGAACTCGAGCGTCTTGAGCTGCGTGATGGCGTCCGCCATGTCCAGGTCGCGCTCCTGCGAATCGAACCGAATCAGCTCGGGCTGCTGGAACGCGAGCCTCTTTGCCACGGTGTCCAGGCGGGCGTCCCGCGCGCCGATGTCACCCAGCACGCCGGCAAGGGTCGTGATGGAATCTTCGATCCCCCGCAGTCCCGCGCCCCCCACTTTTTCACCTGAGCCCTCGAACATGGCGTTGCGAAGATTGATCACCATGTCGAACAGGGATCCGCCGAACACCCGTGCGCTTCGCGCCACGTTCAACGGGGGACGATCTCCGCCCGGTGCCAGCATCCCCAGGTCCTGCAGCACGGTGCCGCCGCCCGCGTCCTCAGCCCAGATCTGGTGCGGTATCGTCGTGCTCAGCACCAGGGCGTTGCTCACCGGATCGAGGCTCGCGCGGACGGGCGCGGCGGAGTCGTTTATCTTGGCTGCGATTGCCGACAGCGTGTCACCGGGAGAGAGCCGTATGTCCGCTCCGTCGATCCTGATCTTGGAGTCGGCCTGCACCCTGTACTGGCTCGCATCCACCGTGGAATAGATCTGCTGCTGCTCGGCCCAGAATGCGACATTCCCCGGCAGGTTGATATCCACGGTCGCGCCTTCCTGCACCTCTGCCGCCCCGCGGTCGATGTTGCCCAGGTACTCGACGCCGACCACCCTGTCCGTGCTCCCGCCCGGCACGCGCCCCATCGTGGTGCGGAAGGGAGTCGTCTTTGACAGCGTTCCGGCAAAGAGGGAATTGCCGCTCTGGTCCTTGGAATTGGCGATGGTGAGCAGCTCTCCCAGGAGCTGATCGACCTCTTCTCCCATGTAGCCCATCTGCGACTTGTCCACGGTGCCATTGGCGCCCTGCACGGCCAGCTCGCGGACCCTTTGCAGGATGTCCAGCGCGCTGCGCAGGTTGCCCTCCCCGCTGGAGAGCGTGTTGCGCACGGACTCGATGTTCTTGCCGAACCTGTCCGCGCGCATGATCTCGGATTGAAACCGGGTGGAACGGGAGGCGGCCAGGGGGTCGTCGCGCAGGTCCTTGATCTTCGACTGCGCGCCCACTTTATTCGTCATCTGGTTCATGTCGAACTCGCGCAGCTCCCGCCAGTAGCTGCTGTCGAAAGTTGGTTGTTGTGAGCTGATCCTCTTCATCCCTGTCCGTCCTTACACGCCCATCCTGTTGATGATGACGTTGAGCATTTGATCGAAGGTCGACACGAAGCGTGCGATCGCGGCGTAGCCGTTCTGGTAGGTGATCATGGTGGAAAGCTCTTCATCGACATTCACGCCAGAGATGGATTCACGGAGGTCCTTGAGGTCCTTCATGACCAGCTTTGCGGTGTCCAGGCTGCGGTTCGCCTCTTCGCCCTTCAGACCGATGCCGGCCACCCTATCCGCGAAATAGCTGTCGAAGGTGGACGTGACGCCCACCATGACGGGCGTTGTACGAAGCTGTGCGATGGCAAGGGCGGCCGTGCCGTCCCCCACGCCGTCTGATTTCCCGTCCGCCCCGGACGCGGCCGCGATGGACCCTGGATTCTGCAGGAGGCGGGGGTTCACCTCGATCCAGCCGGCCGGGTGGGCAAGCGGGGCAACGGAGTACTGGGACCCGTCCGCCTGCGCCAGCGCCTGCACGGCGTCCGCGTGGCCCCAGGCGTATGCGCCGGCAGGCCCCGAGGATTTGAGAATCCCGCTGTAGCCGACGAGGAACTGGCCGGAATCTTCCAGGCTCCTGATCACGAAATCGGGGTTCCGCGCATCCGCCGCAGGGGTCGCCTTCAGGGAGAGCTTGCCCTCCGAGTTCAGGCGCGCAACGACCTCGGAGCCGGACAGGTTGATCCGGGTGATGATGTCCTCGATGGTGTCAGTGGAGTGATAGGCAACGGTAACCGGCGCGTCTGCCCCCGGAAGGGTGAGCGCGCCTTCGAGACCCACCTGGTCCTTGGCCTTCAAGGCATTGGAGCCGGTGACCCGGAACACCCACGTGGAGTCGGGAACGCCCGTGCCCTTCGAGTCATAGTTTCCCGCCACGTTCGTGATGAAGGGACGCTGCACGAAAAAGTCCACTCCCTTTTCGCCATTCAAGCCGAAGCCCTGCCTGTGGACCTCGTTCACGAGATCGGTGAAATTGAGTGAAAGAAGGTCGAGGCTCTGGATCTCCTGCCGCGCGTCCCCGTCCCGCAGCTGCAGCAGGGAGGCTACTTTTCCGCCTCGGAGGCTCACCGCACCGCGGGTGTCGTCCCAGACGAGATTCGAGTAGCCCTCGTTCGCTTTGTCCGCCTGGAGGGCAATCACTTCATGGTGCAATCCCTGCACCAGGTGCGTGCCTCCCGTGGTGACCACGAACTCCCCCGCGGGATCGTTGGTCCGTATGCTGATGTCCACAAGGGTGGAAAGCTGGCCTACCAGAAGGTCCCTGCGGTCAAGGAGGTCGTTGGGATTGTCCCCGAGCGCCTGAGACTTGACGATCTGCCCGTTCAGGAGCGCGATCTGCCGGGTGATCTCGTTCACCTGGGTGACCGTTCCCCGGACATCGTCCTCTACCATGTCACGGACGCCCTTGATGCGCTGGTAGCGGTCGTGGATCCCGTCCACGAGCGACTTTCCCTTCTCCAATACGGAACGGCGTGATGCCATCTCTGTAGGATTGAGGGAGAGGTCCTGCCATGCACCCCAGAACTGATCCATCAATGCGCGCACCGAGTGATCGGTGGGCTCATTGTAGACCTGCTCCATCATGAGGATGTACTTGTCCCGGGAATCCCAATAACCCTGGACGTTCTGCTCGGCGACAATGCGTCCTTCGAGGAGCATGTCCTTGAGCCGTTCGATGCGCGTGACGTCCACGCCCTGGCCGATCTGGCCCGGCGTCTCCTCCCGGTTGAGCTGCGGCTCGTACAAAGGCTCGGTGGCATGCATCTCGACGCGCTGCCTGCTGTACCCCTCGGTAGAAGCGTTGGACAGGTTATGCCCGATGGTCTGGAGTCCCTGGGTGGTGGCGACAAGCCCCCTCTTCCCCAGCTCAATGGGTGCAAAAGTGGATTGCACGGGCGTCCTCCTACTGCGTGCGGTCGACGAGGAGCGCGCCGCTTATGCGGGTGGGCGTGCCCCGACGAGAGTAGATCTTGCCCTTTCGATACGGGAATATCTGCTCCAGTATCCTGTTGAGCGCGTCGGCAAGAGTCTCCGCCGAGTATCGCAGGCTGCCCGTGGCGGTCTTCAGCCGGACCACGCTGACGCGCAGCCTGCGCCAGCCGTCCTCCAGCCCGGCGCGCGCTTCTTCGGGCAAAGCGGGCATCAGCGCGGAGAACGTGGTCTCACGCGGCATCTGCATGGCGGTGCGCAGGAGCACGAATGCCTCATCACGGGAGGAATCCGCTTCCACGATTTCCTCTGCCGCATGCTCGATTCCCTGGGCGAGAACAAGACCGGAAGTCCAGCTCTTCTCCTGGAAACACTCCCGGAGACGCTCCACTTCAATGCCCAGGCGCGCGAAAAGCTCTGTTTCCTGCTCCATGCGTGTCTTCAGCGTCCGCCAAAGGACATTCGTCTGCTCATCCATCGCTTCGCTCCTCTTTCTTACTTACAATGTCGGTAGAACTTTCCTTCCCATGAGCGTGCCAATCTGCTATCTTTGGCGGGGAGAGATTCATGACCACTGATCGAGACTTGATCATTATTGGCGGAGGCGGGGCAGGTCTGTCCGCGGCGCAGTACGGCGCCAGGGGGAACCTGCGCACGCTCGTCCTGGAGGAGTTTTCCTCGGGGGGCCAGGCCCTGCTCATCGACGCGCTGGAGAACTATCCCGGGTTTCCCGAGCCCATTAACGGGTTCGATTTCACCCAGAGAATGGAAGAGCAGGCAAAAAGGTTCGGGGCCGAGTTTCAGAACGCCACTGTCACGTCCCTGCGCAGGGAGGACGGCTATTTTGTCGTGGAAACGGACAGGGGGCCGATGACCACGGAAACGGTCATCCTTGCCACGGGTGCGACACATAAATCCCTCGGCGTCCCGGGGGAGGCGGAGCTGGCAGGCAAAGGTGTCTCCTACTGCGCCACGTGCGACGGCCCGTTCTTCAAGGGCAAGCGGATGCTCGTGGTCGGCGGTGGAGACGCGGCTTGTGACGAAGCCATGTACCTTGCCCACCTGGCCTGCGGCGTCCTCATGATTCACAGGAAAGAAAAGTTCCGCGCCCAGAAATCTCTTGCTTCCCGCGTGCTGGCCAACGCAAAGATCGAGGTGCGTTTTTCGACCGAGTTGCGCAGGATCGACGGGTCTCCCAACGTGAACAGGGTGACCCTGGTGGACAACAAGTCAGGACGGGAGTACGAGGAAGCGGTCGAAGCAGTTTTTGTCTTCATCGGCTCGGATCCCAAGAGCAGCCTTGTCGAGCCGCTGAGAGTGGCCCGTGATGATGTGGGCTACGTGGAGACCAACGAGCGCATGGAGACCTCCGTGCCGGGGCTCTACGCAGTGGGAGACGTGCGCGCCACTCCGTTCCGCCAGCTCGTGGTGGCGGCCAGTGAAGGCGCCATCGCCGCTCACGCGGCCGGGCAGTACATCGACGAGAAGAAAGGCACATGCGACTAGTGAGGCCTTGAGTGAAGTTTCGGCTGATCGTCAATCCCAGGATGGAGGGCCGCTTCGACATGGCGGTCGACGAAGCCCTTGCCGAAGCAGTGGGCGCCGGGGCCAGCCTTCCCGTGGTCAGGCTCTACGGGTTCTCTCCCCCCACCCTCTCCCTGGGCAGGTTCCAGAAGATCAAGGGGAGGTATTCGCCGGCCCTCCTTGCAAAGGATGGCGTCACCCTCGTGCGCCGGCCGACGGGCGGCCATGCAGTGCTGCACGATTGCGAGCTCACCTACTCGGTTGCGCTTTCCAAGGAGGAAAGTGGAACCCTGATCGGAGGGGCCAGGAAAAGGGAGGTGTATGAGTTTGTCGCGCGCGTGCTCCTTGCGGGGCTTGCCGAGCTCGGCATCACGGGAAAGATCAACGCATCCCGGCAGGGCGATCTTCACAACCCGGACTGCTTCGGCTCCTCGGGGGAGTACGAGATCACCGGTCGGGACGGCCGCAAGCTCATTGGCAGCGCCCAGATGACGACCCGCCGGGCCATTCTTCAGCATGGATCGATCCCCCTGGAGAACCCGGGCAGGCGCGTCCTGCGCTACATCCGGGTGGATGAGCCGATGGAATCTGGCGATCCCTCCTGCGTGAACGAGGAAGCGGGCAAGAGCCTGTCCTTCGAAGAGGTGCAGGAGGCATTTGCCCGGGCATTCAAACGGAACCTCGACGCGGAAGAATCCGAGCTGCGGGATGAGGAAAAAGAGGCTGCGGATCGGATCCTGGCCGCGCGGTACGCGAGCGACTCGTGGAATCTCGCATACTGAAGCTTGCCGCGCTTGCGGCCGCCCTTCTCCTGGCGGCGCCTGCGGCGCGTCTTGCGGCGCTCAGCTTCAAAGATCCCGGAGACGCGGCAGTTCTTGCCGCCAGATTGGCGGGCGCCATGACCACGGAAGAGCTCCTGGGCCAGGTGTTCTTCCTCGGCTGGCAGGGGGTCGGCCCGTCCCCGGACATCCTGCGCTGGATCGGCACCCGGGGGATCGGCGGGGTCAAGATCTTTCCGCGCAACGTCTCTGATCTTCCTTCCCTTGCACGGGACATCCAGTCAATGCAGAGCCTCGCGGCAAAGAACCGCTTCGCCATCCCTCTTTTCGTTGCCACTGACCAGGAAGGCGGGTGGGTCCGTCAGATCAAGGATGAGACCTCGGTATCACCGGGCAATCTTGCGCTGGGAGCTTCGGGAGCTCCGGGGGATGCGTATCTCACCGGCTATTACCTCGGCAAGGAGCTGGCGGCGCTCGGCATCAACATGGATTTTGCGCCCACCGCGGACGTGTATTCGAATCCCGAGGCGAGCGTCATCGGCCCCCGCTCCTTCGGCTCCGACCCGTCTTCCACGGGCCTCTTCTCGGCTGCGTTCGCGAGCGGCATGAAGAGCGCCGGCGTCCTCTGCACGGCGAAACATTTTCCCGGGCACGGCTCCGCGGACCAGGACTCCCACGGTCACCTCCCCAAAATCGACGTGAGCCTCGATCAGCTTCTGGACCGTGACCTGATCCCGTACCGCATTCTCATCCGTGAAGGGATACCGGCAGTGATGACGGGGCATCTTGCCTTCCCCCGGATCCTGGGCAGCCTTACCCCCGCATCCCTCTCTCCCTTCTTCCTCCAGAGTCTCCTCAGGGACAAGCTGGGGTTCCAGGGCATCGTGATCACGGATGACATGGAAATGGAAGGCGTGCTTGCCGACGGCCTGGATACACCCACTGCCTGCCTGCGTGCGCTGGAAGCAGGAAACGACATGGTGCTCGTTTCCCACACACCGGCGACGCAGGAGCTGACGTGGAAGCGCCTCATTGCCGCCGCTCGTTCGAGCAATGCATTCCGCGCTGCCCTCAGGGAGTCCGTGACGCGGATCATTGCCACCAAGCTGCGCTACGTCCGCGGACGTGACGCTCCCGTGAATCCTGATCCCTCGACGGTCACGACGCGCGTCCCTGCACCGGGGGCAAAGGACTTCTTCGTGCAGGTGTCCGCACGGGCTGTCACTCTCATCGCGGGGAAGAGAATCCCCTATCGGCCGGCGCGGGGAGAGAAAATCCTTCTCTGCGGACAATTCAACGAGTTCCTTGCCGAAGGCCTGCGCCGCTATCCGAACGCCGATACGCTGCTGTTCCCGTTCAATCCGTTTTACGGAGCACGGCCCCAGGACAAAGCCTCCGTGCGCGGGCGCGCCGCCGGGTACGATACAGTGATTTTTTGTCTGGCCAACTACAACAGCCTGGACGTGCTCCAGGAGCTCAAAGGGATGGGGGGAAAGGTCATCGTGATTTCCGCTCTCAGTCCGGTGTACCTCACCGATGCGTCATGGCTGCAGACGGCAGTCGCGGTGTACGGTGACGGCCGTGATTCCTTCCGCGCCGGATTCGGTGTGCTGGCAGGGGATTTCACGGCCACCGGCATGCTCCCCGTGAGCTTTGCGGCGCAGGCCGTCAAATGAGCTGGCGGCCGGCGGGGCGGAGAGACCTGCCAGCAATCCTCGAGTTCCTGCTCCGCGACGAGGCGCTCTGCGTCCCTTTCACCTCGCGCCTGCTGGAGGGGGCGCGAGGCTGCGACGTGTATTTCAACACCGATGCGCGGGGAGGCGTCTCCGAGTGCATCCTGTTCACCACGGCGGGTCTCCTGCTTCCCGTGCTGGCGGCGGAGAACGCAGGCCATGACGACCTGGCCGTCGTCCTGCGGGGTCTGAGCCCGACCGTCCACTCCATCATGGGCGTCGGCAGGTGTGTGACGGGGGTCGAGGCGCTCCTTCCGTTGCCGCCCACGACCCGTATCGAGTATTTTCTGATGACACTGCCCCGCGCGTCCCTGCGTCCCCTTCTCCCTCGGGAGCCCGAAGGCGTTGTGGTCAGAAAGGCGGACCCATACGACGCGGAAGCCCTTTTCCCCCTGCAGAAAGAGTACGAGCTGGAAGAAGTCGTGATCGATCCGGCGCATTTCAACGACGCGCAATGCATGAAGCTGTTGAAGCGCTCGCTGAGGGACGAGCTGGTGTATGTGGCAGAGCTTGATGGCGTGCCAGTGGCAAAAGCCGCGACGAACGCGCGCGGATTCGGTGTGGATCAGATCGGGGGCGTCTACACGGTGCCCGAAAAACGAAGCAAGGGTCTGGCGGCCCGCGTGGTGGCCGACCTCCTGGAAACGGTGTTCAGGGACAAGGCGGCGGCCTGCCTGTTCGTGAAAAAGAAAAACCGGCCTGCACTCGCGCTGTACGACAGGCTCGGTTTCACGCCCGTGACCGACTACATCATCAGCTACTACGGGATGTAGAGAAAGACCGCAGGACTGTGTGAGGGTGGGCGGGTTTCAGCCTTTGACCGCGCCGGCGGCAACCCCCTTGGTGATCTGCTTCCTGAATATCAGGTAAAAAATCAGAAGCGGCAGCATCCCGATGGCAAGCGCGGCGAATTGCTTTCCATAGTCCGCCATCATTGTTCCGGAGAACCTGAGGATTCCCAGAGGCAGGGACTGCAGGCTCGTCTTCGAGACCAGGATATTGATGAGGGCAAACTCGTTCCACAGGCCGGTGATGTTCAGGATGGCCACCGTTGTGGCGATGGGAACCGACATGGGCAGTATGATTCCCCTGAAGATCGCGAAATAACCCGCGCCGTCGATTCGCGCCGCCTCCACCAGGGCATCCGGGATGCTCTTGATGTATTCCGTTGCAAGGTAGATTGCCACGGGAAGCCCTGAGCCGATGTAGACCAGCAGCACACCCACGCGGTTGTTGTAGAACAGGTGAAAGTCGGCGGCCTTCATGAGGTGAAGGAGCTGGAAAAGATCTCCCAGGAGCTTGTCGAGCTGGGATACTTCGATGAACAGCGGCACCATCAGGGACTGGATGGAGAGGAGTATGCCGATGACAAAGCTGCCGTAGAGCGGGGCAGTTGCCTTGGACTTGATCTTCGCAAATGCGAAGCCCGCCAGGAGTGAAAAAAGGATGATCCCCAGCGAGGCGCCGAGAGTGTAGATCACCGAGTTGCCTATGAGCTTGTCGAACTCTCCGATCCTCCATGCACCGGGATAATTGACCCAGGCCCAGTCGTGGGGAAGGGCGAGCTTGCTGAGCCGATACTCCGCGTTCGACTTGAACGAGTTGACCAGGAGCCAGATGATCGGGGAAACCGTCATGAGGGCGAAGACCCCCATGACGAGGTAGGCAACTATTTTCCCCAGCACGCCCGCCGCCCTGCCGAATGTCATGCTCATCGCGCTCTTCATGGCCTACTCCCTTCCCCCGTACCGCTTCTCCACGAGCTTGGTCACACCGATGAGGATGAAGCTGAAGACAACGATCGAAAGGGCGATGGCGTTGGCCAGGGGGTAGTGCGGGGCGCCGTGGAACGCATTCGTGTACATGTAGATGGAAAGGACCTCGGTCACGCGCGCGGGACCCCCTCCGGTCATGGCCCAGATAAGGGCAAAGCTGTTCAGGGAGCCCGAGATGCAGAGAATGGCGGCATTCACGATCACACCGGAAAGACCGGGGAGCACGATGTGCGCCATGACCTGGCCTTCGCCGGCACCGTCTATCCGTGCCGCTTCGATGATGGCCGCGTCGATCTTCTGCATGTTGGCCAGGAAGAGGATCAGGTAAAGCCCGGTCCAGCACCACAGCGTCACGAACATGATGGGAATCATTGCCACATCGGCCTTGCTGAGGAATTCCGGGGACCACTTGTGAGAGAGCAGGTTCACCATGTCGCTCCTGAACACTTCAAGCTGGCCCGGCGTGTAAGCGACAATGATGTCCTTGAGCTCCATAAAGGGGTCATGGAATATCTTGAGAGCCACCGGATCACTCACGTCGACCACTCGGTGCACAAATGCATCCGTGACGTTGAGGCCGCCAGCCGCGCGCAGGATCTCATCCAGCTTGTGGGAGAAGGCATTTGCATACCACTTGTTCATGACGTCCGCAATGAGGCCGGACGGGGCGAATATCATGTTCCACATGATCCCCAGGACAATGACGGAGATGATGGCCGGCATGTACAGCACGCCCTGCCAGAAGTCGCCGAATTTGACGATCCTGCGGTAGATCAGGTATGCGAATACGAACCCCAGGGGGAGCTGGCCGAACACGGAGATGAGGACGATGTAGATATTGTTTTTCAGGGCCAGCCAGAACTGGGGGTCGGCCACCAGCTTGCCGTACTGCTGAAAGCCGGTAATTCTCCAGTGCTCGCCCCCGAACATCTTCCCGCCGTTGAAGTTGCTCAAGCTGAGGATGATGGAGATCACGATTGGAAAAGCCATGACGAAGAGATAGAGAATGAAGGCAGGCAGGACCATTGCCCAGTAGGCCCGTTTCTCGTCACGCCTGTACACTGCCGTCCGCGCCATCCGGAGCCTCCGTGCCTTCAGAATCTGGAAACAGGTGTCCGGGCAAGGAGCCCGGACACCTTCTCAGCCCGGAACTCTACATCTTGGACTTCAGCCACGCATCCATTGCTTTCTGCATCTCGGCTGCAACCTGGGCAGGGGTCTTTGCCCCGAGCCCGATCGACTGCAGGCCGGCATTGAGCACATTGAATACGCTCGGGTCCAGCACGCCGTCAAGCACGTAGCAGGTCTTGGCGATGGAAGAATAGTACTGGGGCATCATCGTGGTGAAGGGCTCCAGCTTCTCAGAGGTGACGCCCTTGCGCGTCGGGATGAAAGCGCCGGTTTCCAGCTTCATCTGGGAGAACTCGGGGCCGTAGTACCACTTCAGGAGGCGCACCGCCGCCTTTTCCTTGTCGGAGCCGGCAGGAATGGCGCTGGAGATTCCGAGGCCGACGCCCGCGATTGCGGAGACAACGCCCGGGTTGATTTGTCCGGGGATGGCGGGGAAGTTGAGGAATGCGAAATCAGTGGCCTGTGCCGCCGGCTCGATCAAGGCCTTGCCCGAGGCCTTGTCCGTCAGGTAGGCGCCCTGGCGCCAGTCACCGTCAATGATGAAGGCAGCCTTGCCCGCTGCGAACAGGCCGGGGCCGTCGCCGTAGGGCTGCTGGATATTGCTCCAGTTGATGACGCCGTCGTTGAACATGGTCTGGACGAATTTCAGCGCGGCGACGAACGCGGGGTCTGTGAACTTGACCTTGCCCGTATTGACCTTGTCGATCCAGGCGTCGCCGAGCATGCGCCCGACCACCGTGGAGAACAGGCAGGACTGGGCCGGCCACTGGTCGCCGTCAGGCAGCAGGATGGTCTGCACGTTCTTGACCCTCAGCTTGGGAACCATGGCCTTCAGCGCGGCGTAGGTCTTGGGCAGGGGGATGCCGAGATCCGACAGGAGCTTCTTGTTGGAGTACATGACCGTGGTATAGGTGAAGCTCTGCGGAAGCTCCGCAAGCATCTTGGAAGACTGGGCGTTCACGTTGAGGGCCGGCGCGACGAAGTTCGAAAGGAAGTCCTTGCCCAGAAGGGGCGCCAGGTCCTTGACGAGCTTCTGCGAGTGAAGCAGTGCGGAGCTGTCACGCGTGGTCGGCCACATGTACATGACATCGGGAAGCTGCCCCGCCGCGATATAGGCAGACAGCTTCTGATGGTAAGCCTGGCTGAACAGGATCTCCATCTGCAGGTCGATGTCCGGATTGGCATCTTTGAACTTCTGCCAGTACGCCTGGTCCTCATCATATCCCGCCTGCGTGGCATCGATATAGTAGAGGAAATTGAGCGTTGTCTGCTGAGCAATGAGGCTCATTGGAACGATCAGCAGGACAAGCGCGAAGAAAAGGAACTTCTTCATGGCGCAAACCTCCTTCAAGGATTCTTTCCCCCTCAACGAGGGGTATTCTTTTCCGCGTCAGGCGCGGCGCAGGAGCCGCGCTGGACGAGCCGGGGCGGGATGATGACGAATTCCTGCGCCGGCTCCCTGCCCGCCATGAGCTCGAAGAGCATCTGCACGGCAGCTGCACCGATCTCATCTATCGGCTGCGCCACCGCGGTGATCCCCGGCGAGAGGTGAGCGAAAAACGGGTGATCATCGAATGATATGATGGAAATGTCCCCCGGCACGCTTCTCCCCATCTGCACGCACGCGTTGAGCGTGCCCACCACGAGATCCCCGGCAGCCACGAAGATGGCGCTCACGGAGGGGACGGAGAGAAGCAGCTGCTTCGCGCACCTGACCGCATCCGGGGTATCGTAGGGACAGTGCACGACCATGGGATCCGGGAGCCCCCGTTCCCGGTACACCTCGGCGATGCCCCGAACCCGGTCGTGCACGTAGGGCAGGGAATCAGGCCCGGCCAGGACGGCGACGTGCCTATGGCCCTGTCTGGCGAAGAGCTCCCCCGCCATCCGCGCGCCCAGCACGTTGTCCACATCGACGTAATACGATGAGCTGTGGGGGCTCTTGCCCACCATCACGAATGGCAGGTTTTTCAGGAGCAGCTCCGCAAGCTGCTTTTGTCCGAACTGCTCCGCCCCTATCACGGCACCGTCGATGCGCCGGCCCCTGAGGATGCTGCGGAATGCCGAGTCCACATCGTCCTCCGAGCTTGCCGTGGAAAGCAGCACATTGATGCCACGTGCGGCCGCCTCCTGCGTGATGACAGTGAGGAATACGGGCCAGAAAGTGCTTGTCAGGGTGTATCTTCCGGTGTGAGGGATGACAAAACCCATGGTATTTGTGCGCCTGGCCGCCAGACCCCTGGCGGACGCGTCCGGGTGGAAATCAAGTGACTCTATGAGCTTCGACACCCTGCGGCGGGTTTCCTCTCCCACGCCTGTCATGCCGTTTATGACCCGGGAAACCGTGCCTTTCGAAACATGGGCCATTTCGGCAATATCTTTTATCGTCATTAGTCCTTGCACGGCTCCCCGACAATAACGGTTTCGTTCCTTGCCAGAAGAAACAGAAATATCAGGAAAAACGCCTACGTTGCGCAGAGTTGCCGCAACCGTTCTCGCGTTGTAGCACGGGGTATTTTCGTTGTCAACATAATTCTTTCCATTGGCATAATTTATTGCTGAATAACAGGTTGCACGATTGATAATACAAACATGCGGTGAGAAACAATCAAAGAACTTGTCAATTTCTTCAATTGAACTATACCGGTATCTCAGATAGCATTCTTTTCCGGGCAAGGAGGAGCAAAATGCGTTGCGGGCGCTTCGAGGACTCTGCGAGGGAATATGTCATTACCGATCCGTGTACGCCGACAAAATGGATCAACTACATGGGGACACTTGCGTTCGGCGGGTTTATCGATCATACCGGCGGCGCCCTGCTCTGCAAGGGAGACCCGGCAACCAACCGCATCACGCGCTACATTTCCCTGCAGCCAGCCGGCGATTTCCGAGGCACGACCCTGTTTCTCCGCGTACGTGAGCCGGGGGGCTGGAAGACCCTTTCGCCGTTCTTTGTGCCCGGCCTGGCCCGCCTGGATTCCTTCCAATGTCGTGTGGGCCTTGGATACACACGGATCGTGTCTGAGCTGGACGGGATCCGCACCGACGCAACGTTCTTCGTGCCCCTGGAAGACACCCGCCTGATCTGGGACGTGCGAATCCTGAATATCGGGAAAATCAGCCGCGAGGTGGATGCGATCCCCGTTGTCGAGTATTCGCACTTCGACGCTCTCAAGCAGCTCACCAACGCCGACTGGGTCCCCCAGACGATGCAGAGCAGATCACTCCTGTCCGAGAATGGGCGCCGGGTGCTCTTCCAGTACGCGTTCATGATGCGGGAGACGCAGGTGAACTTCCTCGCGTCCAACCTCCCTTCTTCCTCCTTTGAAACCGACCGCAGGCATTTCCTCGGTCGCAATGAATACGGGACCTGGGCGTCACCGAGGAGCCTGGAGGAGGAGGAGCTCGGCTGCCACGAGGCCCTGCGCGGTGACAATATCGGCGCGCTCCTGCACCACCTGGGAGTGCTTGCGCCCGGCCAGGAGCGACGGCTCGTTGTCCAGCTCGGCCAGGACGCACACATTGAATCAGCCATGACGGGCATAGGCCTGTTCCAGGACGCTCACGCAGTGGACAACGCCTTCGCGCGTCTCTCCGAGTCCTGGCAGGCCCGGCTTTCCTGCATGCAGGTGGAAACCCCGGAGCCGGCCGCGAACAGGATGCTGAACGTCCACAATCCCCGCCAGTGCCACACGACATTTCAGTGGTCCCGCTACCTTTCTCTCTACCAGACCGGCTACGGAGCCCGTGGAATCGGGTTCCGCGATTCCTCCCAGGACGCGATGGGAGTCCTGGCCAGCGTGCCGGATCAGGCGGCGTCTCTTCTCCGCACCCTGCTCGGCGTTCAGAAGCGCGAAGGATTCGCCATGCACCAGCTCAATCCCGCCACGAGGGAGGGCAGCATGGGTGACGCCATGGAGCGCGATGACCGCCCGCACTACTACAGCGACGATCACCTGTGGAGCATCCTCGCCGTGGCAGAGCTGCTGAAGGAAACGGGGGATCGTTCGTTTCTGGATGAAGTCATTCCCTTTTACGACAGGCACAGGGATGGCAGCCACGTGGAATCCGCGACCGTGCTGGATCACCTGCGCCGCGGAATAGAGTTCACACGCTCGAACGTCGGCGCGCACGGCATCCCTCTCCTGGGGTTCGCGGACTGGAACGACACGATCAATCTTCCGACCGGCGCGGAATCGATGTTCACGGCCAACCTGTACGGCAAGGCTCTCCAGGAGCTGGCCGCCATGGCCCGGTGGCGCGGGGAGCCCGCGGAGGCGGAAAAATATGATGCCTGGCACGCGGAAATGAAAGAGCGATTCCTCCGGCACGCGTGGGACGGACAGTGGTGGATCAGGTACATCGACTGGGACGGGACACCGCTGGGCTCCCACGTGAATGAGAAGGGCCAGATCTACATCAACGGGCAGTCATGGCCCGTGCTTTCAGGGTTTGCCACGGAGGACAAGGCGCGCACGTCCATGGAGTCCCTGCGCAGGATGCTCAACACGAGCTGCGGGATCAAGATATCAACCCCCAGCTTCAACGGCTTCGATCCGCGCAAGGGAGGGATCAGCACGTATCCTCCCGGCGCCAAGGAGAACTCGGGCATTTTCCTGCACACCAACCCCTGGGTGATCATTGCAGAAACAATGCTGGGCAACGGAGACCGCGCGTACGAGTACTACCGGCAGATCGATCCGAGTGAAAAGAACGACAGCATCGAGCGCTTCGAGTGCGAGCCCTACGTGTATCCGCAGAACATCCTCGGAGACGAACACCCGATGTTCGGCCTTGCACGGAACTCCTGGCTCTCGGGAACGGCCTCCTGGGTGTACCAGGCGGCCACAAAGCACATCCTGGGCCTGCTGCCGACGTACAGCGGACTGACAGTGAACCCCTGCATCCCGTCGGGCTGGGACGGGTTCAGCGCGGTGCGCGGGTACAGAGGCGCCGCATACCAGGTCACGGTGAGAAACCCTTCTCATGTCTGCCGAGGGGTCGCATCCATGATCGTAGACGGACGGAAGGTCGAGGGAAACCTGCTCCCCGTGTTCGGGGACGGGAAAAAGCACGACGTGGAGGTGACCCTGGGCGCCTGAGGAACCGGGGCACCGCGGTACTCCGCGGATTCAAGGCGCCGCTGCGGCCAGCTTCCTCAATAACCGTTCTCTCCGCTTTTTGATTTCCTGCCGCGTGCGGCCATCCAGCGGCAGGTTCCACGACAGCAGCAGGTCCACCATTTCCAGGGCCTGGTCAGGCCGCCTGACACGGTGCTCGAGATGCTTGGCCAGCTCTACGGCGGCGAAAGTGCTGCGGGAGCCCGAGGTCATGGATTCCCACACGGCCACGGCCTTCTCCCACTCCCGGCGCCTCCTGTGGTGGAGGCTGAGGACAATGCCGGCTTCGGCGTTTCCACGGCTGAAGGCGTCCGCCAGCACCCTGGCGCCGACAGACGGCGAGCGTCCAAGCAGCCAGAGCCCCAGGGCCCTTTCATCCACCCTTGCAGCCGAGACATCTCCGCAAAGGAGCCTGCCGATAAGGGCGTACATCCGGGCAAGGGATGTGATGTCCATGACATTATGGTCGAATACCACGGGCAGGGCTCCCTTTCTCCCCGTGCGCAGGTACTCCAGCCAGATCAGGGGAATATCCTCCCCTGCCACGTCCAGCCCGCGGGCAAAACCGAGGATGCGCGATTCGATGGTCTTCAGGCTGCAGTCACCCGTCACCGTCTTCCAGAGTCTTCGCGCATGGTGCAGCAGGTCAACCTGGGGGCCGGGCTCCCATTCTATCCGGTTCATCAGGAATCGCGTCTGGAGGAGGTGGCTGTCGAAGGTTTTCCCGTTGTAAGAGACACACGCGCGGTAGGGCTTCAGAAGGCCGGCAACCGCGGCCAGAAAATCAGGTTCTCCGGGGAAATCCGAGAGAAAGAGCTGCTCCACGACAAGATCCGGGCCTTCGCACCACGCGGCGCCGAACAGGAAAATGACGCTCCCCGCGCCGCCTGAAAGACCGGTCGTTTCCGTGTCGTAGAACACCAGCTCGTCGGCAGAAAGGGCGTCCAGGGAGAACGGCGCGGGCCAGGCCTCCACGCCGAGTCCGGGAAAATCGAGCCTTCGACGGTAGAGAAACTCCCCCGCCTGCTCCCAACCGGGAAACGGGGAATCCTGCGGGACGCCCATCTGGGGTGCGGCCGTTCCTGACGGCATTTCAAATCTCCATTGCGTCCGTCCAGGCCGCCAGAAACGCGCACACGGCGGCCTTGGCGTTGATGCCGCCCGGCGCGTCAGGAGCCCCGATGCAGGACGGGCAGCCGCTTTCGCAGGCGCACCGCTCCACCACTTCCCGGGCGCCCCTGGCTATGCGCGGGAGGTCCTTCAGGAATCCCTCTGAGAGGCCGATCCCCCCGGGGTACTGGTCATACACGTACAGGCACGGGACCTTGAAGTGCGGATCCCTCACCCTTTCCGACACTCCCAGGTCACGGGGATCGCAGAGCAGGAATACAGGCGCCACTGTGCGCAGGAGCACGCCCATCCTCTGGATCACGATGCCCTGCTCCGCGTCCGGAAGCGCGCCGAAGCGCTTCCCCGGGAGAGTGTCCGCATCGAACAGGAGCATGGCGGACCGCGTGTGCATCTCGTCCGCCGGAAGGGTGATATCCCCGTAGCCCACGTTCTCATTCGTGTGGTACTTCAGCTTCTTGAACTTCGTTGCCTGGGTCCGTACAAGGAGATCTCCCAGCACGGTGCGGATGCCCGCGGCGGTCTTTTCCTCGTCCTCCGTCAGGACCTTGATGTCCGTCTTGACGATGGAGTCCGTCCAGTAGTCCGTATCCGCAGATTCCACGAAGCAGCGCCTGTTCTCCAGGTCGAGCTGCTTCACGGCGAACTGGTCACCCAGGTGGATATAGATTGCATGGTCGAAGACTAACAGCTTGGCGGAGGGCAGGTCCATCTCCCCGATTACCTCGTCCCTCCCCCTCGTGGTGTCCACAATGACCACATTCTCCGCGGTGGAGGTGCGCAGGGATACGTTCTCCGCCGGGTACGAGCGGTCCGCCCAGTACCATTTACCCCCCGCGTGCCTGATGACGCCCTTCTCCGTGAGGGACTCCAGCAGCGCGGGGGTGTCCTCTCCGAATGTCTCCCCCTCCTCGAAAGGCAGCTCGAAAAGAGCGCACTTGAGCTGGTCTGTCTGAATGAAGACATTGCCTGGGTCGATGTAGCCGTTCTCAGGTGAGCGGGAGAAAAAGTACTCGGGATGCTGGATCACGAACTGGTCCGTGGGAGAGGAGGAAGCAACCAGGATGGAAAGGGACACTGTGTTCCGCCGGCCCGCCCTTCCCGCCTGCTGCCACGAGGAGGAAATGGTACCGGGGAATCCCGAAAGGATGGAGGCATCCAGGCCGCCGATGTCGATGCCGAGCTCCAGCGCGTTCGTGGACACCACCCCCTGGATGCTGCCGTCCCGCAGGCCCTTCTCTATTGCACGCCGCTCGTTCGGCAGGTATCCGCCCCGGTAGGACTGTACGGTGATGCCATGATTGTCCGTGTAGAAGTTCTTCAGGGAGTCCCGGATGTACGTGGCAATGAGCTCCGTGCGCACGCGTGATCGGGCGAACACGATGGTCTTCACGCCCGCCTTGAGCAGCCGCGTGGCAAGCCGCTGGCTCTCCAGCACCACGCTGCGCCTGATCCCCTGCACCCTGTCCACGAGCGGCGGATTATAGAGCACGAAATGGCGCTCCCCGGAAGGGGAGCCATTCTCGTCAATCAGGGTCACGTCCTGCTCGAGGATCTTCTTCGCCAGCTCGTGCGGGTTGCCGATTGTGGCCGAGCAGCAGATGAACAGGGGCGCGGCGCCGTAGAATCCGGCAATCCTCTTGATGCGGCGGATCACGCTCGTCATGTGCGAGCCGAATACTCCCCGGTAGGAATGCATCTCGTCGATGACCACAAAACGAAGGTGCTTCAGGGCCTTGATCCACTTCGGATGGTTGGGAAGGATGCCCGTGTGGAGCATGTCGGGGTTGGTGATGATGATCCTGCCCTCGTCCCGCGCGGAGATGCGGATGGAGCCCGGCGTGTCTCCGTCATAGGTGAAGACCTTGACGGGTATTTCCCCGCCCAGGACCACCTCATTCAGCTCTGACTGCTGGTCCTGGGAAAGGGCCTTTGTGGGAAACAGGTACAGCGCGCGTGCATCCGGGTCTTCCAGCAGCGCCTGGAGCACGGGAAGGTTGTATGCAAGGGTTTTTCCTGATGCGGTGGGGCTGACGAGCACGACGCTCTTCCCCGCGCGAACCGCTTCCCAGGTGGCAAGCTGGTGGCTGTAGATCCTGCCGATTCCGCGGGCCTGCAGGGCCTGCCGGATCCGGCCGTCCACCTCAGGCGGCAGCTCGGCATAGGAGCCGGCACGCGCCGGCACCACTTCCCAGTGGGTGACCCTTTCGCTGAACTCCGGGTCCTTGCGGAGCGACCCGATGACGTCGGTGAGCATCCCCCCTCCCCCGCGTCATAGTACCACTGTTGGTCCGCGGGGACAATCATAGGCAAGGACGCCGAGGGCGAGCGAGTACATGGAAGTACGACAGCGAGCCCATAGGCCTTCAGCGGTACTCCGCGGAGTTGGACGGCGTTCGCGCCGAACGGGTACTCCCGTACGCC
>CAYTGX010000062.1:0-27796 GCA_964437385.1 uncultured Spirochaetaceae bacterium
CAGGAGAGCTCTGCACCGTGGTAATGACCCCACTGGTGTTAACCATCCTGATGAGGCTGTTCAGGCTGTCGACGATATACAAATTGCCGAAAGAGTCTTCAGCCACGGCGGTAGGCTGATGGAGCTTTGCCGATGTCGCGGGTCCCCCGTCGCCACCATAGCCTCCGGTCCCGTTGCCCGCGACCGTGCTGATTTTCGGTCCATCCTGTGAACCGAAGCTTTGCACGACGCCCAAAACCCAGTTCGAGCAGCCCTCGATCGATGCCAGAAAAGCAACGGCGGCTGCGAACTGTAAGGCCAATCGAAAGATCCTGCTGTTCATTCTTCCGTCCAGTCTACCGGGCGCGCCTCGGCCTGGGCGGCGCGAGTGCCACCCTGAGGCTCCTGGCCAGGGGCCAGGTAACGTTCCGCCAGCTGTGGATCGAGCTTTTTCGCACTGGCATAGTCCGCATCCGCCTCATCCCGCTTGCCAAGCGCGACTGCCGCGTTCGCGAGCTCCAGGAGCGCATGCGGGTTGTCCGGTGCCGCGCGGGCCGCGCGGCCGTAGTACTCGTATGCGGCACGCGCATCAGACTTCAGCGTGGCAAGGTTTCCCATATTGAGCAGAGCGTAGACATAATCGCCTTTCGCTTTGAGCGCGGCAAGGAAATCTTTTTCTGCGGGCTCGAGCCGGCCGAATCTGGCGAACAGCACACCTCTGCTGTTGAAAGTCTTCGGTGAGGCCTCCTTCTGTATCGCGTCGTCGAGTGCCTTCACGCGGGAGGCGATCTCGCCGTCGACCAGCTTCGACAACTCGGCGCCGAATGCCAATCTCACCAGGTCCTGGGCAGGGATCTGCGCGGAGGTGTTGTCCGCGGCAAGCCCCACCGGGGGGTAGACCTTCCAGGCCTCATGGATGGGATAGAAGGCCGCGGTCTTGTCCGCGAGGCCCTGCCTCCACTCTCGCGCCGCTTCCCCCCATGCGTCGAGCAGCCCCCTGTCACGGATTGTCGTCTCGATGGGCAGCCAGCTCTTGCCGTCCAGGAAGATGAGATCCGCCCGCTCAGCCAGCTTTGCCTTTGCTTCTTCAGGGGACAGCTCGAGATTGATCGCCATGAAAATGTGGCCGGGCACGGTAATGAATGCGGTTTCGATTCCCACCGACTCGAAGAACGAGGCATAGAGAATGGAAAAGTCCGAGCAATCGCCCGCCCTGTATGTCAGGGTCTGCCGTGGGAACTTGAGGAAATCCACTGTTTCAGGATGAGTGGAGGTGTAGGAATAGGGCGTGCTCGGGTTTGGAGAATACGCAAGTCCGTAGATCCGGAGCGCATCGTGGAAGGCGATTGCCGTTTCGAGGTTCTTCACGACCCCGGGATTGCGAAGATCGCGCACCATGGCTGTCACGTTATTTGAAAGGGAGAGGACCCAGGGGTCCTTTGCGGACACGAAGGCCGCGGCCTTGCGGTCGTCATCCCAGGTCATGGCGTTCCGGTCATATACCCGCACACTCGCTGTCGCGGCCGCCTGGTTGCGGGACCCGTCAAACTCCTTGTATGCCGCGTCCACTTCGGCCGTCACCTTCGTCGGTTCCGTCACCTCCAGTATGGTGTTTTTGAACAGCGCGTATAGCGGCACCTCCCGCGTCTCCCCAGGCTTGAGCTCCCCGATGGCGGCGGTCTCCTTGGGCCCGTCCATGTACTCCTTGATGATGAAGCTGACTCGCACGTCAGTGAGTGGCTTCGGGCCTGTGTTCTTGATCATGGCGGAGCCGACCGGGTGATCGTCATAGAATGCGTGGAAAATGGGAAAGACACTCCTCAGATTGACATTGGTTATTTCCAGAAATCGAGGGCGCCCGGGCGGCGGCGTGACGCCGGGGCCCTGTTGAGGGGTTGTTGTGAAGGCGACACCGAGAGAAAGGCTGAGGCTTCCGTACAGCTGGAAGTAGTATGTATAGAAAGCGTCGAACCGGAGGGCAATGTTGGGCCGGATCGCGTAGGAGAGACCGGCTCCTCCTTCGGTGAAGCCATTGTTCTCGAAATAATACCCGGCAGAGCTCGAGACGTGCGTGATCAAGTCTACGAAAGAGTAGCCCAGGTCGGCAAAGACACGTCCCGAAAACGGCCCGAACAGGTTGAAGCGGTACGCGGCTCCGATGGCGCCCGCTGCCTGGTAGAATGCCCCCACGCCGCTCACGGAAAGCGGAACATAGCTGAAATTGGTTCGAAGCAGGGGGGCAAAGCCATACCACGCAGGAATGACGTACTCTCCCGAAATGTCGACGGTCATGCCAGTTGAAAAGTAGCCCGCATTGAGACCAAGGGGCAGCGTTGCGGCGGGTGCAATGCCCCACCACAGAGCGGGGCTCTGACCTTCGTTTTCGGCAAAGGTGTTTCCGATCAGGATGAAACTGAACAACAGGAGGAATATCTTCTTCTTCATATCTCACACCCCACCTAGAACACCCGGCTGCCGAAGGACTCCAACAGGTCATTCACTTCGATAAGGCCCCTGATACGGAACGGCTCACCGAACTTCTTCCCGATCAGGTGGCCGTAGTGAGCCATGCGTGTCATGAGCAACTCCTGGAAGTGCTGGCTCGAGATGAAAGTAGGCGGCTCATTCCCCGTGTAGGCGGGGTTGTGCACCTGCGTCCCGTACGCCTGTATCGCCTTGATCTTGTCTTCGATCACCGCGCTGATGTCGACGATGAAGCTCGGCTCGAACTCCCAGCTGGACATGTAGTACACGAGCTCCGCCGGCCTGTGCGGCTCCTGGCCGGTGTCCAGCTTGCGCAGTCCAGCGAGAAACGCTGCCTCCTGGACAATGCGGGAGGCGGCGCCGTGATCCGGGTGCCTGTCCTCCCAGTAGGGCAGGAGAACGATGCGCGGGCGGTGCTCCCGGATTTCCCGTATCACCGCTTCTCGTGCACCCTGGTCAGGCGCGAGCCTGCCGTCCGGCAGGGCCAGCATCTCGTAGTGGGCAAGACTCATGGCGGCGCCTGCCGCCGCGAACTCCGCTGCCCGGGTGGCAGGGGTGCCGCGCGTTCCCATTTCTCCGTGCGTGAGGGCGATCACGCCCGTTTGTGCCCCTGCCCGGCCTGCCTTGATCAGGGTTCCGCTGGCACCAAGCTCCACGTCATCGGGGTGCGCGCCGAAAGCCAGGATGTCCAGCGTCACTGACCCACCACCAGCCCCCGGTGCTCGGGGGCGAACGGATCGATGCCTTCCGCGGCCTGCATGAGAACCTGTTTTCCGTAGCGCGCAAGATAAGGAAGGGCCGCGAGCGTCCTTTCCTGCAGGCCGTTCCTCGGCGCAAGGGCGGCGACAAGCCTTTCCACCTGCCCGCGGAGGATTGCGTTCTTTTTTCGCGCGGCCTGTGCGATCTTTTTTTCCATGAAGTCGAACTGGCGCAGCGCCCTGCCTGATCCCAGCTCCGCCGTGCGATGCAGGGTGGGATCCAGCGTGTCGATCTCACTGATAATAGTCTTCCAGCTTTCCGTTACGGAGGCCCTGCCCATGGAAATGTGGGCAGTGAGCGACTCCGGAAGCTCTCTCTTCAATATGTCGTCTATGATCCGGTCTCCGCGCACGAGGAGGTCCCGCAGGCCCACCCTGAGCTTGCCCATGAGCTTTTCCATCTTCGGCTCGATGAGGGTAAGGGAAGAGCGGGGGAAGACGATGGGCATCGGGATGCCCATCTTTTCATACGCAAGCGTGAGCTGGGAGAAATAGGCGATTTCCGACGGCCCCAGCACCGCTGCGAGCGTGGGGAAGAGGGTGTCCTGGTACAGGGGACGCAGCACCGCGTTGGGAGTGAAGTTCTCAGGGCTGCGCTCCAGGAGCGCGGCAAGCTCTTCCGTCGTAAAGGTCTTCCCGGTCGATTTGAGCTCGAATCCGTTCTTGCGGAGCGCGATGGCCTGCCGGGCCGGGTCCTGGTGGAACAGCGTGAGGAAACCTTCCCGCAGCTCGATCTGCGGCGCGTATCCCGCCTCCACCATGCGGCGGGTCTGCGCCATGACCGCGGTGCTCACCGGGCTGTTTTCCCTGATCTCCCGCTCGAAGAGCGAATGCGCCATCCGCTTCAGCCGCACATCGGACGGATCGACGAGCACCAGGCCCTGCTCGCCGAAAAGATTCGCCATCCAGGCGCCGAAGGCCTGCGGATAGGTGCGTCCCGGGGAGTATGCGGCCCGCAGGTCTGCAAGAATACCCTCCGTGCCTTCGACCGCGGGAAGCGCGCCGGCCAGCTCGTCCATGAGCGGGCCGATCTCCTCCCCGAGCCGCACGCGTGATACCGGAAGCTTGGCCTCCGCCACCTCGTGCAGGCGAAGCTCTCGCAGCCGCCCGTCCCTGTCCAGCACAAAAGTGTGATTCACCTCGGCCAGGTCGCTGTCCTCCGAGGCGATCCAGAACACAGGGATCACAGGTTTTCCCAGCTCCTTTTGCATCCGGCGGGCGAGCACCATGATCGTCAGGGCCTTGTGCACCGTGTAGAGGGGACCTCCGAACAGACCTGCCTGCTGACCGCCGATCACGACCAGCGAGCCGGGCTCTTCCAGCGCATCGATGGCCGCCTGAGTCCGGGCGCCCGCGCCGAATCTCTCGTTCTGCTCGCGGAGCACCGCACAAAGCGTGCGGCGGTCATAGCGGCCGCTGGCAAGGAGGCCGGCTTGTTCTGAGAATGCGCGGGGATCCAGGAAATAACGGGGGAGGAGACGGCGGAAGGATTCCTTTCCCTTCCAGAAATCGGCGAACAGGGGTGTGGTGGAGGGGACATCGGCGATGTCGATGCTGTGCACCATGGCCGCATCCTACCTGATCCACGGAAGGTGCGCTATAGTTCCCTTCATGCTCGTCAACGGCACTCCCTATCGCACTGTCTGGAGGGAAAACGGAACGGTGCGCATGATCGACCAGCTCCTGCTTCCCTTTCAGTTCACCATATTCGACTCGCCGGATCACCGGGTCACGGCGCGCGCCATCAAGGACATGGTGACCAGGGGCGCGGGAGCCATCGGCGCGGCGGGAGGATTCGCAATTGCCCAGGCCGCAATGGAGGCGCCGGTCTCGGCGCAGGAGTTCCGCGCGTATGTGGGCGCTGCCGCGCTGCTCCTGAAATCCACGCGTCCCACCGCGCAGAACCTTTTCTATGCCGTTGACCGGGTGCTCGCCGCGGCAATGGGCGCCCTCCCCGACACGGCGCGCGCGCGGACGGCAGCCTGTGCAGAGGCGGACGCCCTGGCGGCGGAGGACGTGGATGCGGGCCGCCGGATCGGGGAGGCCGGCGCGCCGCTCATCCGCAACGGCGCCCGCGTGCTCACGCACTGCAACGCCGGCTGGCTTGCTTTCACCGATTGGGGAACAGCGCTGTCCCCTGTGTACAGGGCGCACCGGGACGGGAAGCGCGTCTTTGTCTGGGTGGACGAAACCCGTCCCCGGCTCCAGGGGGCCCGCCTGACCGCGTGGGAGCTTGCAGGGGAAGGGATCGAGTTCCGCATCATCCCCGACAATGCGGCAGGCTTCTTCATGCGCAGGGGAGATGTGGACATGGTCATCGTGGGCGCGGATCGGATAGCGGCCAACGGAGACGTGGCCAACAAGATCGGCACCTATGAAAAGGCCGCCCTTGCCCGGGTGAACGGGATCCCCTTCTATGTGGCCGCGCCGACATCCACGATGGACTTCAACTGCCCCACGGGAGATTCTATACCCATTGAAGAGCGCGGGGAGCAGGAGGTGCTCACCGCGGCAGGTCCCGATGAGACAGGCACCATGAGGACCGTGCGGATTGCCAGTCCCGGCGCGTGCGCGCGGAATCCCGCATTCGATGTCACCCCGTCATCCCTCGTCACCGGTTTCATCACGGAGAAAGGAATCATGAAGCCGGATGGGCTTCCGCGCTAGATCTGGAAGAGACCTGCGATCTCCTTCCTGTAGATCTCCGCGATGACGTTGCGCTTGACCGACTGCTTGGCAGACAACTCCACGCCGACCTGGAAGTGCTTCGGGAGCATCTTGAACCGGAAGACGCGCTCGAACTCCCGGAATCCACGCTTGCTGTTGATCCGGGAATTGATTTCGTCGGTGATATGTTCGATGATCTGCGGATTGTCCATCAGGTCCGTCCTGTCCGTCCAGCCGATCTCCTGCTCCTCCGCGTATCTCTCCAGCGCTTCGTCATTCGGCACGACAAGCGCGGCAAGGAACTTCTGGTCCTGACCCACCACCATGACCTGGTCGATGTATTCGCTTTCGAGAATCGTATCCTCGATAGGCACCGGCTCGACATTTTCCCCGCCCAGGAGGACGATGGTCTCCTTGGTCCTGCCGATGATCTTCAACTCTCCCTTGAATGTGATCATCCCCAGGTCACCCGTATTCAGCCACCCATCGGGGGAAAGGACTTCGGCTGTCTTTTCAGGGCGCTTGTAATAGCCCTTCATGACGTTCGGGCCCTTCAGGAAGATGACGCCTTTCTTTCCGGGCCCCACTTGCTGGCTTGTCTCCGGATCCAGGAGCTTGACCTCCATCTCCGCAAGCACCGGCCCGATTGTACGGGCCACGGGGTGGTCCTGCAGCCTCACCGACACGACCGGCGTGGTCTCGGTCAGGCCGTAGCCTTCCAGGAGGAGCACACCTGCCGCGCCGAAGAAGCTGTCGACGTACGGCGGGAGCGCGCCCGCTCCTGAAACGGTGAAACGGAACCTCCCCCCCAGCCGCGCCTTTATCTTGCTGAACACGAGCAGATTTCCGAGCGCCTTGAAAGGGAACAGGAGGATGAAAGGAATGATGCCGAGCAGAAAATCGAATACCCGATACCTGCGGGTGAACTGAGGATACAATCCCTTTACGAGAGTGGTGGCAGTGGCATGGGCCTTGCCGACCGCAAGGAAGAACTGGAACAGCGTCTTCTTGATCCCGCCTTCCTCATTGATGTTGCGGTAGATCGCGGCCCGCACCCCCTCCCAGATCCGGGGGACAGATGCCATTATCGTGGGCCTCACTGCCGCCATGTCCGCAAGCATGATTTTTCCGATGGGTTTCGAGTATGCAAGGGCCGTGCCCTGGGAGAGTGCGAAATTGTCGATCATGCGCTCGAAGGAGTGCCATACCGGAAGCACGGAAAGGAAGATGTCGCTGGGTCCCACGTGGATGGCGTTGGGAATCGTGCGTATGTTGTGCAGGAAGTTTCCATGAGTGAGCATCACTCCCTTCGGCTCACCGGTCGTTCCCGAGGTGTAGATGATGGTGGCAAGCTCTTCAGACGTTCCCTTTTCCACTTCCCGCTGCCACGCCTGCGGATCAGCGGCAAGCCGCTTCTTCCCGAGCTCCATGATGTGACCGTAGGTCGTGATCTGCACGCCTTCGGTCGATCCCGTGAAATCCTCCGGTCTGAACTCCTCGTCGATCACGATGATTGTCTTCAGCAGGGGGATGTCCTTCTTCTTGCCCAGGATCTTCTTCAGCTGTTCGGCATTCTCCGCAAGGCTGATCGTGCAGTCCGCATGGTGAAGAATGAACCGCGCCTCCTCGGGCATGGTGTCGGATCCACGGGGAACATCGGCCGCCCCGATCCCCAGCGTGCCCAGGTTGGCAATAAGCCATTCCTTGCAGTTCTCCGAGATGACGCCGACGTGATCTCCCCTCTTCACTCCGAACTCGAGCATTCCGGCGCCGAAGCGTTCATAGAGGGAAGCGAACTCGCGAAAGGTGATTGAAGCCCATTCGCCTTTCCTGTCCTTGCTCATGAGGGCGACGGCATCTGGATACCTGCGGGCTACCGACAAGTGTACCTTGACGACGGTGTTTTCCATTCCTCTCCCCTTGAGTGCAGACTTCGGCGTGTGTATCAGAAAAATTGCGTTCGAAGGGTAACATGGCCGACTATTGCGGTCAAGTTTTTCCCTTCGCTCTACGTGAGGGCGCCGACGTACCCGGCGGGTTACGCGACAACGCCCAGTGTCTTTCCAACCCGGGCAAATGCCGCAACCGCTTTTTCCAGGTCTTCACGCGTGTGCATGGCGGAGATCTGCACGCGGATCCGGGCCTGGCCTTTGGGCACGACGGGATAGGAAAAGCCGATCACGTATATGCCTTCGTCCAGCAGCCGGCGCGCCATTTCCATAGCCAGGCTTTCCTCGTAGAGTATGATGGGAACGATGGGGTGGACGCCCGGCTTTATGTCGAATCCGGCGGCGCTGATTGCCTGTCTGAAAAAGCCCGTGTTCTGTTCCAGCCTGTCACGCAGCTCGGTGCTCTGGCTGAGGAGGTCGATCACGGCGATGCTCGCCGCTGCCACCATCGGGGCAAGGGAGTTGGAGAACAGATAGGGTCGGCTCCTCTGGCGGAGAAGCTCCACGATCTGCTTCCTTCCCGCAATGCATCCTCCGGTGGCGCCTCCCAGCGCCTTGCCGAATGTCGTGGAGATGATGTCCACACGCCCCGAAACACCGAGGTGCTCGGCCGTGCCCCTGCCTTTCCTGCCGATGAATCCAGTGGCGTGACTGTCGTCTACCATGACGATTGCAGAGCTCTTCTCTGCAAGCGCGCAGATCTCGGGCAGGTTTGCAAGGTCTCCATCCATCGAGAAAACCCCGTCCGTGACGATCATTCTGCGGCGTGCAGATGATGCCTCCCGGAGCTTCTGTGCCAGGTCCCCCATGTCCGCGTGGGCGTAGATGAGGCGCTCTGCCTTGCACAACCGTGCCCCGTCGATGAGTGAGGCATGATTGAGCTGATCGGTGATGAGCGCGCAGTCCTTGTCCAGAAGGGGCTCGAATACGCCGCCGTTTGCGTCGAAGCAGGAGGAGTACAACAGGGCGTCCTCCATGCCCAGGAAATCCGCCATGCGCTTTTCCAGCTCCCGGTGCACCTCCTGTGTGCCGCAGATGAAACGCACCGAAGCCATGCCGTATCCCCAGCGGTCCAGGGCGGCGTGCGCGGCCGCGAGCACCCGCGGGTGGGAGGCCAGCCCGAGATAGTTGTTGGCGCAGAAGTTCAGCACGTCGCTTCCGGGACGCACGCCGAGGTGCACTCCCTGGGGCGTCCGGATGACGCGCTCCTCCTTGTACGTCCCCGCTGTGCGGATCTCTGCAATCCGCCCCGCCAGCTCCCTTTGCGCATCCTGGTCAAGCATCCCCTTCATCCTCCGCGATCTCCAGGATCACCTTGCCGCAGCTGCCCGTCTGCATGACCTCGAATCCCTTTTCGAACTGCTCGAAAGGGAACCTGTGCGTCAGGACGGGACTCACATCGAGCCCGCTTTGCAGCATGGTCTGCATCTTGTACCAGGTCTCGAAAATCTCCCTGCCGTATATCCCCTTGATGACCAGGCCCTTGAAGATCACCTGGTCCCATCGAATCCCGGTGGAGTTGGGAAGAATGCCCAGCAGCGCGACGCGTCCTCCGTGGTACATGTTCTCCAGCATCGACTCGAATGCCGCCCCGTTTCCCGACATCTCCAGGCCGATGTCGAAGCCGATGATCCCCAGCTGCCTCCGCGCATCCTCGATTGAGGTGCGGGTGACGTTCACTGTCATGGTGGCGCCCATCTTTGCGGCCAGTCCGAGCCGGTAGTCATTCACGTCCGTGACGACGATCCTCTGGGCCCCGCAGTGCCTGCAAATGGCCGCTGCCATGATTCCGATGGGCCCTGCACCCGTGATCAGGATGTCCTCTCCCACCAGGTCGAACGAAAGGGCCGAGTGCGTGGCGTTTCCCAGGGGGTCGAGGAAGCAGGCAATCTCCGACGGCACCCCGGCGTGCACGTGCCAGGCGTTGGGTGCGGGCAGGGAAAGATACTCGGCAAAGCAGCCGTCCCGGTTCACCCCGATGCCGACGGTGTTGGTGCAGAGATGCCTGCGCCCCGCACGGCAGCTCCGGCAGACGCCGCACACGATGTGCCCTTCGCCGGAGACACGCTGCCCGATTTCATAGCCGGTCACGCTCGAGCCCTTGCCCACGATCCGTCCGACGAACTCGTGCCCGGTGACCAGTGGAGGCCGGAGCGTGCGCTGGGACCACGCGTCCCAGTTCCAGATGTGCAGGTCAGTGCCGCAGATCGCGGCCTTTGTCACTTTTATCAACAGATCGTTGCCTCCGACCGCTGGCATCGGGACCTGCTGCATCTCCAGCCCCTTGCCCGGGGCCTTTTTCACCAGGGCTTTCATGTGCCTGGATTATATGACCCGGGTTCTGATTTGCACAATGATGACTGGTGGCAGACCTACGGCGACGAAGCGTGGGCAATCCTGCCGCAGCAGTTCAAGGAAGCAAAAGTTGTAAACAATATCGACTTCGACTCTTTGCTCGCGGACCTGCCGAAGGTGCAGGATCCGCGGCCAGCCCGCACGACAGTGACACTGCCGGCCCGCCCATTCGAATCGCCAGCCCAGGCCTCTTCGGGGGTACGCGGTGAGTTCGCCGCTGTGCTGCGCGCAGACTTTCGATTTCCTCCAGTTCTCCGAGGTGAACCTGCGCCAATCGAGCTTGAACCTCCACGGACGCGCAAAGGCGCATAAGACCTTCCGGGCAAAAGCCCATCAAGAAAAGAGTTGACAGCAGGTGGGGTGTGTGCTAGCGTGGGTCTACATAAGTATGTAATTACAAGATTACATACCCGAAGCCCAATTCTTGAGTAGGAGGTCGTATGAGAAAGGTTGTCAGGAGTCTGGTACTTGCCATGCTGATTTTTGTGGTAGCCGTGCCCTTCCTCGCGGCTCAGGACAAAGGCAGCTCAATCGCCCTCATCGCAAAGGTCGCCGGGATACCTTTCTTTGATGCGGTGAACTCTGGCGCACAGGAAGCCGCGAAAGAACTCGGCATCAAGGTCAACTATGTGAATCCGGTTGATCCTACAGCGGAGGCACAAATTGAGGTAATCGAAGCGCAGATCCTTCAGGGGGTAGGCGGGATCACCGTGAGCGCGAACGATCCGGACGCCCTTGTCCCCGTTATGAAGAAGGCGATGGGGAAGAAGATATCTGTCACAAGCTGGGATTCCGCTATTTCTCCGGCTGGCCGGCAGCTTTTCATAGAGCCGGGAAGCATAGAGGAAGTCGGCCGCTGGTACATCAAGTCACTCGGAAAATATCTCAACTACAGCGGGAAGTTTGCCATCGTGAGCGCGGGCGCGCAGATGGCAGTCCAGAATACGTTCATCAAATGGATGAAGGAAGAGCTGAAAGACCCGAAGTACGCGAAGATGCAGCTCGTTTCGACAGTCTATGGCGACGATGTAATGGACAAGTCTTACAATGAAGCGATTGGATTGCTCACTGCCTATCCGGATCTCAAAGGAATCATTTCGCCGACCTCAGTTGGTGTTGTTGCTTCCTGTCAGGCAGTTGAGGATCGCGGCCTCTCGGGCAAAGTCATCGTAAACGGAATCGGTCTCCCCAGCCAGAACGTCAAGTTTATCAAGGACGGGACCATGCCGGAACTTATTCTGTGGAGCCCGGTAGATCTTGGCTATCTGGCCGTCTACGCCAATTACAATCTCATGCAGAAGAAAATTGCCGGAAAAGCGGGGGACAAATTCGTTACGAAGAGGCTCGGAGAGTTTGTTGTGCACTCGTATGCTGATGGTGGAACAGCGGTGACTGGACACAGCAACGTCGTTTTCACAAAAGACAACGTGGATGAATGGGCGTCGAAGCTCTAAGACGATCTCGTAGCCTCGCAGATTGTCATAGGATACAGCGTGGCGTGCGATCCGGGAGGGCAGGGCTTTGCGTTGCCTTGCTCTCCCTTTCAATCCATTCAGCGAACGAGGAGATTGTAGGGATCCCCGATGGGTGAGCATAATCCGGTTCTCCAGGTAGTTGATATTTGGAAAAGCTTCCCGGGTGTCCAGGCGCTGCAGTCCATCGACCTCAGCGTTTTTCCGGGAGAAATCCATGCCCTTCTTGGAGAGAACGGGTCGGGCAAGTCAACGCTCATGAAGATCATGGCCGGCGTCTATCGGCCGGATCGCGGCGTAGTATTCGTCGATGGGTCAGCCATGCAGACGTGGACACCGGCAGTATCGCAGCAGCACGGCATTTCCCCCATCTATCAGGAACTCAGCCTATTCCCGGACCTGAGCGTCTCAGAGAACTTGTTTCTGCGCCAAGGCCAGTTTATAAAAAAAGGAATTGTACGTTGGAAATACATTGAGCAGCAGACACGGGTCCTTCTCGACTACCTGAAATCAGGCAGCATTGATCCAAGGGCGAAAGTCGAGTCCCTGTCAGTCGCACAACGGCAGATAGTTGAGATCGTCAAAGCGCTGGCCGGGACCAGGGCAAGGGTACTGTTGATGGACGAGCCTACCTCCGCTCTTTCATTGGAGGAGGTGGATAACCTGATCAGCGTCATGCGCCAGCTTCGCCAGGATGGCGTCGGGATTATTTTTATATCCCACAAGCTGGAAGAGGTCATGAGAATCGCTGACAGGATCACCGTGCTTCGGGACGGACAGCACATAGAATCCGGGCCCGCGTCGGATTTCACCGAGGACTCGCTCATACGGCTGATGATCGGCAGGGACATCACGCACGTGGGACTGCGAGAAAGCCACGCGACGGGTGAAAAGATACTCGAGGTCAGAAACATCGGCAGACGGGGGATCTTTAGAGAAATATCTTTCAGTCTCGAGAGGGGGGAGATTCTAGGCTTTTTTGGCCTCGTCGGATCGAGACGCACTGACGTAGTGGAATCGCTGTTCGGGATCGGCCCCGTGGAAACCGGGACCATCCTCGTAGACGGCACACCGGTGCGGATGACCGGGACGCATCGAGCGCTCGCATGCGGCATCGGGCTTATTCCCGAGGATCGAGGTACCGAAGGCCTCATCCTTTCAATGAATCTGGCAGAAAACATCACGCTGCCGGACCTGGAGAGGACTTTCCCCTCACGAATGATCAATAGAAGACAGGAAGCCGTGATTGCGGAGAATATCTGTGAAGAGCTCGACGTGAAGTTCGGAAGCATACGGGACCTCGTCGATTCGCTCTCCGGCGGGAACAAGCAGAAGATAGTGCTGGCGAAATGGCTTCTGAGAAAAGCACGGATCCTGATATTCGACGAACCGACCAAGGGCATCGATGTGGGGGCGAAGGAGATCATTCATCACCTCATGGATGACCTTTCACGGAAAGGTGTGGGCATAATCATGGTGTCCTCTGAGCTGCCGGAAATACTCAAGATGAGCGACAGAATATGTGTGATGGCAAAGGGAAGAATAGTCGGACAATTCGACGCGGCCGATGCAACACAGGAAAGAATAATGAGATGCGCCAGCGAGATTGCCGGCTGATTACCCGGTTTTTCGCGAATCTGTAGGCAAGGGAGAAGTTCGTGCAGGTGGCAAGAGGAAACGGATTGGAAAGTCGCAGACTCGAGATCTCGAGCATTCGGCTCATGAGCACGATCCTTTTCATTCTTGTCCTCATGGTCGTTGTCGTTATCCGCAATATTCACTTCCTCGATTCCAACAATATCCGCGCAATCCTCATGGACACGGCCATTCTTGGAATCGCAGCAATCGCACAACTGGTCGTCATGCTCACCGGCAACATAGACGTTTCTTCCAGCTCCATCATGGCGGTGTCAGGTTTTTCCGCCGCGCTCTTGATGAAATCCGTCCATACGGTGAACCCCCTTGCAGCTCTCTTGCTCGGCATAGTGCTTGGAATCATGATGGGGGCTTTGAATGGAGCGCTTGTCGCCTATGGTCGCGTGCCGTCAATAATCGTCACGCTCGGCACGCTGAGCATCTACCGCGGAATTAACTTTATCATAAGCGGCGGGGGATGGGTGGTGTCCCGGGATTTGCCGGATTCTTTCCGGACATTAGCCAACGGGAGTCTCCTTACGATCCCGCACCTCTTGCTGGCATTTATCATTGTTGCACTGGTTGCCTTCTTCTCACTGAAGTATTTGCGGCCAGGCCGCTATCTGTATGCGATCGGCAGCCACCTGGAAAACGCCCACATCATGGGGATTAATTCTTACCGGATCGTATTTATCGTCTTTGCAATAGCCGGGTTGCTGTTCGGCCTTTGCGGCGTGTTGTGGGTGTCCCGTTTCAATTTCGCGCAATCGAACACGGCCAGCGGATATGAATTGACGGTTATTGCCGCGAGCGTCATTGGCGGCACGGGGGTGAATGGCGGCCGCGGCAGCGTCGAAGGGGTGGTGCTTGGAGCGTTTCTGCTCAGCTTCCTCATCAACGCGATGAACGTTGCAAATATCTCACCGTTTTGGAAGATGGCCATCCAGGGGCTCGTTATTCTCCTTGCGGTCATATTCGACTCATATCTTGTGAGCCGGAAAAGAAGATAGGATGTAGGATGAGCATCGCGCGAAAAACGGGAGCAAGAAATCGAGAGAGTGCCCACGGGAGGTGGAGGGCATGGCAACACGCCCATAGCTGGGAACTGATCCTCATGGGGATTCTCGTTCTGGAGCTCGTGCTTTTGCGGATATTCACGCCGCAGCTATTAAGCCCTTCCGTCCTGTTGGGAATCAGCATCAATTTCATGGAGGCAGGCATCATCACGCTGCCCATGGTGTTGGTGATCATCTCCAAGAACATCGATGTCTCGGTGGGGTCGATCATTGCGCTGGTTTCGGTAGTAATCGCCCTTTGCATTCAGGCCGGGCTGAAGGAGTGGCAGGCGATCGTCTGCGCTCTTGTTGCGGGAAGCGCAGCCGGATTTATGAACGGCGTGCTTACAACGAAAATGCGAATACCTTCGCTTGTTGTGACTCTCGGGACATATTCGTTGTATCGAGGAATTGCGTACGTGATCCTGGGTGATCAAACCTACCATGAGTACTCGGAGTCTTTCATCACCATTGGAAGGGGGAATCTTTTCTCTGTCGTCCCCGTTCCTTTGGTCGTCTTCGCCGTCCTGGCAATAGTGTTCGCGTTCGTATTGCATAAGACTACATTCGGAAGGAAAGTCTATGCGATAGGAAATAACCAGAAGGCAACGCTCTACTCCGGCATACGGGTCGACTGGATAGTTACCGTGCTCTTTACAATCATGGGTCTCATGACCGCCGTCGCCTCTGTAATACTGACCTCACGGAATGCGAGCACACGAGGAAATATGGCGCTTGGCATGGAGCTGGACGTCATTACCGCGGCCGTCCTTGGCGGGGCCATTATCAGCGGCGGGAGAGGAACGATTGCGGGCGGTGTCATCGCGGTTGTTGTCATCGGGCTGCTGCGCAACGGTCTGTATGCGCAGAGTGTGTCGCCGGAAATCATGAAAATAGTAACCGGAAGTCTTCTCATCCTTAGTCTTCTCATGCCGCGCTTCTTTGACTCAGGAAGAAAGCTGTCGCTGAAATGAGGGAAGAACAGATCACAGGGAATCGTGTGCCGCCCTTGTACTGCCGGGTAAGCGAGTTCATGGGGGAAAAAGGAAGAGTTCCTGCAGGTTGAGTACTTTAATACGAAAATCAGTGGTGACAGGGGAGTTCTCAGCGCCGCCTGATTCACACACATGAATAATCGTACGGTATCCAGGGCGCACCACAACGAACTATTCGGGGAGAACAACATGGTTGTCAGAGAGAAGAAGAGGATCCTCGCTACGTATGAGCTGGAACCACAACAAGAAGCGATCGAGCGCGCTGCTGATTTGCTGCTTCATGAAATGACAAGCGGCATCCAGTATTATTCCACGCGAACCGGGTCGGTGATGGACAGAGTGCGCGATCACGTGCCGCGCGTCGACCCATCGGTGGCGGGGGAGGTCGTGTCCATAACGAAGGGGGAAGGGGGGCTCTACACCGTGGTGTTCTCGCTGCCGGCCGCGAACGTGGATCCCCTTTTGGGAGGAATCACCAATCTCTGGCCGGTTGTCGCAGGAGAAGTCTTCAATTTCTATTTCATCAAGCGTTCGCGGCTTGTTGACCTCGATTTGCCGGCGTCTTTCGAAAGGAGATACCTCGGTCCCCGGTTGGGAATTGCAGGCCTTCGGGACCTGGTGGGAGTGATGAAGGGCCCGCTATTCGGGTCCATCATCAAGCCGAACGTCGGGCTCAATCCGGCACAGGCTTCGAAGCTCGCGCGCAATCTCGCGGAAGCCGGGTTCGATTTTGTGAAAGATGACGAGATCTGCGTCAATCCTGAAATATGCCCTCTTAAGGAGAGGGTGCGCGGAATTGCCGACGCACTCGACGCGGTGGAGCAAAAGGCCGGGCGAAGGATGCTGTACATGGCGAATATTACCTGCGACTTTGCGATGCTGCATGAGGCTGCCTCAATGGCTCTTGAAGCCGGTGCCGGCGGATTCATGATTGATCCCTTCTGCACAGGACTCTCTTCAATCGACTACCTGAGAAGGACCTTCGCGCGGCCGATCTACGTCCATCGCGTGGGATATGGCCTTTTTACCTCGGGGCCTGCGTTCAGTGTCAGTTACGAACTTTTCAGCAAGCTCTTCCGGCTCCTGGGCGCCGACTTCTCGCACGTGGGAGGAATCTGGGGAGGGACGTCAGATGCGCGGCCGAAGACGCAACGATATCTGGATATCCTGCGAGGCACAAAGACGGGAAAACCCGCGCGGCTAGAAACCTGGCCAGTCGTTTCTGGAATCAGTCTTGAAAGCATGGAGGAATATCACGGCTTTTACGGAGACGATACCCTGTTTCTCGAACACATCGATATCTACCGGGACTCGGAAAGCGCCCGCACCAAGCTCGCAGCCCTGAAAGCACACCTCGCGTCAGTTGAGTCGGGAAGTGCGATATGAAAGGCATGATGAACGCGGCCGTTCTTTACGCCCCGGCCGACCTGCGCTATGAGCAGAAACCTATCCCTTCCATCGGGCCTGCAGATGTTCTGCTCCGGGTGAAAGCAGCCGGCAACTGCGGCTCGGATTTGAAACGGATCATGGTAGAAGGTACACACGTCTTCCCCTGCATTCCAGGGCATGAGTTCTCCGGGGAGGTTGTCGAAGTCGGCGCCGAAGTGTCGTCCCATAGAGTCGGAGACCGGGTAACCGCGGCGCCGCTTCTGCCATGCTTCAAATGCGAATGGTGTCATGCAGGCCAGTACAACCTCTGTGAAGACTATGACTATCTTGGTTCGCGGTCAGACGGGGCGTTCGCCGACTATGTAAAGGTTCCCGAGTTCAATCTGGTACAGCTGCCGCCGACAGTGAGCTTTGAGGCCGCGGCGATGACTGATCCTGCAGGGGTCGCCTTGCATGCTATCCGGCGTGCCGGGGGAATCGACCCCGGTCAGGTGGTCGTCGTGTTGGGAGCCGGCCCGATCGGCATGTTCGCATGCCAATGGGCCTCCGTGATGGGCGCGGGAAAGGTGATCGCCACCGACATCCTGAAAGAAAAGCTGACCGTGGCGCACCAGCTTGGCGTCGATGTATGCATCGATTCCTCCAAAGAAGATGTAGTCGCCAGAATCATGAAGGAGACCAACAGCAAAGGCGCCGATCTTCTGATTGAGACCGCCGGCTCCGTGGAGACTCACAGACAGGCCCTCCTGGCCGCCCGCAAGCGGGGGACGATTGTGCACATCGGCCGCGCCTACGCTGACATCAACCTCGCGGATGAAGTGTTCACGAAAGTATTCCGCAGGGAATTGACGGTAGTCGGGGCGGTGAATACAAACTTTTCTCTCCACGACCATGAATGGGAAACGACTGTCCGTTACATCGCCTCTGGAGCGATCCGAACCGACCCTCTGGTGTCGCATCGCCTGCCGATGAAACAGGTCGGGGACACATTTAAGAAGATGTTTTGCAAGGAAATATCCTACAACAAGATCATTTTCTTACCCTGAGCGCACTCTGAGGCGAACAATGAAGGCAGTTATCTCAACGGATACGCAGCGGCAAAACTGCCGCTCATTCCCGGCCATGAGCTCGCAGGCACGATCGCATGTTGACGGTCCGGGGTGATCGAGTGAAGATAGGGGATGGCCAAGGTCTACTACGTGGGAGATTGGGCGGTTCAACTGGGCCCCGTATATGCGGAGACTTCATTCAACCATGCGCCCAAGGGACTGGATCTCATCAACTATGGAAAGTGGCTCGTGGCGGGAGTGCGGTCCAGCGGACGGCACGAGATCGTCAGCGTCCCGACGTGGGATTTCTACAACATGCCTCCGGGTGAGTATGAAAAGGTCCTCGAAGAGTACGACATCATCGTCTTCTCGGACGTGGAGGCGAAGAATTTCCAGCTTCACCCCCAGTTTTTCAATCGTCACCTGTTCGGGACCACAGTACTCACGTTTCCCGACCGCATCCGGCTGACAATCGAGGCAGTGCACGCCGGCATGCACGTGATGTTTCTCGGCGGCTGGCTCAGCTTCAACGGAGAGATGGGAAAGGGCGGCTGGGGGCGGACTCCCCTGGCAGGTATCCTGCCGTGCGAATGCCTGGACGTGGAGGACCTGCGGGAAAGCACGGAAGGCTTTGTCGCGGAGGAGGCGATCCCCGGCCATCCCCTGCTCAAGGGGGTGGACCTCTCCGCGATGCCTCCTGTCCTTGGATTCAACAGGGTCAAAGCGCGCCGCGGCTGCGACGTGGTTGCCACATGGAAGGGAGAAGGAAGTCCTGCCATCGCCGTGGGCAGGTTTCAGCGCGGCCGGGTGCTTGCGTACACCTCCGATCCTGCGCCCCACTGGGGCTGCAATTTCGTCTTCTGGAAGGACTACGCGAAGCTCTGGACGAATGCCTGTGACTGGCTCTCCGGGGAATCGTAGGAGACGGGCCGCACCTCTCGTCGGATCACCCCGCCAGGGCTTGCACCAGGGACGGGAGGACATCACCCAGCCTCCCTTCTATCCGGACGGTTGCCACGTCGTCACCCCTGGTTTCTCCCTGGTTCACGATGGCCACCGGCTTGTTCTCCCGTGCCGCCTGGCTCACGAACCTGAGCCCGGAGAAGATCGCAAGAGACGAGCCGACGACCAGGAGTATCTCTGCGCCGGCCAGCATTCTCCATGCGGCCTCGACCCTGGGCCTGGGAACGCTTTCACCGAAGAAGACCACGTCCGGCTTGAGGACGCCTCCGCAGCGCAGGCAGCCCGGCACGGAGAAGGACGCCACGGTCGGAACGGATACCTCGGCATCCCCGTCAGGGGCTGCCTCGGCAGCTCCCGATGCCCACGCGGGGTTTTCCTCGACAAGGCGTGCCTGCAGATGGTCACGCATTTCAAGCTGGCCGCATGACAGGCATCGGACTTCCGCGAGAGAGCCGTGCAGCTCCAGCACGCGGATGCTCCCCGCGGCCTGGTGAAGGCCGTCGACATTCTGGGTGATCACACCCGTCACGAATCCGAGCTGTCCGAGCCGGGCGATGGCGGCATGCCCGGAGTTGGGCCGGGCCGTGCCTACCCGGGTCCAGCCGATTGCACTGCGCGCCCAGTAGCGCCTGCGCGCATCCGCCGAGCCTACGAACTCGCCGTACTGCATCGGTCGGCGCGTCCGCATGGAACCGTTCGGACCGCGGTAATCCGGAATGCCTGACTCCGTGCTGATTCCCGCGCCGCTCAGCACCAGCGTGGGCCGGCCGCGCATGAGATGTGCAAGGGCTTCGACGGACGACTGCATGTGGTCTCCGAACCATAGTATGTGCAGTGGACGCGGGAGTCAATTTCGCTTAGAACTGCAGAACACTCATGAAAGACCATTCCCTTATCGTGACCCTCAAGAGCCTCCGCGGGAATCCGCGCGGGTGCGTGTACACCGAGCCGCTCTGGGGCATCCCCTACAACCTGTATCTTCCCTACATCTCCCTTTACATGGTTTCCCTTGGGCTGGCGGACAGGCAGATCGGCCTGATCCTCAGCATAAGCTGGGGGTTTCAGATCGCCCTGGCCCTGTCCAGCGGCGTTTTGACCGACAAGCTGGGGCGCCGCCTCACCACTCTTGTCTTCGACATCGTGGCGTGGACGGTCCCGTCCCTGATCTCCGCACTCGCGCAGAACTTCTGGTATTTCCTTGCTGCCGGCGTGGTCAACAGTGCCTGGCGCATTACCGCCAATTCGTGGACCTGCCTGCTGGTGGAAGACGCCGACCCGGGTCAACTTGTCGATATCTATACGTGGGTGTACATCGCGAATCTGGTCGTCGGGTTCATTGCCCCGCTCGCCGGGATTTTGATCGGTCTGTTTTCACTGGTTCCCACCATGCGCGCACTGTACCTGTTCGCCGCCGTGATGTTCACGGTAAAGGCCACCGTCACGTATCTGCTGACGGAAGAGACCGCCCAGGGCAAAATCCGTCTGCAGGAGACGCGCAACCAGAGCGCGTTCCATGTCCTGCAGGAGTACAAGGCCGTGCTGGCCGAATTGCTGCATACGCCGCGGACTCTTTACACGGCCGCAATCATGCTCGTGCTCAGCATCTGCGCCCTGATCAGCGGCAGCTTCTGGGCAATCATTGTCACGGAGAAACTGCATATCCCTGCTTCGAGCATTGCCATTTTCCCGTTTGTCAAATCTGCCGTCATGATCGGGTTTTTCATCGTGGTGATGCCGCGCCTGAACAAGATGCACTTCAAGGCGCCGATGGTTGCCGGGTTTCTCGGCTTTGTGGCAAGCCAGGTGGTCCTGATCACCAGCCCGGATCACGGATATCCCTCACTCATCCTGAGCGTCTTTCTGGAGGCGTGCAGCTTTGCCGCAGTCAGCCCGCTCGTGGACAGGATGACGGTGCTCACGATACGGGCCAAGGAACGCGCCCGCATCCTGTCGATAGTGTCCGTGGGCATTATCCTGTTTACATCGCCGTTCGGGTGGATTGCAGGAACACTTTCCGGCATGGACAAGAATCTGCCGTTTGTTCTCAATATCCTGCTGTTCGGGGGCGGAGCAGCGCTCGCCTGGGTGGCCGGTTCACACAATCGCCCCGCGGCAGAGGCGGCAGGGGCTGGGCGCGTGTAGGGCGATGACACGCAAAGGACAGTCGGCCCCACGCGTGTAGACCGCGGCAGCGCTACGCCTTCGAGCGGTGCGTACTAGAGGATAATGCACCCGATGATGAGGCTGAGCTCATAACCGTCCGCATTGATAGAATCGCTCAGGTCCTTCCGGCCACCGGTGACGCCCTGGATGCCCACGACCCTGTCGATCCTGTAGATGCCCTGGAAGCGAACGAAGAACCGCCTGTCCACCCACACCTCAATGCCGAGCCCGGCCCTGAATCCGCCCAGATAGTACAGTGCGTCTCCCACGAGGGCGCCGTCAGCGGATCCATTTTCTACGGTGAGGGTGGAGATTCCGACGCCGGCGGCGAGGTACGGTTGAGGGTTTGTGCGCGTAAAGGGCAGCCATTCAACATCAAATGTGAAACCCAGCGTCGACGTGTTGAACGGAGTGCCTGCAAGAGAACTGCCATTGGCTTTATAAAACCCGCCTGCCTCATAGGCCCAATTGAAGCCTCGATATCCCAGGAGACCGCCTGCTCCAACTCCGGCGTCCAATTTGGGGAAGTAAAAGATTTCACTCCCCACGAGGCCAGCGCTTTGCCCGTCGAAGCGTCCATCGAGCGTAGAGAAATGTCCCGATCCTGCAAGATAAATTCCGCGCGTAAAAGGCAGGTCGCCGCTTTGCGCTGAAATCTGTGATGCCGACAGGACAGCGAAAAAAGTGATCGCGGCAGTCAGCACACGCATGCATGCTCCCCACTTTCTTAGACCTCTATAGGGCATATGGTCCAGGGATGTCAAGAATTGATTGATCCGAGAGGCCCAATGACCCCAGAATGGGGCCATGGGTCATCTGGCATCCAAAGATGTCTACCGGGATCTTGGCACCGCACTAGACGGGCTCAATACCCGGGCTCCATGGAACGAGACTCTTCGTGCCATCCTGAAAGAGCTGTACACGGTGGAGGAGGCCGATCTCGTGGCCCGAATACCAACCGGGCTGACCACGCTTCAGCGTATTCGGGAGATCACAGGCAGCGAGGAGGGAAGCCTCCGCCGGATGCTGGAAAGACTTGCCGTCAAGGGACTGGTCATGGACCTGGAAATCGGCAGTCAGCGATTGTACACGGTTTCGCCGATGGTCATCGGCGTATTCGAGTACACGATGATGCGCACGGACGGGGAGCTTGACCTTCCCCGGATGGCGGGGCTCTTCAAGGAATACCTTCTGGGGAATGACCAGTTCCTCAAGGCCAACTTCGGCAGGGGTCAGAAAGTCTCGGTCATGCGCACGATTCCGCACGTTGACGCGTTGGCACATGGTCCGCACGTCGAGGTTCTGGACTACGAGCAGGCGAGCGCCATCGTCGAACAGGCGCGCGGCGCGGCGGTCGGAATCTGTTCCTGCCGGCACGGAAAGCTCCATCTCGGGGAGAAGAGCTGCGACAGTCCGCTTGAGATGTGCATCAGCTTCGGGCGAGATGTCGACTACGCGGTGCGCAGAAATCTCGCGCGGCCGGTGTCCCGCAGCGAGCTGCACGAGCTGCTGGCGCGGGCAAAGGAAATGCGGCTCGTCCTGAATGCAGACAATGTCCGGCAGGACGTCCAATTCCTCTGTCTCTGCTGCAGGTGCTGCTGCACCGTGCTCAATGGGATCAGGAAGTTCGGCTACCCCAACACCCTGGTCACATCGCGTTTCATCGCTTCCTGCCAGGAGCCGCTCTGCACCGGATGCGGCAAATGCGCCGCCGCCTGTCCGATCGAGGCAATTCAGATGCACCGCGAGCAGGGTGCGCGCGGCGCGGGGAAACCCCGGGTGGACGCCACATTCTGCATCGGCTGCGGCGTGTGCGGCCTGGTCTGCGCACAGAAGGCAATAAGGCTCATCCCGCGCGCGCAGCGCGTTCTCCTGCCCGAGAACACGGTGGAAAGAGTCGTTCTCCAGGCGCTGGAACGCGGCACCCTGCAGAACTTCCTCTTCAACAATCCCAACCTTGCCAGCCACCGGTTCCTCCGTGCCGTTGCGGGGGTGTTTCTTTCGCTCCCTCCCATGAAACGAATGATCATGGGAAACACGTTCCGCTCGAAGTTTCTCGCGCGCATAGCCTCGTAAAGCTTCTCACAGAGTACCTTGCCAACCTATGCAAGTGCGGGTACCATGGTTTCCATGCGAGGAGAGCCATGAAAAGATACATTTTCGACCCCGAGGTGATCGACGAGTGTGCCATGGCCTGTCTGGGCCATCGGAAGCCGGAGATGTTCGATGTCTTTGCGCGGGCGGTTGAAGAGCGCTACCCGGGCCACATCGACAACAGCCAACCGTGGATCTACAGCATTGCCGGGGGCGCGATGATCCAGATGAAGCTCTACTTTGCGTCCCTCCAGGAATACGTGATGATCTGGGGCACTCCCATCGGCTCAGAGGGCCACTCGGGGCGCCACCATGTGGCGTTCTGGGACACGGTGATAGATGGGGAGACCTGGTACTACGCCGAGGGGCAGTTCGAGAAGCGCGTCTACAAGCCGGGGGACCGCATCTTCGTGGGAAAGGGCCAGGCGTGCGGCATGAACTTCACCGATGGGGTATGGGCCGTGGAGTATGCCAGGGGACCACTGATCCGGAGCATCCCTTTCGGACTTGCCGACGAGATCCTCAGTGCGCGGGATTTCATGGCTGCCAAGCAGACCCTGTCCGTGTACGCGACCCTCATCGGGCGGCACTGGGCCGCCCCCTACAATCACGACTATCCGCTGGCCATTCCGTTCAAGAAGATGCTCGGGCCGCTCATGAAATCCATCGGCACACGGGTGACCAAAAACCTCACCCCGCCGCCGCCCAAAGAGCTCACCCGGCGCCCGGCAGCAAAGCGGGCCTCCCGCTAGGGGCCTCCTCTTCTAAAGCAAGCTCTCCTGCTTCGATGCGCAACGGCAGCGTGTTTTCCGCCGGCGCGAGTGGACAGGTCCACTGTGGGTTGTACGCGCAGGAGGGATTGTAGGCGAAATTGAAGTCGAGCAGGATTGCGTCAGGAGACGCTCCGAGATCCGCACCCTTGATCGTGTCGTACAGATACCGCCCTCCGCCGTAGGTCTCGGTCCCGTTGGTCCTGTCTTTGAAAGGCAGGAACAATCCTCCCCCATACCCCTGGATCCAATAGAGGGTCAGCTTCATGCCTGAAAAACGGACGTGCGCGAAGGGGAGAAGGATCGCTTTTCCCTCCGGCAGATCGACCGGCAGTGCGCGCGCCTCTTTTTCACCGTCGACAGGAACAGCCTGCGCGCGGAAACGCAGCGCCTGGTTGTAAGGGAAATAGCGCAAAGCCCTGAATGTTGCTTTCCGTTCCTCGGGAAGCGGGGATTGCGGGTGGGTGCGGAACATCCGGCTCCGCGTCTCGAGAAAATCCCGCCACGCGCCCTCGGGATTTTCCGTGGAAGATCTTCGTACAGCGGCGTACATCTCCGCAGTCGATCTGCGCCAATCTGCCAGCTCCAGAAGCATTTGAGAGAATATAACACCCACAAAGTTGACTTCAAAATATGCCGACAATACCTTAGTGAAATGGGAGGGTATGGCCGTCGCGGGAAAGCCGGACGATCCTGTCCCATCCCGCGGTGACGGTATGACGAGGAGGCGGTCATGGCAGCCCATGCCAGTTGGAAGGGATTCCTGAAGCTCAGCCTTGTTTCAGTACCGGTCAAGGCGTATACGTCAACGTCGACGGGGAGCGACATCACGCTCCACCAGCTTCACGCGAAAACCCACACAAGGATCCAGTACAAGAAGTTCGCCCCCGAGGTGGGAGAGGTCAGCGGCGAAGAAATCGTCAAGGGCTATGAATACGCCAAGGGCCAGTACGTCATCATCGACGAAGATGAGATCGACAAGCTGCGCACGGAGAGCGACAAGTCCATTCGAATCGACGGCTTCATCAAGCCGGAGGACCTGAGCACGATCTATCTCGGCGGCCGAACCTACTTTCTGACCCCGGACGGGCCCGTGGGCCAGAAGCCGTACAACCTCCTTTTGAAGGGGATGCTGACGAACCAGGTGTGCGCCATGGCCGAGGTGGTCATCTCGCAGAAGGAGCAGGTGGTCATGCTGCGGCCGATAGACGGGGTGCTGGCGATGACCGTGCTGAACCGGAAGGACGAGGTGAAGGCCGCCTCCGCGTTCAAGGACGAGATCACTGAAACGGAAGTGTCCGAGGCGGAAATGTCCCTGGCGGACACGCTCATCAAAGCCTCGATGATCAAGAGCTTCGACTTTTCAAAGTATCACGACGTGTACAAGGAAAAGCTGACACAGCTGATCCAGATGAAGATAGAGGGCAAGGAAGTGATCCAGGTCCGTGATCCGGAGGAGCCCAAGATCATCAATCTCATGGAGGCCCTCAAGCGCAGCGTTGCGGAGGCCCAGGCGGCCGGCGGCACGCAGGCAGCGGCGCCGGAGATCAAAGAGGCGGCAAAAGCGGGGCTCAAGCAGGCGCCCAGCGCCAAGCCGGCCAAGGTGGCAACCGCCAAGGCGGCAACGGCCAGCAAGAAGAAGAAGGTTGGATAAGGCTCTTCCCCGGTTCGTTCCTCCCATGCTGGCCGTCTCCGGCCAGCCGTTCGACTCAGAGGCTCATTTCTTCGAGTTCAAATGGGACGGGCTCCGCACACAGGCCCTCGTGGAGCGCGGCGGCCTCCGTCTGGTGAGCCGCAACGGCGTTGAAGTGACAGAGCGCTATCCCGCCATGACTGGCCTGGCATCGCTTCCCGGAGGGCTTATCCTGGACGGCGAGCTCGTTGTTTTTCGCGACGGCAAAACTGATTTCGAGCTCGTGCTCAAGAGCATGCATCGCGAGAGCTCCCTGCCGGTCAGCTTCGTTGTCTTCGACGTCCTGTACAAGTCCTCCCGCTCGCTGATGGATGCGCCGTTCTCTGAACGCCGTGAGACGCTGGAACAGATCGTACGGGACTGCCCGTGCCCGGGCCTCGTTCTTTCCGAAGGGATTCGCGCACAGGGCAGGATGCTGTATCAAACAGCCTGCCAGCAGGGGCTCGAAGGGGTCGTCGCAAAGAAGCTCTCCAGCACCTATGCGGCGGGAAAGCGCAACGGCGCATGGGTGAAGATCAAGCGCAGGCTCCGCGTCCAGGTGGCGATCATCGGGTACATCGAGAAGGAGGGAAATGACTTCCAGAGCCTGCTCGTGGCCTGCAACGGTCTCCCCGGAGAGCAGGAAGGCGCGCTGCGCTACATCGGCAGGGTGGGGGGCGGCTTTACCGAAGAGGTCCGCGGACGGGTCAACACACTCCTCAGGCAGCGGCCGCGCGCCGCACCGCTGGTGGCCTGCCCCGAACGGGCACGGTGGGTTGAGCCGGGGTTGTATTGCACGGTAAGCTTTGCCGAGCTCACCGCGGCGGGCATGCTTCGCGCGCCCGTGTTCGAGGGGCTCCTCGATGCCTGAGATGACTGACAAAGAAATGCGCGGTGTACCGCGCCGGGAAGAAATGGGCGGTGTACCGCGCCGGACTACGCTCGCTGGAAAGGAAGTATCCCTCACCGGCCGCCTGATCTCGATGGACAGGGCGGAGGCAATCCAGCGGATCGTGCGCGCCGGCGGGCGCCACGTGAGTGAACCGGGGATGACCACGGAGCTTCTCGTGGCCGGGCAGGCAACAGGGCACTTTACGCCGGACGGAGGCATTGCGCGCAACATGCTGCGTTTCCGCGAATTGAAGAAACAGGGAGCCCCGATCAGGCTTGTGGATGAAGCCGAGTTCCTGGCGTTGATCGGCGCGGAGGGAGAGTTGACCGATACCTCCCGAATGTACACGGCCGCGCAGGTGAGCCGCATCGTGGACGAGCCCCTTTCCGTTGTCCGCGGCTGGATGCGCCGGGGACTCCTCCAGCCTGCTCGCGTGGCAAATCGACTTGCATGGTTCGAGTTCCAGGACATCCTGCTTGCGCGCAATCTCGGCAGGCTGACCGCATCCGGGGTCACCACCGCACAGGTGCGGCAGAGTCTCTCAGAGATCGCCCAATGGGTGCCGGACGGGGAGCAGATTGCCGGCCGCCTGGAGGCCTATGACCGCGGTCTCCGCATCCGGCTGCTGGACGGCGGCTGGGCGGAGCCGAGCGGGCAGAGGCTCATGGATTTTGACGCGGAGAGGGAAAGGGGTGCCCCCCATGTGTCCGTCTTCCCGGAAGGCGACCAGAGTCATGGCAGATGGTTCACGGAAGCAGTGGAGGCCGAGGAACGCGGCGATCTTCGCCGCGCGGCAGACGCATACGGCCGTGCTTTGGAGGCGGCGACCGATCCTGAAACCCTTTTCAACCTGGGCAATGTGCTGTATGAGATGGGGCGCGAGGCTGATGCAGCGGAGCGCTACCTGCAGGCCATCGAGTCGGATCGCGGCTTTGCGGAGGCATGGAACAACCTCGGCAACTGCCTGGTTGCCATTGGCAAGCACGATGAAGGGATTCACGCCTACCAGACGGCACTGTCCATCGAGCCCCGGTATCCTGACGCGCATTGCAACCTGGCCATCATCTACGCTCGTACGGGCCAACACGACAAAGCGCTCCCGCATCGGGCAGAGTGCCTCAGGGCTTTTCCGAGCGAGATGCACCTCACCCTGCTGAGGAACAAAGGGCGCAATGAGCCGGATGACTGAGACCGCGCCCGGCGGTGCTGGCCTGGGAGCGTGTCGGTTCATGGCATGCAAAAGACTGTCGGACCCGCGGTAGATACCGCGTCGGCCTCTCGGCCATACGGGAGTACCCGTTCGGCGCGAACGCCGTCCCTGGCATAGGCCGACCTCGCCATCCTGGCTACGCCTTCGGGCGGTGCTGGCTAGAGGGAGCGGGACAAAGCTTCGATTGCCGGGGCGAGGTTCTGCGGCTGGCTGAGGGCCGTGCGGAAAAGGTCTCCAGTCTTCTC
>CAYTGX010000063.1:0-27416 GCA_964437385.1 uncultured Spirochaetaceae bacterium
ACGCTTCGCGAGATTCCGGGTGTGGGACAGACCATCGCGGACAAGATCGACGAGCTGCTGCGCACGGGCAAACTGAAGTCCCTGGAAAAGCTCGAGGAGGAAGTGCCGGCCTCGCTGGCCGAATGGCTGAAGGTTTCCGGTCTGGGTCCGAAGAAAGTCCAGCTCATCCACACAACCCTCAAGATCACGACGCTCGCTGAATTGGAGAATGCCGCGCGGGCGGGCGGGCTGCGCGAGCTTCCGGGCATGGGAGCCAGGTCCGAGGCACAAATCATTGCCGGGATCGAGTCACTCTCCCGCCGTTCCCAGCGGATCCCGCTCGGCCGGGCGTATCCGCTGGCCCAGCAGATCATCGCGACGCTGAAGAAAGTCCCGGGTGTTGCGGCGGCGGAGCCGGCAGGTTCCCTGCGGCGTATGCGCGCCACGGTCGGTGACCTGGACATCCTGGTGGCCGCAGCGGACGCCGCGCCGGTCATGGAGGCCTTTACCACGCTTCCCGGCGTGGTGCGCGTCCTGGGCAAAGGTGAGACAAAATCTTCCATAGAGTTCGGCGATGGCGTGCGCGCCCAGGTGTGGGTCCACCCGCCGGAAAAGTTCGGAACCGCGCTCCAGTACGCAACAGGGTCCAAGGAGCATAACATCCGCCTGCGCGAGATAGCCCTGGACAAGGGGTTGTCCCTCTCCGAGCACGCCCTGACCCGGACCGACGGCTCCGGCGAGATCCTGTGCGCCACCGAAGAGAAAGTCTACGCGACTCTCGGCCTGGCCTGGGTTCCCCCTGAGCTGAGGGAGGACCGCGGCGAGGTGCAGGCTGCCAAAACGGGTCGGATGCCAAGGCTGATCGAGCTCAAGGATATTCGGTCAGACCTGCAGACCCATTCCACATGGTCGGACGGCAAGCTCACGATGCTCGAGATGGCGCGGGCGGCCGCCAGGCGCGGCATCACGATAATCGCTTTCACCGATCACTCAGCCAGCCTGGGCATGGTCGGCGGCCTGACCATTGAAGATCATGCACGGCAGCAGAAGGAGATCGAGCAGGTACAGGCCGAGGTGGGAAACACGATCCGCATTCTTCACGCCTCGGAGGTGGAGATCAAGGCGGACGGGACTCTCGATTATCCGGACGATTTCCTGGCCACCCTTGACCTGGTCGTGGCGTCACTGCACACATCCCTGCGCCAGCCGAGGGATCGTGTCACCGCGCGGGTAGTCAAGGCCATCCGCAATCCGCACGTGGACATCATAGGCCATCCGACCGGCCGGTTGATTCCGGAGCGTGAGGGCGCTGACCTGGACATGGAAGCCGTGCTGGCTGCTGCCGCGGAGTCCGGCGTGGCACTGGAGATCAATGCCCATCCAGCCCGGCTGGACCTGGAGGACGTCTACGCCGCGCGCGCGAAGAAGCTCGGCATTCTGCTCAGCATCAATACGGATGCGCACAGCGAAGCGGATCTGGACATGCTGCACTTCGGCGTGGCCACGGCCCGCCGCGCGTGGCTGGAGCCGCAGGACGTCATCAACACGTGGCCGTTGGAGAAACTGCTGGACTGGCTTTCGAAGCGCGGCGGCTGACAGGCCGGGCCGCGGCTGAGGCTGCCACGGAAAGCCGCGCGGCTCCTGATTGGTTATATTCTCCGCTGGGAGAGATGCTCATGCGGAATACGGAGCCAAATGCACGGAATACCGTGCAGGGGATGGAGTTCAGCGACAATGACCTGCAGTTCCTCGTGCGGGTGCTCATACCTGAATCGGATGACAGGCAGCGGATGGCGCGTGTGCTGCGTGAGGATGCAGAGATCCGCGAAGCCATGCTTGCCGATGAGAGGGTCTTCCGACGGATGCTCACTGATCCGCTGTCCGTCCTGAGGGTGTCTCCCGCACTTTTCTTCGCCATTCTCCTTGCCCGGGTGCGCGCCGATCTGGAGCACGAGCCCTATACTCTGGAGCGGAGCAAGAGACTCTCCATGGTGCTTTTCGACGTGCCGCAGATCGTCGAGCTGCTCGACGACAGGCAGCTCCGCGGTTATCTCACCGAGCTCCTCGTGTCGTTCGTGCGCATCAACAGCTTCTCCTTCAGCGTCAGGGTGAGGCCGGGGTTGTGGCGCCGGGTGCGCTTCAGTGATTTCGACATCGACAGCCTCGTCAGGTATTGCAGCTCAATCGATGAGTCGGAGCGCTTCCCCGCCTACAAGCGGATCGCCGATATCTGCCTCTTTACGCTGGGCATCCTCTCTGCTCCTCCGCCCGTGGAGAGCCCGCACGACCCGTTGAAGATCGAGGGCATGAGGATCCGGGCCAATCGCAGCCAGGATGACTACGTGCACGAGGGCGTCACGTTCTACCGGCTGGCTGCACAGCACAGCGACGTCAGGGCGCGGGGACGCAGCGAGGTGCTTGCCACGCTGGCGGACAAGTTCACCCTTGCCGTCAAGCCCCTGGCCGTCATGTCCGCGCGGTATCTTCACCCGTTCAAGGACAACGTCTTTCTGCAGGGATGAGGAGGGAGAGGGATGACATCCGGCGCTGATCAGGTGGAGGTACTGCAGTTCGACGTTGTCATTGTGGGGAGCGGACTGGCAGGAATGCGTGCCGCGCTGCAGGCGGCCAGGACCTCGGAGGGGAAATCGAGGATCGCCGTTATCTCGAAGCTCCATGCCATGAGGAGCCATTCCGTTTCTGCGGAGGGCGGCATCTCCGGAGTGCTCTACCCCGGAGATGCCAATGACTCCACAGAGCTGCACGCCTTCGACACGGTGAAGGGAGGCGACTACCTCGGTGATCAGCCGGCAATTGAAATCCTTGTGAACGAAGCGCCCAAGGAGATCAGGTTTCTGGACCACCTCGGCACTCCCTGGAACCGGGACGATGCCGGAAAGATTCTCCTCAGGGCCTTTGGCGGCATGACGGTGCCGCGAACTGTGTTTGCGGCGGACAAAACCGGCTTTTTCATGCTGCACGCGCTCTACGACAATCTCCTCAGCTTCCCGAATGTCACGATCTTTCACGAACACTACGCGACAGACCTGATCCTGAAAGGATCAGAGTTCAAGGGAATCCTGGCCCTCGATATTGCCACGGGCGGTCTGAAATACTTCGCCGCCAAGGCGGGCATCATCGCCACCGGCGGGTTTGCACGGATCTACGGATTCACCACCACGGCATACTCGAGCACGGGGGACGGCATTGCCCTTGCGTTTAAGGCGGGGCTTCCCCTGAAGGACATGGAGTTCATCCAGTTCCACCCCACGGGCCTGATCCCGACCGGCGTCTTGATCACGGAGGCCGTGCGCGGGGAAGGCGGGTACCTCCTGAACGCGGACGGCAGGCGCTTCATGGAGGATTACGCAAAGGAACGGATGGAGCTTGCCCCCCGTGACATCATCGCCCGCGCCATGATCACGGAGATCACCAATGGCAGGGGCATCACGCACGAGGTCTCGGGCATGCAGCATCTCCTCCTGGACATGCGCCATCTCGGCGAGGAGAAAATTGACGAGAGGCTCCCCATGATCAAGGAGCTCGTCGTGAAAATCCTCGGCATGAATCCGGCACACGAGCCGATCCCCGTCCGCCCCGCCGCGCATTACACGATGGGCGGCATCCACGAGAACATCGAGGGCCGGGTCATGATGGATGACTCTTCAACTCCGGTGGAGGGTCTGTGGGCGGCGGGCGAGTGCGGCTGCGTGAGCGTCCACGGAGCGAACAGGCTGGGGAGCAACAGCCTGAGCCATTGCATCATCTGGGGCCGCATCACGGGCGAAGCTGCAGTGCGGAGATCACTCGCAATGGCCGCCGTTCCGACCGCCGCCGAGGTCCGCAGTCAGATCGACGCCGCGGCCCATCGGGTGGAGACGATCCGCTCGCGGAAGGGAGGCGAGGACCCCTACCAGCTCCGCAGGGAGCTTTGGGAGACAATGGACGCTTTTGTTCACGTATTCCGTCACACTGCCGAGCTGGAGAAGGCCGGAGCCAGGCTCGCGGAGCTTCGCAGCCGCTCCGCGGGAATGGGCGTCAAGGACACGAGCGGCGTCTTCAACACAAACCTCCGAGATGCCATGGAGATCGGCAACATGATCGAGCTTGCGCAGACCGTCGTTGCAGGCGCCATCCAGAGGAAAGAGAGCCGGGGCTCCCATTTCATGGTCGAATATCCCAAGCGGGATGACGCCGCCTTCCTTTCGCACACCATCGCCTACCGCACTGAAGCGCTCCCGCGGATCTCTCGCGCTCCGGTTGCAATCACGAAATGGCAGCCGATGGAAAGGAGATACTGATGAGTCCGCTGAAATCGCCGCGGGACCTCCGCGGGCCCCAGGTGAGGATCGGACGGCTCCTCCGTTTCCACCGGGAGGCTTTCATCCATGTGCTGGCATACCGGATCATGGTTCCCCTGACCATCCTCTTTGGGGCAGTCGTGCTGCTCTCGATATTCCTCCCGGGCCTCGGCACCGTCCTCAAGATCTTCACGGCCGTCATCTGGATCCTCTGGACCCCCCAGCTCTTCGAGGTGGCCAAGGGCCTCTCCCTTGCATGGACACGGGGCATGGCTTTCGGGAGGCTGAACGAGCAGTTCGCCCACCTGTACAGGAAGCGATATGGAAAGAGAACGGGAGCGTACATCGCGTTTCCGTTCATCGTCCTTGCTCTCTGGGCGGCGGGCTTCGTGGTCCTGCTCCTGTGGTGGCAGCCATGAAAGCATCCTTTTTCATGTTTTTCGACTACCTTTCGATGATGGGAGTTCCGGTTCTCCTCGTGCTGCTGGCGCTCGACGCGGCAGTGATCCACTCGGGAGTCCTGGGAATCATTCTGCGGGTCCTCATTGGGGCGGGCTGCCTCGTATACGGCGCCATCGGGATTCGCGAGGTCTTCGTTCACGGAAGGAGGCGGCATGAGACAGCTGGTCAGTAAGGAAACACGGACCATTGAGCTGAGTGTGAAGCGCTATCGTCCGGAAACCGGGAGCTTCACGGAGAGCAGGTACGAGATCCAGGCGGACCGGTTCAGCACGGTGCTCGATGCGCTTCTCTCCGTCAAGGAGAGGCAGGACAACACCCTCGCAATGCGCTACAGCTGCAACATGGGGGTCTGCGGCTCCTGCGGCATGGTGATCAACGGCATGCCCCGTCTGGCCTGCGAGACCAACCTCTTCTCTCTCGGGTCTGACAGGATCACCGTCGGTCCCATGGAGGCGCATCCCCTCGTGCGGGACCTCGTGACCGACTTCGACGACTTTTTCGAGAAGCATCGCAGCGTCCTCCCCTGGCTGATCCGCCGCGATACGGAAGAGAAGTTCAGGGCGGAAAAAGAGTACCCGCAGACAGCGAGCCAGGTCGACTATTTCCGGGACTTCGCGGGCTGCATCAGCTGCGGGCTGTGCGTGGATGCGTGCCCCGTGAACAATACGAATACCGAGTTTGTCGGGCCGCAGGCGCTCGCACAGGCCTACCGTTACAACAGCGACTTCCGGGATGAAGGGGAGACGCTGCGCCTGGACAAGCTGGATGCCATGGACGGGATATGGGGGTGCGAGTACGCGGGCGCATGCTCCCTGGTCTGTCCCAAGGGAGTGGACCCTGCCCTTACGATCCAGCTCACGAAGCTCGCCCTGATGAGGTACCGCCTCACGGGAAAAACGAACCCGGACAAACGTGCGAAATAGGGCGCGCGGGTAAGGCCGCCCCCGGGACGCTCCGCCGGGAACTTGCTTTTCCCCTGCCGCGTACGCACCTTATACTCATGAAGCTCGATTTGGATCAGGGTGTTTCCACACTCGTTCACGACTTCGTTATCGAAAAATCGGCCGCAAAGGAAGAGACCCGGGTGTTTCCCGCAGACCCCTTCTGGAAAGGGTTGCGCGGGACCGGCACGCGGCTGTGGCTTGATACAGGGGACATCGATGCCGCGGCGAAGCAATGGAACCAGGAGTTTTCCGCCCTTACGACGAACAATACCCTCCTGAACAAGGAGGTGCAGAAAGGCATCTACGACGGAGTGATCAAGGAGGCAGGCAGTCTCCTTGGCGCCCGGGCCGGCAGCCGGCGCGTTCTGGAGATCGCGTTCATCCTGAATGCCCTCCACGGCCTCCGGCTTGTGAAGGTTTTCAACGCGCTGGTCAGTGTCGAGCTTCATACGGCCACCGCGGATGACGTGGAGGCCGCTGTCGCCTATGGGCGGCGTTTCTCCCGTATTTCACCTTCACACTTCATCGTCAAGGTGCCGCTCACCGCTGCCGGGCTTATCGCGACCCGCATTCTTCGCGCGGAGGGAATCCCCGTCAACTTCACACTCGGGTTCAGCGCGAGACAGAACTACCTGGCCGCGCGGTTTGCCGGCCCGAGCTACGTGAATGTCTTCCTGGGACGACTGAACGCGTATGTTGCAGACAATGCCCTGGGCGATGGTCTCCTGGTGGGGGAGAAAGCGACGCTGGCCAGCCAGGCGGCCGTCGCGCGCGCTTCGAAAGGGCGGGATAAGCCCACACTGCAGATCGCGGCGAGCATGCGCGGAGGCTCCCAGGTGAGGGACCTCGCCGGAGTGGACGTGATGACCATGCCCCTTGCCACGGCCGCAGAGGCGCGCGCCCGGCTGGACGGCAGGTGGGAATCAAAGGTTCGCGAAGTGTACCGGGTGAGCCTTGCGGCCGGAGTGGATGAGAAACGGCTGCGCCTCGGCGCACTGTGGGAGGTTGCAGACCGGGAGGAGCGGCTCGCAGGCTCCCTGGTCGACCATGTGCCGGGTTCGGCCGAGGAGCTCGTCGAGCGGGCCCACCAGGCAGGGGCGGGAGACCTGTTCCCCCGGCTCGGCACAGCGGATCTCGCCGCCATAGCAGCCGACGGAAAGATCCCGAAACACTCCCGCTGGGAGGAGCGGATTGCGCGCGGTGAGCTTGCCGTTGATACCCTGTGCACGATTGCAGGCCTGCAGTCCTTCACCGCCGACCAGGAGGCCCTGGACGAAAGGATCCGCCGGCTTATTGGCTGAGGCATCCGAATCCGCACAGCCGTGCATTCGTACGAGGGCGGCCGCGGTTTTCAATTTTGTCCAAGCGTTTTTTCCCGTTTTGTCCTATATGCCCTCCCGACCAAGGTGATACACTGCGGCTCACATGAAACATCACGAATGGGCCTCCAGGCCGCCCATGGGATGGAACAGCTGGGACTGCTACGGCGCCAGCGTCCGGGAGGACGAGGTCAGGGCGAACGCGGAGTACATGGCCGCTCACCTGAGAGAGTTCGGCTGGGACTACATCGTCGTGGACATCCAATGGTACGAACCCGGTGCGAACTCGTCCCTGTACAGGAAGTACGTGCCCCTGGAGATGGACGCCTGGTCCCGTCTGGTCCCGGCGGTCAACCGTTTTCCTTCCAGCGCGGGTGGAAAGGGATTCAAACCGCTTGCCGACTTCGTGCATGGTCTGCAGCTGAAGTTCGGCATCCACATCATGAGGGGCATCCCCCGGCAGGCAGCGCATGCCGGTTCTCCGGTCCTCGGCACCTCCGCGACTGCCAGGGAGATCGCACACCCCAATTCAATCTGCCCCTGGAACACGGACATGTACGGAGTGGACCCGGGCGCACCAGGGGCCCAGGCGTACTACAACTCGCTCTTTGCCCTGTACGCGGAGTGGGGTGTGGACTACGTGAAGGTGGATGATAGTGCCGCATCGCGTCTCTACGGAGCGCACGCGGCGGAAATCGCAATGATCCGCTCGGCCATCGACACCAGCGGAAGACCGATTGTCCTGAGCCTCTCACCGGGTCCCGCGCCCCTGGAGCTCGCCCCTGACTTCAGCTCGAACGCGAATCTCTGGCGGGTGACCGACGATTTCTGGGACCGCTGGGACCTGCTCCTGGACATGTTTGATCGCTGCGAGAAATGGTACATGCATTGCGGCCCGGGGCACTGGCCTGACTGCGACATGCTTCCCCTGGGGCACATCGGGATCCGGTCTGTTGATGGGGGAGGGGCGGATCGACGGACACGATTCACCCGTGACGAGCAGGTGACAATGATGACGCTGTGGTGCATTTTCCGCTCGCCGCTGATGGTGGGAGGAGAGCTGCGGGACAATGACCCCTGGACCCTTTCACTCCTCACGAATCCCGAGGTGCTCGAGGTCAATCGCGACAGCAGCGGAAATCGCCCCGCTTCCCGAGAGGGCGGGAGAATCGTCTGGACGGCGAGGAGCAAGACTGGTGCGGTCTATGTTGCCTTGTTCAATGTCGGGGACGAGTCGTCGACCGTTTCCGCACGGTGGGCGGACCTGGGAATAAACGGGCCTCGAACCGTGCGTGATCTTTGGAAGCGGGAGGATGCGGGCCGGGCCGAAGGCACTGTTGAGCGCTCGGTGCCGCCCCATGGTGCAGCGCTGCTCAAGCTGTCCTGATGATCACGTGGCCCGTGTTTCAGATGAGGACAAAGATCCTCGCACTCTGCCTTGCCTGTACCCTGCTCGCACTGCTGCTCCAGACCCTGTTTTTCCAGTACTCGGCATCGTCCATCATCTATCAGCAGGAGCGGGATGCCAGCCGCAATTCACTCCAGAGGATGCAGGACGAGCTGTATGGCTGGATCAAGTCGTATGAGAATAACCTTATCAAGATATACAACCAGACCTCATTCTCCCGAGACCTCGCCGCTCTCCTGGCAGGGAGCGACCCGTCAGTCAGGAACAGCCGCGCAGCGTACACAATGGCCCTTACCGCTTTCGATCCTTCGCAGGGCGTCAATGCGCTCTATATCTACGGCATGGATAATCACCTTGTCAGCTACTATCGAAGCGCTTCCACGCCACGCTACAAGTACCCGGAGGATATTTACGAAGATCCGGCGGCTGACAACGCGCGCATCGTTTCCGCCTACGTGCAGTCGGAGGACCGGGTCATGCTGGTGTCGAGCTACCACAACGCCAGCAGGGACCGGGACGTCATTCGTTTCGTGCTGAAGATCTACTCCAACAATGTGACGAAGAAGATTGGCTACATCGTGTGCGATGTGGACGCCGGCAGCTTCCTGCGCATCATCGGAAAATACGCGTTTTCCGACAGGCAGATCGTCTGGCTCCAGCCCCGTGGAGACCGGCCGGCGCTGCACTATGGCAGGCTCGAGGGACGGCAGAAGGAATACTTCGACGTGGTGTCTGCCCGGATAGGTGAAAACGGCTGGTCGGAGCGCGAAGGGCGGTCCATTCGAGACAGCGTTTTCTTCGAGATACCTCAGCAGAAGTACGACCTCACGTCCTATTCGCTGACGCCGCAGTACCTCCTGGAGGAAAGCCAGAAGGTGCTCACGCGCAATATGCTCATCATTGCCCTGATCGTCATCATGGTCGCCGTCATATCCGCAATGCTGATCACGCGTTCCCTGAGCACGCCCTTGACGCGCATCGTCGGAAGCCTGAAGGAAATCAAGAGCGGCCGGATGGACCTGCGGCTGAGCGGGCTGAAACTCGACGAAATCGGGACCCTCGGACGCGCCATCAACGAGATGCTCGATCAGATACAGGAGCTGATGGCCCAGCAGTACAACGCGAAGCTCCTCCTTAAACAGGCGGAGTACAAGGCGCTGCAGGCGCAGGTCAATCCCCATTTCCTCTACAATACTCTGGAAACAATGAGCAGCGTGGCAGCTGCCCAGAATTGCCACACGGTCAGCACGCTGTGTCAGGCCATGTCGAACATCTTCCGCTACAGCATGGACATGCAGGATCCCCTCTCCACGGTCGGGGCCGAGATCGTCCACCTCAAGAACTACATGTATGTCATGAACGTCCGCACGCAGAACGGAATTGAGCTTGCCATCGACATCGACCAGGGCCTGCTGGGAGAGAAAGTTCCCCGGCTTTCGCTGCAGCCGCTGGTGGAAAATGCCATCTCCCACGGCCTGGTGAACACGCGGGGCCCGAAGAAGATCGGGATTACGGGCACCGCGCAGAACGGCGACATGGTCCTCTCCATTTCCGACAACGGCGTAGGAATGGATGCGGAGACTGTCAACCGCAAGCTGCGGGATGAGGGGGCAGAGTCATTCGGGCAGATGAAGTCTATCGGGCTCGCCAACATCCATGCGCGGATCAGGCTTCTTTTCGGAGAAGCATACGGCGTCTCGGTCCAAAGCCTTTCACAAAAAGGCAGCACCGTGACGCTGCGGGTCCCCCGACTGGGGAAGGAAGCCGCGCAATCATGAGCGCCGCGTGCAAGCTCCTCATCGTCGACGACGAGTTCTGGGTGCGGGAGAACCTCACGACCATGCTGGCCGCGGTGAAACTCCCTCTTACCCTGCTTGATCCCGCGGAGAACGGGGAGGATGCGCTTCGGATCATGGAGAACGAACGCCCCGACATCCTGATTACCGATATCAACATGCCGTTCGTCAACGGCAATGAGCTGATCAAAGTCGTGAAGAAACGATTCCCCCAGATGCCCGTGATCGTGCTCAGCGGATACAATGACTTTGCCTTTGTGCGTGAAGCTCTCCTGCACGGCGCGATTGACTACCTGTTGAAGCCGGTCACCAAGAATGCGCTGCTCGACGTGCTGGACAAGGCATTCTCCATCCTGAACGGAAGCCGGGATCGGGAACGGGAACAGACTGAGATGCAGGAGAAGCTGCGGCTGGCGTCATCCATCCTGCGGGACGGAGAGCTGAGCGCTCTCATCGCTGAGGACGCTCCGGAGGGGAGGCCCGGCGCAGGGGCCCTGGCTCTTGAGCTGGAGTTCGCGGTGTTCACCCTGCTTCTCATCAAGCTCACCGAGCTGCCTCGGCGCGCGCGCACAAGCGCCTCTGATCTGGCGCTTCTCTCCTGCAACGTGAAGGACGTCCTGACGCGTGAGGCGCGTGAGGGCAAAAGCGTGGCCTTTCACAACGTGTACTCTCACAACGAGTTCATCCTTCTCACCGATCTGGACAAGGCGGGGATTGCGCGCGTTTGCGAGGGCTTGCCGGGTACCCTTGCGCGGTGCACGGCGTCCCGGGCGAGCGTGGCCGTGAGCCGCCCATACTACTCGTTCGATCAGCTGCGCGCCGCGTACCAGGAAGCGCACTCGGCCCTGATGGCGCGCGCCGTGGTCGGCACACACCCCGTGGTGCGGGCCGAGGATGCCCAGAAACTGGTAGTCCGAAAACGCGTGACCCCCGAGCTGGAGAAGCGATTGCTGTTCGCCCTCCAGTCCCGGGACAAGCACCTGGCGCGAGAGGTGATTTTCGACCAGATCGGCCTGCGCGGCTGCGATTCGTGGCTCCTGATCGAAGTCAAACAGACGGCAGAGTACGCGGCCTCCATGATCATCCAGCACGGCGATACAGGGGCGTCGCCGCGCTCCACGCTCTCCCTGGAGAACATCGCCGAGCTTCTCGGAATGACGCTGGACCGCCAGGATATATCGGAGGTCTGCAGCGTTCTCGAGCAGATGCTCGACGAAACATTCGGAGAATCCGCGCCCGCAGGGGCGAGTGATTCGATGCGGCAGACGATCCGGCGGGTGGAGGAGTATATCGAAGAGAACTATTTCGATTCCGTCTCCCTGACTTCGCTGTCGAAGCTGTTCCGCGTTGAACGGTCCTACCTTTCCAAGGCCTTCAAGCAGGTGACGGGATGCAACCTGATGCTGGCAATCGCGAAAAAGAGGATCGAGAAGGCGGCGGACTATATTCGCCGCAGGGATCTCAGTCTTACCGAGATAGGGTATCTGGTCGGATACGAAGAGTACGCGTATTTCAACCGGGTGTTTCACAAGATCATGGGAGTGAGCCCCAGCGAGTTCAAAGCCCGTGTCCGGGAGGGGGAATCGGGATGAGAACAGTCCATGCCGGCTTCAGCGCGGTGGCGCTCTGTCTCCTGGTCTCCGGCTGCACGCCCTCCGAAAAGGGCGCGGCACGCGACACAGACGCGGCGAGGCCGCGCAAGCTCATGCTGTCGGTCCTCGCGGGCCAGTCGACCTCTGATGCGGGAATCGAAGAGATGATCAACGACCTGGTCAGCAGCCGGCTGCCGGGCATCACCCTGGATTGGGAACGGATGGATTGGGGTGAGAAGTTCCAGTCGCAGATGCAGGCGAAATTCGCGGCCGGCGAGGTACCCGACATCATGATCGGCAAGGCACAGGATGTCGCCACCTATTACCCTTCGGGCAACCTTGCCCCGATTCCCGTTTCTCTCATGCAGTACGTCCGCGAGCCATCGCTGCCAGCGGTCACGATCAATGGAACGGCATACGGGATTCCGTACAACGCTTTTTACCAGGGGGTTTTTTACAACAAGGATCTCTTTGAAAAATACCGGCTGCGCGTGCCGGCCACTCCGGAGGAGCTCTCCGCGCTCGTGAGGTCACTCACGGCCCGGCACGTCGTGCCCTTTGCCGCGCACTTCGAAGAGAGCTGGTACGGCGGGAATATCCTGATGCAGTTCGCCATAGGGAGTGTTTTCAAAGGCACGCCGGACTGGGGGGACAGGTTCCGCTCACGGAAGGTTTCATTCACGGGCTCACCGGCCATTCAGCGCTGCTTCGCCGCCGTACGCGAGGTTTTTGACGACACGTGGAGCGATGCCTTGTCGATCGACCAGACCGAGTGCGACGAGCGTTTCGCCAGGGGTGAGGCGGCCATGTACGTCACGGGTTCCTGGACTCTGCAGAATATCGACACGGAAAAGCCCCATATACGGGTCGGTATTTTTCCATACCCCAACGAAAGCGGCGACGCCCGGTTGATCTTCGAACCCAACATGACTTTCATGAAAAGCTCGCGGACATCCCGCGCGGATGCGGTGGACCAGGTGCTCCATGCCATTTTCGAGAGCAAGGACCTCGCGTCTGAAATCTTCGACTTCACAAAGACCTCGTCCCTTTTGAAAAACATCGGTCCCGAGGTGCCCCTGTTGATCCAGTCGGACATAGACGGCTTTCTGAAGACCGGCCGGGTTGTCGACGCCACGGTGGGCAACCGGCAGCTGATCTGGTCCTTCCAGGAGAAGGTGGCCAGCAGGATGTACGACTGGCTGCAGGGAAAATCAAGCCTTGCAGCAGTGTTGAGCTTCGCAGACCAGAATCGCCTGCTCAGCGCGCCCTAGCAGCTCCCGCGCCCTCCCGCGTGCCCGCCGCCGCACCTCCCCCCGCGGCCCATTTTTCCCCTTTTGTGCAAGCCTTTTTTCCTGTTTTGTCCTACCTCAGTTTTCTCCTCCGGGAATATCCTGCAGCGAGTCTTACCAAGGAGGAATCGAATGAAGAGACTTCGTTTCATGGTCCTGGGTCTGGGCATCGCCCTGGCCCTGACCTCGTTTTCTGCCTGGGGGCAGACCCTCAGGATCCTGGACGGCCAATCCACCACGGACGCCGGCATTGAAAAGATTATTGACGCCGCTCTGGCCGCCAGGTATCCCGCCATCAAGCTGGACTGGGAAATCGTCGGCTGGGGAACCGACCTCAACGCCAAGGTCCAGCAGTACATCCAGTCTGGTCTGCCTGATATCATCGTCGGAAAAGGCCAGGATCTGGCCACCTACTCCTCCAGGAAGATACTTGCCCCCATCACCGGCAAGCCTTATCTGAAGAATGTTCTCAATGATGCGGTGAAGAGCGCCACATTCAATGGGACGACCTACGGTGTGGAGTTCAACGCCCTCTACCAGGGAGTCTACTACAACAAGAGGATCTTCAAGGACAACAACCTTTCCATCCCGAAGACCCAGGCTGAGCTCCAGGCTTTGATCAGGAAGCTCAACAGCCTCGGCATCACGCCCTTCGCCACTCATTTCCTGGACCTCTGGAGCATCGGCAACATCACCATGCAGTTTGCCATCAATGATATCTTCGCAAGGAACCCCGGCTGGGCAAACGAGTTCCGCGCGGGCAGGATCAACTACGCCACCTCGCCGGAGGCCAGGGTCATCTACAACTACAACAAGCTGCTCTATGACAACACGTGGAAGGACGAAACCTTCTCCCTGGAGCAGACAAAGGCCGATGCCCGCCTGGTCCAGGGCAAGGCCGCCATGAAAGTGTCGGGATCCTGGTCCATCCAGAACTTCCTCGATGTGGACCCTGACTTCGACTTCGGCGTGTTCCCTTTCCCCAACCAGGCCGGGAACGCGAAGCTCATCTTCGAGCCCAACATCACCTTCATGAAGAGCGCGACGACCAAGTACTCTGACGCCGTGGACAAGGTGTTCGAGGTCATCACGAGCGACAAGGACGCGGCCCAGAAAATCTACGACCTGACAAAGACCGCGCCGCTCATCAAGGGGGTGACTCCGTCCTACAAGAACCCCAGCCAGAAGGACATCGACGCGTACGCGGCCAAGGGTCAGCTGGTTGACGCCAACACGGGGAACCTGCAGCTCGTCTGGGGCGGGTTCCAGGATGAGAACGCAAAGGACATCGCCGCATGGCTCCAGGGATCGGAAACCCTGGACCAGGCTCTGAAGGCAGCCGACTCGCGCCGCGCGGTCAGCAAGCCCTGACTTTGAAGCAGTGCTCAAAGGGAGTCCCTCTCGGGACTCCCTTTTGCATCACCAGAGCTCCCGCGTGAGGAAGCATTTCTTCAGGAGTAATCGCCATGCCAAAACCCCGGTTCAAACTGGTGATGAAGGTGCAGTACCTTTCCCTTGTTATCCCCAGTCTCCTGCTTTTCACGGTCGGCCTGATCCTTCCGATGATCCTGGGTGTCTATTATTCCCTGACAAGCTGGGACGGATACACGAAGGACTTCCCGTTCATCGGGTTGGGCAACTTCGCAAAAATGTTTGCCGACCCTCACACCCTGGATGCCTGGTGGTTCACCATCCGATTTGCCTTCTGGAACACCCTGATCCAGAATCTCCTGGCGCTCTTTTTTGCCGTTATTCTGGACACCGGGCTGAAGGCCAGGACCTTTTACCGCACGGTCCTCTTTCTTCCGTGCCTCATCGCGCCCATTGTGGCCGGTTTCATCTGGCAGCACATGTACTTCGACGTGCTGCCCGGCTTCAACGCGCTTCTCGGGACCAAGGTCAATTTCGGCCTGTTCGGAAAAAGCAGCACGGTGCTTCTCGGGCTATTGATCGTCAACAACTGGCAGTTCGTCGGATACTGGATGCTGATCTACCTTGCCGCCCTCCAGTCAATTCCCCGGGAGCTGTATGAAGCGGCTTTTGTGGACGGGGCGGCATTCCGGACCCAGTTTCTGAGAATCACCATTCCCATGCTGGCTCCCGCGTTCACCATCTGCATCGTCGGGATCACGGTGGGCTCTCTGCGGGTGTACGACCTCCTGGTGTCCGCAACCTCCGGCGGGCCGGGCCGGGCCTCGACCTCGATCATCTATCATATCTACAACACGGCGCTCAATGCGCGGCAGTACGGGTACGGCTCGGCTCTCTCCATCTCGCTCATCATCATCCTGCTGATCATCGCGGTCATCCAGCTGGGCATCCTGCGGAAAAGAGAGGTCCAGTTGTGATCGGAGCCGGGATCCACAGCGCCAGAGACCGCTGGACAACCTTCACGAGGAAGCTTTCTCTCCAGATTTTCATGATCGTCATTTCAGCGGCGCTGCTCCTTCCTATTTTCACCGTCATCAACTTTTCCTTCAAGACGAGGAAAGAGCTCTACGTCGACAACCCCCTGGCCCTGCCGCACGCGTTGTATCTGGACAACTACATCAGCGCCCTGGAACGCCTGAACGTCGGAACGACTTTCGTGAACACCTTCCTCTACACGACGCTTTCCGTCTTTTTCCTTGCAGTGCTTTCCGGGGCAGCAGCCTGGGCCATCGCCATGAACCGGAGCAGATTTTATCGATTCACCTACCTGTATTTTCTCCTGGGAATTCTCATCCCCTTTCAGGCTCTCTTCCTCCCCATCTATATCGTGGGCAACGCCTTCCACCTGACCAACACCTTCTACGGCATCATCCTGATGTACATTGCCACGGGTCTCTCTTTCAGCATTTTCCTGATGACCAGCTTCATGTCCCAGATTCCGGTGGAGCTCGAGGAAGCCGCCCAGATGGATGGCGCAACCATTTACCGAACCTATTTCCGCATTGTCCTGCCGCTGCTCAAGCCGGCCATCGCGACGCTTGTCATTCTCCAGGCCTTCGCCATCTGGAACGACTACCTGCTGGCGAGCCTTTTCGTGAGCAGGAGCTCTCTGAAGACCCTGAACGTGCTGTTCCAGCAGCTTTTTTCCACCACATCGAGCAACTACAGCACTGCCATGGCGGGCGTCATGATCTCTGTCGTGCCCATTTCGATCCTCTTTGTTGCCCTGCAGCGGTATTTCATCAAAGGACTGACCGCGGGAGCGGTGAAGGGCTGATTCCCAACAATCTTCGAAAAGGAGGCTTTATGAAAAGTTTTCTTGTACGCGGCCTGCCCGGTGCTCTTCTCTGTTGTGCCGTCTTTCTGCTTCTGGCAGCCTGCTCGGCCTTGAGCCCGGCGGGCGACATCCCAGGGGCCAACGCGAGGGCGCTGACCGGCACCAGCACCATCACGGTGAGCTCGGGCACCAGCACGGGTGCCGTCATGTTGGGCGCAATCGGCTTCCTGTACGGTCTTTCCGAGTACCCGAACTCGGCCGGCTACAAGCTGAGTGACAGCATGATCACCGGCCTGGCCCATCCCCAGTACACCAGCCAGAAAGCGCCCTGGGGCGCGCAGCATCCCGACGGTGACGCCCTCAACGTGGCGGTCCAGGCAAAGCGGACCGGAATGAGGGGAGTCGGCATTTACTGCCAGGACATTTATTCCGCCTGGCCTTACCAGAACAACGGAATTGCCGATTACCTGTCCAAGCTGGACAGCATCGCCCGGAATGTCGTTGCCGATGCGAACCGCAGCTTCTATCACTACTTCATCTTCAATGAGCCGGATCTCCAGTGGTACTCGAGCTCCGGCAGCCTGTTCACAAAGATGTGCAATGACTGGCTCTCCTGCTTCAACAAGATCAAGTCGATCGACTCTACCGCGAAGATTGCCGGGCCGGGCTTCTCGTCGTACAACAGCACGGCCTACAGGAACTTCTTCAGTTTCTGCAAGAGCAACAACTGCATGCCCGACATCGTGGTGTGGCACGAATTGCAGAATAGCTTCTTTGGCGGATGGTACAACAACTACAATGATTTCAGGGCCATTGAGTCCAGCCTCGGCATCGGCAGGCACGAGATTTATATCAACGAATATGCCCGCTCCTCGGGGGACCTGGCGGTCCCGGGAAACCTCGTTCAATACATCGCGCGTTTCGAGAACAGCAAAGTGTACGCGGGACTGGCCTTCTGGCATGGAATCGGCGACCTGGATGACCTGGTGGCGAACAACAACACTGCCCAGAACGTGCCCGGCAGCAGCCTCAATCAGCCGGACGGGGCGTGGTACCTCTACCAGTGGTACGGCCAGATGACGGGAAACACGGTTTCTGTCACGCTGCCTTCTCAGAACGGCTCCCTGCAGGCACTGGCGTCAAAGAGCGGCAACTCGGTGAAAGTCATTTACGGGGGCTCTCTCAACAGCACAGATACCTTCAATGCAAAGCTCGTTGTGAACGGCCTGTCAGGCACCTCCGCAACGTACAAGGTCCTCGGAACGGACAATACGGGAAGGGCAGTCGCCCCTGCCCCCGCGACCCTCATGTCCGGTACAGCGGCGGTTTCCGGAGGATCCATGACCATTACAGTTTCGAACTGCAAGGCCCTGTCGGCGTACGAGCTCCTGGTCAACTGATTCATGACAATGGGCGGGCCCGGGACATCCGAAAGGATGCCCCGGCCGCCCGCATGGAACACAAAGTGTTCCACACTTTCCCCGCGGGAAGGCGCGTGCTATTGTTGCGCACGCTGCAAGGGCGCGCAAAGGAGGAAAGTGACGATGACGAGCAGCAGGCGCGGAGCAAATCCGCGGAATACCGCGGCGCAACTTACGCTCAAGACAAAGCTCGGCTTCGGGGTCTGCGACCTGGGCGGCAATCTCTTCTTCACAGTCGGCGCCTTCATCGTCATGAAATACCTGACGGACACGGTGGGCCTGAATCCCTGGCTGGCCGGTCTCGCACTTTCCGTGGGGCGCGTCCTGGACGCAATCTCGGATCCCATTGTCGGCAGCCTTTCCGACCGTACGCGGAGCAGGTTCGGCAGGCGCAGGCCGTACATGTTCGTGGGCGCGCTCATCACGTTCGCCGCCATGAGCATCTTCTTCGTGAATCCGCACCTGGGGAGCCAGGCCGCGCTTTTTCTCTGGGCTGCCGCGGGGTACACTATTCTCGCGGCCGTCGGATTCACCATGATCAACATTCCCTATTCGGCCCTGACCCCGGAGATCGCCCGGGACTACGACCAGAGGACTTCACTCAACTCGTACCGATTCACATTTGCGATTCTCGGGACACTGCTTGGGGCAGGTCTCGCGCTTCCCCTGGTCTCCTCCATATCGGGCGCGCGGGTCGTGAACAACAGGTGGATCGGGGACCCCAGCGGGGGCTACGCGGTGATGGGCCTCGTCTTCGGCGCCATGGTAGCTCTCACGACATTCATCACGGTCTTCACCGTCAGGGAGACGGTACGGTCGATCGAGCGGCCGAAGAACGGCCTCCTCAATATGGCAAAGGGATATGTTTCGGCATTCAGGAACAGGGCCTTTCTGCTGATCCTCATCCCCTGGACCCTCAACATCACGGGGATCACGGTGCTGAGCACGGTGCTGCAGTACTACTTCACCAACGTGCGCAATGAAAGCGATCCCTTCACCGTGACCGTAGCGCTGCTGATTCTGCTCGTCGTTGCCATGGCATTCATTCCGATCTGGACGCTCATATCAAAACGTATCGGCAAGAAATGGAGCTATGCCATCGGCATGCTGGAGCTGGCCGCGGCAATCCTTGCCATCTTCATCGTCGGTCCTGGCGTGCCTCTCGCCGCGCTCTATGCTCTCATCGCACTCTGCGGTGCAGGCTTCTCCACTGGATATGCTCTGCCCTGGTCAATACTTCCCGACGCTGTGGACTCCGACTATGCCGTATCAGGGGAGAACCGGGAGGGCGTTTTCTACGGGATCTGGACTTTCTGCTCCAAGCTCGGCCAGGCGTTCTCCGCGTTGATCATCGGTGGGCTTCTCAGCATGACGCACTACAACGGGAGCATCGCCGTCCAGGGAGCTCACACCCAGCTCGTCATCAGGCTTCTCTTCGGTCCGATTGGCGCCGCCTTCTACGTGGCAGCCGCCATCGTGCTCGTCTTCTACCCGATCACGCACGCGAAGCACGTCGAAATCAGGAAGCGGATCGAGGCGATGGAGGCAGCCCGGGCCCGCTGAGATACCCCTCTATGCAGCCTTCGTAGGCCCTGGCGATCTCGGCCGTGACGGCCTCCACGGCCGCCTTGCGGTCGCGCCGATAGTCGGAGAGCCGGGCGCCGACATCGATCGGCTCCGCCGCAATGACCACCACCCGTTTTCGCAGGACATCCGGCCTGTCCGAGATGTCGCCCCCTGTCAACCGGGAGGCCAGGTCGGCAAGGCTGTATGCGCATTCGACGAGCCGGTCGAAAGAGGGGCCGTTTTCCCCGGGCCGTCCCTGCATATAGTCAGAGTCGAGATAGCAGGCGAGGTCGACCGTCTCCATGTGACGCATCGCATACCATGCTTCGCCTGCCCGGCGGTCTGCCAGCTTGCGCTCCAGGGGCTTCATCGCGTCGAGGTCATGATCCGGATAGATGCAGTCCCAGCCTTCCTGTCGGATCCTGTAGAGCCGGGCAATCCTGTCCATGGCGCCACCGTACCCGGTGGATTTGCCCGCGCCACCGTACCCGGTGGATTTGCCCGCGCCAGTGCGCGGGCCGGCGCTGCGGATCCCCAGCATCGACTCCGCACGGTCGAGCGCGGCGCCGATGAGAGCGGCCAGCCTCGCGTCACGTGCCGGGGCGGCCCCCGGGCCGGCGGTCGATCCGGCCGCCCTGGATCCGTCGGCGGGACGGAGCCCGTATACTGATTCGGCCAGACCGAGGAGAGCCAGGTCAAGGATCGCGAGCCTTTCTTTCAAGGCAGCCCGCCGAGACGGGCCTGCGGCCGGCGGCTCCGGGGAAGGGGCGATGCCGCAGCGGCGCTCGAGCCGTGTGACGAGCGTCTCGACCTTCCCGATCTTCGACTCGTCCCGACGATAGTGGACGGACAGGGGGAGGACGTGGACCGGCATGGATCGCCCGGCGCGCGCGAGGTCCTCGGCGCACCAGAAAGCGATGCGCGCGGTGCCGTTCTCCATCCGAGGCAGGGTCTCGCTCCGGTAGGAGACCTGGCCCTCCGGGGCCAGGGCAAGGGGGAAGTCGTCTTCCTTTGCGATTGTCCTGATGCGGGTGACACTCGCGGAATCGTGTCGTGCATGGTAGACGGGCACGGCGCCGATCCTGGGAAGGAGCCATCTCACGAACGGACCGCTCCACAGGGGAACTTCATAGCCGTGGACAAAACGGGCGTGCGTCCTGCGCCGAAGGGCAGTGCCGAGCCTCCTGGCCTCCCGCGGCACAATAAGATCGAAGAGGTAGGAAAAGAGCTGCGGTTCATCACCATAGGGGTGCCGGAATGCCAAAATAAGCCGGGCCCGTCCGTCCTGAAAGTCTTTCCACGCGCTGACGAGCTTCTCTGCACCCCGAAGCTCCAGCCCATCGAGGCGGAGCGCCGCTTTCATGTAGAGAGGGCCGAGAACCCTCAGCAGGGCGAGCATGAAGGGTCTTACCCTCGAGGGGGCGAGGCGGGATCGCCGTCGTGCTTTGATTGTGCGGCCTCCTGGAATCGAGTGATTGGGCATCACTATGTATGGAAACGGCCATTCACTGCAACACGAATCCGAGGGATACAGCGGCGCCCAATTCGCGGAAATACCGCGGCGCCCCAGTGTTGGGTTTTTCTGTCCGCCATGAGTGAGGACGGGGAACGGCGGCTTTCACAATCAACCCTCGTGTTGACGATCACGGGCAGTCCTTCCTCCCACATCTCCTCCGGTGGCTATGCCGCCGGCACGGTGACCGTTCCAACGGATTTCGTTATTATTGGAGTTGTGAAAATCGCTGTGCTGGGCGCATCGGGTCGGCTGGGTCGTCGTCTTGTCAAAAAAGCCCTGGAAGCGGGTTACCGCGTCGTGGCGTTCGTGCGTTTCCCGATCTTTCTGCGGCTTTCGCACACCGCTCTTACGATCATCCAGGGTGACTCAAAGGACGAAGGGGCCGTTGCGCGCGCCCTGAACGGCGTGGAAGCGGTCATGACGGTCCTTGGACCTGACGCAGGACTCGCCCCTGATTCGACGAAGCGCGCTGCAAGTGCCGTCATTTCCGCGATGAAAAGCGCGGGGGTGAGGAGGCTGGTGTGGCAGACCGGCTGGGCCGTTCCGTATATGGGAGAGACTCTCTTCGGGTCGCGCAAAGCCATGCGCAGCGCGCTGGGATTGATCGGAACTCCGGCACTCAAGGAAGTGGAGGACGGCTTGCGCCTCGTCATTGAGAGCGATCTCGATTGCACGCTCGTCCGGTTCAATCGCATCGAGCGTATGCCTTCGCTGCGGAAGCTCCACGCACCCTGGAAGTCCTCCCGGCCGAAAGCGATTTCGGCCGATGAAGCTGCCGGGATCATGCTCTCTCAGCTCGCCGCCGTGCACGCGCATGGCGGGTCTCCGTCCTCGAACTGAAGAGTTCGTTTCTCTCCGCGCCTCTACGCCTCACCGGGTGTGCGCCGGGCATCGATGTCATCGGGGTAGGACAGGGCTTCGCGTCCCTGCTCGCCCGTTCTCACGCGAATGACGTCCTCAACCGGGTAGACGAAAATGATTCCGTCACCTTCCTTCCCGGTTCTTGCCGCCTGCATGATGGCCTCTACGGTCCGTTTCACGTTGTGCTCGCTGAGGATGATGTTCAGTTGAATTTTCGGCAGCATGTCTTTGTGCACATAGGTGTACCTCCACGAATGCTCCTGGCTGCCCAGGCGCCCGTGGCCCCTGATCTCAAAGACGTTCATGCCGACGATCCCGATGCTTGAGAGCGCCTCGCGTACCACGTCCAACGCCTCTTCCCTGATAATTGCCTCGATCTTGCGGAACATTGCTGGTTTCTCCTCTCGCTCCGACGGATTGCTATTGACGACCGTGCATCTTTCCCGGGCCATTATCAACCACTTTTTCGAGCAGGTCATTTGTGTTGACCGATTCCGCGGGAGGGTATACAGTACAGCTCTGCCACGGGGAATTTCGACATCTCGGTGGGCGCGAACATTGGAATATCCGCCTGCGTCATGGCGATCATGATCAAGGCAGGCTACGGCTACGTCGTGCCTGTCATCGTGGGAATCCTGCTGGCAACCTTCAACTGCCTTTTCGTGGGCACCTGCTCAATCCTGTTCCGCGCCCCTTCGTTCATCATCTCCCTGGCCTTTACAAAGGGAGTCCTGCAGCTCATTTATGGAAAGTTCGAGTTCCTTGGAACGAAAAGATTCTTCAATATCATCCCCCTGCTCTTCATCATCAGCATCGCCGGGTATCTCATCATTCACTTCATCCTGAAATACATGAAGCTCGGACGCCGGGCATTCGCCATCGGGAGCAACCCCCAGGCAAGTTACCTCTCGGGGATCCCCATCAACCTCAACAAGCTCATCTTCTTCATCATCAATGGTCTTCTCGTCGGCGCCGCGGCAACCCTGCTTCTGTCACGGATAGGAGCAGCCCAGCCCTCCACCGGGAGCGGGATCGAGCTGCAGGCCATCGGGGCTGTGGTCATCGGAGGAACTCCGATGACGGGCGGCAAAGGCAAGATAATCGGCACGTTTTTCGGGGTGCTTCTCACGGGGATCATCTCCAACGCGCTGAACATGCTCCAGGTGAACGCGTACTTCCAGGACGTGGCAATCGGAGCGCTCATCCTCGTGTCCCTTGCCGTGAGTGCATTCAGCCAGCGCTGATCCGCCTTCGGGCGATGCGGGCTAGACCTGGAACTGCCGTAGATGATGGTCCAGATGCTGGTACATCAAGGCCGCCCATTCCATCGGAGTCAACGGTCCGAAAAGGCTGTGTGGATGCTTCGTGCATCCCTCAGGCCCCGCCGCCGCGAAGCGATCGATTAATCCGCGCAGCCGCTGCCGCTCCACCTCGAGGTCCCGATCATCCGTCACCAGAAGGTTCTTGTCCGTCACTGAATTGCGGGGCATCTGTCGCTCGTTCACGATCATCGACTTCGCGAGCCGTCCTACCAGCAGCCCAATCAGTCTTCGCGGTGGAGATTTCATCCCCACCGCCCACTCCATCGCGGCGGAGCAGTGCGCCAGCGCCTGCGCCGCATTCATCTTGCCCCACAGCCGCGCGCTATCTGCGCTCAACCGCCTTATCCGCTCCTTCACGTCGTTCGCCGTTGCCGTTTCAAAGAGGTTCTTCATGCGGGGTCATCCTCCGTGGTTGTACGCCTGTGCGAGATCTCCAGTGCATGGACCGTGCCGCCGAGCTGATCGGTCCAGTACCGTTCGTAGGTTTTCACCCAATCGTGAAGGGGCTTCAGCTGTGCTGCGTGAAGCCGGTACAGCCGGCGCCGACCACTCCTGGCGACGGTCACGACTCCGACCTTGCGCAGAACGCTGAGATGCCTGGATACGGACGGCTGGGCGATCTTCACAACCGCAACGACATCGTTGACCGCCCACTCCTGGCCATCTTTGAGAAGATCGATGATCTTTCGCCGCCGCGGCTCCGCGATTGCGTTGAAGATATCGGTGGTCGTTGCGACTCTTGCCATTCAGCTAATGTATTCCCATATAGCTATATATTTCAAGGAAGGCCGCTCCAGGACTGATGACAAATTGCTGACGCACTGCTAACTAGACCAATTTAAACAAAAAGTTCCATCATAATGGTATGGATGGTATATTAAATAACTGAATTGGATCTTTCTTCTGGGTGAACAGGACAGGCATATTGGGGGGTGGAACCATGATTGTAGACCTCGACAGAAACGACCCGACACCGCTGTACCTCCAGATAAAGAACCGGCTCGCTGAGCTTATACGGGCGGGATTGCTGGCCCCGGGGGAGAAGCTGCCGTCCACGCGCGATCTTGCCGGCTCGATCGGGGTGAATCGCAACACTGTCATATCCGCTTACCAGGAGCTGGAGGTTGAAGGGCTGGTCATGTCCCACGTGGGCCGGGGCACTTCTGTTCGAATGCGTACGCCCGGCGGAGCTCCAGGTGACCGGGTACAGAGGCCCGAGCGGATGCAGGTGGAAGCCCTTCTTTCCACCACCTGGCGCAGCGCCTATCCCCGGCTTCCCGCGGGAACGGAACAGTTCCTGGAGACGACGGAGCCGCAGGGAACCGTCTCATTCGCTTCCCACGATCCGGAGCTCTCCCTGTTTCCCGTGAGGGAGTTCGCCGGCTGCATGCAGTCCGCCATGAGAAAATACGGCGGAGACCTCCTTGCCGCGGGGCCTGCCCGCGGCTTCGCCCCGCTGCTCGAGTACCTCCCCGGCTACCTTGCCCGGCGCGGCATCCAATGCGCGGACAGTGAGATCATGATAGTCAACGGCATCCAGCAGGCGCTGAGCATCGTCGGCAGGCTCTTCGTGGATCCCGGGGACACAGTGATCATGGAGAACCTGAGCTACCCGGGGGCCCTGGGCGTCTTCCGCACCCTCCAGGCGAGCTGCATCGGCATCCCCATCGACGATGACGGAATCAGGGTGGATTTCGCGGAGACCGTGCTGTCCCGCAGGAGCGCGAAGCTCATCTACACCATCCCCACGTACCACAACCCGACAGGCGCCGTCCTCTCCCCCGAGCGGCGTGAGCGCCTGCTGGAGCTCGCACGGAAGCACCAGGTCGTGATCGTGGAGGATGACTACGTGCACGAGCTGTCCTTCGACGGCAGGGAAGTTCTGCCGCTCAAGGCGAGGGATACGAAGGACGGCGTAATCTACCTGGGCAGTTTCTCCGAGATCCTGTGTCCCGGAATCAGGCTGAGCTGGATCGTCGCTCCCTCCGCAATCATCGACCGCCTTCTCCTGATCCGACAATTTGCCGACCTGTATTCCAGCCGCATTCTCCAGGGGGCGCTCCTCGAGTTCTGCCAGAAGGGCCTGCTGGACAGGCACCTCAAGCGGAAGCAGGCGGTCTACAGGAAGAGGCGGGACGTGATGGTGGAAGCGATGAAGAGCCGCTTCCCGGCTGAGGCAAAATGGAAAAAACCGAGGGGCGGGCTGTTCCAGTGGGTGGACCTTCCTCGCTCGATCGACGCTCTCTCCCTGTTGATGAAGACGCGGGAGCGGGGAGTCACTTTTGCGCCGGACCGGCTTTTTTCAGTGGAGGAGTGGGAAAGGGCGGGGCTGCGGCTGGGTTTCGCGGGTGTGGACGACGAGATGATCGAGAAAGGGATCGGCATCCTGGGAGACGCGCTGAAGGACTCCCTGGCGCACGGTTCAAAATAGACTCGAAGGAGGAGATGAGCGATGGAGAAATCCACGTTTGCAACAAAAAAGGGCCTGGCGCAGATGCTCAAGGGCGGGGTAATCATGGACGTGGTCACCCCGGACCATGCGCGGATAGCGGAGCAGGCAGGCGCCGTGGCCGTCATGGCATTGGAACGGGTTCCCGCTGACATTCGCGCTGCCGGCGGCGTGGCGCGCATGAGCGACCCCGCGCTGATTGAGGAGATCATGACGGCCGTGACGATCCCCGTGATGGCCAAGGCGCGAATCGGGCATTTCGTCGAGGCCCAGATCCTCGAGGCGCTGGGAGTGGACTACGTCGATGAGAGCGAAGTTCTCACCCCGGCGGACGAGGCGCACCACATCGACAAGCACGCGTTCCGCATCCCTTTTGTCTGCGGCGCCCGTGACCTGGGGGAAGCCCTGCGCAGGATAGGGGAGGGGGCCGCAATGATCCGCACAAAGGGCGAGGCCGGGACCGGCAATATCGTGGAAGCGGTGCGCCACATGAGGGCAGTCATGGACGCGGTGCGCAGGCTGCGCTCCATCGACAGGACCGAGCTGATGGCGGAGGCAAAGAACCTCGGAGCTCCGTATGAGCTGGTGGTGGAGGTGGCCGACACCGGGAGACTTCCGGTGGTCAACTTCGCCGCGGGAGGGATTGCCACGCCGGCGGACGCCTCACTCATGATGCAGCTCGGCGCGGATGGGGTGTTCGTCGGGTCGGGGATCTTCAAATCGGCGGATCCCGAAAAGATGGCCCGCGCCATCGTGGAGGCAACCACCCACTACCAGGACCCGGCCCTGGTGGCGCGGGTGTCCAAAGGGATCGGCATGCCCATGCGCGGGCTGGAGGTCACGGGGATGGCCGACGGCCAGCGTCTGGCAACCCGCGGCTGGTAACGTCCATGCGGGTCGGTGTGCTTGCGCTCCAGGGCTCGTTCGCCGAGCACGCCGAAGCCCTGCGTGCTGCGGGAGCAGAGCCGGTCCTCGTGCGGCTGCCTGCTCACCTGGAGGGCCTTGCAGGGCTGATCATTCCGGGAGGAGAGAGCACGACGATCGGCAAGCTCCTGGTCCTGTCAGGTCTCCTGGATCCTTTGCGCCAGGAGTTAACCCGCGGCATGCCGGTGTACGGGACCTGTGCCGGGATGATCCTGCTTGCCCGCGACATCGGCGGACTTGACCAGCCTCTGCTTGGCGTGATGGACATCACGGTGAAGAGAAACGGCTTCGGGCGTCAGCTCGACAGCTTCGAAGAGGCCCTCAGCGTGCCATCACTCGGGGAGGCCCCGTTCCGCGGGGTCTTTATCCGCGCGCCCCTCATCGAGAATGCCGCCCAGGGCGTCACGGTCCTTGCCAGGCTGGGAGATGGCCGGGCAGTGGCTGCCCGGCAGGGTCGGCTGCTCGTCTCCGCGTTCCACCCCGAGCTGACCGACGACCTGCGGATGCACCGGTACTTCCTGAGAATGATCGAAGAGCGCGCAGCCTAGCACGGGCGGCGGCGCGCCAGGGCTGCGAGGGGCGTGCCGCTGCTCCCCCGCGCGCATTACGTGCTACTTCAAAGGAAACTGAATGGCCTGGCCGGCCACGATGTACCAGGTGATGAAGAGCGCGTTGACGAAAGCCCCTGCGTAGACGCGGCCTGTTTTTTCGTAGAACCATGTCGAGAAGATCGAGGCCACGGTCATGAGCGGCAGAAACTGGATGGCGACGATCGTGTTGAGCGGCTGGCTGGCGTTCAGAAGCGAGCCGCGTGCAAAGAGAACAACGTATTCCAGGAGAAGGAAAACCAGGAACCCTCCCGCCATGATTCCCATGTTGGCGAAGTAGCGCGCCCACGCGTTCGCCTTTGGAAGCCTGTACTGCGCGTGCAGCGTGAGGGAGGAGATCAGGAAGAACGCGGCAAAGGGCAGCAGGTAGCGAAGAAAGATACCAAGCTGCAGTGAGCTCATGGGCTTGAGCGCCAGCACCCAGAAGCGGAAGTCGATCTTGAAGAAGTAG
>CAYTGX010000064.1:0-26405 GCA_964437385.1 uncultured Spirochaetaceae bacterium
AACTCCGCCAGGAGCGGAAGGGAGCAGAAGGGAGCGGAAGGCGCGCCGGGAGCCCGCGTGCGGGTCCGATAGTCCTTTGCTTGCCATTGCCCTGCAGGCCCTATTCCTCCGCAGGTGCTCTCTCCTCCCCCCTCCCCTGGTAGTCCCGGAAGACTCTCACGAGGTCCTGAAGCGGCTCTTCCTGCTGCCCGTCGTGCGCGCCCTCCAGGGTGAAGACATTAAGGTTGTCCATGGCCCGGGTCATGGCCACGTAGATCAGGTTCCGCACGAGGGTGTCGCCTGTCTTGTCGTCATAGTCCCCGCGCGGGGGCAGGGTCGGGAGAAAGAGCAGCACGACCGCGAAATCCAGGCCCTTGCTGGAATGAAGGGTCGAGAGGCGGATGGTCTTCTCCTGCTTGAAGGAGAACTCTTCGTCACGGATATTGGCGAACTGGTAGCCCGCGTGTCCGAGCATGTCCCCGATGGTGACCAGGTCCGTGCGGGCGGGCGCGAGCACGGTGAGATTCTCCGGGTCATAGCCGAGGGTGTCGATGAAGAGCGCGGCCTTGCGAAGAAGGAGCCGCGCGAGCTTGTCACGGGTTGCCGCCGTGTAGAGCTCGGGGATCGGACCCTCACGGAATGCGACGCTCGCGCCTCCCTCGTCGTCATCCAGCCGGGAGAGCGTGCGATATGCCTCGGTAATCTCCTGGATGGCCACGGTGTTGCGGAAGCTCGTATGCAGGACCCGTGACCTGCCGGTGATGTCCACCCCGGCGCGCTTGTAGGGGGAGCTGAGGCCGTAGATGCTCTGTCCCGTGTCCCCGGCCATGATGAGACCGCGCTGCGTCATGAGCTTCAGGGCCCTGAGGTCCGCGGCGCTGAGATCCTGGGATTCATCCACGAAACAGAAATCGAGGTCCCTGAGCCGCGCATCATCCGGGTGGGCCTGGAGGTGCTCGATCAGCTTCATGCGCGAGTAGTTCTTGCTGAGGAGGCCGCTGTCCTCCATCTCCGCTTTGATCCGTTCCTGGATGGACCAGACGGTTTCCCGCTGGCCCGCGGAGAGAGGCTGGCGCATGCCTTTGCGCGGGATCATCTGATCCACGTATTCCTCGCGGGTGATGAGATTGCCGAATATGAAGTCTTCGATCTCCACGGCAAGCTCCTGCGCGGAGAAGAACCCGGTTGTATTGAGCTTCTCCGCCAGCTTGGAGATGAGAGCGTAGTCCACCCTCTGGCCCTGGCCCAGCATCCGAAGCCGGGCCTGGAAAAAACTGTCCGCGGTGAATATCTGGCTGTCCGCGTCCTTTGTTTTCAGGATCTCCGCCACGTAGCGGTCGTACTTCACCAGCGTGTTGGTGTAGGTAAGAAAAAGAATGCGGGGACCGGTCTTGAGGTCCAACTCGGCTTCCCGTTCGCGGCGCAGGTTCTCCAGGGCATGAAGGAGCACGATGGTCTTTCCAGTGCCCGCGCCGCCGCGGATGAGAAAGTCATGGCCCGGCCGCACGGCATCCACCGCCTGCCGCTGTTCCGGGGTGAGCTTCATCACGCTTCGCTCATAGTCCATCCGCGTGCGCGTGTAGAGGGAGAAGCGGCGGACGTGCTGCACGTACAGGTCGAGATCCCGGAAGGCCTCGAGCTGTTCGGAAAGGCGCCTCTTCTGCAGCGTGAGCTCGTTCAACTCTCTGCGCAATTCATCTACCCTGCCCGCCTTGGCATCCGCTCGTTCTTTCTCTCTTTCGAGCTCCGTGGCAAGACGCATGGTCTCTCCGTCCAGCTCGGCCAGCCGCCACTTGTCCTTTGCCCACTGCTCCGTCTGGGCCAGCAGTTTCTTGTTGTCCCTCTGGGCCAGGAAGAGCTCGTACTGGACGCGCCGGAGCTCCGCGCTCTGTTCCAGGGGCGACTTCTTCTCTTCCCATGATTCGAGGGTGCGCCTCAGGTCGGAAAGGCCCGGGGCCTCGATCCGGCACAGCGCGCAGAAGCCCAGGAAATTGTGCGTGGCGGCCCGCGCCTCCTCCTTGTCCAGTCGGAGGAATGAGTGCCTGACCTGGTTGGTAAGAGCGTGCTCCTTGATGATGCGGGTGACGGTCTTCAGGTCTTCCGTGGGGCATCCCCGGGACTTGAGGTGCTCGCCGTATTCCCACATCAGGTCGGGGAAGTGATCGATGCCGGCAAGCCGGGGCACATCGCCGCACACATGGGCTTCGATGAAGGAGTGGAGCGCCAGAACGAAGAATCCTTCATCGGAGCCTGCCAGCCGGACCAGGCGGTGGATGCGGCCTTCCAGCTCGTTCACCGTGTTCCGCGCTCCTTGATCATGCGCGCGCGTCCAGCAGCTCGCGGACCTTTGCAAGGAGCTCCCGGGAGCTGAATGGTTTCTGCAGAAAGTCGGCGCCCTTGTCCAGGATCGCGCCGTCCAGGATTGCGTTCCCCGTGTAGCCGGACACGTAGAGCACTTTCACGCTCGGAGAGATGCGGGAGAGACTGCGCGCGAGCTCCCGTCCGCTCATATGGGGCATGACCACGTCGGTCACCAGCAGGTTCACCTCGTTCTCCCGTGTTGCCACGCGGGCCAGCGCCTCCATGCCTCCCGCGGCGTCGAGGACCCTGTAGCCATTCCTTTCCAGCACGGTCCGCGCGAAGGCGCGCACGGCCTCTTCATCCTCCACGAGGAGGATCGTCTCCGTGCCGCGCCGCGGAGTGATTCCCGGCAAAGTGGCCGAAACCGCGCCGCGGGCCTCCGTTGTGCGCGGGAAATAAATCGTGAACGTCGTGCCCTTGCCCGGCTCGCTGTAGCAGGTAATGTGGCCCTCGCTCTGCCTGACGATGCCGTACACGGTGGACAGTCCGAGTCCCGTGCCCTTGCCCAGCTCTTTCGTGGTGAAAAACGGCTCGAAGATGTGGGACAGCACTTCCCGATCCATGCCCACGCCCGTGTCGCTCACCGCGATCCGCACGTATTCATCCGGCTTCACGTCCGCGTGCTCGCGGGCGTACGCCTCGTCAAAGACCCGCACGGAGGTCTCTATTGTCAGCTTCCCCCCTGCCGGCATTGCATCCCGCGCGTTGACCACGAGATTCATCAACGCCTGCTCGATCTGTCCCGGGTCCGCCCGGAAGTTGCCCGTCCCCGGATGAAGGAACGTCCTGAGCTCGATGTCTTCTCCTACTACCCTTCCCACAATTGTTTCCAGGCCTCTCACGAGCTCATTGGCGTCCACTACCTGGGGAATGAGCACCTGCTTCCGGCTGAATGCCAGGAGCTGCGTGGTGAGGGCAGCCGCCTTTTCCGCCGCCAGGGCAATCTCACCGACCTGCGACTCCACGAGGCTGCCCCTGGGCAGATCCCCGCGCACCAGGTCACAGTAACCGCTGATGACGGTGAGGAGGTTGTTGAAATCGTGCGCAATGCCGCCTGCCAGGCGTCCGATGGCCTCCATCTTCTGAGCCTGCATGAACTTTTCGGCAAGAGACTTCTCTTCAGTGACGTCCTTTCCATACAGGTTGATGTAGCTGCCGGCGCGTACGGGCGCGATGGTGAGGGTGAATGTCTTCCTGCCTTCACGCACCTCGATCTCCCTCTTCTCTCCGGCCTCCCAGGCCTGCAGGAGCGCGGGCAGGTGCGCCGCGGGTATTCTGCCGTCCGGCTCGCGTACCCAGGAGGGAAGCAGGCTGCGGCTGGAAGAGTTGTGGTAGAGAAGAGACCCATCGACTGCAACACGCATGACGGGGTTCGGGTTCTCGTCCGGAAACCGCGCGAGATTCAGGATTCGTTCCTCCGCGTGTTTCCTTTCCGTGATGTCTCGAATTGTGGCGAAAATCATGGGCTTGCCGTCCAGCTCGAAGAGACGGTTGCTGATCTCCACGGGGATCTTGCGGCCGTCCTTTGTGACGTGCATCCCTTCCCAGACCGCGCGGCCTTCCGCGGTGAGCTTTTTCATGGCCGCCGGGATGGCGGCAAGCCCCTCCGGGGCGTCGATGTCGTTGGTGCTCATGCGGAGGAGCTCGTCACGGGTATACCCGAGGCGCTCGCATGCCACGTCGTTTACCTCGATGAATATCTCGGGCGAACCGTCAGCGTGGTACTCATGGACGAGGATGGCATCATTGATGCTGCTGAAAAGCAGCCGGTAGCGTTCTTCCGGCCCACCACGGTTGTCCTTGGACGACCGTCTTCCCATTCCCCCTTCCCCCTGCTACAAACAACATACACCAGAAGCTCGGGGGGTACCAATGGATGCGGCAAAACGGATCGCGGCTGGGCTCATGGAAACTGCGGACGTCAGGATAGACGGAGACCGGCCCTGGGATATCCGCGTGCACAATGAAGGCTTCTACGGACGGGTGCTTGCAGGCGGCTCCCTTGCCCTCGGCGAGTCCTACATGGACGGGTGGTGGGACAGCGAAGTACTGGACGAGATGATGGCGCGGATCCTCTCCCATAACCTGCAGACACACGTGCGGTCGTCGCCCTCCATCCTCCTGCTCGGGCTCAAAGCAGTTCTTCTGAACCTGCAAAGGAAAAGCAGGGCGTTCAACATCGGCCGGAGGCACTATGACCTGGGCAACGATCTGTACTCCCTCATGCTGGACAAGGGGATGAACTACAGCTGCGGCTACTGGAAGCGCGCAGACAACCTCGATGCCGCCCAGGAAGACAAGCTCGAGCTGGTCTGTCGGAAAATCGGGCTGGAAAGAGGAATGCGTGTGCTCGATATAGGCTGCGGCTGGGGAGGCTTTGCCCGGCACGCCGCGGAGCGGCATGGAGCAGAGGTCGTCGGCATCACCGTGTCACGGGAGCAGGCCGAGCTGGCGCGGGAGCGCTGCACGGGCCTGCCGGTACAGATCCGGCTGCAGGACTACCGGGATGTGAATGAACGCTTCGACCGGGTCGTTTCCATCGGCATGATCGAGCACGTGGGCTACAAGAACTATCGGCGTTACATGGAGATCGTGGCGAAATGCCTGGGGTCGGACGGTCTCTTCCTGCTCCACACGATCGGCGGGAACCTGTCCGGCCGGGTGCCCGATCCGTGGTCCGACAAGTACATCTTCCCGGACAGTCTTCTCCCATCGGCCCGCCAGCTCACCGCCGCGGCTGAGGGACTTTTTATCACGGAGGACTGGCACAGCTTCGGGCACTACTACGATCCCACCCTTCTTGCCTGGCACAGGAACTTCACCGCCGGATGGGACACGATCAAGGGACGCTACGGGGAGCGTTTCTTCAGGATGTGGAAGTTCTACCTGCTGAGCAGCGCGGGATCCTTCCGCGCTCGGCATATCCAGCTCTGGCAGATCGTTTTCTCCCCGCTCGGCCGGTCACGGGTCTACGAAAGCGTCCGCCTCTGAAGAGCTGCGCACGCTCGCGCAAGACAACTGCGCAAAATCTCACCCGGCCCGGGATTCCGTATATTAGTGTCATGGGATCCCCGGCGGATCACGTGCGTGCATGGTTGAAGGGTGATCTCTCCTGCGCGCTGCCCGTGACACGGTATGTACGGCTCCGTGATTGTTCCGTGACTATTGCCATGTAACTTGTACATCGAATCTCATGGAGGTATCAGGATGAAGCGATTGCGGATATATATGGTGTCGCTGGCCTCTGCGGCGGCGATGCTTTTCACGGTCGCGGCAGGCGCCGCGGCCGAGTTTCCCAACGCCCCGGCAGACACCGCGGCGATGATGAAGGGCACGCAGACGGCCGTGATGGCCGGCGGATGCTTCTGGGGCATGGAGGGAGTGTTCGAGCGCCTGAAGGGCGTGGTGGACGTCACCTCGGGATATTCAGGCGGAGAAAAGAATACGGCACACTACGAGATGGTCGGCTCGGGAACTACGGGGCATGCCGAGTCCATCCAGATCCACTACAACCCCGCGCAGATCAGCTACGGGATCCTGCTGAAGATCTTCTTCTCAGTGGCGCATGACCCCACACAGCTCAACTACCAGGGTCCGGATCACGGAACCCAGTACCGCTCGGTGATTTTCTACGCCAATGACGGGCAGAAGCAGGTTGCGGAGGGTTATATCCGCACGCTGGACAAGGCGAAACTGTTCTCGCAGCCCATCGTGACACAAGTCGTGCCGTTGAAGGCGTTCTATCCGGCGGAGGACTATCACCAGAAATTCCTGGACAACAATCCCAACTATCCCTACATCGTGTACTGGGATCTCCCGAAGATCGCGGACCTGCAGAGGTCGTACCCCCAGCTTGTGGCCACGAACGCCGCTATCGGGGGCTGAGCACCAGTCTTTCGGGTCTCGATGACGCGAGCGCCGCCTGGTCCCACCAGGTGGCGTGGTAGCGTACCTTGCTCCACGCATCGATCATGTCGTCGTAGTGCCTGTTGCCCGCGTGCCCGCTCTCCCCGGTCGTGTTGATCACCACGGATGCAGACAGGTTGGACAGATCGATGATCTGCCGCATTGAGGACACCGCGTACACGTCGAATGGCGCGCTCGGCTTCCAGTCGGTCGAAAAGACCTGCTGGAAGCCGCCCCCCACCGGCAAGGGACCGCGGTTGAAGAGGCGCTCGATGAGACCGATGCCGGACTTCCCCAGCGTCTGGTTGCGGAACACGGCGGTGTGCGCTTTTCCCCATTGCCAATTGCGAATGTCGTTTCCCTGCGCCTTGCTTCCCATCCTGACCGCGGCGTCAAATGCGCGGCCGAGGATTTCGTCCCGTGTCTCCCTGACGTCAGGGGTGGACCTCCTGTCCCAAAGGGGATCCATCGGGTTCTTCAGCATGAGAAAAACCGTATTCATGAGCCGGGAGCTGCTCTCCAGGCCGGTCTCAGGGTTCCAGAGTGGGCCGGGGAGCTTGTCCTTGAAGATCTCTTCCATAAGAGACTGCCAGAAATAGGCGTAGATAGCTGCCCCTGTGCTCTCCGGCTGCATCCTGAAATCCCATTTCATCAGGAGATCCCGCGCCTGCGCGGACTTGTCCTTCAGCGCAAGGCCGGACAGGTAGGGCATGATTTCCCGTGCGGAGGTATTCAGGATGTCTCCCTGCATCGCCTCCATGTCCGACAGAGACAGCTTCTTCCCTGCTCCCTCCACCATTTCCACAATGCGCCGCGCCCGGTAGCCCGCGTCGAAGTCCCGGCCGATGAAATACCGGTAAGAGTCGCTCGTAACCGGGTTGTTGGCGGTCACCACGTAGCCTTTTGCCGGATTGAACGACCAGGGCAGATCCTCGAACGGGATATAGCCCTTCCACTCGTATTCGTCCGTCCAGCCCGGAGACGGGACCGAGCCGTCTCCCTTGCTGCGGATCGGGATCAGGCCCGGGGTCTGGTACCCGATATTCCCGTCGACGTCCGCATAGACGAAGTTCTGGGAGGGAACGTCCCAGGACTTGAGACTCTCGCGGAAATCCGCAAAATTCCTGGAATCGTTGATGCGGAGCACCGACTGAACGGTGTTGTTCGCCTGCAGGGCGGTCCAGCGGAGAGACAGCGCCTTGATGTCCAGGTTCATCGGGAACTCGCCGTGGGGGTTGATTGCAAATCCGCGATAGCCGGCAAAAGCCTGCTGGTCCGTGATGAGAGGACCATGCCGGGTTTCCCGCGCCAGCACGACTACCGGTTCATCCTGGTGCAGGACCCGGATCTCCTCCCGGTGGATTTTCATATCCACCCAGCGGCCGTTCACCTCGTACTGATTTGGATTCTCGGGATTGATCCGTTCGATGTAGAAGTCCTGCACATCGGGATTGACATTCGTGACGCCCCAGGCAATCCGATCATTGTGCCCCACGACGACGCCCGGGGTTCCGGCAAAAGTGAAGCCCCGCACGTGGAAAGTTCCTCCGGCCCGCTTTCCCATCTGGGCGTCCTGGGCGGAGCAGTACAAGTCCACCTCCTCCCAGATGGAAGGCATCTGGATTCCGAGATGAGGGTCGTTGGCCAGGAGCGGCTTGCCCGAAACGGTGCGGGACCCGCTGATCACCCAGTTGTTGGATCCTATGCCCGCGCCGGTGCCGATGGCCAGTGATGAGCCGGGATCGAACCCGCCGACAAGACGCGTGCTTACGCCGCTGAGCGCGGCAAGCTGATCGGCGGTCGGCGACGGGTAAGCCGGTGACGCGGCCGCGCCGGAGGCGCCCGTTGAAGAGCGGGAGGCGTCCCTGGAGACGCCGGAGGTGTCCTTCTTCAGCAGGGACGGCCTGAGCTCACTGTCATGAACGATAAAAGGCATTTCTCCCGCTCGAAAGGTGCCAAAGAACTCCCGTGTCAGGGGGAGCCCAAGCGCGTGAATCAGATCGATCGTGTACAACTCCCGCCGCATATTGGCGCCAAGGTCCTGGGACATCAGCTTGAGCCATGTGAGGGAGTTCTGCGGCACCCACGGCTCGATCTGGAGCTTGACCCCCTGCAGCTGCAGCAGGGCGAACTCCAGGCTCAGCTTCCGCGCCGGGCGATTGAGGATGTACGCGTTCACCCCGTCCGCGTAGGCCTGGCAGACATCACGGGCTTCCTGGCTCATTGCCGCATAGTCCAGGTCTGCGATCCGGCGGAAGCCCACGGTCCTGAGGTAGATGTCCGTGCCCAGTGTTGCCTTCCCGAAAAGCTCCGACAGCCGTCCGGAGCCGATCCTCCGCCAGAACTCCATCTGCCAGAACCGTTCCTGGGCAGTCACAAATCCCTGCGCGAAGTAGAGGTCGTGCATGGTGCGAGCCCGTATGTGCGGCACCCCCGCGCGGTCCCGCAGCACTTCCACGGGTTCGTTCAGCCCCTTGACGGTCAGCGTTCCCCGGGTGCGGGGGAAGGAGGCGTGGATGGTGATGAGCACAGCCGCCCCTGCGACCAGAACGAGAAGAAGGAGAGCGCCCAGCGTGACGAGCAGGACTCGCATCGGTTTACGCATACCCTGTCCTATCCCGTCAGGAGCATCGAGTCAACGATCATACGACCTCGCCAGGAGCGACCGCAAATGTCGCAAGCAGCGACCGGCCTTCCATGGCAGGAACTTCGCGTGATAGTATACCCGCATGCTCGATGCTGATCCGCGCGACCCGCGCAGGCACCTCCTGGTGTCGCTGCTGAGCTGCGTCCTTTTTATCATCGGGTTCCCCCTAGTCACCTATCTTGTTCCCGGAGGCGTTCTGTTCGGCGCCTTCATGGTCATCCCCCTGACTCTCCTTGCATGGAACCTGGGGGAGAGCGTCGGTATCCGCGCGGCCGTGATCGGCATCTTCTACAGCGAGCTTGTCTATTCGACTGTGCATTTCCTGATCCTGCACAATTCTGTCAGCCCCTACTGGGTCATGGCCACATTCATACCGCCCCCCATCTTTGTGTTCGTCGCGATAGTCGTCGGCAGGTTGAGCAACGCGCTCCGAGAGCTCCGCTCCACAATTGCGGCGTTGAAGAACAGCCATGCACACCAGCACGCCGTTCTGAACGCCATCCCCGATCTGCTTTTCGAGGTCGACCGGGAAGGGCGGTTTTACGAGGTGCCGACACCCCACACTGAGCACCTCCTTGCCGCCCCGTCCGTTTTCATCGGCCGCACTATCGTGGAAATGCTGCCCGCGGACGCGGCGGCCATCTGCATGGAAGCGCTGGAGAGGGCCTCCCTGAACGGTGAAGACAAGGGGGCCGCGTACACGCTGGACAACGAGAGCGGCACGAGGTGGTTCGAGCTTTCGATTTCTGCCATCGGCGATTCCCATGCAAAGGATGCGCACTTCATCGTTCTGGTCCGCGAAATCACGGAGCGCAAGAGAGCTGAAATCGAGCGCAAGAACCTGGAGGAGCAGTTCATCCAGGCCAAGAAGATGGAGGCGGTAGGGAGGCTGGCGGGAGGCATTGCCCACGACTTCAACAATATCCTCATGGTCATCCTTGGCTATTGCGACCTGATCAAGGAAGTACCGGAAGACCGGAAAGAGGTTGTGAAATCCATAGGGATCGTGCGGGACTCCGCGGAAAAAGCCGCCTCTCTTACACACCAGCTTCTGGCGTTCAGCCGCAAGCAGATCATCCAACCCGTGGTGATGGATCTGAACTCGCTTCTGCGAAAGTCCGAAGAATTGCTGCGGCGGGTCCTGGGAGAGGACGTCGGATTGATCGTGCGGCAGAGCAATGAGCCATGCATGGTGAAAGCGGACCCCGGCCAGCTTCAGCAGGTCGTGATGAACCTGGCTGCCAATGCGCGGGATGCAATGCCGGGGGGCGGGAAGCTGACCATCGAGTCAGCCACGGTGGAGGTGCGGTCGGGAGACTTCCCTGAGCGGTCCGACATCGTCCCCGGTGACTACGCCATGGTCTCGTTTTCCGACACGGGCGCCGGGATGGACGCGCAGACCGTGGCCCGGATTTTCGAGCCGTTTTTCACGACCAAGGAGGTGGGGAAAGGAACAGGGCTCGGCCTCTCAATCGTCTACGGGATCATCCAGCAGGCCGAGGGGTACATCACTGTTGCCAGCCAGGTGGGAACCGGGTCCACTTTTCGAGTCTACCTGCCCCTGACCCTCGACCCCGGTGAGCAGAGGGATTCATCCACGGACAGGCCGCACCGGGGCAATGAGACGATCCTCCTGGTCGAAGACGAGGACGCCGTGCGTGACCTCATCCTGCTCAACCTGAAGAGCCGGGGATATGCCGTGCTGGAGGCCAGGAACGGCGCGGAAGCAGTGACGATCTGCGACATCCACAAGGGACCCATTCACCTTCTGCTCACGGACGTCGTCATGCCCGGAATGGGCGGCGGAAAAGTGGCAGAGCACGTGAGGGCTGCCCGCCCGGACGCGCGTATACTCCTGATGACCGGCTACACGAGCCGGTTCGAGGACCTGGAACAATCCCTGGGGGAGCCGCCCCTCATCCTCCACAAGCCGTTCGACATGCAGGAATTGCACGTGTCGATCCAGATGGCACTCGAGAAAAGGCCCCGGGGAACCGCGCGCTGAGCCGCTGGGACCACAGGCCCCGCTTTCGGCTCGAAGGGCCCCCGGTCTTCGCCCGAAGGACCCCCGTTCTTCGCCGGAAGGGCCCCCGTTTTGGCCCGAAGGGCCCTTTTTCACTTACCCTTGCGCGGAGGCTCCGCAAACTCGATAATTTCGGTTAGGCAGGCCCTGAGCATGAAACCGGAAGCAGAGCTGAGAGAAGAATTGAAACAGGTCGAGACCCAGATGGGGGCAATAATCAGGCGGGTCAAGAGCGTTGACGCAGTTCTGAATGTGAACCTGAAGACCCCGCACGCGCCTGGATCCAGCGCCGCGGTCAAAGAGTACTTGGGGTGGCTGGACACCGTCGAGGCGTTGGGTCTTTCGTACGTCAACGGGAATATCGTCACGCAGAGGCTGCGGCTTTTTTACACCCGGCCGGACAAAAGGGAAACCAGGGATGCGGATCCCTATCCTCGCATGAGGGAAGTAAAGAATCTGCTGGAAGCGGTTCGGCACAAGGATCAGGCCAACCTGCTTCCTCTACGCGCAAAACGGCACACGCTGACTGCGCAGCTGCAGAAACAGGAGCGGGATGCCAGCAGGCGCGCGGGGCGTCAATCGGGTTTCAGCGAGTTGAAGAGAAAGATCCTGTCCGCCATCTGGCTCCAGATCACGGTCGCAGTGATTGTCATCCTCCTGGCGGGAGTGGCATTCCAATCATTCAAGCCCGAGATCATTCACTTTGTACGTTCGACCGTCGGACTGCGAGACCTGCCGTCTCCTCCCACCGCTGTCAGTCCGCAGGACCCGGGCGGTCCGCGCGCAGGGCACGAAAGAGGGCCGTAGTCCGCGGAGTACCGTAGCGCCCAAATCCGCGGAGTACCGTGGCGCCCAAATCCACGGAGTACCGTGGCGCCCTACTTCAGGCTTCCCTCGAGCCGTATCGGGAATATGAACCAGCCGTACGGCGTGCCGCATCGGATGGTTCCGGTCACCGCGAATTTTCTGTCCTCGGACTGGGCCAGGTTGAGAGCCATCCCGAGAGCTTTCCCTTTCGTGTTTTCCATGCGAAGAGTCACGGTCCCCGTTTCCCCAGGCTGCATCTCCGTTGACAGCTCGGTATGGAGGAGACTGTACCTGCTCTGATTGAGCTCCAGAAACGTCTGTACCGTGTCCACGGAGAAGGCGAAAGTATTGGTGTTTTTTACGCTGAAGGTCACTTCGAAAGAATCGGTGAGAGGCACCCCTCGAATCCCCCCCAGGGCCACGATGGGGACCTTGGGGACGGGGATGACGATGGTATCCGTGAACCGGATGGCATCGAATCCTGTCCTGGCCGCCGGATAGACTTCTCCGCGGAACGTCACCCGCATGCTCTCTTCGGAAATGACATCCGCGACCTGGCTGGCAATGTCGCCCATGGCAATCTGGAAGGGAAACGTCACCGTCTGGTTGCCGCCGCCGTTCGTCCGCTTCATGCCGTTGAATGAATCTTTGAACAGTTCCTGGTCGAAAAGGTCCACCGCGTAGTCCACGCGGTCGAAGTCCAACGGAACGGTCATGCCATTGTTGATCAGGATCTTTGCCTGGAGCTTTACAAGGTCAGGAGTGAAGGAAAGGGACTGAAGCTCACTTACGCGGACAGTCGGAGGAGCGGAAACAACCGGCCGCTCGCTGGCGCAACCGGCCAAGGCCAATGTCAGCGCGATCCCGGCCGGGAAAAGCAAAAACGCATTTTTCAAGATGACCCTCCGCGTGCGATCCTTGATTCCGGAAGATTACGGGGAGGTATCCGCGATGGTCAACTATGCGAGCAGGTTCACCTTTGTGCCGGTGCCCTCGTCGGTGGGAGCGACCATCTGCGCCTTCTGCACAGTCTGCAGGGCCGTCCTCCGCACGTCATCCGTGTCTCCATCCGGCTCCCGATCCACCGCGGTCTCAGGCTTCGCGGATGTCGCCGCGTTGCGTGCCGCCCACTGCCACTGACCGTTGTCTGCATTCCCGTCTATTCTCATGGTAGTGCCTTCCTTATATAGTATTATATGTATCTTCCTCTCCCCTGTCAAACAAAAGAGCTGCCGGCTCAAGCCCTCGGGGGAAGCTCCACGGTCGGCTCCTGCTGCGTCAGGCAGTGGAGGGTTCCCAGGCCCCAGACCAGGTCCACGGCATGGATGCCGACCACTTCGCGGCCCGGGAACAGGTCCGCGAGGACGCCGAGCGCAATGCGGTCATTCGGATCGTTGAATGTCGGCACGAGCACGGAGGTGTTGGTGACATAGAAGTTTGCATAGCTGGCGGGCAGGCGCTGGCCCTGCAGGCGGAGCGGAGCCGGCATCGGGATGAAGGCGAGCGCGACCCTGCCGCCGTCTTCAAGCCGGAATCCCTCCGCCCGTTCGCGGTTCTCTTCCAGGGCGCGGTAGTTGGCATCCTTCTGGTCGGACTCGCGGCAGAGAACGAGCGTTGCAGGGCCCGTGAATCTGCAGAGGTCATCCACGTGTCCGTGGGTGTCATCACCCGTGATGCCTCTCCCGAGCCATAGCACGTTCGGGGCGCCGAGATTGTCCGCCATGATCACGCCCAGGTCTTCCCGTCTGAGGCCCGGATTGCGCACCTGGACATCCCTGTCCAGCAGACATTCTTCAGTCGTGACGAGGCTCCCGCGCCCGTTCACGTCGATGCTTCCCCCTTCCAGCACGACAGGCTTTTCCCTGAACATCACGGGCAGCAAGACGCGCCCCGTTGCGGCCGCAACCCGGGCGGGAATCCGGCAGTCCAGGTCCCAATCCGGGTACTTGGCCCAGGCATTGAACGCGAACCCGGCAATCGCGAGCTCGGGGCGTCCGTGCTGTTCACGCCTCAGATGGATCGGCCCGGTATCGCGGGTCCACCCGCGATTGCTGGGGATGCGAAAGAACTCCACCTTCTCGGGATCCACGCCGACGCGGGTGAGGATGCGCTGCGCCTGCCTTTCGTGGACGGGACTGTTCACAAGGATGCGGAGCTTTTCGCCGAGGGTAACTTTGCGCGCTACCTCGCCGTACACCCAGTGCACCGGGGCGATCTTTCCCGGCCAGTCCCTGCGGTTATGCGGCCATGCAATCCATGTTGCGGCGTGCGGCTCCCATTCTGCCGGCATCCGGAAGCCATTGGAGGCGGGTGATCCCCGCATGACGGTTCTGCCGGTCATTCTCTGTCGATGAAGCGCTTTTCGATGCCCTGGTAGGAATCGATCCGCCGATCCCGCAGGAAAGGCCAGTTGCGCCGCACCTCTTCGATGCGTGACGGGTCGATCTCCGCGGTGACGATCTCGTCCCTGTCGCTCTTTGCCCGCGCGATCACCACTCCGAAGGGATCCGCGATGAAACTGGCACCCCAGAACTCGATTCCCGCGGCGTCGGACGGCTTCTCGAGCCCCACACGATTGACCGCCGCCACGTAGACTCCGTTGGCAATGGCGTGGCCGCGCTGAATGGTCTGCCAGGCATCGAGCTGCGCGCCGCCGTGCGCCGCCTTCTCGTGCGGATGCCAGCCGATTGCCGTGGGGTAGAAAAGGATGTCGGCCCCGCGCAGCGAAGTGAGACGGGCCGCTTCGGGGTACCACTGGTCCCAGCAGATGAGCGTGCCGACCTTTCCGACAGGCGTATCGAAAGCCTGGTATCCCAGGTCCCCCGGCGTGAAGTAGAACTTCTCGTAGAACGCCGGGTCGTCCGGGATGTGCATCTTCCGATAGACCCCCTCGATCCGGCCCCCCGGCCCGATGACAGCGGCGCTGTTGTGATAGAGACCGGCAGCGCGGCGCTCGAAAACAGGCACGATGATCGTGATCCTGGACTCCTTCGCAACGGCGCCTATGGCGTCCGTAGAGGGTCCGGGTATGGTCTCCGCAAGGTTGAAGAGCTCCGCATCTTCCCGCTGGCAGAAGTACCGGGTGCGAAAGAGCTCCGGCAGGCAGATCACCTTGGCACCCGCCCTCGCGGTTTCCCGAACGAGCTGGACTGCCTTCTCCAGGTTCACTTGCGCGTCGACATCCGCCGTCATCTGGATCAGACCTACGGTGAACGGGTCGCGGTGCTTCATAGCTGGTGAGCGTACACAAAGATCGATTTCTGTCCAAGCATGACAAATGTCGCCAACTCCGCCAGGAGCGGAAGGCGACCGCGAATGTCGCCAGGAACGACCGCGATAGACACGCGCCGACATCGGTGGCAAAGTGGGTCGATGAGATTCGAAAACCTGTTGGCGCCCCGGACGCGCGTCATGGGCGCGAGCGCAATCCGCGAGATCCTGAAAGTCGTGGCGCAGCCCGGCATGATTTCGCTTGCCGGCGGCATTCCCGCGCCGGAGAGCTTCCCCCTGGAGCTCATGGGAATGCTCACGGAAACGGTCCTCTCCCGTTTCGGCGCCACCGCGCTGCAGTACGACCGCACGGAAGGATTTGCGCCGCTCCAGGCGGCGCTGGTGGACCTGCTCGCGGCCCGGGGCATCCAGGCTGACGCTGACTCGGTGCTCATCACAAGCGGCTCCCAGGGGACCCTCGACTCCATCGCCAAGCTCCTGATCGCCCCGGGAGACGCCATTGCCGTGGAAGCGCCCACCTACCTTGGCGCCCTCCAGGCATTCAGCCCCTATGAGCCGTCCTACCAGACGCTGAAAACCGACGATGACGGTCTCATCCCCGAGTCCCTGGAGGACGTGCTGACGCACACCCGGGTGAAGTTCGTCTACCTTGTCCCGACCTTTCAGAATCCCACCGGCCGGTCCCTGCCCGTCTCTCGAAGACGCCGGATCGCCGCGCTCATCCAGCGGCATGACGCACTCCTGGTAGAGGACGATCCATACAGCGAGCTGCGCTATCGAGGGCAGCCTCTTCCCTCCCTCAAGTCCATGGCCCCCGAGCATGTCGTCTACACGAGCACCCTCTCCAAGGTGCTGGCCCCCGGGCTTCGCATCGGGTTCGTTCTTGCACCGGAGCCTATTGCCCGCTGGCTCGTGATCGCCAAGCAGGGCGTGGATCTGCACACGAGCACTTTCTGCCAGGCGCTGGCCGCGGAGTACATCACCGGCGGGCACCTGGACCGGCATCTGCCGAAGATACTGGCCTTCTACCGTCCGCGCCAGGAGGCAATGCTCGCCGCGCTGGAGGAATATTTCCCGCCTGAGTTCCACTGGTCGCGGCCTGACGGGGGGATGTTCATCTGGGCCGAGGGGCCGGAGGGTCTGGACACGGATGCACTGGCCGGCGAATGCATCCGCCGCCGTGTCGCATATGTGCCCGGAAAGTATTTCTATCCGCACGCCGGCCAGGGCCTGGCCGCGATGAGGCTGAACTATACGATGAGCGAGCCCCAGACGATTCGAGGCGCACTGAAGATCGTAGCGGAAGTCTTCCGGGAGGCGCCCCGTCCTGCGTGAGCCGCTATTCGGCCAGAACCTTCCTCAGCTTTTCTTCCAGAAGGGGAACGTGATAGGGCTTTTGTATGAACCCGGCCAAGCCGGATCCCTCGAACTGCTCCATTGTTTCCTGCTCGTTGTAGCCGCTGGACAGAAGCACGACAACCTCGGGGTCGATTCCGCGCAATTCCCGAAATGCGTCCACGCCGTCCATGACAGGCATGGTCAGGTCCAGGATGACGCAGGAAATGTCATCCTTCCGCGCGCGGAAAACCTCGATGGCTTCCCGTCCGTCGTTTGCAAGGAGCACGCTGAAGCCCAGGGCCTCGAGCATCCGACGCCCCACCTTCCGCACGCTCTCATCATCGTCCACAAGAAGGACGGTGCCGGTGCCCCGCCATTTTCCGCCCGCTTCCGGGCGCGAGCCTGAAGACTGCGGCGCCGCCGCGGCGGGAAAAAGGAGCTTGAAAGTCGAACCCCGCCCGGGCTCGCTGTAGACCTTGATTGCGCCCTTGTGCCCGCGCACCAGCCCCGTCACCGCCGCCAGCCCCAGGCCTCGTCCCGTCACCTTCGTGGTGAAGAACGGATCGAAGATGCGGGCGCGCACCGTCTCGTCCATCCCGCACCCGTTGTCCGCGACCTCGATGAAGTCATAGAGCCCTTCGGGCAGCTCCTCCCCGCTCCACATCTCCCGAAGATACGCGCGGTCACAGCACATCGAGCCCGTGCTGAGAGTGATGACGCCGCACGTCGTGGTGATTGCCTCTGACGCGTTGATCACGAGGTTCATCACCACCTGCTGGATCTGGGCAAGGTCCGCTTCCAGCGGAGGGAGGTCGGGGGCAAGGGTGAAACGGATTGTCGACTTTTTCGAAACCGACATCTTGAGCATCTGTTCCATTTCCATGATGACCGCGTTGAGGTCAAGGCTCTTCTTTTCGAAACGTCCCTTGCCCGAGTACGCGAGGAGCTGCTGGCACAGGCTGGCAGCGCGTTTTGCCGACTGGGTGATCTCGTGCAGATTCTCACGCGCGGGGGAATCCGGGGAAAGCCCCCGCTCGGCAAGGTCCGCGTTCCCCAGGATGGTCATGACGATGTTGTTGAAATCATGGGCAATGCCCCCGGCAAGAACGCCGAGGCTTTCCAGCTTCTGGGTCTCCAGCATACGCTGATCGAACGCCGTGCTGCTGGTGGCGCGCCGCCGCCCGCCCCGCGTCGTCTTCACGTAATCAGGCGTCCTCTTGCTCGAGCACGCCGGCAGCCATGCCCTTTTCAACGAGGGCCGCCCAGGTGATGCGGATGGGTCCCCCGCGGGCACCGGCACGGGCCCGGGTCTCCAGGATCCCCGCCCTGTGCACGCTTTCCGCGATCTGCTGCGCCATGGCATCTGTATAGTCGTCCGGGACCGCAATGACCTCGAGCACGGCGTGCTCCATTGCCGCGGCCAGACCGAGAGTGCCGTCCTGTTCAGAAGTGAAGTATAGCGAGCGGATCACGCGATGACTGCCTTTCATGCCCCGCAGGGCCACGGTCGATTATGCTATGAAGCCCGATACGTATCCAGAGCAGCTTGAGTGACGTAACCGAGAGCGACTGCGATCTCCCCAAAGCTCCGCTTGTCGCCGTCCTTCTGCACGCGGAGGACCGCCTCCAGCTGGGACTGCTGCATGGCCTTGGTTCTGACCAGGAAGTCTCCGATTCTTTCTGCCAATTACAAATCCTCCCTGACAGTATAGTCGGGTGCGCCATCTGACACAAGCCTCGTAACCTTTGCGCCTCTCGCTTGTTTATCTTTTGAATCTTCATAGAACCTCCTTCTGTAGGGGCCCTGCGAGTGTCACCGCTCGCGGGGCCCGTTTTTTTTCGCCCTTGACTCCCCTGCCCGATCGCGCAAGAATGATGCGCGTCCCCTTTCACACGCTTCCGGAGGCCAACAATGAATGAGCAGATCAGGCTGATCGCCCAGAGGATCCGCACCTTGCGTGACATCGCGCAGATCTCGCAGGAAAGCTGCGCCCGGGACCTGGGCGTCCCCCTGGAGACCTACTGCGGCTACGAGAGCGGCAAAACGGACATCCCGGCGAGCTTCCTCTACCAGGTTGCCGGCAAGTTCCACGTAGAGCTCTCTTCACTGCTCACCGGCGAGGAGCCGCGTCTGCGGGTGTACGCGGTCACACGGGCAGGACGGGGCGTACGGGTGGATCGCCGGAAGGACTACGGATACCAGAGCCTCGCGTTCAATTTCATCGACAAGAAAATGGAGCCTTTTTTTATCACGGTGGAGCCCCGGCCGGATTCGGACCAGGTCCCCTTGAATACCCACCCCGGCCAGGAGTTCAACTACGTGCTGGAAGGGGCTTTGAAGGTCGTCGTGGAGGGCCATGAAGTGCTGCTCTCCCCGGGAGACTCGATCTATTTCGACGCACGGCACAGCCACGGGATGAAGGCGGTCGGCCAGGCGCCGGCCAGATTCGTGGCCGTCATCTTATAGCAAGCGAGGTCCGCCCCATGTTCGAGCAGTTTCTTTCACAGACGGATTTCTCCTCCTATGAGGAGATGGTCAGCAAGTGCCACATAATCGTCCCCGCGCGTTTCAACTTCGCATGGGACGTGGTGGATGTCATCGCCAAAAAAGAGCCCGGCAGGAGAGCTCTTGTGTGGTGCGATGAGAAAGGCCAGGAGGCTGTCTTTACCTTCGGCCAGATGGCCGAGCTTTCCATGCGGGCGGCCACATTCTTCCTTTCCCTGGGCATTGGCCGCGGGGACCCTGTCATGCTGATCCTCAAGCGTCGCTACGAATACTGGTTCTGCCTTCTTGGGCTCCATCGGATCGGGGCAGTCGCCATTCCGGCAACGCACCTTCTGACGAAGAAGGATATCGCCTACCGCAACAATGCCGCGGCGGTGAAGGCAATCGTCTGCGTGAACGATGCAAAAGTGCTGGACAACGTGGACGCAGCCCTGCCCGAGTCTCCCACCCTGAAGCACAGGATCGCGCTGGAGGTGAACCGGACGGGATGGCGGGACCTCGTGGCGGAGATGGAAAAAGCGCCGGCAAGGCTGGACCGGATGCCCACGGAAAACACGGATACCAGCCTCCTCTACTTCACCTCCGGCACGACCGGCATGCCCAAGATGGTGCAGCATGATTTCGCCTACCCGCTGGGCCACATCCTGACGGCCAAGTACTGGCAGAACGTCATGGACGGCGGCCTCCACCTCACCGTGGCGGACACCGGCTGGGCCAAGGCAGCATGGGGCAAGATCTACGGCCAGTGGCTGTGCGGCTCGGCGGTCTTTGTCTACGACTATGACCGATTCGTGCCCAGTGCGCTGCTGGGGGTGATCGCCAAGCACCGTGTCACCACGTTCTGTGCTCCCCCCACCATGTACAGGTTCTTCATCAAGGAAGACCTCAGTCAATTCGACTTTTCCGCGCTGAAGTACTGCACCGTTGCCGGTGAGCCGCTGAATCCCGAGGTGTATTCACGGTTCCTCGAGCTGACCGGTCTCAAGCTCAGGGAAGGCTACGGCCAGACCGAGATGACCGTGGCAATCGCGGTCTTCCCCTGGATGGAGCCCCGGCCCGGCTCCATGGGCATGCCCTCCCCCGGGTATGACATCGATCTTCTGGACGATGAAGACAAGTCCTGCGAGGTCGGTGAAAAGGGCCAGATCGTGGTGCGCACGAGCTCGCGCATCCCGGGAGAAAAAACGCGGAGTACCGCGCCGGTAGGCATGTTCCACGGCTACTACAAGGATCCCGACCTGACGGCCCGTGCATGGCACGACGGGGTGTACCGCACCGGTGACGTTGCCTGGAAGGACGAGGACGGCTATTTCTGGTTCGTAGGAAGGACCGATGACGTGATCAAGAGCTCGGGGTACCGTATCGGCCCGTTCGAGGTGGAGAGCGCGCTCATCGAGCATCCTGCCGTCCTTGAATGCGCCGTGACCGGTGTTCCGGATGCGGACAGGGGAGCCGTGGTAAAGGCAACAGTGGTGCTGGCAAAGGGGTACACCGCATGCCCCGAGCTTGCCGCCACGCTGCAGGAGCACGTCAAAAAAACGACAGCTCCGTACAAGTACCCACGCATCATCGAGTTCGTTCCAGAGCTCCCCAAGACAATCAGCGGAAAGATCCGCAGGGTCGAGATCCGGGAAAAAGATATCGAGTAGATCCGCCATGGCTGGACCTGTGAAAGCAACCGTCCTGGACGACATCCCGTTCGAGGTCGACCCCGGGCAGCTCGCCCGAAGGATGGGAGCCTCGGACAACCCCGACCTGCGTGCCGGGCTTGAAGGCCTGGTCGAGGATGCCGGCCGCGTGGCCCGGCCGCGCGCGATCTACCGCGCCTGCTTTGTGGAAAGCCGCACTGACGATGAGACCGTTATCGACGGTGTCGCTTTCAGGAGCCGGGTGCTCACCGTGAACTTTGAAAATGTTCACCGGGTCTTTCCCTTCGTGGTCACGTGCGGCCGTGAGCTCCAGGAGTGGAGCGACAGCCTGACCGATCCCCTCCTTCGCTTCCAGGCGGATGAAGTGAAAGAGCTCGCCCTTTATGCAGCCCATGAATACCTGGGCAGGCACCTCGACCAGACATTCGGGCTGGCGAAAAGCTCGCACATGAACCCCGGTTCCCTGCCGGATTGGCCGCTTCCGCAACAGTATCCGCTTTTTTTCCTCCTTGGCGACGTTGAAGCCGCAATCGGAGTGAAGCTGACCGAGAGCTGCCTCATGCTGCCTGCAAAATCAGTCTCCGGCATTCGCTTTCCGACCGAGACAACATTCGAAAGCTGCCAACTTTGTCCCCGTGAGACGTGCCCCAACAGGCGCGCGGCCTGGGACCAGGACCTCTTCGACGCCAGGTACCAGAAAAAAGCGTAGCGTGTCGCAGGAGCGCGCCGCCCGGGGCCGCCCGGGGCGGCCTGAGGCTTACTTCATGGCCCTGGTCGCATTCAGGATGGCCACCAGGGCAACTCCCATATCTGCAATCACTGCTTCCCACATGGTGGCAACCCCGAACGCGCCCAGTGCCAGGAACACGCCCTTCACCCCGAGGGCAAAGATGATGTTCTGCGCGACAATAGCGCGGGTTTTCCTTGCCCTGTGGATGGCCTCCACGATCTTGGCCGGATTGTCCGACATGAGGACGACATCCGCTGTTTCCACCGCGGCGTCAGCCCCGGATCGACCGAGGGCAATCCCCACGTCCGCCCGCGCGAGGACCGGCGCGTCGTTGATGCCGTCCCCCATGAAAGCGGTGCGCGCGCGCTTCCCTCCTGCCCGCATGATCGTTTCAAGGTATGCGACCTTGTCCGCCGGCAGCAGGTCCCCGTGGTACTCGTCGATGCCCAGCTCGACTGCAACCCGCTGGGCCACTTCGGCGCCGTCCCCCGTCAGGAGGACGGTCCGCTGGATGCCCAGCGCGCGCAGGTCCCTGACAGCCTCCCTGGCGCCAAGGCGCGCCGCATCGTCGATGGCCAGGTAGCCGGCATACCCCCCGTCCACCGCCACGTGCACGGCGGTGCCGTCAATGCAGCAGGTGTCGTGCGGGATGTTCTCGTTATGGAGGAGCCGGTCGTTTCCGGCCATGATCGAGTGCCCCTCCACGGTGGCGAAAACCCCCTGGCCTCCCAGCTCCCGGGACGCCGCCGCGGCAAACCCATCCAGGGGCCGGCCGTAGGCTTCCCGGATGGAGGCCGCGATCGGGTGATTCGAGTGCGCCTCGGCAGCGGCGGCGTAGCGCAGAAGATCAGTACCGGAGACGCCGTTTCGGGGATTTACCGAGGTCACGCGAAAAGTCCCTTTTGTGAGCGTGCCTGTTTTGTCGAAGACCATGGTCTTCACGCCCGCCAGGACGTCGAGGTAGGCCGCTCCCTTCACCAGTATTCCGTGACGCGACGCCCCCCCCACCCCGCCGAAATAGCCGAGCGGGATGCTGATGACAAGGGCGCACGGGCAGGAGATGACGAGCATCGTCAGGGCGCGGTAGACCCAGTCGTGCAGAACCGCTCCCGGTATGAGCAGGGGCGGCAGGAACGCAACACCCGCTGCCGCGGCAACCACGAGCGGCGTGTAGACGCGGGCGAACCTGCTGATGAAGCGCTCCGTCTTTGCCTTGGCGCGCGTGGCGCCTTCCACGAGCTGGATGATCTTTGCCGCGCTGGACTCCCCCGCGCTGCGGGTGACGCGCATTTCGACCAGGCCGTCCATGCAGATGAAACCGGCCAGCACCTCCTGGCCGGGTCCCACGCTTCGCGGCATCGGTTCTCCCGTCAGCGCGGAGGTGTCCATGAAGCTGCTGCCCGAGATGACGCGGCCGTCCAGCGGCACACGTTCACCGGGCCGCACGACGATCTCGGAGTCCACCTGAACTTCCTCCGGCCGGACGTCGAAGAGCTCCCCGTTCCTCCGCACGCGCGCTGAATCCGGCCGCAGGCCAAGGAGCTTCCTGATGGATCTCCGGCTGCGGTCCACGGACAGGTGCTCCAGAATCTCTCCCACCTTGAAGAAGATCATCACCGCAACAGCTTCGGACGGCAGGCGGATTGCAAAGGCGCCGCCCGTCGCCACGGTCATGAGGAAGTTCTCGTCGAATACCCGTCCCCTGAAAATCCCGCGCGCGGCGGCGGCCAGCACGTTCCACCCGGCCAGCAGATACGCCGCGCCGAAGACCACGTACTCCAGCCAGGGCCACGCAGAGGCGTGGATCCTGCCGCCGGTAATGATTCCGAAAACGAGCAGGGCGGTGCCGACTCCCAGCACCACGAGATCCGCGCGCACGCTTGATTTGCTCATGTCATTCCGCCAGGTGGGTCCGTATGGATTGAAGGACCGCGCTCACATGGTGATCGCTCAGGGAGTAATAGACGACCTTGCCTTCCCGGCGATGGCTGACCAGCCGCGCGCTTTTCAGCACGGCAAGCTGGTGGCTCACCGCGGAGAGGCTCATGCCGAAGGCTTCGCTGAGGTCCCCGACGCACAGCTCACCTGCCAGAAGCGCGTGCAGTATCCGGAGCCTTGTCGAGTCTCCGAGGATCTTGAAAAAGACCTCCATGTCCTCCAGCTCGTCAGGACCGGGGATCCTTGCCCTGCCCGCGATCACTGCCTCGGGATGGATGGCGCGCGTTCCCGTGCCTGTAACCATAAAATCCCCATCACTTGAACGGTTGTTCAAATGAGAAAGTAGCGCGGGGACGGAAAAGTGTCAAGCGGATGGGAGACCGAGCTCGCGACTTTCGGAAGCGTTCAGCCAGGTCGCTGCAGAAGAAGGACGACGAAGCACATGATCATCATTGCCATGCCAATCGGCAGCCCGACCTTTGCCCACTCCCTGCTGTCGATCTTGAGCTTTCCGGCCGCTATGATGTTGGGAATGTTGCCGGGCACGAGCATTCCTCCGGCAATGAGCAGGCCAAGCAAAGCAGCCACGATCTGTCGCATCTGCATCGAGGCGACGATTTCCGCGGCGGTCAGCGTGGCGTTGTCCAGCACGGCGGAGGTGATGTTCACCCAGAACAAGGCAAGATAGGATACAGAACCGACAACGCGGTCGATGAAGGGCGTGAATCCGGTTCCAAGAAAAATAAGGCCCACCACGAAGATATAGACCTTGATGGTCCGCACGATTGCAGATCGGAAGGTCTCACGCTCCTCCCGTGGCACCGGGCTTTCGAGGGTCCCGGGCTTCCCGACCACGATGATGCCGGCCAGGCTGAGCAAGGCAATAGCCGGTATCACGTACATCCAGAGGATTCTCAGCAGGAACCATGTATCCGCGTGGTAAGGCTCACCCGCGAGCTTGGTCACTGCGACGGCTGCGAGCGGCTCTCCAAACGGCGTCAGCGCGGCGCCGAGACCGATGGAAAAACAGGCAAGCACCACAACGCGCGTCTCGGTCTTCTGATCAAGCTTCAGACGGCTGACCGCCTCGACCATGATCAGGGAGGCGATAATCGCGGTGATGAAACTTGAAAGAAGGCCGACCAGGGCAATGAGCACACAGACAAGGGCCCTTGGACCTGCCCGCGTGCGAAGCCTCAACATCCCCTGCTCAAAGGGCACCTGAAAGAAGTGAAACAGCAGGCTTGCTCCGAGAACGGCGGCCGTGATCTTGATCGGTCCCCGAAGAGCTTCCACTAAAAGCGGGAAGCTCCATTGAAAGGTCACCGTCACTGCGGCTACGCCCATGACGAAGAGAAATACCTCGAGGTTGTCTCCCACTTTCTTCACGAACAGGGGCAGAAGTATGACGATGACCGCAATGATCACCAGTGCAATCGCTGTCATGAGGCGGGAACCTGCGGAAACGGTGGTGCCGTGCCTCTCTGCTCGGCGACCACCAGGTAACAGCAGAGCATTCTTGTCAGCATCGTCTCCTCCCTGAATATGATCCTGCACCAAAACGCTGACGCGGCGGCAGAGCCCGGCCAGCGTGCCAATTCTGATAGCAGTACATATTGCAATTGGTATGCCAACCAGGGGTCAAGGGGAAAATGCCAGGATCCCATGGGAAAAACGGAAGAACTGGAGCAGCGCGATCTGCTATTCCTACATATATGTAGGAAACATGATATTTGCCTACATTGATGTATGAACAATCCTTTTGTCCTGATTGACCGCTTCCCCTGAAAGGATTGCCTGTTTGTACTCGGTTACAGCCTGCTTGCAGCTCGCTGATATACCCATCGCATCTGCGCCGCGCAATTGGTCCAGTTCTTGCTTGCAATGGGGGGAGCTGCCGGGGCAGGCGGCCCCTGGCGACGACGCATCCGCCACGGTCGAGCACGCGCAGGCGCGAGGAGATGATACGATGCACTTCGAGTCCGACGAACAAACCGGGCCTGACACTCATCTCGCCTTGCGATTCCGCCCGGTGACGTCGGAAACAATGAATGACTTCACCCTCTTCAGGAGCCAGCATCCGCCGTTCGCGAACTGCTCCTGCATGCGGTGGAGAATGCGGAACGCAGAGTTCACGCGCAGCACGAAAAAAGCCCGCGCACGTGCTTTCGACGCACTCGTGGAAAAGGACATACCCGTGGGAATTCTCGCCTATCTCGATGATTTGCCTGTCGGCTGGTGCTCCATTGCGCCGCACGAGACGTTCCATGGGCTCAAAGGCAGCAGGACAATTGAAGCGCGGACGTGGTCGGTAACGTGCTTCTGGGTCGATCCACGTTATCGAAGGAAGGGCATCCCGGCGCGTCTCCTGATGGCGGCAGTGGAATACGCGAGATCTGGCGGCGCAAAAATCATTGAAGGATACCCTGTCGAGCCAGGGAAGAACTCGCACTGCTCCATGGGCTTCCTTTCGACATTTCGGAGGGCAGGTTTTCGCGATTTTGCCTCATCGGGCAGAAAGCGGCATGTCATGCGCAACGTCGTGGGATAGGATCAGGCATCCACACATTTATGTAGTTATCAGTAGATCAGGCTACATAATTGTATCTTTTTCCAGTCTTGGTATTAGACGAATCAGCGAAAAGACCCAGAAAAGCCGCCCATAACTCATGTTCATACGACTGGCACAATTCTTGCTTGGTATCCGCCATTCACCGCTGAGGCGGAACGAAAACGCAGGGAGGTCATGTGTTGCGAAAGAGAAAGCTGCGGTGGCTGGTGACGCCCGTCATCGCGATGGTCCTCATGTTCACCGTGAACGGCATTGTCGCGGCCCAGACGGCCGGGCCGACGACGGACGACCTGGCGACATCCACGAACATCATGTGGACCCTCATCACGGGTTTCCTGGTCTTTTTCATGCAGGCAGGATTCGCCCTCGTGGAAACAGGTTTCACCAGGTCCAAGAACGCTGCCCATACGATGATGATGAACATGATGGTGTTCTGCATCGGGGCCCTCGGATACTGGCTGGTGGGCTTTGCTTTCCAGTTCGGCGGCGTGAACTTTACATTTCCCGCATTAGGAAAGCTTGCGGCGAACTCCTTTGCACCAGGTACGCTGGGTGACTTGACGGGGCACCTGGACAAGTGGCTGATCCGCTTCGGTCAGACCGGCATCCTTGGCGGTGACGGGTTCATGCTCACGCGCGGGGTCAGGGACATCAGCGGAATACTGGCCTTCTTCCTGTTCCAGATGGTGTTCATGGACACCGCGGCGACCATCCCTAC
>CAYTGX010000065.1:0-10596 GCA_964437385.1 uncultured Spirochaetaceae bacterium
GCAAAGCTGATGGCAGCGGTTTTCACCACCGCGCTCCTGGTGTCGCTGCTCTTTCTGAGCTTCAGGAGGTCCCCCACGATGTAGTGCTCTACACCGGTAGGCAGGCCCTGGAACTTTACCACCTGCTCCCCCGGCCTGTACAAACCCTGGCGCCGGGCAAGGACGATATTCAGCTCGGTGTTCCCCTTGAGATCGGCAAGCTCGGCCGTCAGGCTCCTGTTGTGCTGCTGGAGGCTCTCCACGTTCGCCGCCAGCCTCCGCCGATAGCCTTCCAGGTCGTTGAAGGCAAACATGCCTGAATCCCCGAAGAAGTAGATCAATACGGAAGCCGATAGAAATATGACAATGAGGATTAGGGAGAGACGCCGCATAGCCTTCTTTTCTCATAACGGCTGCCGGCGGCATAATAATGAGCGGAAAGGAGTTGGCGCGGCGTTTGACGCGGTAACCGCCGCGCTCGATCCCGCCATTGACAACCCGAAAACACCCGGATTACATTACCGTGATGCGGATTGCACGAAAGTGAGGGCGCCTTTTGCCGATAATCGGGATAGCGCAAAACGCATCCTCAGGAGATAGGAATGGCAAGGGAAACACAGGGCAGCCCTGCGGGTGAAAAGAAACTCGAGCAATACGGCGTCTGGGTGAAGGTCAAGCCGCGCGAGGTAACCGGGATCCCGGAGAGCGAGTCCCCTTTCGAGCTCTCCGACCTGGAAGCGCCAAAAAGCGCGTCGGTCAGCAGATCGGCGCCCGACGAAAATACCCTGACTGACGACGAAGAAAAATTGCTGAATGAGCTGGAAAGCGAGCTCGGTCCCGAGGAAGAATCAATCGGAGCGGCCGTTCCGGAGGAAGAGCCGCTCCTTGCCGAAGAGGAAGAGCTGCCTGACATCGAGACGGTGGGCGGAGAGAGCGCCGGTCTCGCATTCGAAGAAGCAGAGATCGAGGAGCTCCCAGAACTGGAGGAAGTCCAGCCAGCGCCGGGTGCGCGAGCCGCGGGCGTCCAGAGGACGTCGCGGCCCCAGGACTCCGGCGACGTGGAGGTCACACTCTCGGAAGACGCCCCCGAAGAAGATCGTTTCGACGATCTGGAAGCCCTGGAAAGCGAGCTTGCCTCCGTTGCCACCTCTACCCCGAAGGCGTCTTCAGGGTCCTCTGAGATCCTCGCAAAAATCGAGGATGAGCTGCGTTCGATAAGAAAGGACCTCACCGAGCTCCGCGGCGAGCTTTCCGGGCTGCGCAAGGGCGCGGCCGCTCCCGCCGTGGAAGCGCCGGCCGCCGGCGCGGCAGATGCACAGAGCGGGTTCTTCGACGAAGATGAAGACGAAACCATCGCTCTCACGGGAGACGAGCTGGACAATATCCTCAACACCGCTGATATCACGGAAGAGGCGGCTGAAACGCCGAGTGTCGAATCCGACCTGGATGCGCTGGGTCTTGTGGAAGAGCCCGCGGAGGCTGCCCCGGCCGAGGAAGTTCTGAGCTTCGAGACTCCTTCCCTCGAGGACGATGCGCTTGTCCCGGCCGTGGATGACCTTGAATCCCCCTCGGAGACCTTTGAAGCTGACGACAGCGTGCAGCTTGCTGAAGAGGTGGGCGATGATCCCGGGACCGCGACGTTGGAAGAGCTTCCCTCGGAACTCGTTCTCGAGGAGATTGACTCGGAGCCGCTCTCCGCTCAGCCGGCCCCGGCTGAAGACGTCGAAGAGCTGCCCGGTCTGGACATCGAAGGGATTGCCGAAATCGAGACGGATGCGGAAGACGCGTTGTCGGCAACTTCCCCGGCACCAGAGGCGGAGAGCGAGCGGAGCGACGAGACGATAGACCTCGAAACGCTCGACCTCGGCGAAGAGCCTACCGTGATCGAGGCGGTTCCCGAGGAGGTTGATGATCTGGAGACCATTTCGGAAGCAGAATTGCTGGATGAAGAGGCCTCCGAGGGGATAGACTCTGGTACAGCGGAGGTCGACCTTGAAGCACTGGCCTCCGAAGCGGAAACCCTCGCGGATGACGCCGCAGTCGCCTCGGCGGATGACCTGGAAATCGGGGAGCTGGAGAGCGTGACGGAGGACGCGGAAGCGGCCGATTCATCTGAAAAGGAGATCGAGATCGAATTCGAAAGTGAGCCGGACGCCCTGTCGCAATCCTCCTCGGCTTCCGGTGAAAGTGAAGGAACGGACACCGGAGATCAGATCCTCGAAGCAGAGGAAGTACTGGATGAAGAGCCCGCCGCGGCGCCCTCCTCGGACAGCGCGGCAGGAATCCCGGACAACCTCAAGGACGAGCTTCGCACTGTGCTCGGCTATATGGACAAACTCCTCGAGGCGCTTCCTGATGAGAAAATCCAGGAGTTCGCCAGCTCCGATTATTTTGTCATGTACAAGAAGCTTTTCGAGGACCTCGGCATAGGTGAGTAGATGGGTCTTCTCCGGAAGGCAGCGAACTCCGCCACCCGTGATGCTGAAGGAAGCACAGAGAGTTCCTCTCCTGTTTCTGCACCGCTTCCGGACCGCGTTTCCCGGATAGCCGCCTCCGTTTCCGGGAGGGCTTCACGGATAACCGGCGCTGCCCCCCGCGCAGGGCTTCTCAGAAAAAGCCTTGCTCTGGCTGCCGGCAGGATGCGCGGTCCGCTCGCCGTGGAGCTCGCCGCTGACGAATCCCGCACGGAAAATGCTGTCCCGCAAAAACGCGGCGCTCCCTATGCCGCGCGCGAAGCGCGGGAGAAGCAGGATCCGGAGCAGGCTGCGCGTGAAATTGTCGCAGCCATCCAGGCCCTGCCTGACGGCGTGGAGCTTCCGTCCCAGCTTTTCAGTGCGCTGGCCGATCGATTGTCAATCGAAAAGGCCGCGTTCCTGCTGTTCGACCCCATTCGACTCGTTTATGCTCCCTGGGCAAGTCTGGGCTACGATCAAACCACCCTTCACCGAATGCGCATTCCCCTCGGCGGGAATGAGAGCTTCAAAGCCCTGGCCAACGGCAGCCCTGTGCTCGTGGATGATGCCTCGACACTCGCCGTGTACGAGCAGTATTTCTCCGCCCGCGAGTTTTCCTCCCTCTCACGAATCCTGCTCACCCCCTTCATCACAGCGGAAAAGCTTGTCGGGGTGCTCCTCCTCACGGCGCTGAAACCTCCGTTCGACGGAGACGCGGAGCTTCTCCAATATCTCAGGGCAATCGCGGAAGCCGGCTCACCACGTGTCCAGAAAGCGCGCGAGAAGAAGCTGCGCAGGACGGATTCACAGCCAATGCGGTCCGTCGGGGCACCGGAGGAAGAAATCGGCCGGTACATATCGTCTTTCGGTTCCGCGGGCACGAGAATCCTGTTTCTTGCCCTTTCGCTGGAAGAATACTCGCGGAAAATCATCGCCGCGCACGAACACCTCGACCCGTTCCGCCTGCACGAGGACTTCCACTATTTCCTCGATTCATTTGTGGCCGAGCTGGGGCTTGCCGTTCCCATTCGACAGGGACTCTTTGCCGTCGCCCTCGAAGGCTTTGAGGCGTCGGATCTCGACCTCTTCCTGCACCAGCTCTCTTCCTTCCTGCACGGCTTGTTCGGAGGCAACGGAACCACGGGAGACAGGACAGGACCGAAAATCCTGAAGACGCGCGACTGGCCTGAAGATGGGGGAGATATCCAAGAGCTGCTCGGTTTTCTCTCCTCCTGACGGGGATGATCGAAACATTCACCGCAAAATCAGGAGCGCTGACGGCCCGGGTGGACGGGATCGCGCTTCATTCCCCGTATGACCCTGTCCGGGAAGCAAGAAGATTTGTGGAGGCCAACATCGGGCAGTATGCTCCCTCCGCCGTGGTGGTTCTTGGCGAGGGGCTCGGGTATGTCTCGGCAGCGGTGGAAAGCCTCTATCCCGGTGTGCGCCTGATTCGGATCTTTTATTCGAATGAGATCATGACGATGGGGACCGCCCGGGGCCCCGGCGCGGCCGTACGCAGCGGAGCGGGCGTCGATGTATGGGCCAGATCTGGCCCCGCCTGGTGTCCGGGGATGAAAGGCGGGCTCAGCGCGTTTCTGGCCGCCTCACTCGGGGAGCTGGATCTGGAAGGACTTCGCCTGATCGAATGGCCCCCTTCTGCGCGCATTTTTCCGGCAGTGTCGAGAAATGCCAACGAAGCTGTCCGTCTGCTCGTCCGGGAACTGAACGGCAGCTTCGCGACCACGCTGGCAGCAGGACGCGTATGGATGCGCAACGCGATCTCCAACTTCCTTGCCATGGATTCCACTCTTGTCGGGGAGCTTTGCCCTGCTGACAGGCCTGTCGTGATTGCGGCGCCCGGGCCGAGCCTGGAAGACGCAGCCTCATTGATCGCTGAAGTCCGCTCGCGGGTCGAGTTGTGGGCGCTCCCCTCCAGTTCCCTTCTGCTCCGTGACAGGGGACTCTCTCCCGACCTGCTGGTCATGACTGATCCCGGGTACTATTCCCTGTACCACGTACACTCTGCGGCTCCATCGTGTCCGTTCGCCATGCCCCTCTCTGCCGCGCGCGGCGTGTGGGACCTTCCACGGACGGGCCGGCAGGACCTCCCGGCAGCGCCGTTTCTCCTCGCCCAGCCAGTCTTTTTCGAGAAAGCGCTCCTGGAACAGGCAGGCGTAGAGGCACCCCTCGTCGCACCGCACGGAACCGTCGCAGCAACCGCGCTCGACCTCGCGCTGGCCAGCACCGGTGGGCCTGTCATTGTTGCCGGTCTCGACATGTGTGCGCGCGACATTTCCCTTCACGCGAGGCCGAACGCATTCGACCGTCTGCTCCACCTGCAATCCACGCGGCTCTCCCCGCACTACAGCCTCAGTTTCCGGAGAGCAGCGGCGCAGCGCTTCGAGCAGGTCCGCGGGGCTGCGGGAGTGCGCGCCTCCCCTTCTCTCCGGACCTATGCCGGCTGGTTCAATGAGCTCCGCCCCGACTTCGCCCCGCGGACCTATCGTCTGCTTCCTTCCCGTGTTCAATTGGACGGGATGCGCGCCCTGGACGCTGCCTCCCTGCGGCAATTGTTCGAGGGCAGCCCTGAATCGCCCCGGGGGCCCCGTCTGCGGAGCCACGGCGCCTTCCCCCGGCGTGACGAGCGTCACCGCATCATCGACCGGCTTCTGAAAGGATGGACCGACGAGCTTGCGCAGGCGCACACGGCTGCCGCGTCCTTCGAAGGACTTGACCTCCTCGGACACTCACCGTCCATTCTTCCTCTTGCCTATCACATAGAGCCGCAGCGGCTGCTGGAGACCAGAAGAAAATCGCGCCTGGGAGACTCAACTGGAGCCGTGGCCGCGGCAAAGGAAATGCTCGAAAGGTGCATCGATTTCCTGCGGGTGATCTCGGAGAAGACGGGTGCCGCGGCCTGATTCAGCCCGGATTCTTGAAGCCAACCTGGCGGCGCTGACGCGCCGAAATCCCGCCCTGGCCTCCGCCATCCGTGCGAGCACAGCCGATCCTTCCCTCACGTTCGTCAATGCGAGGAATGGCGCACTCGTTCCCGCCGTACAGCTGCCGACAGGTAATGCTCCTCTGCATTCCCTGTACGATCCGGTCGGAGAGGCCCGGAAAATAGCTGCCAGCCTGCACGGTGCAGGATGCATCGTCATACTGGGCATGGGAGCCGGGTTCACCATCGCAGCTTCCCTGGAGGATTCCGGAGTATCATCAGTGCTTGTCATAGAAAGAGACGCCTCGATCCTTCGGACCCTGCTGGAGCGTCTGCCGTTTGACGGGCTCCTTAATGATCCGCGCGTCTTCGTGTCCGATGGACTGGGCGGAGTGCGTCCGGCCCTTCTTGCCGCCTGGCAGCCGGCCCTCATGGGCGGCTTGGTGACAGCCCCGCTTCGGCCATGGTGCGAGAGGCAAAGCGCGTTTTTCACCGCCGCGACGACGGAGCTCCGCGCGGTGGTCAGCGAGATTCGCGCAGATTACAGCGTGCAGGCCCACTTCGGAAAAAGATGGTTTTCCAACATGCTCCTCAACATGGAGCCCGCCTCATCCAGTTCCGTGGACCTCCCCCCCCTCACGAGAGCCCGCGTGGTGGCTGCCGGACCTTCGCTGGAGCATCAGCTTGCCATGCTCTCGGGAAACGGGGACCAGGGCTTCCTCCTGGCCGCGGACACATCCCTGCCCGCCTTGCGCCGCGCCGGCATCCAGCCGAACGGAGTGCTGTCAATCGACTGCCAGAACTACGGGTACCATCATTTTCTCCAGGGTATTTCCCCGCATTCCACCCTTTTTCTCGATCTTGCTTCTCCCCATTTCCTTGCGCACAGATCCGCGCGGTTGATTTTCGCGGCCAGCGGCCATCCGTTTGCCGCCTACCTGGACGCCCGCTGGAAGAGGTTTCCAAAAATGGATACCTCCGGTGGAAACGTGACCCACGCCGCAGTGTCACTGGCGCACAGCCTGGGCGCGCGCGTGATCACAATCTTCGGCGCCGACTTCTCGTACCCCGAGGGAAAGCCCTATTCACGTGGTACCTATCTCTACGATTTCTTCGAGTCGAGCCAGACCCGGGTTGCGCCCTCGGAAAGCAGGTTCTTTTCCTTCATTTATCGAACCCCTGACACGCGGAAAGAAAGAACGGACACCGGCTTCCGGTACACGACCGACGTGATGCTCGCCTACCGGGACCGCCTCCTCCATCTAATGAGAGAGATTCCTGCCGAAGTGACCAGCGTGCCGGGAGCGGGTCTGGCCCTTGACCAGGCAGTGCGGAATATCACGCCCCGAAGCTCGGCTTCCGGGGAGGACGCCTGGAGGCACTCACAGCCGTCATGCAGCTGGCGTCGATTCCTCGCGGATTATGCGGGTGAACTCGCGGCCCTGCCCGCGCTGACCCACCCCGCCGGGAGCTCATTTCGGGCCCTTCGCGGGTCAGAGCAGGAGCTGTGGGGAACGCTTCTGCCTGTCGCGGCCCGCGTGATCCTGGATTCACCTGAAATCGCGCCGGGCCCAGCGGCCCTGGACGGCGCCCGACAATGGGTAGTGTCCCGCATATCGCGAATGATCGAGGGATCTCGATCTTTTCAAGAGTAAAGGATGCCCGCGTAGCCCACGAACGAGTCAGACGGATGAACGTCAAAGCTCGTTGAATAGCCCACCAGCTCCCCTTTCCTGATCCCGTTCTCACGAGCAAAGCTCAGCGCCGCCAGGGCGCCACCGGCGGAACATGCCGATCTCTCCACCAGGGCGCGCTCCAACGCGGAGTTGAACTCCATGGCCAGCAGGCTTTCGATGATTCGGTGATCGTTGACCTCCCGCACCCAGCGCAGGGCCCGGGTGCCGTTTCCCGCGGGCGCAAACCCGTAGTTCGAACCGTAGTGCGTGAGATCGGTCGATCCCGCCACCCCCACCCGTCTCCCGAGCCCGCGAGCAGCCTCCGCGAGCGCCTTTCCCAATCGATCTGCGTCAAGGGATGGGGAGGCGCGCATACCGAGCACCATCGCACGCGGGAAGAGATACTTCACAAAGGGAAGCTGCACCTCCACGGTATTGTCCGCCGACCGGTCCTCACTGACTGGTACGGCTGCCCGGATGGCGGCAAGAAGCTCGAGGTCCGCTGGGAGCAGCCCTAACGGTGTGTCATAAGAGTCTTCGAATGCACACAAGATTCCGTCAGCCGGGCCCAGGTGTCCGCCGATAATGACGATGGTATCCATGGAACGCGAAATGCGCGAAAGAACCTCGAACGCAAGTCCGCCCGAGAACTCCCATCCCGCGTGGGGAACGATTCCGGCAATCCCCTGTCCCGGCCCTGGATCGACGGATCTCTCCATGGCCCCGATTGCTTCACGGGCCTTGTCCTCGGCGCCCGGATACCACCCCGGCGGCAGGTACCTTCTTCGCACACGCATGGGCACCTCCGAACCACTTTTCTTTCCGCGCTCCGCCGGGAGAACCTCGGCAGGCGCGCCCCTGATTATACTCCACAATGCGGCGGGGGAAGAGCATGAATAAGGGTTTCTCCTGGTTTTTTCTCACGGTAAGCGCGGTGTTTTTCATCTTCATCGTCGGCCTCACCGGATACAGGATCGAGGATGCCCGAAAGACGAATGCCGTATCCGCGGAGGAACGCCTGTCCGGGCTTGCCGCCAAGGCGCGGTCCATCCGGGACAGCACGGGAGGATTCGACGCTCCCCAGTTCAAGAAGGACATGCGGGAAGTGTTCGACGAGGAGCCGCGCCTCCTCCTTCTTTCCGTGCATTCTGCCCAGGACGGCATCCTCTACCTCGTGGCGCGCAATCGCACATACATGAAAGAGCCGAGCCCTGTCACGCCTGCCTGGCGGGGAACACCCATTTACCAGGTCAGCAAGGGCTACGAGCTCCTGCTCAGCAAAGAGATGGCAGATGAGCAGGCGCCCGTTACCCTAGACGCAATGTTCGTCATCATGGGAAGAGAAGATCTCTACCCGATTGTGCGGGACGATCTGTATCTTTTCCTCGCGTTCCTGCTTGTCTGCGGCGTCGTGATACTGGTCGTGACCAGCATTCAGGAAGGAACCGCCGACGCTCCAAGGAATTCCGCCGGCTCTGCCTACACTGCCGCGCCTCCCGCACCCGAACAACCGGCCCCCGCCGTCCTGCGCGAGCAAAGCTATGCGCCCATGCGGCCGGTCCAGCCACAGCCGGCGCACATAGAGCCAGCGCATGCGGAGCCGGAGCCTCCGCGTGCCCAGCCGTCGTATGCCGAGCCTCCGCGTGCCCAGCCGCCGCATGCCGAGCCGCCGTATGCCCAGCCGCCGTATGCCGAGCCTCTGCGTGCCCAGCCGTCGTATGCCGAGCCGCCGTATGCCGAGCCGCCACAGAAAGAACTCTTACAGGCTGAACCAGTCCGCCCGCCGCAGCGTTCACAGGCCCTTCGGCCGGAGCCACCGGTACCGGAGCCCCTGCCGCCGGAGCCACGACGTTCGGAGACTTCGCAGGAACTATCCGCTCCCCGGGAGCTCACCTCACCTCGCACTGGCCTTGTCTGGGCGGAACACTTTGAACCGCGGCTGCGCGCAGAACTGGAACGGGCCGCCCTTGCGGACCAGGATGTTGCACTCGCCCGGATCCAGATCGATGAGCCATTTGTCGATTCCCGGCTGCCGATGGTCTATGCAGCGATAGCAAGACTTCTCCGGGAAATATTCCCTCTGCATGACCTCATATTCGAAGCGAGTGACGATTCCTATACCCTTCTTCTGCCGGACAACGAGGTAGATGCCGCTGTACGCGTCCTGGACGATTTTCGTGCCAGGGTGGCAGGCACTGCGATCGAAGGCAGAATACGCACCATCTCCATCGGGGTAAGCTCGAGGGGAGGGCGTCTCATCGAAGACAGCACTCTCCTGGAAGAGGCCAACGTGTCGGCTGACAAGGCAACGCGCGAGGGGGGGAACCAGGTGATCGGCTTCCGCGCCGATCCCTCCCGCTACCGGGAGTCGTTGAGCAGCGCGCGGAGCTGACAGACGGTGAGACTCCGCGCGAATCCGCCTGACTGCGCCGTGTGCGGTGCAAGGTACGGGAGTGCGCGTTCGAACTGAAGGGCCGTACCCGTTCGGGGAATATCCCGTACGTCGGCGCCCGCTCCCGCCCTATTTCATTCCCAGTGACTTGCGAAGCTCCGCAACTGCTTCCTCTTTCATCGTAAATGTGTGTTCTTCGGCAGGGAATGACCCGTCCTTCACTTCTCCAACGTACTTCTTTATCGCATCCAACTGCACCGAGTAGAGGTCCGCATAGACCTTGACGAACTTCGGCGTGAACCGTTTGAAAAGCCCCACCAGGTCATGCAGCACGAGCACCTGCCCGTCGCAATCCGCTCCCCCGCCTATTCCGATTGTCGGAATCTTGAGCCTCTCCGTGATAAGTGCGGCAAGCTGACGGGGGATGGCCTCCAGCACGATTGCGAACACGCCCGCCTCTTCGAGCGCGATGGCGTCTTCCATCACCTTCCTGGCCTGGTCCAGTGATTTGCCCTGCACCTTGAATCCGCCAAGCATTCCCGCTGTCTGCGGGGTCAGGCCGATGTGGCCGAACACCGGTATTCCGGCTTTCACAATGGCGTTGACCGAGGCCGCCATTTCCTGCCCGCCTTCGAGCTTGATCGAGTCTGCTCCGCCGTCCTTGTACAGGATTCCCGCGTTCCTGATCGCCTGCTCCTTCGAAATGTTGTAGGACATGAACGGCATGTCACCCACTACATGCGCGCGCGTCACACCCCGCATGACTGCCTTCGTGTGGTTGAGCATCTCGTCCATGGTCACGGGTACAGTATCCTTGTATCCCAGCTCCACCATCCCGAGGCTGTCGCCTACGAGAATGATGTCGATTCCAGCTTCGTCCACGCACTGCGCTTGCGGGTAGGAATATGCAGTGATCATGGAGATCTTTTTTTTGTCCTTTTTCATGGCGAGCAGGTCAGGGATCATCAGCTTCTTGGTGTCGCTCATCGATGGTGTCTCCTTCAATTGCACTGATGCGATCACGGTAACTGAAAACAAACCCGCATTCAATAGAAGGAGCCCGTTGGATTGACAAATCAGCGGTGCCGCACTAGGGTTGCCTTCGGCAACTCAAGGGGTTGCCTTCGGCAACTCAAGGGGTTGCCTTCGGCA
>CAYTGX010000065.1:10696-11783 GCA_964437385.1 uncultured Spirochaetaceae bacterium
TGCCTTCGGCAACTCAAGGGGTTGCCTTCGGCAACTCAAGGGGTTGCCTTCGGCAACTCAAGGGGTTGCCTTCGGCAGGGAGACACCACTATGCGCAACAGCATCACCGATGTGCCGGGCATCACGGTCGGCAACGCACAGAACATGGACGCGGCACGGGGATGCACGGTGGTCCTGTGCCCGCAGGGGGCTACACCGGGCGTCGACGTGCGCGGAGGCGCCCCCGGTACTCGGGAGATCGACTGTTGCCACCCCGCAAATTTCGTTCCTTTCGCCCATGCCGTGTACCTGGGGGGAGGCAGCGCGTTCGGCCTCGAGGGTGCAGGAGGAGTGATGCGGTTCCTCGAGGAAAGGGAAGCGGGACTAGACGTGGGGGTCACAAGGGTTCCCATCGTGCCAGGCGCGGTTATTTTTGACCTGCTGCTTGGAGATCCAGGGATACGGCCTGATGCCGCGATGGGCTACAGCGCCTGCGCGGCTGCGGGTCTCGCCTTCAAGGAAGGAAATGCAGGCGCGGGAACGGGGGCCTCGGTAGGAAAAACAGCAGGTGTGCCCCGTTCAATGAAAGGGGGCCTGGGGAGCTCGAGCGTCCAGGCGGGCGCGCTTATTGTCGGGGCTCTCGTCATCGTGAACTGCTTCGGAGATGTGATCGAGCCCGGCACTGGGGAGACGATCGCTGGCGCCTTGAACGAGGCCGGAGACGGATTTGCGGGAAGCATGACCCTGCTTGCCGCAAATCCGGAAGGAATCAACCCGTTCCAAGGAAATACGACCATCGGCGTTGTGGCCACAAACGCCCGTCTCTCCAAGGCGCAGGCCAACCGCGTGGCGATGATGGCGCATGACGGCTTCGCGCGCGCGATCAATCCCGTCCATACGATGCATGACGGCGACACGATATTCTGTCTTGCCACGGGAAACGTGGACGCAGACGTCACCGTTGTCGGCTCCCTGGCCGCTGAAGCAATGGCCCGTGCAATCGTCAGCGCTGTAATGCACGCGGACTCTGCCTATGGACTGCCCGGCTTTCAGGAGATGCGCGCGCGCATGAAAAAAGGGCGCCGGTAGGCGCAAAGAAAAGGGCGCC
>CAYTGX010000065.1:11883-26404 GCA_964437385.1 uncultured Spirochaetaceae bacterium
TAGGCGCAAAGAAAAGGGCGCCACTAGGCGCAAAGAAAAGGGCGCCACTAGGCGCAAAGAAAAGGGCGCCACTAGGCGCCCCTTCATCCCGCGGGTCATCGCACCCGCTTTCGGAATCCTCAGCCCTTCACTTCCTGCACGAGAACCTTCTTGCCGTCCTGGATCTGGAAAATGAATGTGGGCTTGTTCGTGGGAACGCCGTCCTTCATGTCCCAGTCGAACATGATGCCGTGGAATCCCTTCACATTCTGGAGGTAGTCCGCTATCAGCTTGCGCTCCGCCTTGAGCTTGCTCGGGCTGCCGGTGACACCGGTCTTTTCGATAGCCTCTTTGATCATGTACACCGCGTCATAGTAGTTTGTGGAGAGGCTCGGGGGCTGGTTGCCGGCGTGCGCGGCCGCATATGCGTCTTTGAACGCGTTCCAGCGGGGATTGTCGAGATTAGGGTTGATATAGTTGTAGATTTCCACCCCGTTGATGTCCTTGCCGCCGGTGGCATAGAGCTCGGGAGCGTCGCCGCTGCTGAATACCAGCAGGTGATCCATCTTCTTCCATCCCCGGCTCTTCAGTTCCTTGATGAGCTTTGCTGTCGCGGTGGCGTTGCACACGAACACCATGCCGTCAGGCTTTTCATTGAGGGCCTTCACGACGAGAGGTCCGAATGTGACGGCGTTCGTGGGAACCTCGACCTTGTCCAGAACCTTGAGGCCAAGACCTTCCAGTCCTTTCACGTGGGCGTCCGCCATTCCGGGCCACGGTCCATACGGCTCGACGAACTGCACCATCTGCTTCATTTCCGGAAACTGTTTCGCCCACGCAGCCACCAGCGGAGCAAGCCGCTCTTCCGTGGAAGGGAACCAGCTCACCGTCCAGGGGAAGAACTTGTTTGCATACTCCAGAGACGTCGTCGCGGTGATCGACATCATGCCGTTTTCAACCGCGATAGGCATGGCTGCCATGATGACAGGCTCAGGAACAGGTCCCAGCGCCACCAGAGTGTCCTTGACCAGCCGTGCCATCTCAACTGAGCCCTTTTGCGGGTCCAATGCCGTGTCCACTCCGACCACCTTGATCGGCTTGCCTTTGATGCCGCCCGCGTCGTTGATTTCCTTGGCGGCGCGTTCAGCGCCCCACTCGAGGTACTCACCAATGCTGGCAATCTGGCCAGTGAGGGAGTTCAGGAACGGAACGGTCCATTCCTTGGGCGCGGGCTGCTGGCACCCGACAAAGGCAAGAAACATTGCCCCTGCGAGAAGCACACCGAGAGCTTTTTTCATATCTCCTCCTTATTGAGTATTTCGTTTCTTCCGGATTCCCGAAAGAAAGGATTCTATGGAATAAACGAACCGCCGCGTGAGAAAACCCTCCGGTTTCAGAACGAGCACGACGATCAGCAGGGCGCCGTAGATCACGATCCGCCAGGACTGGATCGCAGGGGGGAACAGAAGAGGCACACCATACAGGATTGGCGCGAGAATAAGGGACCCCCACATTGTCGCGTACCCGCCGACGAAGATGATGGTCATCGCGATGCCCACGAGGGCGAACGTGAAGAAGTCGAGGTGGAAGCTCTTGTAGATAAAGCCGTAGAGTACCCCGCACCCGCCCGCGATCGTACAGCTGAACGTCTGGAGCTGCATGCCGAGCTTGCGGATGTCCACGCCGAGGGACGCAGCCAGGTCCTTGTCCACGAAAACCGCGGAGGCTGCCCGACCCAGCTGTGAATGGTCGAAGCGGTGGATGAGAAAGCCGACAAGCAGCAGCAGGCCGTAGAGGATGCCGAGAATGATCCATCTGTGGGCGACAGGACCTCCTCCGATATTGGGCAGGCCGAACATCCCCATGGTCCCGCCCACCGCGTTCAAATTTTGGATGACCGTACGTGTGATGTAGATAAAAGTGAACCCCACGATCACCACGGCAAATGTCGGAGCATCCCCGATAAAGAGTGAGACGATGTATCCCACGATCCCGCCGAGGGCAAAACCAGCCAGAAGCGCCCATCCGAACGGCACGTGGAGCGACATCACGAGCCAGGCCGCTGAATAGCCTGAGATGGCCATGTTGGCAACCGTGATGAAATGCAGGTGGCCCACGCGATACGGGAGATACAGCGCCCACGCCATGAGTACATTGACAGCCGTGATGGCCAGGAAATAGTACAAAGGCAGCGGCACCGTATCCTCCTTACAGCTTGGTGCCGAAGAGCCCCTTCGGCTTCACCAGAATCACCACGAGCATGATGACGAACGCGATGGCGTCCGACCACGTGCCGGAAATGTAGCCCTGCACGATTGCTTCCAGGATACCCAGAAAGAGTCCTACCACCAAGCCGCCCGCGAGGTTTCCCAGTCCTGCGATGATGGAGACGGCGAGCACCTTGTGGGCCACCTGCTCGCCCAGCCCCGGTGAGGCCGACCCCAGCAGCATGGCAAGGAGCACCGCAATAATTCCGCCCAGCACGCCCGAAAGGGCGTAGCTGTACAGCCCCGTGCGGAGGAGCGGGATACCCACGAGGCGCGCGCCGTTCGGATCCTCAGCGATTGCGCGGAATGCCCTGCCCGGCCGGGTCCTGTAGAGAAGCAGGAAAAAGGCGGAGACAGCTGCGATGCCGACCACGAGGGACCAGACCTGCCCGGTGAGGACGCTGATCAGCCCGATACGCAGAATGGGGGCATCGCTTGACAGGGCGTCCTGGAACGCGATGGGCAATCCCTGGTTGAAACTATGGGACAGTACGTCGGTGATGATCATTCCGATCCCCATTGAGAGGACCATCGTGCTGTTGATGTCGACCTCGCCCCGTTTCTTCATCACTTTCTGGAACAACGGCGCGGAAATGAGGTTGATCACAATGGAGGAGACAACTCCTGCCAGGATGCCGAGGACCAGGTTGTTGCCGGTGGCCCGCAGGACGACCCAGACAATGTACATCGAAAAGACGACGACTTGCGGGTAGGAGAAATGGATGATCATTGCTACCAGGAGCAGCAGGTTGAATCCGGTCACGAGCAGCACGTAGATGCTGCCGAGCGAAAGTCCGTTGATTACCTGGGCGATGAAGACCTGCATTCCTATGCTCCCAGATATGCTTCTTTGACCCCGGGGTCATTCAGAAGCTCCTGGGCCGTTCCGGAGAGCGTGACCGCCCCCGTCTCCAGCACGTACCCGCGATGCGCGCATTTCAAAGCCTTGTAGGCGTTCTGCTCCGAAAGCAGGATTGCGTACCCCTCGTGGTTGAGCCGTGTCAGTATTGTGAAGATGTCGTTGACGACGATGGGTGCGAGGCCGATGGACGGCTCGTCCACCATGATGAGCTTGGGCGCGGACATCAGTGCCCGGCCGATTGCCAGCATCTGGCGTTCTCCGCCGCTCAAAGTGCGCGCAACCTGGCTGCGCCGCTTTTCGAGGATGGGAAACCAGTCGAAGACCCGGCGGATATTCCTGGCCACATTGCGCATGTTGTGATGCGCGCCAAGGAGAAGGTTGTCCTGGACATTCATCGAGGAAAAAACTCCTCGTCCCTCCGGCACGAGACACAGCCCCGCGCGCACGTTGCGGTCCGCATTCACCCCGCCTATGGAAGCCCCGTTGAAGATGATGCTCCCGGTCGTGAGAGCGTTGATTCCCAGCACTGTCTCCAGGAGGGTTGTCTTTCCTGCACCGTTTGCGCCGATCAGAACGACGATCTCCCCGGGAAAGACACTGAGACTCGCACCTTTCAGTGCATTGATGTGTCCGTAGGAGACCGACACGTTGTCCACCGACAGGAGGGGCGTCTCACTCGGCGCCAAGATAGGCCTCCAATACGCGGGGATCTGCCTGGATTTCAGTCGGAATGCCCTCAGCAATTTTCAATCCGAAGTTCAGCACGGTGACAAGATCTGAAAGGTTCATGAGCATCTTCACGTCGTGACTCACTACGACGACCGTAATGCCCATATCCCGGACGCTGCGGATGATGTCCTCGACCTTCTGGATCTCCCTGTGGCCCATGCCCGAGCCCGGCTCGTCCAGGAGCAGGAGCTTCGGCTCTGCAACGAGCGCCCGCGCTATCTGCACAAGCTGCCGCTCCGTCCACACCAGGTCGCTGGCCCAGCGGTCCACGCTTCCCTGCATGCCAACAAGCCCGAGAATACGCCCCGCGCTCTCCCTTATTTCGGACTCGCGACCGGAAGGGACGAAGGGCAGCCGAAATGCCGCATCGACCGTGGCAGCTCCGATCCGATCATTGACCCCGGCCATCACGTTCTCGATCACCGTCATCCCGGGAACAAGCTTGCCCGCCTGGAACGTGCGCCTGATGCCCATGTGGGCGATACGGGACGGACTCTGGTGGGTGATATCCGCGCCGTCCAGCAGAACCCGGCCTGTTGTGGGCTTGAGCAGCCCTGTAACGCAATTGAAAAGTGTCGTCTTCCCTGAACCGTTCGGGCCGATGATCCCGTGTATGCTGCCTTTTGCAACTCCGATATCAACGCCATTCAGCGCCTGGATGGCGCCGAAGTACTTGCTCAGACCCGTAACTTGCAACAGGCAGCCGTCCATATTGATGAAGGAAGTTTAGAAAATCAATAGTACCGTGTCAACGCTTCTCTGAAATATCAGATAAGGAAAGGTACCGAAAGGCGGAAAGTACGTATACTCGAGCACACTCCTCGATCTCGGCGATGTCCACATACTCGTCGACCTGGTGTGGAATGTGGCGAGGCCCGGGGCCATTGACCAGGCACGGGATGTGCCTGAGAGCGCTGAGAAATGTGCCATCGGTGGCGCCCGGTACGCCGTTCCAGACCGGCTCCCTGCCGGTTATTTCCCTGAAAGCCTCGGCTGACACCCGCGCAATGGGCTCTTCCCTCGAGATGCCGACCACCGGGCGGTCCTCGATATACTCTATCTCTGCATTGAAATCGGGATCCGATGCGGCGAGGTCACGGAGGATCCCGCGGAGGCTCTCCCTGACGATGTCGTGATCCTGGGCGAGAGTGGTGCGGATGTCGATAAACGCCCGCGACTCGCCCGGCATGACGTTGAGTTGCGCGGGGCTTCCCGCCGGAGGACTCTGCACCACGGTAAACGTCACGGAGGGCAGCCCGAGGAACTCGTCCTTCCCGCAGCGGGTCTTTTCCTCCGTCTCGAATCGCTCGAAGGCGAGAATGATCTTCGCCAAACGGGTGTTCGGATTGATTCCGGAAAGCGGCATTGCCCCATGCGCCATCCTGCCCTGCACCCGCAGGACCGCGCGAATGGCACCCTTCATGCTGATGCAGAGGTTGTTCTCTTCGGGCTCCGGTACAAGGCAGGCAGTGACGTCATCCGCGTGCCCTGCGCGGATGAAATGCTTGATGCCCAGCATCATGCCCTCTTCATCGCAGACGAGGCCCAGGCGGATCCTTCCTGCCCAGGGGACGCCGGCCTTGCAGAATGCCTTGACGGTGGCCAGGGCGACGGCGATTCCCGCTTTCATGTCGCAGGCGCCGCGGCCGTAGATCCTTCCGTCCACGATCTCACCGCCAAAAGGGTCATGCGTCCATCTATCCCGGCTGCCCTCACTCACCACGTCTGTATGACCCTCGAGCATGAGGCACGGCCCCGGGGCGCCCGAATCCAGTGTGACGATGATATTCTGCCTGCCCGGTTCCACTTCCTCGATCAGCGGCTCCAGGGCGAGCTCCCGCCTGATCCAGTCCGCGATATGGGAAACAAGCGCCTGTTCCGTTCCGCCCGTTTCAGGACGGATGACCGAATCGATGCGCACGAGATCCCGGGTCAGGCGCGCGAGCTCTTCGCGATCGACATGCACGAGCAGCTTCTTTTCCAGATCGTTGATCACGCTTTCCCCGCCTTTTCGAGCATCTTGATGAGCCGGGTGATCGTGAGATTCACGGGGACAACGATACCTTTTGCGGCCGCTTCCCGCACGATTGCACCGTTCATGAAGTCGATCTCCGTTTCGCGCCCCTTGTCGAAATCCTGCAGCATGGAGGAGCGGTTCGCGCCTGTCTTTCGTGCCACGTCGTACACCGTGGCAAGCGGGTCATCATATGCAATATGGACTCCGCCTGCCTCTGCAACGACCACCGCCTCTGCGACGAGGTCTGCCATGACAGCCTTTGCCTCTTCGGACTCGAGCAGCTTCCCGTTGGGCTGACCGTTTATCGCCGTGAGGGCATTGATGCCCACGTTGATCACCAACTTGCTCCACACGAGGGCTGCGACGTCTTTTTCCACGTGTGTCTCGAACCCGGCGGTGCCGAGAGCCTCCGCAAGGGCTGCGAGCTTTTCGTTCTTCCCGTCTGCCATGGCGATATGCGTGGGCCCTTTGCCGGCATGACGAATGCGGCCCGGACCGAGGAACGTGGCGCCCTGGGACGTGACCCCTGCCGCCGTCCGCTCCGGGCCGAAAAAGCGTCGAATGATTCCTTCGTTGCCCAACCCGTTCTGCAGGGTGAGCGCGATGGTCTCCCTGCCGGCGAAGGCGGCAAATTGAGCCGCGGCCTGCTCGGTGGCCGTGGATTTCACGAAGAATACCAGTACGTGCGATCCCTCGACGGCCCCCGGGTCAGCGCTCGCATGGGGATGCGACATGATGACCGCGCCGGTCGCCGCATCTTCGATGGCAAGACCGTCCCGCACTACCTTGTCCACATGCTCACGGTACACATCGTAGAGAACGACTTCGTGTCCCGCCAGGGACAGCTTTCCACCGAACAGGGAACCCATGGCCCCCGACCCGATCATGGAGATCTTCATTCGGCCAGCCTAAAGAGCCATCAGCCTCTCGTCCAGAGCCCGGGCCAGCCCGCAGCGAGCAATTGCCCGGCACCGGATTTTTGTAGACATCCGACGCCGCATATTCTACTGTCTGCCCACATGAATATCGAACGCGCGGAACGGAGAGACTCAGACATGATCGTCCAGGAGATCTGGAAAATGATCCTGGACGGAAAGCTGAAGCCCGGAGACCGACTGCCGCCTGAGTTCAACCTGGTTCAGCGATTCCAGGTGAGCAGGGAAGTCCTCGGGGAGGCTCTCCAGACCCTGGAAAAATACGGCCATATTACGCGCAAACGGGGACCCGGCGGTGGGAACGTGGTTCTCGATATCGCACCGACAATGGGCATAAGCCTCCTGGCCAATTACCTGAGCCTTACGCAGCTTTCACTGGCTGACCTGATGCAGGCGCGGCGGCTCATCGAGCCGGTCATTGCCGAAACAGCCGCCCGAAATGTGACCCCGGAAGGGGCGAAGAAGATCATTTCTCTGCTCGAGGCCCACGAAGAAGATTTTCTAACCCACGGCGGCTCGAAGAGGGGATGGGAGTTCTACATCCTCCTCGCCGAGCTGACGGGAAATCGGCTGCTCAGGGTACTGGAAGAGCTGCTCATGCGGCTGTTCATGGACGCGGAGTTCTCCCTGTCCATCGGAGACGTGGGCATGACGCCGGAAGAGATCGCCTACAACGCCGAGGTGCTGCCTGCCAACCGCCGGATTGCGGCTGCCGTGGTGGCGGGGGATGCGGCAGCGTCAAAGCGGGAGACATCCGACGCGCTTGCAGGGTTTGCTGAGAGAATCACGCGAATTGATGCGCAGTCCCGCACACATCTCCAGGCGCGGCCTTCGGCCGCCGGGCGCAATTAGTGAGGAGTACCCCTCAGAGGCTATTAATCTTCGAAGGGCAGCTCGATGTGCTGAAGGTCCCTCGTGAGAAACGCCGCGGGGAAGATCTCGCGCGCTTCCCCCAGTAGTTTCTTCAGCTCGCGTTCGGAGTATCGCGGGCTGTAGTGAATGAGGCCGAGCTGCTTCACGGCGCCCTCCCGTGCAAGACGCGCTGCCTGCGTGGCCGTCAGGTGCTTCTTTTCCGCTGCGCTCTCAGCCAGCTCTTCCGCGAACATTCCCTCGCAGATGAAAAGATCCGCATTCCGGGCGAACTCCGCCAGACCAGGGGCAACGACCGTGTCCGTGGCAAAGCAGAACTTCCGTCCCTTGCGTTCACTTCCCATGACCTGGGCAGGCTCTACCACCGTCCCATCCGGGAGGCACACATTCTCCCCGCCCTGCAGCTGAGACCACATTGGCCCGCGCGGCACGCCGAGGGCCTGGGCTTTGTCCGGATAGAATATCCCCGGTCTCATCTTCTCCTCAATGCTGTACGCGAGACACGGTTTTGTATGCACCAGGGGGTGACAGCGGATCACGTAATCTTCCGCCTGGACCAGGACCAGGCTTCCCTCGATCTCCCTCACCACGATCTCGTAGTTGATGTACATGTCGAGCGTCCGGCGCATCGCTTCGACAAAATCCCGGATTTTCGGCGGCCCGTAAATATAGAGCGGCTCATCCCGGTCCACCTGCGAGGAAAGCATGAGGATACCCGGAAGACCGGTCACATGGTCTGCATGGGTGTGGGAGATGAAGATGCTCGTAATCTTTTTCCACCGGAGGTTCAGGCGGCGAAGGCCGATCTGCGTGCCTTCCCCGCAATCGAAGAGAAACAACTCCCCTTCCCTTCGCACAAGCACGGAGGTCAACCCCCTGCCGGGCAGGGGCATCATACCACCGGTGCCAAGTACGAACGCTTCGAGATTCATCTGGTGCTGTATCCTACTCGGGAAGGTCGACGACCCTGCGGCCGAGCTCGGGCATTTCCGCCGCGGCATCCGTTACTGCCTGGCGGCTGGCGATGATGGCAGTGAAGCCCCGTTCGAAACCTTCCTGAAGCCCGCCAGCCGCCCGGCCAACTGCGCGCCTGTCGGCCGAGAGGAGTCCATCCCGGCGCGCCTGGCGCGCGGCGTCAGTGACGCCGTGAAGCCTGCGCTGCAGGCTGACGAAACCTTTCTCTCCCGGGTCCATAGGCCGGTCTTCACGACCGATCGTACCTATCACCGCCTTCTCGACCTCCGTATCGGGAAGCTCGCCTTTCTCCATCAGCTGCAGGCCGTCCCGGAAGGCCTGGAGTGTGTGGGTAATGTGCGGGTCCCTGTAGGAACCGAACAGGAAAAGACCGTCCGTGTTGCGCGGATAAGAGAAGGCCCCGTATGCGCCGCCCTCCATGCGCACCTTTTCCCAGAGATACCCCGTGGAGAGGAGATGTCCCAGGACCGCCACGGGACCGCTCAGGGGATGGTCGTAGGAGAAGCCGGGAACTGCGCGGGCAATGTAACCGACCGAGGCACTTGCAAGAAAAGATTCGGCGTGGATGTTTTCGAGCTGTCGTGCGCGCGCAACCGGGTGCGCAGACGCGGTGCCGGGCTGTACTGCAGGGAGCCGGGCCGCACAACCGGCCGCGATGGCATCTACTGCCAGTGCGGCCTGTTCGAAGGAATCATTTCCCGCGGTGGCGTTGGCGATCAAACGAGGCCTGACAAGCAGGGTCCGGCGTATTTCCTCCAGCCTCTCCGCTATCCGGGGCAGCCCCTCATCCATTCCGTCCACCAGCTTTTCAAGGAAAAGCAGCTGTGTGATCCCGCGCCATTCTTCCTCCCGCGCCACGGATGCTGAGAGCATGCTGCCCGCCCGGAGCATCGCGAACTGGTGACCTCCGGGCACAAGGGCTGACTTCATGTCGTTGCGAAGCTCGACCAGAATGTCCCGAAGCCGTGCAAGGTCGCTGAAATCTGCTGCCTTGAGCAGCCGGGACACCAGGTCCGCTGCTTCGGCCAGATTCTGGCGCAGACAGCGGAACCGGAAAAACGCGTACTGGCCGATGCCCTCCGCCTGCCCGACGATTCCCCCCGCATCCAGGGAAGCAGAGAACCCCCCGGTCAGGCGGAAGAGCTCCAGGGCAACCTGGTCATAGCCCTGACCGGGGAGACCGGTTCCACATACCGTTTTGCCAAACAAAGGAAGCATGAGGGAGAGCTCACCGGTCAGGGCGTCCGTGGGGAAAGCAAGATCCAGGTACACAATTTCGTTGGTGAAGATGTCATGCAGGGACAGCGGGACGCCCGACGCGGTCCGGGTCTCCTGGATCGGGATTTTCTCCACCTCCCGGGGCAGATCGGTGCGCCGAAGCGAAGGGATCAGCGCGAGAGATTCGGAGGAATCCGGGGCGAGCTGGTACGCGCGGAACAATCGTGCGTCCTTCCGCACCGCCTCCAGCTGGTCTGCGGAAAGGCTTCGTATGGCTGCCTTCAGGCGCGCCTGGTCCTCAGCAGTCTCCCGCGCCTCCTGCCCTCTGTCAGGGCGGACAAGAAGGGTGAGCCGGTGGGGGTTGGAGAAAAAACCGCGGTCCAGGCACTCCTCCAGGTAGCGCGGGTTTCCAGCAAGCCGTGCCTTCAATTCCTTCATTGAGGCGGAAAACTCGATGGAGGAAAAAGGGTCCATGCCGTGAACCCACCCGCGAAGCGCGCGGCCCATGAGGCGAAGTGCGTACGGGGATCCGCTGCCTCTTATCTCCTTGTGCCTGAACTCCACTCGATTGATCATGGACTGGACCAGATTCCGATCCAGCCCGTCCTTCGAGAGTGCGTGCAGGGTGTCAAGAATAAGGGATTCGATTTTCTTTTCCCTGTCAGGCTCCGCTCCGCGCAGGCCGACCGCGAAGATCATCTCTTTCAGATCCGTTTCCAGACCGCTCACGGGGGACAAATCCTCCCCCAGCCCGGAATCCACGAGGACTTTTCTCAGGGGGGAGCCGGCGCTCTCGATGAGAACCTCGGAGAGAACTTCGTGCGTGACCAGCGCCACCGAATCTGTCACAGCGGGCAGAAGCCAGCTCACGGTCACGCTGGAGCGGCCCTCCAGCGGGGTATCCGGTTTGACCGGGTAGGTTTTCTCGAGCCTTCGGGGACTGTCCCAGCGTTTCTGCAGGGGAATACCGGCATCGACCCGCGACGCGCTGAAATCGGAAAGGAACTTTTCCTCCAGAAATGCAAGGACATCCGTGAGCGGGATGTCACCGTAGAGGAAGATCCTGCAATTCGAAGGGTGGTAATAGCGCGCGTGAAACTCACGCGCTGATTCCAGCGTGAGGGAGGGTATGGAACGCGGGTCCCCGCCCGAATCGAAGCGGTAGGGGGTGTCCGGAAAAAGCGAGCGGGTCGTCAATTCGGCGACGATTGAATCGGGGCTGGAGTAGACTCCCTTCATTTCATTATAAACGATGCCGGCGTATCTCAGCCCGTTGCTTCCGTTCCCGTCTTCCTCCAGGCGCCATGCCTCCTGCATGAACGTTTCCTTTCGGAGCAGGGGATGAAAAACAGCGTCCCCGTACACGGACAACACGTTGAAAAAATCCGCTCGATTGCAGCTTGCCGCCGGATAGACGGTCCTGTCCGGATAGGTCAGGGCATTGAGAAAGGTATGCATGCTTCCTTTCATGAGCACGGAGAATGGCTCCTTGAGCGGGTACAGGCGGGAGCCGCTCAACACGGAGTGCTCGATGATGTGCGAAACGCCGGTGTCGTCGCGCGGCGGGGTGGCAAAGCAGAACGCGAAAAGGTTCTCCGTGTCTGTCGTTTCCAGATGCATGACCTCGCAGCCGCTGCGGGTGTGCCGAAGATGCACGCCGCGCGCTCGATACTCGGGGAGATCACGTCGGGAAAGCACGTCGAATGCGCCGATCCTGTCACGGGTTTCCATGGCGCTATGAATATACGGATCACGCCTTCCCGTGTCTATGAGACCCGCGCTTCCCATCGCTGCGGCGGGACGGGAAACTCGGCGGATTGTTCGTGCTATACTGGCGCTCCATGGCAGGTCCCATTCGCAGCAGTCTTCACGCACACGCGAGATTCATCCGGTCCATTCGCTCCTACTTTACTGATCATGGGTATGCCGAGGTGGACACCCCCAGCCTCTGTCCGTACCTCATCCCCGAGCCGGCCATCGAGGTATTCCGTACTGAGTATCTTTCCTCCCGGGGCGACGCGTCACCCCTTTGGCTGGCCCCCTCCCCTGAATTGTGGATGAAGAGACTCCTTGCGCAGGGTTCCGGCAGCATATTCCAGATCAGCCACAGCTTCCGCAACGGCGACCTGGGCGGACCGATACACAACCCCGAGTTCAGGCTTCTTGAATGGTACACAGCCGGCGCAGGGTATCTGGACTCTATTGGCGTTGCGGAAGATCTCTTCTCCCGGCTGCTTGCTGAGAATACGCCGGGACGGCCGCGGAAGCAGCTTGCGCCCCCGTTTCTCCGCATGACCATGGAGGAAGCCTTCCGCCGCTTTGCCGGCATCGAGCTCGCCGGGTGTCGGAATGCGCAGCAAATGAAAGAAGCGGGGCTGCGCCAGGGCGTGGCAATGCCTGCGGACCCGACCTGGGAGGAAGCATTTCATATCGTGTTTTTGACCCTTGTCGAGCCCGGCCTGCCGAGGAGCCAGCCGCTGGTTCTGACAGACTATCCCGCGCTCGTTCCGACAACCGCGCGCCGCAAGCCGGGCACACCGTGGGCGGAACGCTGGGAACTGTACATCGACGGAGTCGAGATTGCCAACTGTTACACGGAGGAGACCGATCCCAGTGCTCTGAGGGTCCTGATCAGAGAGGAAGCGGAGAGAAAGAAAGGGTGCAGGATTCCTCACCGCATTGACGAAGGGCTGGCTGACATATTCCCCCCCGGGTTCCCATCCTGCTCGGGCGCGGCACTTGGTGTGGACCGGCTGGAAATGGTGTTCAACGGAGAGGCGTCGCTGCAGGGGGTGATCTTATTTCCGTTTTCAGCTATAATGGAAAGACAATCCGACACACGGTGAAAGGAATTACATGATCAGGGCCAGCGACGTTATGAAAGGTACGTTCATCCTCATCAATAATCAGCCTCATGTGTGCGCCGAGCGCGAATACGTGAACCCCGGCAAAGGCTCGGCGTTTGTGCGTCTGAAATTGAAGAATATCAAGACGGGCAGCGTGCTGCGCCAGACGAACAAGGTCCAGGACACTCTCGAAGACGTGTCCGTAGAGTTCAAGGAAGTGCAGTTCCTGTACGCCGACAACGAAAACTACGCGTTCATGGATACAAAGACCTACGAGCAGTTCACGATCCCCATTGAAGGGGAGGAAGAGAAGCGCGACTTCCTGAAGGATGGGGAAAACTACCAGGTCGTGTTCTGGGAGCAGACCCCGATCGACATCAAGCTGCCCACCAAGATGGTTTTCACCGTGTCGGCCGCGGAGAAGGCAGAGCGCGGGGATACGGTAAGCGGCGCGACAAAAGTAGTCACCTGCGAGACAGGTTTGAAGGTCAAAGTGCCCCTTTTCATCAAGCAGGGGGACAGGATACTCGTCAACACGGAAACCATGGAGTACCAGGAGAGGGTCAACTCCTAAGAGGCGCACGGGAACAATGATCCCCCACACGCGGGAACGCCCGCCCGAAGACGCCGTGCGGGCATCCGGCGCGGCGGGCATGCTGGTTGCTGTCTCTCCAATTCTCTTCCTCGTTGCGGCAGCCCATTTCTTCAATGACATCTACATGGGCTTTCTCACGCCCTTGTTTCCCATCGTCATGGAGAAGTTCCAGCTCACCCTGTCCATGGTCGGGGCCATATCGATGGTGGCGGCCCTTGCCTCCGCCCTGAGCCAGCCCTTTTTCGGAATGCTCTTCGACAGGTTCGGCGTCACTGCATCCCTGTACCTGGCTCCCCTGCTGACGGCAATCCTCGTGAGCTGCGTCGGCGTCATTCCTTCCTACCCGATTTTCCTTGCCGCTCTCTTTCTCGGCTGTCTGGGATCCGCTGCCTTCCACCCCAAGGGCGCCTCGGTCACGCCGACCCTGAGCGGAAGCCATCCTGAGATAGGAATGGCGATATTCAGCGCCGGCGGCAACCTCGGATTTGCCGCCGGCCCGGCCGTGATTGCTTTTTTCATTTCCGCGTGGGGCTTCCAATCGACCCCCATACTGGCGGTCCCCGCGGCGCTCGTGGCCGGGGCGCTCTTTCTCCTGCTTCCCGCCCGTGAGCTCAAGGCGCGCACCGCGCGGGCCGTGCGCGTAACCTGGAAGGGCCTGTTCGCCAATCGCAGGGACCGAGCCGTCCTCCTGAGGCTTGTCTTCATCAACTTCTGCCTTACCGTTGCCGTGCGAGGCTTGAGCACATTTCTGCCCGTCTACATGGCAAAGCTTTCCATGCCCCTCACGTCGATCGGCCTGCTCTTCACTGTCATGCTCGCGCTTGGCGCGGCAATCTCGGTGTTCGTGAGCTCGCTCTCGCGAAGGACGGGCAAGCGGGTGCTGGTCCTGATCTCCGTGGCGGCCGGAGCGCCTTTTGCCGTCGGCGGCTATCTTCTATTTCCATCCGCAGCGGGAAGCATCCTGATTGTGCTTGCCGGGACCGTCCTGACTTTTTCGAATCCGCTCCTGATACTCATGGCCCAGAAACATTCGGGAGACTCACCGGCCATGGCCTCGTCCCTGATAATGGGCTTTTCCTGGGGCCTGGCAGGCCTCGCAATGGTCCCCCTGGGCAGCATTGGCGAGCTCATCGGGCTGCCGGGCATGATGATGATAGTGGGGGCTTTTCCTCTGCTCGCGGTCGTATCCTGCCTGCGGCTCCCACGCGCGTAAGTACGGCGGGCTGCC
>CAYTGX010000066.1:0-25427 GCA_964437385.1 uncultured Spirochaetaceae bacterium
TTTGTCTGCGGCCGGCTGCAGGAGATCAACGCGCGGGAACGGCTCGTCACCTACCGAAGATTCCTCAGGTCCCACGGCATCGAGTACGACGAACGACTCGTATTCCACGGCGATTGGTCCCTGGAGAGCGGATACGATGCCTTCACTGCCCTATGCGGAAAGGATCGGCGGCCCACGACCATAGTCTTCTCTAACGATCAGATGGCGCTCGGGGGGATCAAGGCCGCACACGACCGGGGAGTGTCTCTGCCGCAGGAAGTCTCCGTAACGGGGTATGACGACATCACGTACGCGTCGTTCTCGTCGCCCTCGCTGACGACGGTTCGTCAGCCGATCGACGACATCGCCCGGATCGCCGTGGACCTGATCCTGGAGCGAATTCGGGGCGAGGCTCCCTTCAAGCGAATCGTGCTGGCGCCGCAACTGATCGTCCGCTCATCCACCGCGCCGCGGTACCCCGCGGATTTGACCGGGCCGTCATAGCATACCTTGCCGAATTGGTCGACGATCAGCTCACCTGCCCCTTTCTGCACCTTCTTGCCGGTTTTCTGAGTTGTTTCCTGCCCCCGTTGAGGGATATGCTGGTGACGGGAGAAGTGCGAGATCTTCCACGTGAGAGGATGTTATGCGTGAGTACGTTGCAGATATAGAGCGCCTTCCGTTGAGCGGGCGCATCGAGGCGCTCAAGCGCTCCTTGCTGGACGAGCCGCGGTTCCTTTCCATTGAGCAGGCGAGGATCATCACGCGGGTGTACCACGAGACGGAGGGGGAGCCGGCCAACATCCGCAGAGCGCGATCGCTCCGCGCCTGCCTGAGCGAGATGAGGATCCGGATAGACCCGGGAGAGCTCATTGTGGGCAATCGGACGGCCGGCGTCCGTGCCGGCGTGGTGTTCCCCGAGGCCGGCGTCTCGTGGGTGGACAAGGAAATAGAGCAGCTCCCGACGCGCGAACAGGATCGGTTCAACGTGCGGCCGGAGGACATACGGACCTTCCGCGACGAGATCCTTCCCTGCTGGTCCGGTCGCACCCTCGAGGATGCGGTGAGGAGAGAGATCGGCGAAGAGGCGGACGCCATTTCGCGCGTTGTGAAGATCAACCAGAAAGATCACGCCCAGGGTCACATCTGCCCGGACGCGGAGGCATGGCTGCGCCTCGGACCCGCCGGGCTGCAGCGGGAGGCGGAGGACTGCGCACGCACGCGGGGCGACCCGGACCGTTTCTACGAGGGCGTGATTCTCAGCCTGGACGGCGCCCGCACGTTCATGCGGCGCTATGCTGCACTGGCACAAGAACTGGCGAGCGGGCAGGCGGAGACTGCCGGTGACGAGTTTACCCGGGTGGCACACATCTGCAATGACCTGGCCGACCGTCCCCCGGGCACGTTCCGCGAAGCCCTTCAATCGGTCTGGTTCCTGTTCGTTATCCTCCACATGGAATCCAACGCTTCCTCCTTCTCCCCAGGCCGGATGGACCAGTACCTGTACCCGTATTTCCAGGCCGACCTCGACTCGGGAGCGCTTCACATGTCGGGCGCCCTGGAGCTGGTATCCGCGCTATGGCTCAAGTTCAACCAGATCGTCTACCTGCGGAATTCGCACAGCGCAAAGTACTTCGCGGGATTCCCCATCGGCTTCAATGTCGCCTTGGGCGGCCAGGACGGCGTCGGCCGGGATGCGTCGAATGAGCTCTCTTTCCTTTTCCTCAGGGCCCAGGAGCTGATCGGCCTGTCCCAGCCCAATCTCTCCGCCAGGCTGTTCGAAGGCAGCCCCGACGACCTGCTCATGGCGTGTTCGCGGGTCATTGGAAAAGGAAGCGGAATGCCGCAGGTGTTCAACGACGAGGCCGTGATTCCGGCACTGCGGGGGGTCGGCGTCACCGAGGCCGACGCGCGCAATTATGCCATCGTGGGGTGCGTGGAGTTGACGACGCACGGGAACAACCTGGGCTGGAGCGACGCGGCCATGTTCAACCTCGTCAAGGCGCTCGAGCTGACGTTGACCGGCGGCTTCTGCCTCGTGGACCGTAAGCCCCTCGGGCTGAACCTCGGGACGCTTTCCGATTTTCACACCTTTGAGCAGCTTGAAACGGCATTCGCGCGGCAGATCGAACACTTCACCGAGCGCATGATCCGGTGCTGCGACATCGTGGACCGGATCCATGGCGAGCTGCTGCCCACTCCGTTTCTCTCATCCGTCATCCGTGACTGCATCGACAAGGGGATCGATGTCACGCGCGGCGGAGCCCACTACAACCTTTCGGGGATCCAGGCGATCCAGCCGGCCAACGTCGCCGACAGCCTGGCTGCCCTCAAGAAGCTGGTGTACGACGAGAAGGCGGTGACCGCGGAGGCGGTGCTCCGCGCCATGCAGACCGATTTCGACTCGGACCAGATACTCCGGCATCGCCTCTTGAACAAGGCGCCGAAGTATGGCAACGACGTTGAGTGGGTCGACGAGCTGGCGCACACGTGGGTAAGGGTGTTTGCGGAGGGCCTGCGGAAGTACACCAACCGAAGGGGCGGGCGGTACCATACCGGTCTGTACACGGTCTCGGCGCACGTACCCATGGGTCAGAACGTCGGCGCGACTCCTGACGGCCGGCGCGCGCGAACGCCGCTCGCAGACGGAGGGATGTCCGCGCTGTACGGGAGGGACATGAACGGACCCACCGCGGTGCTGAAATCAGTCGCCCGGGTCGATTCGAAGCTCGGCAGCAACGGAACCCTGCTGAACCTGAAATTCTCTCCTGAGATGTTTGCAGACGCGCGCGGACTGAAAGCCTTTTCCCAATTTCTCCGAGGGTTCGTTCGGCTGAAGATCAGCCATGTACAGTTCAATGTCCGAAGCGAAGCGGACTTGAGGGCCGCACGCGAGAACCCCGACCAGTACAGGAACCTCACCGTACGGGTTGCCGGATACACCGCCTACTATACTGAGCTGGCGGCTGACCTGCAGGAGGAGATCATCGCGCGCACGACTCATGCCGTGTCGCCATGACCACCGGCTGGGTGTTCGACTGCAAACGGTTCTCCCTCCACGATGGACAGGGCCTGCGGAGCACGCTTTTTCTCAAGGGATGCCCCCTGCGGTGCCCCTGGTGCCATAATCCCGAGGGCATGGTCCCCGGGCAGCGGCTGTTCCATAGCACCGCGAGGTGCATCGGCTGCGGGACGTGCCTCCACGCCTGTCCTGAGTCGGCGCTGTCCGCAGGGGATTCAGACCACGATATTCGCATTGACGGAACCCGGTGCACCAGGTGCGGCAGATGCATAGACGCATGCCCGACCGGCGCAATGGCATTCGATGCACGGGAGATAAGCTCGGAGCAGGCGATCGCCGAGCTGCTCCGCGACCAGACCTTCTTCGAGGTATCCTCGGGTGGAGTGACGCTGAGCGGGGGAGAGCCGCTCCTGCAGCCTGAGTTTACCGTCGAAGTGCTCGACGGCTGCCGGCGGAGGGGAGCAGGCACCGCCATCGAGACGTGTCTGGCGGCGCCGCCGCAGCACGTCGAGGCGATGGCTCGGGTGACGGATGAGGTGTTCGTGGATATCAAGCTCTCCGACGAGCGCCAGCACCGGGAATTGCTGGGGTGGTCCCTCGACCCCATACTGCTGAACCTCCAGTACCTGATCCGGGTGCGAGCGAATGTCGTTGTCAGGATACCGCTCATACCGGGATTCACGGCCACTGAATCCAACCTGAAAGGAATAGGGCGGATTGTCGCGGGCCTTGAACCGCAGCCTCCGGTGGAGTTGTTGAACTTCAACCCCTTCGCAGAAGCGAAGTACCGCCGCCTCGGGCGGACCTGGGCGTTTGCCGAGGGTTCACGGCGCTATTCGTTGCAGGAGTTGGCGGCGTTCAGGCAGGTTCTGCAGAGCGCTGGAGTGGAAAGGGTCTTGGATGAGCAGGAAGAGCCTGGCTGAACGCATTGATTCCTTCCTTGGAGCTGCATCGAGCGGGCGGCCGGTGTACATCACTGATGTCGGTGACGTCCTGGATGGTCATGCCGATGCAGTCCCGGTCCGACTGAAGCTGTTCTCGGCAGACCAGCCGGAGGCCCGGGACTTCACCCTTTTCCTGCCTCGGCCTGATACTGCCAGCGCGGACCGGTCGGCATTCATACGCAGATATCTGGAGGCGCGGGTCTATAACATCCTCTCAACATACGGAGGCAGGTCGCTGACGTTCTATCGGCCCGCTGCCGAAAAGGGCATCACGGCCTTGTTGTCGGCGCTCGACGACAGCTTCGGCATCGGTGTGGCAAAGAAACGCCGCCAGGGATACGGGCGATGCCTCAACGTTGCTGAACGCATGACCGATGCACTGGACTTGGCGACAACGCCGACAGCGTCGTTCCGTTTTTTGGTCGAGGATGTCGACCGTGTACCGTCTTCGCCGTCCCCGGCCGCGCCTTTCTCCGGGCGGCCGCTCAGTGCCAGGCTGAATGAAATACCCGGCCGCCTGGCGGGGGCTTCGGCAATCGGGATGGATATCGGAGGAACCGATATCAAGCTGATCGCGTGTGTCGACCAGCGCATCGTCGGATACAAGGAATACGATTGGTTCCCGGCCCGGTTCACGGAATCCCGTCAGCTCGTTGACCCCATCGTTCTCCTTGTACGGTGGGGGCGGGCGCGTGCCGCGGTAGAGCGAGTCGCCTCGGCAGAGCGGCGCGCAGCCCTCTCCACCCGTCTCGATTCGGTGGCACGTGCCGGGGCGCGCGAAGAGGAGATCAGGACTGCAGTAGAGAAGGCGGAAACGCACCTCGGTCCCGATCTGGTGGGGCTGGACGCCATCGGCATGTGTTTCCCGGATGTCGTGGTTCGAAACAAGATCGTTGGGGGCGAGGTGTACAAGACGAGGGGGATCAGAGGCAACCCCGGCATCGACTTTGAATCCGATTTTGCCCAGATCACGAACCTCGATCAGGAGCTTTCAGCCTTCTGCCGCCCCGGGGGGAGGTTCAGGAATATCAACGACGGACCCATGGCGGCATTCACTGCAGCGCTCGAGGGGGCTGTCTCGGGACAGCGGAATGCCGACAACGGGATCATCGCCTTCACGCTGGGGACCGAGCTGGGCACAGGGTGGATCGACCCGGCCGGACGCCTGCCGGAAATCCCCCTCGAGGTCTACAACTACATCATCGATCTCGGCAGTCTCCCCGAGCGAGCATTCGGCGCGGACGATCCGCGAAGCATCAACAACTTCAACACCGGACTTGCCGGCACCGTTCAGAAATACGTGTGCCAGAGCGGCGTCTTCCGTCTGGCGCTCAAGTATTTCAGCACCGACAGGCCCGATCTGTATGACAAGGTCTTCAGGGATGGCTACGTTGCACTGAGGGACGGGACAGTATCCATTGTGACCGAGCCCCGGGACATGCGAAAGCCATTGCTCGAGTTCCTCATGCACCTTGCGGCAGGAGGGACCGATGAAACGATCCGCGACGTCTTCAGGGAAATTGGCGAGTATCTTGCCGTGACGTGTGCGGAAACGAAGCAGATACTCGGAGTGCCCGTCATGCGCCCGGTCCTGTTCGGTCGGGTCGTGAAGGACCCTGCGTGCATGGCACTCATCAGGGAGGGCGCCGCGCGCGTTTCCCCTGACCTCGTCATCGAAGTCGCTGACGATGGCCTGGCAGCAACGGGCCTCATGCGTCAGCTGCGCGACGATGGCCGCTACTCCGTCGCGCAATTCGCGCAGGCTGTCGGGGCTGTCTATTTTTCTGTGCTCTGAGGGGAGAAGGCATGAACGACCCGGGACCAATGTCAGGAATGGCTTTCCTGGTCTCCCAGGCACGTCCCCACTCGCCTCGCGCTTTCGATCCAGGAATGGTCCAGGGGCACCGTCTTCACTTTCCCCGCAACCTCCGCGATCGGGACCGGCTCCGTGCCTTCGCCCCGGGCGGCAACCATGACGCCGAAGACCCCTTTGTGAATGAGATCGGCGCACGCAGTGCCCAGCCGGGTTGCAAGCAGTCGATCGGCCGGTGAGGGAGTGCCCCCGCGCTGAACGTAACCCAGTATGGTAACGCGTGATTCGAGGCCCGTGAGCTCCTCCAGCTGTCGAGAGAGCCTTATCGTGTTGCCGTCGTGCCGAGCATCCAGGGTTCGAAGCTCCCGCTTTGCTGCCTCTCTGTCGGTCTCCGTCTGCGCTGCTGCCCTTTTCTGCTCGGCTGCCTGGCGGGTGTGCCAGTCGACGCCGCTCATCGCTCCTTCAGCTACCGCCACGATGCTGAAATTGGTGCCGTGCCGGCTGCGTTCCCGGATTGCCTGCGCGATGCTCTCCACCTCGTACGGAATCTCCGGGATGAGAATCACATCGGCGCCGCCCGCGATCCCCGCCCCGAGGGCGAGCCAGCCCGCGCGATGGCCCATGACCTCGACAACGACGATGCGGTGGTGGCTGTGCGCGGTACTGTGGAGCCGGTCTATGGCCTCGGTGGCAATTCCCATTGCAGTATCGAAGCCGAAACTCGTATCGGTCATGGCGACATCGTTGTCGATCGTCTTGGGAAGCGTCACCACTGGAAGCCCGGCCTTCACCAGGCGCAAGGCGTTCCGCGCTGTTCCTCCCCCGCCCAGGCACACCACGACATCGAGGCCGTTTTTTCTGCACGTGTCGACAATGGCCTGCGTCATGTCCCGTGCCTGGCCGTTGATCTCCATTCGATGCGGCTTGTCGCGGCTCGTGCCCAGGATCGTGCCGCCGATAGTAAGGATGCCTGACAAGGTGGCCTTGTCCAGCTGCATGGTGCGATTTTCGGCCAGCCCGCGGAACCCGTCGCGGAAGCCGATGAACTCCGCTCGGTAGTGCCCCAGTGCCGCCTTCCCGACCCCCCTGATAGCCGCGTTCAAGCCCGGGCTGTCGCCGCCTGCGGTGAGGATTCCAATGCGCGTCGTCCTTGCCATCCATGCATCATAGCCAAAAGGAAGGAGGCTGTGACCCACTTATTTCTGATATCGGTCTCCCGGGCCTTCTCTGTGCTGCCCAGCTTTGGACAAACCGTTGCGGCACAGGTCTCCCTGATTCTCACTGCTGCGCTATGAGTCGGACTTTCGTGTCCTTGTTCTCCGGGCACGCATCGCCGCGTGTGCTTCGGGGGAACCGTCGTGAAAGCTTCCGAACCATTTGTCCAGCGGCACCGCCTCGTGACCGTAGTTGACAGTGAAATAGCGGTGGTGCAGGTAGTGGAAATAGTTGTCAGCCATGAGGCCCCGTTCCTCTTTCGTCACCAGCTTGTGGAATCCCGCATGCCCGAGCGCCGGGCTCACTGCTGCATGCATGAGGTGGTATATCGCATGAATTGGATGCGAGGGAATGATCCAGTGAAGCAGGACACCCGAGAAATAGAGCAGATGCTCGATCGGGTGCATGGTCAGCCCCGACCACGGACCAATGTTGATGTTCTTGTGGTGCAGGTAATGTGAAGCCTTGTAGAGGGGAGGCCAATGGATCAGCCGGTGGATAAAGTAGAAATGGAACAGCCTCAGGAAGGGGATTGCCATCATGAGAAGGACGCAATAGACCGGGTGGACGCGCCAATCGACGAAGGGGATCCTGCCGTTGGAGAACATCCACAATGTGACGGCTTCATAACCCGTCCATATCAGGCACCCGCTGGTGAGGTTCCAGAATATGTTGTCAAACACCTGATTCCCGAACAGGAACCTGGAGTCATTCTCCGCCAGCCATTTGTTGTTGTACTTGAATGTGGTCCCTTGCCCCTTTGTCGTGTACAAGCGAAGCTGCAGTCCTCCCGCGATCAGTACCAGCAGCACCGCGTTGCGCGCAAAGATTTCGGCGATCCATCCGACTTCAAACCGCGCCGTCTGTGCCAGGCTGGGCGTGAAGTAGAGCCAACTGATCACCGCGAGGAGCGCGTAGAAAAGGTTGTATGGCCAGAAGAAACCCTGCGGCGCGAAAAGGTATTTGAGGATATCGAGCGGTTTCCAAGGCCAACTGAAAAGAGGCCCGGGCTTCGGCAGCACGTCGGGCTGCCATTCACCGCGCACGTCACGATTGCCCCAATCGCCTTCACCCATGGCCCAGTCTCCTCTGTGAGTATGCTCGGGAGCATAAACTTCTCTTGCTTCATAAGTCAAGAAAAAACTTGAGCGAAGTGCCCTCGACGTCTTTTATCCATCTTTATTTCCAGGAAAATCCATTCACGATTTCCAAAACGCGCTCAATACTGGTCTGATCTAGTCGGGACGGCGCGTGTCAACCTGCCGGACAAAAAGCAGCGCCAGGAATGGACAGGAGTCACATTGTGATGTCGGGTCGCGAGCGCGTGCTCAAGGCGTTCGGAAAAAGCGAAGGGCTGCCGGACAGGGTCCCTTTCCAGTTCGACCTTTGCCGGTCACTGACTGAAGAGTTCGGCCGAAGGCTGGGCAAGACTCCGGAATATGCGCTTTCGTACTACGAGGATCTGACCTACCGAATATCAGCCAACGCAATCCGTACGGCCCTCGGCTCGGACTGCGTCGTGGTCGGGGCCACCGTTCCACTCGGCTACGCGCCAGCTCCGGCGGGGTCCGGCGCTTCGATCAACGAGTTCGGCATGTGGATGAAACCGACCGAATTGTATGTGGAAGTGGTGAAATGCCCTCTTGCCGAGGTGGATTCCGAGGCTGATCTCGCCGAGTACTCCCTGCCCGACCCCTATGCTCCCGGGAGATTCGAGGCGGCCCGGCGAGACATCGATCGTTTCGGGAAGGGTTTTTTCGTCATCGGGGATGTCGAGCTCTCTCTCTTCGAGCTGGCCTGGCATCTCGTGGGTATGGAAAAGTACCTCATCGACTTTTCCCTGGAGAAGCCCTGGATCGAGACACTGAACAACAGGGTGGAGGAATGGACGACATCCCTGGCGCTTCAGCTCATTTCACTCGGCGTGGACGCGATCTGGCTCGGGGAGGACCTGGGCACACAGACGTCCATGCTCATCTCGCCGGATATGTGGCGCGAGCGTCTGAAGCCGCGCTATGCGCGCCTTATCGCGCGGCTCAAGCGGGCCAATCCGAAGCTCCTTGTTGCTTTTCATTCCGATGGGGCCGTCGCTCCGCTCATCGACGACTTCATCGGGCTGGGCGTCGACATCTACAATCCGGTCCAGCCCAACGTTGCCGGGTCGGATGCGCGCGAGCTGCAGGACAAGTACGGCGGCCGCATTTCGTTCTTCGGGGGAATAGATCAGCAGACACTTCTCCCCGGCGGGAACCCGGAGGCAATACGCGGCGAGGTGGCGCGCAGGGCTCGCATCATGGGCCAGCAGGGCGGCTACCTTATGGCACCGGCCCACATCATCCAGGCCGACGTTTCACCGGAGACGGTGATCTGCCTCTGCGATGCCGTGAAGGCGCTCGCGCAGAACTGAATCGTGAACAAGCGGGACGTTGGTCCCGCTCAAGATTAAAGGAGGCATCTATGAGAAAGCTGTTGTGGTCCCTGATGGCCCTGCTGGTGCTGGTCTCCGTCGCGCCTGTGTTCGCGCAGAAGACCTACAAAGTAGGAGTCATCCCCAAGTTCATCGCGGAAGACTATTTCATTGCCTGCGAGCGTGGTTTCCGCCAGGCCGAGAAAGAGCTGAAGAACATCAAGGTCGACTGGATTGGCGACACGATGTCGCAGACCTCCGCCGCCAACCAGAAAAACTACATCCAGAGCTTCATCGACAAAGGCTATGACGCGATTCTCGTCTCGGCCCTCGACCCGGAGAGCTTTGCCGATACGCTCCGCGCCGCCAGGGCGAAGGGCATCAAGGTCATCACCTGGGACGCCGACGTCAACCCGACCGCCCGTGACTTCTTTGTGAACCAGGCGGAGGGCGATCAGATCGCCATCCAGCTCCTGAAGGGCCTCGCGGGAGACCTGAGCAGCTACACCGCCGGCAATCAGGCCACCGTGGCTCTCGTCTCCACGACCAACGATTCTCCCAACCAGAACGCGTGGCTCAAGGCGATCATCGGCGAGTACAACGCCAAAAAAACGACTGCCTACAAGCACATCAACATGCTCGTCGGCGACGACCAGATCGTCTACGCAGGGAACGACCAGGGCACGGCCGAAGAGAAGGTCAAATCGCTGCTCAGCGCGAACAAGAGCCTGAAGGGCATCATCGCCCTGTCCTCCCTGACGGTGCCCGCGGTCTCCGCCGCCCGCGACCAGCTCGGCATCAAGGACGCGATCAAGATCGTCGGCGTGTCCGTTCCCGAGTCCTCGCGCAAGGACATGGAGCAGAACAAAATGTCGGCCGTCGTCCTCTGGCAGCCCTTTGACCTCGGCTACCTGACCCTCTACGTCACGGAGGCTGTCCTCCAGGGAAAGGCCCCCGCGGGTGCGACCTTCAAGTCGCCTCTCAGCGGCAAGAACATGACCGTGAGCTTCATGGACGGCAAGACCTCCGTTCTTTATCCCGCTGCCGGTCACAAGATTCTCGCGGACAACGTCATCATCCTTGGCGATCCCATCGTCTGGAACCTCAAGAATATCGCCCGTTTCCGCGGCTATCCCGAGCTGACGAGCGGGATGTCATACTTCAACAAGTAGACCGCAGATACGAAATCCGACGCCCGCAGGGACTGTCCGGGAAGCATCCCGCTTCTCTTGGACAGTCCGGCGGGAGCCGGGGTAGAATGTGAACGTGATGACACAGGACCAGCCAGAAATGCCCGAAGTGGTGCTCCAGATGGAAGGCATCAACAAGACCTTCCCTGGAGTACGGGCCCTTTCGAACATGAGCATCGACCTGAGGCGCGGCGAGGTACACGCCGTGTGCGGCGAGAATGGCGCGGGCAAGTCGACGCTCATGAAGCTGATCACCGGGGTGTATCAGCCCGATTCGGGGGAGATAAGGCTGAACGGCCAGCCCCTGAAGGTGCACAACCCCAACGACGCCTACGCCAAGGGAATTGCCATCATCTTCCAGGAGACCAGCCTTTTCCCTGACCTCACGATCCTCGAAAACATCTTCATGGGACACGAGCTTCGCCGACCCCTTGCGGGGATAGTCAGGTTCCTGTCATTTCTCGACTATCCGGCCATGCGAAAAAAGGCCGGCGAGATCTTCGGACGGCTGGGCATGGAAATCGACCTGGACGCGCGCGTCTCCCAGTTGAGCGTTGCCTCCCGGCAGATGGTGGAGATCGCCAAGGCGCTCTCATTCGACTCGAGCATCCTGATCCTCGACGAGCCGACCGCCGCCTTGACGAGCAGGGAAGTCGACACGCTTTTCGAGACGATCAAGAAGCTTCGCACGCATGGCGTCTCGATGCTCTATATCAGTCATCGCCTCGACGAGATTTTCCAGATCGCGGACCGCGTCACCGTCATCCGCGACGGCGAACACGTCCAGACCGGCGACGTTTCCCGCGTCACGCGAGACCAGCTCGTTGCCTGGATGGTCGGTCGGACCCTCGATAATCTCTACCCCAAGGAAGACATCGAGATAGGAGAGGTCGTGTTCGAAGCGCGCAATATGCGCCAGGAGGGCGTGATAAATGGCGTCAGCCTGACGCTCCGCCGCGGCGAGATCCTGGGGATATCCGGGCTCGCCGGCGCCGGCCGCACGGAGCTGGCGCTCCTTCTCTGCGGCCTTGCGCGGCCCGACTCCGGCGAAATACTGGTGGATGGCACGCGCGTGGCCATCAGGAACTACCAGGATGCGATGGAGCGGGGGATCTGCTACATTTCCGAGGACCGCCAGAAATACGGCCTGGTAGTCCCCATGACGATCAGCGAAAATATCACCATGCCCCTGCTCGCGCGGCTGTCCGGATTCCTCGGCATCATCAACTCCAGCAAGGAGCGGGAAATCAGTGCAACCTACATCGACAACCTGGCCATCAAGACTCCCGGAGCGGACTTTGTCGTGAACAACCTGTCAGGGGGAAATCAACAGAAAGTTTCGGTCGCGAAGGCCCTGGCGACCGAGCCGCGCATCCTCATACTGGATGAGCCGACGCGCGGCGTCGACGTCGGTGCGAAGAGCGAAATCCACCGCATTATCAGCAGTCTGGCCAGGGCCGGAAAGTCGATCATCATGATCTCCAGCGACCTGCCCGAGATCATGGGTATGAGCGATCGCGTCATGGTGATGAAGAACGGCGCCAGGCAGGGCGAGCTTCCGCGGAGCGCGCTGTCCCAGGAGAAGATCCTGCACATGGCTCTGTAGTGGAAACGAATATGGCCAAAAAGCGCGTCACCTCGCGGGAGTTCATGCTCGGGGCCCTGGTCCTCGCGTTCATCGTTTTCCTCTCCCTTACGACGGGCTTCGGGAGCACGTCGGGCATCTTCAGCATGATGCTCGACGTAAGCCCCACGATCGTCGGGGCCATTGCGATGTCGCTCATCATATTCACGGGCAACATCGACATTTCCGCCGGAACCATCATGGGCTTCGTGGGCTTCGTCGCGGCTGTGCTCGCCAAGGCGGGTTACCCCTTCTACGTATTCGTGTCCGCGGGAGTCCTGACGGGCATGCTCCTGGCCGGCTTGAATGGCTGGATCAGTGTGACGTTCAAGGTGCCTTCGATCGTCGTGACGCTCGCAATGAACATGGTCCATATCGGTTTCTACGTCACTTTCCTTCCCAACGCCGGATGGGTCCTGAACCTGAGCGACTCTTTCACCTTCCTGGGCCAGGGACGCTTCTTCGGCATCGTTCCCTTTATCTTCGTGATCGCGATCGCGGTAGCGGCCTTGTGCATCTGGATCGTCAAGTACACGAAGTTCGGCAAGGCGCTCTATGCGGTCGGAGGCAATCGGCAGGCTGCAATCTACGCGGGGATCAGCCCGGACAGGACGGTACTGACCGTCTACCTCGTCGAGGGGCTGCTTCTGGGCATCGCGGGAATCCTCAAGGCAACGACGGCGAATCGGCTCATGCCTTCGGTGTTTCAGGGCCGGGAGATGATATTCATTGCCGCTGCGGTGGTGGGGGGGGTCAATATCATGGGAGGCTCAGGCAAGGTGCTCGGCGCCGTGTTCGGTGCCGTCCTCGTCTACCTCCTCAGCATTACGATGATCTATCTCGGCTTCCAGGACTATTTCCAGTTTGCGCTCCAGGGGATCATCATCCTGATCGCGGTCTTCATTACGGTTACCGATTTCGCACCGTTGCGAAAGCGGCTGAAGAAGGCGTTCGCGCCGAAGAAGGCCACATGAACGGGACAACCACGACGGATAGTACCCAAAGCCGCAGCGTCCCGAGAATCAAGTTCACGTACCAGGCTGCCCTCGGCCTTCTGCTTATCGCGCTGATCGTCTTGTTCGGCATCCTGCAGCCCGTGTTCTTCCATCTCAACGTGCTCTTTGATACGACCTCCATCGTCGGGGAGATCGGCATCATGGCCCTCGCGATGACCTTCATCATCACGACGGGCGGCATAGACCTCTCGGTAGGGTACATCCTCCAACTGAGCGCCATCGTCTTTGGCGCAGTCCTCAAGAGCTCCGGCAGCCTCGCTTTGGCAATAGTCTTCTCCCTGGCCGCGGGCACTGCCTGCGGCTTCATCAATGGGATCATCATCTCAAAAACGAAAATCCCGCCGTTGGTGACGACCCTGGCCACGATGAACCTGTTCCGTGGCGTTTCCTTCATCATCGCGGGGACCAGCTCATATGCGGGCTTCCCCGCGGGCTTCAAGCTGATTTCCACCTATCTGGTGTTTAACGCGATTCCCGTGCAGTTTTTCTACTTTATCTTTCTCTTCGTCTTCTTCAATCTCGTCTACAGCCGCGGAAGCCTGGGCAGGAGCCTCAAGGGCATCGGATTCAACGAAGGCGTCCTGATCTTTTCCGGCATCAGGACAAAGAGAATCCTCCTTCTTATCTATACGCTCTGCGGTCTTATGTGCGCGATTGCCGCCCTCATCTATCTCGGGAGGCTCTCAGCCGCCAAGACGAGTATGGGGAACGATCTCAACCTCCAGGTAATCACCGCGGTGGTGCTTGGCGGCACGTCGATCATGGGCGGCGTCGGCAGCATGGTCGGAACCTTCATCGGCGTCCTGATCATCGGCGTTTTGCGCAAGGGCTTTACCCTCGTCAATTTCAGCGGCAATATCTTCAACTTCACGCTGGGGCTGATGCTGATTGTTGCGCTCATCGTCTTCGCCGTGATCGAGGAACGGAAGAAGACTTCGGGGCGAATACTCAAATAATGAAGAGGCGCGCAATGAACAGGTACGCGTTCAAGATGAAGCTCAAGCCGGGGATCGCAGATGAGTACAAGAAACGCCACGACGCGATATGGCCTGAGCTCTCGGACCTCCTCCGCAAAAGCGGCGTCTCGGACTACTCCATCTTCCTTGATGAGGAAACGAACACCCTCTTCGCCGTGCAGAAGCAAAGCGGATCCTCCTCCTCGCAGGATCTGGGCAGTGAAGCGATCGTACGGCGCTGGTGGGCGCATATGGCAGATATCATGGAGACGAATCCGGACAACTCACCCGTAAGCATTCCACTCCGCGAGATGTTTCACCTCGACTAGCGCATTGCTCTACCTGCGGGTGTCACCGTCAGGCGTGTGGCTTCCAGCGCGAAGGGGAAAGCCCTGTCTTTTTCTTGAAGAGGCGGGAGAAGTAATACTCGTCTCTAAACCCGAGACGGGACGCCACTTCCTTGACCGGGAGACCACGCCCGAGAAGCTCCTTGGCCCTGACGATCTTGATGCTGATGAAGTACTGGTGCAGTGTCATGGACGTGTAGGGCTTGAAGACGTCGGTGAGGTACGACGCTCTGACGCCGAGGGACTTGGCTATCCAGTTCAAGCTGATCTCGCCGCCGATGTTCTCCTCCATGAGGAATTTCGCGCGCACCACGAGTTCCTCCGCGTGCGTTGACTGAACGGCCTTCCGCTCGCACGAGAGGATCTCCGCTATGAGGCCGAGGATCAGCGCGCCTGTGTTGAGCTGGTAGAGGGGCGCCTGGCACCGGACAAGGTCGAGGATCTGCAAATAATGTGAAAGGATCGCGTTGTTAAGGCCCGGTTCATAGAACGGGCGCTCGGGCGAAAGGAAGCCAGCCCGACTGAGGGAGTCGATATGAGCGCCCTTGAAACCGACCCAGTATTCCGACCAGCCCGTGTCAATATCCGGCTTATAGAGGTGCCTGATGCCCGGGAAGAGGAGGAGTATCGAGCCGGGGGAAACGACGAAGCGACACCCCTGCGTCTCGAAGACTCCTCGCCCCCTTGTGACGTAGACGATATGGTATTCTTTGAGGATGCGGCCCACGGCAACGGTCTGAAAGGGACCCGGATGAGCGTCTATATTGGGCGGATAGGGAACGAACGGGCCGACCTCACAATGCCCGGCGTCGGTGCACACTATCCGCCACCGCTCGTCCTCCTCGCTCCACGCAAGGTAGCGGAAGAATGCGTCCTTTCCATTCGAGTAACCGTCGGGCATCGCCCGCAGTATAGCCGCTGAGACTCCATATGGCAAAGGCCAGGACGAAAATCAGGCACGAATGATTACCGCGCGAAGCGCGCCGTGTCATTCGAACGCGCATTGGCGTACCAGCCCGTCATGCTATCATTATCCGTTTCAGCAGCTTGCCAGGGCTTGCATCAAGACGCATGTACTATAAGAGTCGCCGGAACAAAACTGTAAGGGTCTGCAACGGCTCGTAGGGACTGGGAAAGGAATACCGTCGGCTTTATTTTCTTGACAGGACTGAAAGTGGTCAGGTATAATCCTATTGGGCAAATACTCATATAGTGGGCATATGAACTTAGTTTCTGAAGTCTTAGGACGGCATTAACGGGAAGAAAAAATCCATTTGGCCCGACCGGAAAAAAACGACGAAACGATCAATATCAGATTGGCTACTTACGAATTAGTGCGTTGGCAGGAGGAACTTCAAAAACCGAAGATGGGTTTGCGTTGGATTGTGCATGGATTTCCGCGTTGCCGGCCAATATCCAACCGTTTGCGGTCGTTTCGAAATACTTTGATTTTAGGATGTCGTCTTGACTTCGGAGTCCACCTCGGTACTGGCGTCCAGAAAGGAGAGCACCCATGGATCAGAGAAAAGAAGAGCTCGACAAGGTCAATCAGGAGGAAAGGGAGCTTGTTTTTGGGTCATTTGGAAACGAAGACGCGTTCACCCTAGGCCTTGCATTTCTGAAAGTTGCAAGGGAGCGGAAGCTTCCGATTGCCGTTGACATCGAACGAAGCGGACAGCGGCTATTCCATTTTGCCGCGGTCGGCAGTTCGGTAGACAACGGAGACTGGATCGAGCGAAAAAAGAATCTGGTGAAGACAGTGTTCCGAAGTTCTTATGCAATCCATCTGCAGCTGCTGAACGACGGGAAAACACTTAATGAAAGGTACGATTGCCCCATGGGTCATTTTGCGGCTCACGGGGGGTGCTTTCCCATCGTCGTGAAAGGCACCGGATTTGTGGGCACGATTACAGTCTCAGGACTTCCCCAGAGAGATGACCACGAGCTGGCGGTTGAGACCATAAGGGAATACCTTCGGAAAAAGAGTTGAAGGGTATCGGTATGCAGGTTGTGTAGTGTCGTAACTCACGGAGGAAGCGGAAATGCACAAGAATCTGAACATCGCCATGATCGGCTGCGGTTTCATGGGACGAGCTCATTCTAACGCGTATCGGAAAGTGAACAGTTTCTTTGACCTCGAATATGAGGCGTGCATGAAAGTTGTGTGCTCGCGAAGCGAGAGCCAGACCAAGGAGTTCGCCGATCGCTGGCACTGGCAGGAAACCGAGACGGATTGGAGAAGATTACTTGACCGCCGGGACATTGATCTCATAGATATCTGCGTGCCCAATTCTCTTCATCGGGAAATTGCCGTGGCTGCCTTGGATGCGGGCAAGATGGTTGCGACGGAAAAACCCCTCGCCCTGAATGTGGAACAGGGGAAAGAGATGGTTGACGCCGCGGCGCTCAGCGGGAAGAAGACAATGGTTTGGTTCAACCAGCGCCGCTTTCCACCAGTTTCCCTTGCGAAACAAATGATAGATGCGGGAGCTCTGGGGCGGGTTTTCCATTACCGAGGGGTCTACCTGCAGGACTGGACTATCAGCAGCGATGCACCAGTGGGCGGTCCCACTTTTTGGCGGCTTGATGCAAAAGACGCTGGTAGCGGGGTGACAGGAGACCTCCTGGCTCACAGCCTCGACATTGCCATGTTTCTTAATGGTTGGATCGTAGAGCTTTGTGCTCAGACTGAGACTTTCATCAAGAGCCGCAAGACTCAGAAGGAGCCTGACAGAGTGGTCAGCGTGGAGATTGACGACGCCAGTCAGTGCCTGGTCCGATTTGCCAATGGATCGATTGGCACCTTCGAGGCGACGCGCTATGCGCGCGGTCGCAAGAACGCCAACTGCTTCGAGATCAATGGCGAATTTGGTTCTCTGTCGTTTGACGCGGAGACGCCCCACGAACTCCAGTTCTACAATCACAAGGACGACAGCAGGACGCGCGGGTGGAAAACAATATCGGTATGGGATTCAAATCAACCCTACATGGATCACTGGTGGGTGCCGGGAATGGGACTGGGATATGAGCATACCTTTGTTCATGCTGCCGCGGATTTTCTTGCGGACCTCGGCGACGGTCAGAAGCGGGTACCCGATTTCAAAGATGGGCAGAAGACGCAGATGGTCTGTGACACAATCCTCGCGTCTGCCGCGAAGGCACAATGGATGCGTACCGGCCTGAAGTAGAAGGGAAGACAGAGCACTCGGTCATCTTCTCAGAGTTCGTCTCCGACCGCGAAATACGAAAACAAGTCGATTTTCGCACGTAGCGCAACTACCGCATTCCCCTCCGGGTCGACGTCCCGTGCAGCTTCGCGCAGAGCTTTGTAGCGTGGGCTGCTGGAGCCAAATTTCCTAGAATTATTTTGTTGACAAATCGGGGAACCGGGTTGATAATGCCAAGAGTGGCAAATACTCAAATGATGAGCATATGCTCTTCGCAACAAAGGAGTGTAGTATGAAGCCAGTCGTCTGGGGAGTCCTTTCGGTATCGGAGCATTACGGGCTTCGTGTCCACACCAACCTTCACAAGTCTCCGCTCGTTCAGCTGCGCGGCATCGCGTCCCGGAACAAGAAGAGGGCGGAGGAGGCTGCGCGAGCCCTCGGTATGCCCCGCGCGTACGGTTCCTACGAAGAGCTTCTCGCGGACAAGGAGATCGAGGCAGTATACATCCCGCTTCCTAATCACCTCCACGCGGAGTGGGTGAAGAAGGCGGCGGACGCCGGTAAGCACGTCCTGTGTGAGAAACCCTTCGCGATGAATGCGCAGGAGGCAGAACAGGCCATCGCGCACGCAAAGGGCAAAGGCGTGTTGGTCATGGAGGCCTTCATGTATCGCTACCATCCGCAATGGAAGAGGGCGAGGGAGATCGTGAAGGCCGGGGAGCTCGGCGCTGTGCATGCGGTCTCGACCCTCTTCTCGTTCATGCTGAAGGATCCGAAGAACATCAGGAACATCGTGGCGACGGGCGGAGGCGCGATTCCGGACATCGGGTGCTATGCGGTGTCCAGCGCCCGTTTTCTCATTGGGCGCGAGCCCACGCGAGTGATAAGCCTGATCCACAGGGATCCGCAGCTCGGCACCGATATCCTCTCCTCGGGCATTCTGGACTTCGGGACCGCCCGGTCCATGTTCACAATCGGCACTCAGACACACCCGTGGCAACGCGTCGACGTGCTGGGCTCGGACGGCGAGCTTTCCGTTCTTCTGCCGTTCAATCCATATCCGGACACGCCCATGCAGGTATCTGTGACGACCGGCCTCGGCACGAGGCAGGTGTATGCCCCGCTGACAGACCATTACGTGGAGATGTTCGAGGCTTTCTCTCGCGCCGTCAGGGAAGGCGGTTCCGCCCCGACTCCTCCTGAGGATGCGATAGCGAATATGAAGGTGCTGGATGCCCTGTTCAAGTCAGAAAAGTCCGGCGCCTGGGAGAAGGTCTGAGAAGCCGTCTCGCGTGCTCGAGGGGGCCTTGATTCGCGGGCCGAAGCGAGGCCGATTGCGCTCTCGGATCCGGACCGATCGCGCACACGGACGACTCGGGGCGGCCAAAAGATCGTGGAATGGAGTCGATGACGGACAACAACGCACCGCTTCTTGAAGTAGTGAACCTGTCGAAGGAGTTCTCCGGCAAACTTGTCGTCGACAACGTCAACATGAGTATATTGCCGGGCGATATTGTCGCCTTGATTGGGGAGAACGGGGCCGGCAAGTCAACGCTCAAAAACATGCTCGTTGGCCTGGTTGAGCCTACAAAAGGTACTTTCGTGCTGAAAGGACAAGAACGCACGAAAATGAAGAAGAACGACAGCGGAATTGCTGCTGTACATCAAGAGCTGAGTCTATTTCCTGGCCTTTCGGTCGCCGAAAATATCTGCATCACCAATCTTCCTGGAAAAGGATTCTTTGTAGATTGGAAAAAGTGCAAAGAAACTGCGAAAAAGTTTCTTGATATGGTGGATGTGGATCTGGATTTGGACGCGCCAGTGCAAATTCTTGGTCCGGGTGAATGTCAACTTGTAGAGATTGGAAAGGCCCTCTACCAGCAGCCGGACCTTCTCATACTTGATGAACCAACTACCTCGCTTTCACAGCCCGAGCGTAAAAAGTTATTCGAAATAATGCGCACATTGAAGAGACACAAAGTAGGGATGATTTTCATCACGCACTTTATCGACGAGGTGTATGAAGTAAGCGACAAGATCGTTGTCTTGCGAAATGGTAAGCATGTGGGTGGCGGAATTACCTCTCAAACATCAAGAAATGAGGTGGAAGAGCTTCTCGTAGGAAGAGCCCTTCATCAGAGAAGGCTTGAGATTGCAGTACCCGGCAACGAGGTAGCGCTGAAAGTAAAGGGTCTTAGCTCGGATCAATTCTTTGACATTGATTTTGAGGTCAGGCGTGGAGAGATTCTTGGACTTGCAGGGCTCATGGGCGCCGGCCGGAGCGAGCTGATTGAATCGATATTCGGTCTTCGCAAATCCAAGGGTGTGCTTGAAGTTTACGGCAGGACCTACAGTCAATGGAATCCGACACTGATGCGGAATCTTGGAGTGCTTTTTGTTCCAGAAGATAGACGAGCAAGTGGAATATTCCCAATCCGCTCGCTGAAAGAAAATATTACGTCGGCGAACCTGAGGAATTTGACGAAACGAGTAGTACCGGGAGTGGGGTTTGCAGGCGAAAAAAATGCCGCGATAAAACTTGCAACAGAGCATCGGATACATTATTCGAACATTGAGGAAAGAATAACTTCGCTCAGCGGAGGGAATCAACAAAAATCAATCCTTGCCAGATGGATGTCAATAAACCCAAAAGTGTGCATATTCAACGATCCAACCCGCGGAGTTGACATCGGCGCAAAAGAGGAGATAAGCGCTCAGATAGCTCAACTCGCAAAAGACGGCTGCGCTATTGTAATTGTATCCTCCGACATTAAAGAGCTTCTTGAGCTATCGCATCGGATTATTATCATGCGAAAAGGACAATTTGTCTCCGAGGTGGCGCGCGACGAATTCGACGCCCAAAAGATCATTGCCATTGCGGCGACAACATCATGAGGCGACAAGGATCAATGAGTAGCTCGACAAACAACATATCACTCCGCAGAGCCTTGCAGGTACCGTGGGCTTCTATCTTGCTTGGTGCTGTGCTTCTCTGCGTAGCCCTGAGCATCCTGCAACCGTCTTTTTTTTCGGCAACCAATTTCAAAAACATCCTTCAACAGTCAAGTTTTAGCGCAATAATCGCGGTTGGAATGACTTTTGTCATTATGACGGGAGGAATCGATATTTCTGTCGGGATGAGCGTGTTTCTGATGTGTGCAGGCATGTACGTGATGAGCAGGAGCCTTCCGCCCGCAGCTGTGCTCATGTTCGCAATCTCCGGCGGCGTCTTGGTCGGTCTGTTGAACGGCTTTCTTATCTGCATATTGCGGATTAATTCCATAATCGCAACGCTTTCCACGCTCAGCATATGTCGCGGCCTGGCATATTTGCTCATCCAATCGCAGTTGAGAGTTATCCCGACTCCGTTCCGAATCATCGGTACAAGCAATGTTGCAGGCATCATTCCGCTTCCGGTTCTCATGATGATAGCGGCTGGTGTATTGGGTTATTTCCTGCTTCGAAAGACGAGATTCGGCAGATACGTTCTCGCTATAGGGAACTCCGCCGTCTCGGCTAGAGAATCGGGCATCCCGATTTTCAAAATGCAGTTCATGACCTATGCGCTGTGTGGTCTTTGCGCCGGCATTGCTTCGACCATCTATATCGGAAGGCTTGGAATCGTTCAAACCGACACGGCATGGGGAGTTGAATTTACTGTGATCACTGCAGTGGTGTTGGGCGGGACCAAGCTGTCCGGCGGCCGCGGAACGGTTACCGGCAGCATAATCGGCTGTATTTTTCTTACGCTTATCGAAAATGCTCTGAACTTAATGGAAGTATCGGGATTCTACTATGACGTGGTCCGGGGATCCATATTGGTCATTGCAGTAATAATTGAGGCTGTATCAAATTGGCGGCAGACGAAGGCACTTCTCAACGAACGCTCTCGGCGGCTCAGGCAATTCGAGCTGGCCAGGGAAGAGGAGAAGTAATGGCAGGGACTACCGAAAGGAGGTGGCGTAGGCGAAGTGGATGGTAATTGAAAATGGCTATTGGAAAAGTATGCAAATTAAAGGGCGAGTTTGAAACATTTCGAGGAAGGAGTTCCGAATGAAGACAGGTAAGCGGTTTTTGTGCTTGATTGCAGGACTTCTGCTTATTTCTGCCGGAGGCTTCGCGCAGCAGAAAATCGTTATTGGCATTTCCACTGATGCCGGATTTTCCAATCGGAAAATCGAGGTGGCGGGCATCTATGATAGGGCAAAAGGCAACCCGAATGTCCAGGTCATTGAGCAGAATGCCGACAACGATTCAACGAAACAGATTGAGCAGATCAAATCCATGGTCGATCAAGGCGTGACGGCACTCGTTGTTTGCGCTGTCGACAAGAATACCGTACAAAGCGCGCTCGATTATGCTGCGCAGAAAAACGTCATCATCACAACGTATGACAGGTTCGTCGACCACCCTGCGGTGAAGTTCTTTGGCGGATATGATTCCTATAGCGACGGGATGGCCAGCGGACAGGCACTCAAGAGCTATGATGACGGGAAAGAGCACGTCGTATTTGAACTCGTGGGAGCCCTCTCTGATACGAATGCGCTGGCGAGGCGGGACGGCTTTCATAAGGTCATTGACCCGCTCAAGAATTTGAAGGTTGTTCAAATACTGACCGATTGGGCGACTGACAAAGCACTTTCTGGAATGGAGAACGCTCTTCAGAAATATCCGAATGTATGGGCGATTTTCTGCGCTTCTTCGCACATGGACGGTTCAATTGGAACAGCTCTCAAGGAGGTAGGCAGACTAAAGAAGGCGGGTCAGGTGGGTCATGTGTTGCTCATATCGATTGAAAGCGGGCCCCCCGGATTGCAGATGTTCATGGATGGCTACACGGATGTGTACATGGTGATTGCAATGGACACGATGGGCTCAAAGATCTATGACGCCATCATGGACCTCGTTAATGGCAAGACTCTGAGCGACTCGAAGTATTACTGCAGGACTTTCCCCGTGAAGTGGAACGAGTTCGATAAGAGAAAAGCGGAAATCTATGAGTGGAAATACAAAGACTTGTTTGGCAAGTAATCTGTAAGGCGAAAAGTGTGGTGAAGTAATGCAGCAAAGGCGAGAGTTGTGAGCGAACAGAAGAACCACACGTATCAAGGCCAGGTGGGGCTTGCGCATCTCGGTGCGCAAGCCTTGCTCAAAAAACTCCTGAACACCCCGATTTTGCTTATGCTTGTTGGTGTTTGGATTTTGTTTATTTTTCTCAACGGTACCTTTTTCAAGACGAACAACCTCCTGACCTTGTTTGTTGTCAACGCGTTTTTCGGGGTAGGTGTCATCGCCGAAACATTCGTACTCATGACAGGAGGGATCGACCTTTCTATTGGGCAAAATCTAGCCTGCAGCTCTATAGTGTCGGCCCTCTGTATGATTTCCTATCAGACCTCCGCAATCAATGCGATGTTGAATCCTGGAGGCAAGATCCTATCGATAGATGAGATCTCAGTGCTTCCAGGAATTACCAAACAAGCGATGAATAGTGCTCTGGCCATGACGGCCGGCGGTACAATCATTGTGGGCCTGCTTGCCGCAATTGCCGTCGGACTGTTGTTCGGGCTCATTAATGGAATCGCGATCGGTGGATTCCGAATGACTCCGTTCATTGTCACTCTTGGCACACAGCTTCTCGCGAGAGGGATTTCGTTTGTCCTGTCGAATGGCATAAGCATTTCCGGCACGCCAAGAGAGCTCACAAAGCTCTCCTATGCTTATGGCATCTTCATAAGGCCCGGCTTTGTCATACCATGGGTTATTGTCATTGTTGTTGCTTTATTCTTGATATGCGGGGTCCTTTTGGGAAAAACGACCTGGGGAAGATATATTGCTCTCGTTGGCAGCAACCCTCAAGCTGCCGCGCATGTCGGTATACGAGTGCCGATCGTAATATCCTCCGTCTATACGTTCGCAGGGCTGCTCGCTGGGATTGGAGGCTTTATTTCGATCATATGCTTTGGGACCGCTGATGTGAAGGTTGGTGATCCGTTGCTTCTGCCTATTATCGGCAGTGTTATCCTCGGCGGCGTCGCCACGACAGGGGGAGAAGGATCCATGACGAAGGCTGCGCTGGGAGTGCTGTTGTTTGCGACTATAATCAACGGGATGACCTTGAAGAACCTTTCCCTTTCTCTACAGCAGATCATTCTTGGAACGATAATTATCATCGGCATGGCGCTGCTTGCAAGGGTCAGTTCGCGAAGGACATAGTGTCGACCAAGTCAGGACGGCAATGATCAGGCAGATTGGAAGTCCGAAAGGGCTGCACCACAGGGGCGTGTGCTGTAGTGCGCGCATGAAGTCGGAAGTTCAGAAAGAAGGAGTTTAGTATGGAAGGCACATTCAAAGGGAAAAGAGCGCTTGTTACCGGCGGCGGGGGGGGGATCGGCAAGGAAATTGTTTTGCTCCTCAAACGCCACGGTGCGGAGGTGGTGATAATCGATCGCAGCAAGGACGCTTTGGATGCACTCAAGAAGGAAATCGAATGCGATACTATCATGGCGGATCTTTCTAATGCGGAAGACGCAAAGAAAGCAGCAGAGCGGGCTCTGCCGGTCGATCTGTTGGTGAACTGTGCGGGTGTAAACAATTTGCAGCCATTTCTAGAAACTACGGTGGAGAACTTTGAGGAAACGATCAATGTAAATACTCGCGCGCCAATGATCGTTTCCCAGGTCGTTGCGAGGAACTTGATCAAACAAAAGCGCAAGGGAGCGATCGTGAGTATCTCCAGTATTGCAAGCGCCCTCGCATTTCAAGACCATACGACATACTGCATATCGAAAGGCGCAATAGATCAGCTCACAAGGTGCATGGCGAACGAGCTGGGTCCCCATGGTATCCGGACAAACGCGGTTGCCCCGGCCATGACCATGACTCCGCTGGGGAGAAAAGCCTGGAGCGATCCTGCGAAGTCAGCGCCCATGATGGAAAAAATACCATTGGGCAGATTCAACGAGACGATTGACGTTGCGAATGCTGTGGCATTCCTATTGAGTGACGAGGCCTCGATGATCAACGGAATAGTCCTTCATGTCGATGGCGGATTCTGCATAAAGGCATGAGTAGTTGCCATGCCAGAGTTCAAGCGGATTTGGCGCGGCTATTCTCGAGGTCGTGAAGCTCAGTGAACCCGGCGAACGTCGAGTTCCGCCTTAGAGGCCTGGTGCCTGACGGAGAGGAAGATGCTGAAAGGAATACCTTCAATAATCTCGCCGGAACTGCTCTCTCTGCTGATGTCCATGGGGCACGGCGACGAGCTTGTAATCGGCGACGGTAATTTCCCTGCCGCAAGTGTGGCCCAGCGGCTGCTCCGCGCCGATGGCCACGGAATACCTCCGCTCCTGGACGCGATCCTTGAACTGTTTCCTTTGGATTCCTACGTCCTGCGTCCTGTCGCGCTCATGGCGGTTGTTCCCGGCGACACGGCCAAGACCGATATCTGGAACGTGTACAGAGAGATCGTCGGTCGTCATGAGCCGGCGTTCATTGACTTCGAGCTTGTCGAGCGTTTCGCATTCTACAAGAGGGCACATGCTGCCTGCGCAGTTCTCGCTACGGGCGAAACGTCTATCTATGCGAATATCATTCTAAGAAAGGGGCTGGTCCGGCTTAAGTCGCCGGGACAAAAATAGAAGTACGTCAACGTGCTCATTACCGACGAAGGAACGGCAGCAAAGCTGCTCTGTGATTAATGATCTCGCCTTGGCGGACTGCGAAAAGAATAATGTCACAGCCCTAA
>CAYTGX010000067.1:0-24850 GCA_964437385.1 uncultured Spirochaetaceae bacterium
CAAGGACGTGCACCTGAGGATCGAGTTCTCATCCATCCTCGGCAGCGTTACCATGAATGACCTGATCTATCAGATGGAGCAACAGGACGTTGCCGGGTTCGCCGTGCTGGGCACGGAACTCGTGGAGGAGGAAATCCGCAGCATTGCCTCGGTGCAGAAGCCGGTCGTGTTCGTCGACACCTACTTCAGCTTTCTTCCGTTCGATTTCGTGGACATGGACAACCTCGAATCGGTGTTCCGCGCCGTTTCACGCCTGGTGGATACTGGCCATCGGACCATTGGCATGGTCACCTCGCCGGTGCATGTCACCAATTTCCGCCTTCGGGAAGAGGCGTTCAGAGAGTGTCTGAAGCTCCTGGGCCGCCCCTTCGAGGAGGAGTTCCTCTTTTCAGTGGATTCGACCTACCAGGGGGCCTGCCAGGACTTTGCCGGGCAGCTCCGCGCGGGGCGCCGGCTTCCCGAGGGGCTTTTCTGCTGCAACGACATTGTCTGCCTGGGCGTGGCGCGCGCTCTGAAGGACGGAGGCCTGAGGGTCCCCGAAGATGTCTCTCTCGTCGGTTTCGACGACCTGCCGGCGTCCAAACACAGCGATCCCCCCCTGACCACGATACGCGTTTTCAAAAGAGAAATCGGGTCGACCGCGATCCTGCTCCTCAGGGAAAGAATCGATCACCCGGAGAAACCCTGCTCGAAGGTAGTGATCGGAGGAGATCTCGTGACACGTCAGAGCATCCGCCAGAGGAGGACCTCATGAAAACCATCGATCTTGCGGGTGACTGGATGCTCATCAGGGCTTCGACGGATGAAGCCGTTCCCGCCAGGGTTCCCGGGGATACCCATTCGGCTCTCCTGGCCGCAGGCCGGATCCCGGACCCCTACACGGGCATGAATGAGCTGGAGGTGCAGTGGGTCGGCGGAGAAGACTGGATCTACGAACGCACCTTCGAGGCCGGGGACGAGATCCTTGGAGAGGAAAGGCAGTTCATCTCCTGTGATTCCCTGGACACGCGCGCGGATGTCTTCCTGAACGGCAGGAAAATCGGCAGCGCCGACAACATGTTCGAACGCTGGCGCTTCGATGCAAAGGCAGCCTTGAGGCCGGGAGCCAACACGCTCCGCATCCATTTCCGGTCCGCTGAAAAGGCGGCCCTTGCAGAGTCACGCGCGCTCCCCTACCCGGTCCCGCACCAGTATTTCCCCGTGCAGTCGCCCCATCGCAATCTCATCCGCAAGGCCCAGTGTCATGCAGGCTGGGACTGGGGCCCCTGCCTCATGGTGGCAGGCATCTACGGGCGCATCGAGCTCTGTGCGTACTCCGACGTCCGCATAGACTACGTGCTCACCGAGCAAAAGCATTCGAGGGGCAGATGCGTGGTGCGGGTCCAGGCCGAATGCGAAGCCGTGCAGGATGGTGAGTATGAGCTTGTCGTGACGCTGGGGGAGCTTTCCGCATCGCGGAAGGTACGGCTTCAGCGCGGGCCCAACCGTCCCCACCTGGACGTCACAGTGGACAATCCCCGGCTGTGGTGGCCCAACGGGTACGGAGAGCAGCCGCTGTACCCCCTGCAGGTAAAGCTGGGAGCACACGAGCTCAGGAAGAAGATCGGCCTGCGCGCGCTCACTCTCGTGAACCGGAAGGACAAGGCAGGGCTTTCGATGACCATCCGCGTGAATGACGTGGATGTCTTCTGCAAAGGGGCGAACTGGATCCCGATGGACGCGCTGCCGCAGCGTGAGACGACCGCGCGCCGGGAGCACCTGCTCTCGAGCGCGGCCCGGGTGCACATGAACATGCTCCGTGTCTGGGGGGGCGGGCAGTACGAGAGCGACGAGTTTTACTCCTTGTGCGACGAAAAGGGGATCCTCGTGTGGCAGGACATGATGTTCGCCTGCTCGCTGTACCCGGCCACGCCGACATTTCTTTCCCGAGTCGAGCGGGAGATCCGGCACCAGGTCAAACGGCTGCGGGACCATCCCTGCATCGCCCTGTGGTGCGGAAACAACGAGGACGTGGGCGCCCTCACGTGGTTTCCCGAGTCGCGAAAGGACCGGGACCGCTACCTGGTGGACTACGATCGGCTGAACGAAGGGGTCATCGGGCGGGTCGTGGACGAATGCGATCCCACGAGGACGTTCTGGCCCAGCTCTCCGTCTGCCGGGCGAGGGGACTATTCCGACAACTGGCACAACGATGCGCGCGGGGACATGCACTACTGGAGCGTCTGGCACGAGGGCAAGCCGTTCAGCTCCTACTCCACGGTAAAGCCCCGGTTCTGCTCGGAGTTCGGCTACCAGTCCTTCCCTTCCCTGTCCACGATCCGCACCTACGCAGGGGAGGATGACCTCAATGTCACCTCGCCGGTCATGGAGCATCACCAGCGCCATCGCGGCGGGAACTCCATCATCAACGAGATGTTCGCCCGCTATTTCCGCATCCCGGACGGGTTCGAAAACTTCGTCTATCTCAGCCAGGTCCAGCAGGCGCTGGCGATAAAGACAGCGGTGGAGTACTGGAGACGCCTGCGGCCCCACTGCATGGGCACGCTCTACTGGCAGTTGAACGACAACTGGCCGGTCTGTTCGTGGTCTTCCGTGGAGTACGACGGATCATGGAAACTTCTGCACTACGCGGCAAGGCGCTTTTTCGCTCCCTCGCTTCTCTCTGCGCAGCTCAACGAGGACAGGGTGGAGGTGTGGCTTACGAACGATCTGCGCGAGGAGGCGCGGCACGAGGCAAAAGTCACCCTGCTCGACTTCCAGGGGAAGGTGCTCATGGAAGAGGCCTTTGCCGCCCGCGCCCCTGCGGGGAGCGCGAAGCTTCTGAAAAGCTATGCCGTGTCCGAGCTGGCCCCCCGCCCCGCGGAAGTCTTCCTCTCCGTCGCGCTCACCGCGAACGGGGTGACCGCGGGAAACGAGCTTTTCTTCACCGAGCCCAAGCGGTGCAGCCTTGCCAGGGCAGTGATCAAGACCGAGATCCGCGCGGCGGAAAAGGGATACTCGGTGCGGCTCTCCTCGAGCGCGCCGGCCTTCCATGTTTCCCTGAGCGCGGACGGAGTCCCCGGGGAGTTCGACGACAACTTCTTCACGCTGCTGCCGGGGATTCCGCGCACATTGCTTTTCACTCCCAGAAAGCCGGTACAGAAGGAGAGCGTCATGCAGGCCGTCGCGGTCAGGCACCTGCGGGATACGTATCGGTAGCGGCATGCGGGCCGCTGATGCTGACAAGGAGGCGTCATGAAGAAGTTTCTGAACGAGCCGAAGCATTTTGTCGACGAGATGCTGGAAGGCATCCTGCTTGCCCATCCGGACCAGCTCGCTTTCACGGCCGGAAACCGGCGCTGTATTGTCCGCGCGGGTGGACCGAGGAAAGGGAAGGTGGCAATCGCCACGGGTGGCGGCTCGGGCCACCTGCCCCTGTTCCTCGGCTACGTGGGCCAGGGCATGCTGGACGGCTGCTCTGTCGGCGGCGTTTTTCAGTCTCCCAGCAGCGAACAGATGCACAACGTCACGAAGGCCATCAGCGGCGGGGCGGGCGTTCTGTACCTCTACGGCAACTACGGCGGTGACATCATGAACTTCGACATGGCAAAGGACATGGCAGCCATGGACGATATCCCGGTCGAGCAGGTCGTGGGGGCTGACGACGTGGCCTCCGCTCCAAAGGGCCAGGAAGGAAAGCGCAGGGGCGTGGCGGGAATATTCTTCCTCTACAAGTGCGCCGGCGCCATGGCGGACACCCTTGCGCCGCTTGCCGAAGTGAAACGCATCGCGGAGAAGGCGGGGGCAAACGTGCGGACCATGGGTGTTGCCCTTTCCTCCAACATCGTGCCGGAAGTAGGGACGGCCCAGTTCTCCATCGGGGAGAACGAGATGGAGATCGGGATGGGCATCCACGGGGAACCGGGCATCCGCCGCGGCCCGCTCAGGAACGTGGACGCTGTCGTGGAAGAAATGATGGTTCCCATGCTCGGCGAGCTTTCCTTTGCGGCCGGCTCCGAGGTGGCTGTTCTCATCAACGGGCTGGGGGCCACGCCGAAGGAAGAGCTCTACCTCATCTATCGCAAGGTCGGGCTCATTCTCAAGGACAAGAAGATCTCCGTGTTCCACGCGTACCTGGGCGAGTTTGCCACATCCCTGGAGATGGCAGGGGCGTCCATCTCCCTCCTGAGACTGGATGACGAGCTGAAACAGCTCCTGGCCCGGCCGGCGCGTACTCCCTTTTTCGAGCAGGCGCAGCTTTGAGCGCGGCTTCCCTGGGGGTCCAGGACATCAGGTCCATCGTCTCGGGCATCGCTCTCCTGATGGCGGAAAAGAAAGACGAGCTCATTCGGCTGGACGGCGCCATGGGGGACGGGGACCTGGGCCTGACGATGGACAAGGGATTCTCCGCGGCACGGGATGAAGCCGCCACAACAGACGAGCCGGACCTCGGCAAGTTCCTGATGAAGATCGGCATGGTGATAGCCCGTTCCGCGCCTTCCACCATGGGTACCCTCATGGCCACCGGATTCATGTCCGGGGGCAAGGCCGTGACGGGCAAGACCGCCCTGGGCGCCGGCGAGCTTGCGGCCTTCTTCGAGGCCTTCACCGCGGGGATCATGCAGCGCGGGAAATCGAAACCCGGTGAAAAGACAGTGGTGGATGTGCTTCTTCCTGCCTCCCGGGCTCTGACAGCAGCGGTCTCTTCGGGGGATAGCCTGCCCGATGCATTCCGCAAGCTCGGGGAAGCTGCGGCCGCAGGACGCGCGCAGGCGAAAGAAATGATCGCCCAGCACGGAAGGCTCGCATACTACCAGGAGCAGTCGAAGGGCCACGAGGACCCCGGCGCGGTTGCCTGCATCTATATGCTCCAGGGATTCGTCGACTACATCTGCGGCCCGGCGTGATCCGTCGGCGCCATAATCCGCCAACTGCGCGGGGTACCGTGCAAGGGATACGGCGGCGCCATGATCCGCCAACTGCGCGGGGTACCGTGCAAGGAGTACGTCGGCGCCATAATCCGCCAACTGCGCGGAGTACGTCGGCGCCATCCCTGACTCCGCCTGCTTCCAACTGATCAACATGCACCCGCGCCCGCAGCCGGGCGGCAGATTCGGCAGCTACTTCCGCGGCGGCTGCGACGGCCGCAGCTCGATGCGGCTGGCAAGGGATCCGCGCGGGAACTTGTACAGGTCCACTACGGCCCGTGCAATGTCCTCCGCGGTCAGCTTCCAGGCTTCATGCGTGTTCGATCCCGGGTCACCGGCAAAATCAGTGGCAACGCTGCCCGGCATGATCGTGCTGACGCGAATGCCGTCATAGCGGATGTCCTGCATCATCGCCTCAGTGAAACCATTCAGACCGAACTTGGAAGCGTTGTAGGCGCTGCCGCCGGGGAACGTGTTCACCGCGGCGAGGCTGGAGACGTTGAAGATGTACCCGCCGCCGCGGCTGCGCATGAGGGGTATGGCCTCCCTGCTGCAGTAGAAAACCGCAGAGAGGTTCGTCTCTATCACGGCCGCCCATTCTTCAGGTGTGATCTGGTCAATTGGCCGGAAAATTCCAATACCGGCATTGTTCACCAGGATGTCAAGCCCGCCAAACCGTTCTGCGGCGCCGGCTACTGCTTTCCGGCAGTCCTCGAACCGGCGGACGTCGGCTGCCCGGCCGTCCACCCGTTCTGCCCTGCCGGCTGCCGCGAGCCGCGCCACCGCGCTCTTGACCATGGAAGCGTCCCGTCCGCAGATGAACACCTTCGCGCCCTCTCCCAGCAGGGCCTCCGCGACGGCGTACCCTATTCCCCTGGACCCTCCTGTGACGAGGGCCACCTTGTCTTTGAGTTCGTTCGCCATGGCCCTAAGATACGAACGCACGGCGCCTTTGACTATTGCAGCGGTAATGCAGACATTCGATGGCGATGCTGCACCTCCCTCCCCGGGCCCTTACGCACACCTCACTTGCCAGGGGCGCCCGCGCATTGAAGGACAGGGACCGGGATCTTGCCCGGATCCTCGAGAGGCTCGGAGTGCCTCCCCTGTGGGGACGCCGCCCCGGCTTTCCCACGCTCATTCGAATCATCATGGAGCAGCAGGTGTCGCTGGCCGCTGCCAGATCCCTGTACGGGCGGCTCGTCGGCAGGCTGGGAGAAATGACCGCGAACAGCATGTGCGCCATGGGAGAGGCCGGCCTTCGGGAGTTCGGCCTTACCCGGCAGAAGGCCCGCTACTGTCATGGGCTTGCCGCGCGGATCGTGGAGGGCAGCCTCGACCTCGCCGCAGTGGCCGCCCTTCCTGACGCCGCAGGCCGTTCGATTCTCTTGTCCGTGCCCGGGCTGGGTCCCTGGAGCGTGGATATCTACTATCTAATGGCGCTGCGCAGGCCGGACGTGTGGCCGGAGGGAGACCTGGCGCTGGCCTCGGCGCTTCGCGAGGTTAAACGGATGCATGAGCTGCCCAGCCGTGAAAATCAACGTGCCATTGCAGCTCGCTGGTCACCCTGGCGCTCGGTGGCGGCCCGCCTGCTGTGGGCGCACTACCTGGAGACGCGCGGGCAATACTCGCCCCGTTCCAACTGATTGCCGATGCAGCCGCAGAGGCGGGACCGCTACCTCACCCTCCTGGCGGACGGAGCAATAGCTTTCTCCTCGGTTTCGATGCAGGGGCCCGGTGCGGCCCATCGCAGTCAGGAACGGCCGGGGCGCGTGACGCGCGGCCCCGGCAGTGACGCGGGGGGGGGCTGCGCGCGCCTTCGGCGCTTTGCGCATCCAACTCCGCGGGGTACCTCGGAGGGGCTAAGCGAAAACCCTGCGCAGCCCCGGGACGGTTCGCACGAGGGCCGCACAGACGACGCTGGCAGCCAGGGCGATTACGGAGACGAGCGCCGCCTTGGCCAGCGGCGCTGCAGTGAAGCGGTGCAGGGCCATCGAGATTCCCACGAGTATCGGCGCATGGAACACATAGACGCCGAAAGCGCTGGTGGAGAGGAAGCACGTCACCCGCGAAGGAGCGTTCATTCGCTCGCGGTACAGCGTGATGAGCCCGATGCTGAATGCGACGCAGAAGAAGGACTCCCACAGGGCGTAGCCGGCCGCCTGCCAGTGCAGCCCGCCGCCGAAGGTGTCCATGGAACCGGTGAGCGCGCCGCCCAGGCCTCCCAGGAGGAACCATGCAGGCACGCCGACCGCGAAGGCCAGCCGCAGCCAGCTCATGCCGAAGCCGGTGGGAAGCGTGCGAAGGACGTCCGCGCGCGCCGTCCACAACCCGATGAGGAACAGGACCACGTACTGCGTGAAGAAGCTGAGCTGCATGTTGAGCACGCTCGTTCCAATGGGCTGCACGATGCGGACCAGGAAGGCCACGAGGGCGATCAGGAAGATCACGGCAAGCACTTTTCCGTGGGTGAGTACCGTCGGCTTCCGCAGCGTGCGGGCCCCTGCGCGCGCAGGGCCCTGGACGGCGTCAGCTATGACGCGCACCACGGCGTAGAGAATGGAGAATACGAGCAGAGCAAAGGCAAACCAGAGCGGCCCGGTTCCTGAAAGGAACTGGAAGGATCCGATGTAGCGCGCGTACTGTGCGCCCACGGCCGCGGCGGTAAGGGTTTGCCCCTTGAAAGCGGCCATGACCAGCGCGATGAGCGGATTGAGTATGAGCATGTAGACCAGGGTCGGAACGCCCAGCCTGAAAAGACGGTCCCGCACGAACCTGCAAAATCCCTTGCGGTCATATGCCCGGGGGATGAAATACGCGCTGATGAGAAAGAGCAGTCCCATGAAAAAGGCCTGCGCAAAACTCTGGTAGACACTGAACACGAGCAAGGAGGGCGCCCCGAGAGCAGACGGCTCCTTGTAGTACCAGGATCCGAGTCCGCTGTAGGTGACGCACGCGTGCATCACCACGACCATGCCGATCACCAGCCAGCGGAGATTGTCGATGAAGGCCACCCGGGACGTTTCGGGCGCGCCCGCTGCTGCGGGCCGCGCGGCCGCAGGACCGGGATTTCGAGCTGCTTCTGCCATGTCGATCCTCCTGTCATTCACGTGGTGACATGCACCATGTGTAGCCCTGGCAGCGCGGTGCATGCGTCGGGCGGAGGAATGGTTTTCGGCTAGGTCTCAGGTCTGAGACAGGTTCAGCCCCCGGACGGCCCCCTCAGTTTCTCTGCGCTGCCGCCTTTGCCGGCTGGCTCTGCATTTTCGGGGATTCCTGGAGAGAGAACATCAGAATACCGCTCCCCGCGAGCAGAATGGCCAGGCCGATGAACGAGGGGATATAGGAGTTGTTGAACACGCCCCTCAGGGCGTCCATGAGCACGATCAGCAGACCCGACGCCTGGACCACAAGGGCAAAGATGCCATTGCTCGTTCCTTCAGGGGCAGGATGGGTGATCTCCGCGCCATACTGATATGCAACGGGCGTCATGCCGGTCACGCAGAAGCCAAGAAAGAAAAATGCCACGGCCTCGAATGCATAGCCGGTCCCGAACGAGAGCCCGAGGGTTGCCGCCACTCCCACAAAAAGCCCCACGAGCAGGACGGGTTTCCGCCGCCGGATTGCATCGGAGACCCCGGGCATCACCACGCTGCCCACGATGCCCCCCAGCAGAAGCAGGGCGGTCAACAGGACACCCTGGTCGATGGTCAGTCCCTTCTCTTTGCCCAGGCCGTCGATCAGCGTAAAAACCCCGTTCACGATGGCGCTGGCCAGGAAAAGCGCGAGAGACAGGAAGTAGACGTTGCGGTTCTTCAGAATCTGCTTCAGGCCGTCGAACACGAGCACGCGCACCTCTTCCCCGGGGGGGCTCGCCGGCGTGGGAGGCGCGGCGCGCGCAAAAACCAGGAAAAGAACGGCAGCCGCGGCCGCGGCAATACCATATGTGAGCTGCATGCCGCCGAAGCCGAGCCCGTCCATCATGCCGGGGCCCAGGGTCTCACCGAGGCCGATCCCGAGGAACAGCGAAAGGAATATCACTCCCGTGATCGTGGCGCGCTGCTTCTGCGGAAACCATTCCGCCGCCAGCTTCGTGAAGGCGTTCAGGAGAAACGGCTGACCGATCGAGATGCCGATGGTGCCGATGAGCGCGGCAGTGTAGCTCAGCGGGAACACCGCGCGCAGGAGGCCGAACAAGGCCATGAGAATGGCGCCGAAACCGACCGCCTTCTTGAAGCCGAACGTGTCGATTGCCCACGCGGCGGGAAAGGCAATCGGGATATAGATGAGAAGGAACAGGTTGGCCAGGAGATCCACGTCCGCCCTCTGCACGCCGTACGCGGTTGCCGCAATCGAGGCGACAGGCGCATAGCAGATCCAGAGAACCTGCACCATCACGTTGATGAGCATGAACGCCGCCAGAACGACCCACCGGTATGGATAAAGCTTCACTTCGGACCCAGCCATCGACGCACCTCCTCCACTGCCTGAGGATGCACCTGTCACCAGCACCACAGGCCTGTCGCCCATCTGTTTTCTCCTGGTGGAGAATACCTGCAATTTGCGCTGACCGTAAAGCCTCTTGTGCGCGGAGCGCCCCGGGGCGTCGGATCCCTGCGCGGCGCCCCCCCGTCCTCACCCGAGCCGGCGGGCGAGCTCCCGTTTCCCTTCCCCCGCGAACTCGGGCATGTCCTGCAGCTTCTGCCGGAGGACGCGGTCGGACGATCTTCCGTGATACAGGTCGAGCACCGCGGCCACGCTGATACCCGCGGGATTCCGCTCCACGAGCTCAAAGCTGTCCCCTGCCTGCACCAGGCCTTCTTCCAGGGTGCGCATGTGAAAACCGCACCTCCCGCTGTCCCGGGCCAGGCGGTGGAGGGAAGAGATATTCGTGATCCGATCGATGGTGGGGCAAGGGTCGCGCGGCAAGGTAACCTGGGCCAGCGCTTTGCCGATCCGCACAATGTCACCTATGCAGATCTCCCCTTCCCCCGCGCCTTCAACAGTCAGATTCTCGCTGAATGCGCCAAACTGCAGGGCATAGCCGTGCACGGAGCTCCACCAGGCGTAGTGCTCGGCGGGGTACACGCAGGCCGTCCGGTCAGGCCCCCCATGATGACGGTGGTCGGCCACGCCGTCCCCCTCGAAGCCGTCGAACCGCAGCATGGCGCCGGCCGCAGAAGCCTTGGCGCCTCCTGTGACCAGCGTCCCGGACGGGAGGGTCTGCCTGCGGGGGGTGCCCACGTGAAGTGAAGCGACAATCATGCGGTGAAGAGGTGCGGGGACGCTCAATCCGTGATCTCCGTCATAAGATCCTCCGGGGAAAGGATACCTGGTGGGGGGCGGGCGGACAAGCCGGCGCTGCCTTGCCGGGGCGTCAACGTGCCGCGTCAGTGCGAACCGTTATAGATGTTTGTTCGATGGGTTGTCTTTGGACGGAGCGGCTTCTCTGTGCACTATTCACGAGCGCACGAAGTTCGTAAAGGAATCGGAACGTGAGCTCCCGTCAAGCCATCACATTGACGCTCTGGGCGTTGGCCGTCTCCGGCAGGGCGATCTGGGTGCGAGCGGCTGACTGGGTCTGGTATGCTTGCGAGGCCTCCCGTGCGTTTGGCTGCGCAGGGTTGGACTGAAGTCGGGCGATCTGAGATTCGGAGGACTGCAGTGCGGCCGCGGCATCCAGCGGGGAAGGGATGACCTGCAGCCCCGTCCTGATGGATGAAGGGCTGTTCTCGTGGGGACTGTTCAAGGATGAGGAAAGCGCATTGATCGAAGGGGGCTGTACACCGCTGACCACCGCCGCGGTCAGTTGGGCACTTTCCGCCCGGGCCGCGGACAGCCGCCCGCCCAGGTTCATATCAGGCGCCCGGCTCAGGTTCTGCATGACCGACGGAGATGTCATGGACGAAGCCGAAGTGATTGAATTTACTACCATGGTACTAATATAACACCTGCGGAAGCCCATTGATACAACAAATTGAACAGAGCTGCCGCACTTCCATGGACTCGGCCACGGGCAGGGACCCTACACAGACCGCCGTGTTTGAGACACAATCCGGCATGAAGCTGCCCCAGACTGACACGATGATCCGCACGAGCCAGCCGGGATGGTTCCCGCGCCTCGCGCAAGCCTATCGCGACAGGAAACCTGTCCTGCTGATAGATGATGCAAATGTCGGAATCGATCCACAGAGCCAATCCCTCGTCTCCATGGGGATCAAGGCGGGCCTCTCGCCGGCGGACTGGACGGCCGTGGGCGTCGCGGTCGGGGTCAGCGCTGCCGGCGTCATGATGGTGATCCTGGCGATTCTGGATCCCGAGCCGACCAGCAAGCTTGGCCTGCTGGTGGGGGGCGGCGCCGTCTGCGTGCTGACCGGCGGCCTCACCGCGGTGAGCATTCTGACCCGCCGGCGTCCGCCGACGATAGAGATGGGCGCAGGCGGCTTCAAGATCAGGTGGGAGTGAAGCGCGCGCCGCCACCGCGGCGCGCTGCGGTGACGCGGACGGGCAGAGGCGCAGGCCCCGATGCCTCCGTTGGAATTGTCAGCGAGTGATCAGAGGTGGCTTCGCATGAAAGGCCGCAGGTCTTCCGACGGAAGCGGCTTGCAGAAATAGTGTCCCTGGATGAGGTTGCAGCCCCGCTCCTGAAGGAGTCTGACCTGTTCCTCCGTCTCAACCCCTTCGGCAATCACTTCCAGCGAAAGGCTGCGGCTGATGACGATAATGGCGTTGGTGATTGCCACGCTCCCGGCATCACCGGGGAAGTCCTTGATGAACATCTTGTCGATTTTCAGAATGTCGATGGGAAGTCTCTTCAGATACGCCAGGGAGGAATACTTGGTGCCGAAATCATCGATAGCGAGCCTGGCTCCAAGGCCCTTCAGACGCTCCAGGTTGCTCAGCGTCTCCCCGGAATCCTCGACCAGCACGCTTTCCGTAAGCTCGAACACCAGTGAGTCAGCAGGCACGCCTGATTCCCGCACCGCGGCCTCGATGCCCGTAATGAAATCAGCCCGACGCAGCTGATGCGCCGATACGTTGATGGCCATGCGGAACGGCGGCAGTCGTTCCTTGCGCCATTTGCGCGCCTGGGCCAGGGCGGCGCGAAGAACAAATTCCCCGATCTCATGGATCAGGCCCGTGTCCTCTGCAAGTGGTATGAACTGGTCTGGGGCTATCACGCCCTTCTCAGGATCGCGCCAGCGCACCAGCGCCTCCACTCCGACCATGCAGCCGGTCATGGAGTCCATCTGGGGCTGATAGTGGACGACCAGTTCGTTGGAATCGAGGCCTTTCCGCAGCCTGATCTGGAGGGAGAGTCGCTCCTGGGAGCGCGTGTTGATCTCCTGGGAGAAGAACTGGTAGCTGTTCTTGCCCAGGTCCTTGGCCTGGAGGAGGGCCGCATCTGCGCAGCGCAGCAGCCCTTCCACCTCGGTGGCATCTTCCGGAAAGTTTGAGATCCCTATGCTTGCGCTGACGAACAGCTCCCGCTGCTCCACCGTCATGGCTTCCCTGATCCGATGGAGGATCTTCTGCGCAACGGCCACCACGTCATCAGGATGTTTGAGCTGGGTAAGCACCACGGTGAACTCGTCTCCCCCCATCCTGCCCACCGTATCGCTTTCACGCACGCATTCCTTGAGCCTGTCCGCGACCTCCCGCAGGAGCTGGTCCCCCGCGCGGTGACCGAGCTGGTCGTTGATGAGCTTGAAGCCGTCCAGGTCGATGAACATCGCCGCCAGCTTCTCCCCCGCCCTCCGCGCCTGCGCCAGGTCCTGCTCCAGGCGGTCATGGAAGTACCTGCGGTTGGCAAGGCCGGTGAGGTTGTCGTAGTTGGCCATCTGGTACAGCAGGTCCTGGGTCCGCTTCATGACCGAGATGTCGGAGAACAATCCGATGTAGCGGATTACAGAGCCGTCCGCGTCAAGGACCGAGCTGATGGAGAGAAGCTGCGGGTAGACCTCGCCGCTCTTGCGGCGGTCCCAGATTTCTCCCTGCCAGCTGCCCTTCTCCCGCACGGCGCGCCACAGCGACTCGTAGAACTCCGGCTCGTGGCGGCCCGAGGACAGCAGGTCCACGCTCTCCCCCAGGATCTCCTCCCGCGCATAGCCTGTGATGATGCAGAAGGCGCGGTTGACGTCCAGTATGCGCAGGTCTGCATCCGTGATCATGACGCCTTCAGTCGCGTTCTCGAATACCTGCGAGTTGAGGAGGAGCTTCTGTTCCACCTGCTTGCGCTGGGTCACGTCGAGACCGAACAGGTTGACATATCCCATGTCGGTGACGGGCACGACCTCCAGCAGGATCGTTTTGAATCCGATCTGCTCCTCCACCTCCCGATTCTCTCCGCTCTTCAAGACCTCGTGGACGATGTAGGCCCAGTGCGGGGGAATCGATTCCCCGGCGCCGATCTTCCAGTGAGAGAGCAGCAGCCAGCTCCCCTGGTTGGCGTACAGCAGCGTGCCGTCCCCCGAGATTCGCAGGACGGGGTTCGGGTTCTCATCAGAGAATCTGGCCAGGCTCCGCGTCTCCTGCTCCCCGATGGTTTTCGCCGTGGAGTCGAACGCGGTGACCATGAAGCTGAGCCTGTCCTCCGCAGGGTCCCTGAGCGCGGTGGCCTGGTAGAGGACAGGGAGCGAGGTTCCAGCGGAGTGCCGGAGCACGACCTGCCCTTCAAAAGACTCCCGCATGGACAGATTCTCCCGCAGGCAGTTCATGAACTCAGCCGCCAGCGCGTGGTCCTTGAAGAGCACTTCTGCGCTCCTGCCGTCGAGCTCTTCGCGCGCATACCCCAGCAGCGCCAGGAGAGACCGATTGCAGGACTCGATGGTCCATTCCGGAGATATCACGATGATGGCATGTTCAATGGCGTCGAAGACCAGGCCCGCGTAGTGCATGTTATTCATGGGGATCACTTCGAGGCATGGACCTGCTTTCCTTCATGGCCGCGATCAGACAATGTCCATGCAGATAAGGCAGATGTCGTCGTCGAAGTCCTCCCCCTGCCTGAAGAGGACGAGCTCTTTCATGAGGCCTTCGACGAACTCCCCGGGGGAAAGCCCTTTGAGCGCGAGCATTTTCTCCTTGATCGTATCCTTGAAGCAGACCGAAGGTTGATCCTTCTTGGACGCCTCCACCAGGCCGTCCGTGTACAGCACGAGCTTGGCCCCCACCGGCAGCACAATATGGTAGTTTCTATAGGACAGGTTCCGCCGCGCGACTTCGTCGTTGTCCAGAAAGGCGATGGGAAAATGCTTCTGCGGGGAGGGAAGCTCGGTCACGCGGTTGTCCAGGCAGACGAACGGCGAGTTGTGGCCCGCGTTTGCGTACACCAGTGACCTGGCGCGCTCATCATAGATCCCGTAGAACGCGGTGATGAAGTTCTCATCCGTGCGGTCCAGGAGAAGGGTGTTCAGCCGACAGAGCAGCTCTGCCGGACTTTTCCGCAGATCCGCCGACTGCGAGATCGAGCTCTTGATCATCGAGGTAATGAGCGCCGCGGGAACGCCGTGACCGGATACGTCGCTCAGAAACACGCCGATCTTTCCCTCTTCTCGAAAGGGGATAAAATCGAAGAAATCACCCCCCACCTCCTCCATGGGCCGGTACACTGAGGAGATGTTTGGGTTGGGTGTCTTCTGGGGTATGGAGGCCTGCTGGATCTTCCGCGCCATTTCCAGCTCTCTCTTCACCAGTCGGTTCTTCTCGAAGAGCTGATTTCTTTCCGCCTGGAGGAGCTCCTGCTTCTCAATGACAATGAGGCGCCGCAGGTAGTCCTTGCGGGCATAGCGCTCCACGTAGAAGCAGACGATCATCCCCATGATATTGGCCGCAATGAAGAAAAAGTTGTTGTTCAGGAACACGATGAACAGCTCATGGGTCGTGAGCATCCGCAGCGCGCCAATTGCCGCGGCCTCGTACCCCAGCACTATTATCCAGGAGGTAAGCACGGCCAGGCCGAATCGCATCTTAGTAAACGTATAGACATAGATGAGAACGAGGATGAGGCCCGCATAATAGTAGCGTGTGGCGTCGGCATCACGGGAAAATGTGATCATTGCAATGATGCCAAAACCCGCGGAGAGCCCCACGACAATCGTGTCGATCTCCGCGATCCTCTTGAAGACCCGCAGCCCGGTGGCGCAAAGGGAGAGCACCATAAGCGGACAGACAATGGCATACCGTATCAGCCAGGTGATGTTCCTCGTCTGGGGGGCAATGAAGACGTCCAGAACACCGAATGCCGCGTACAGGGCGATCCCGAGAACGAAGGAAATGCGGATCATGGCAAGGGATTTCTGGAAATAGTCGTCCAGGAACGGCTTCTCGAGATCTCCGGAAAAGCGGAGCGGGGTCTTTTCCAGGAGCTGGCTGACCCTTTCACCGAAAGCCCTGCCGTTATCTGATTCGGTGGCGGGCGCGAGAGCAGGCTCCGCACTCATGGGGCCAATCTAAAGCTTCTTCGCCCCGGGAGTCAATCCGCGCGTGAGGCTTGGAAGCCGGGTAATAACCATGCTACGATCTGTCGACACTAAAACGAGGGGGAATCTCATGAGGGACGCACTGCGCGTGAGGATGAAACCGGACTGGGATGAGATCGGACGGACCAGCGACCGGGGCCTTCGGTTTCTTGCCTCCCACAGCATTTCCCCTCAAGTGGCCGAGGCCCTCTACATGATCATCAGCGAGCTCCTGGAAAACAGCCTCAAGTACGGGGTCTACGCCACGGAGAAAGAGCGGGTGGCCCTGTCCATCCGCGTCACGGAAAGCCAGGTCATTGTCGAGGTGTCCAACCCGTTCGACGAGAGCTGCCGCACGCACCTGGAGACGCTGGACAAGCTTGTCCAGTGGATTCGCGGGTATCAGGACCCGTTCGAGGCCTACCTCGAGAAGCTGAGAGAGGTTTCACGCAGGCCCCTTCAGGATGAGACAAGCGGCCTGGGACTCGCCCGCATCGCGTACGAAGGCGGGGCAATTCTCGATTTTTTCGTCGATGAAAAGAAACTGTTGAACGTTTCAGCCTTATCCGCGCTCGAATGAGCCTCAAGAGGTGAGCATGACAGACACGCAAAGCTTCACCCACGACTCTCTGCGAGTCGAGATTGCCGAAGAAGCCGAATCGATCACGATGCGGTGGTTCGGAAAGAGCACCATGCGCAAGCCGGGGGACTTCCTCGCTCCGATCCTCGCGGAGATGCTGAAGCGCGGAAACGAAAGCGGAAAGCGCATCGTGCTGGACTTCCGCACCCTTCAGTACATGAACTCGTCCACCATCACCCCGGTCATCAGGCTCCTGGAACAGGCGCGGCGCGGCACGGGCCGCATGAGCGTGCTCTACCGGCAGGACCTGAAGTGGCAGCATCTCTCTTTCTCCGCGCTGAAGATTTTCGAGACCCCCGATGCGCGCATCGAGCTCAAGGGAGCGGAGTAGGTATGGAAGACCACGGCACGGCCGTCGACGCGTGGGTTCTCTCTAAGAATAAAAAGTATCCCCTGACGGCCAAGATTGCCTCCAAGTATTCTCTCTGGGTCAGGTTCGAGGACCCGTCCGTATTCAAGGACGGCTCGGAGTTCAGCCAGCTCACGGTCCGCCAGGGCGACAGGAGCTTCGAGCTCGGCCCCTGCCGTCTCATTTCCGAGCCGAATATCGAAGGCTATTCGGGCAGGCTCGTGCTCTCCCGGGATTTCCATGACCTGGAGAGCGTCCTCTTCCGCGGGAAACAGATCAAGCTGCAGACATCGTTCCTGAATCTTTCCTCTCTTCTGGAGCACAAAGCAGCCATTCGCCAGACATTCAAGGACTATGCGGCGGATCTGACATACGACTTGAACGTGTACAAGACGCTCTTCGATACCCTTGACGGCGAATACCGTGCAGAGCCGGAGAACATCCGCCAGATCGTTCAACAGTCGATCCTGGCCACCGAGGGCCGCAAGTTCATGGGCTTTCTGGACGAAAAGCTGGCGGAGCTGGGAAAGCTCGTCGCCGGTTTCACCAAGGCGGAGAGAGAGGAACACGGCTTCTACCTGAGAAAGCTGGTCTGGAACATCATTCTCTGCTCGCCCATCATGACCCGCACCAACCTGAAGCCGCGGGGGTATGCCGGGGATTCGGAAATGATGCGCATGATCTACAGCAATGACTACGAGGGAGACTCCACATTTTCGAAGCTCATGCACAAACATCCCGTGGAGCAGCCGGCAGCGGAAGCGGTGCGCAACCGCAGGTCATTCATTGCGGACTGGATAAACGCATATCGCAGCCGGGTGACAGGTTCTCCCAAGAACCGCCTCCATATCCTGTCGGTGGCATGCGGCCCCGCCTTCGAGCTGCGGGATCTCATAGACACGCCGCGGAAGTGCCGGCAAATGCACTTCACCCTCTTCGACCAGGATTCATACGCCCTTCTGGAAGCGGCCCGGGTTGTGGACCAGGTCGAAAAGAGCCTGGATGAGAAGCTGTCCGTGGAATACCTGCGGGAGTCGGTGCGGACCATGCTCTTCACCCAGCAGCTCTCACGGAGGTGGGGACAGTATCACCTTATCTATTCAATGGGTCTTTTCGATTATCTCACGCCCCCCGTGGCCACGGCGGTCCTGGGGAAACTCTACCAGCTCCTGCTCCCGGGCGGCCAGATCGTGGTGGGCAACTTCCATCCCTCCAACGTCAGCCGCGTGTACATGGATTACTGGCTGGATTGGGTGCTGTTCCACCGCACGGAGGAGGAGCTCATGGAGCTCGCCTCCGAGCTCCCCAATGCGGAGCGTTCGGTGTCGGCGGACCCGTCAGGCATCCAGCTCTTTCTCCGGATAGGCAAGAAATGAACCTGATGTCGGAGAGCCCGGCCATGAACGGCGGGAAAGAGAACAACACCTCGGAGATGCTCCATTTCGCCTCGAGCACCTTTGCCGAGTACCTCACGGACATCGTCCACAACTGGTCGAAAGTCCTGACCGCGCTGGCTTTCACCCTCGTGCCGGCGTTCTTCATTCTCGACTACTTCCTCGTTCCCCGCCAGCTTCTCCCTGTGGTGGGCCTGTACAGGTGTGTCTCCACCGCATTGCTGCTGATCCAGTACTTTGTTCTGAGGAAAAGCAAGCCCGGTCATCTCACCTACCTCCACGGGTACCTGGTCTCCCTGAATGTCGGGCTCAGCATCTCCCTGATGACGGTGGACCTCGGCGGATTCAACTCCAGCTACTACGCCGGGTTGAATCTCGTGCTCATCGGCGTGAACCTGCTGCTGCCCTGGAAGGCCGGTCACTCCGCGGCAAACACCTTCCTTGTCGTCTTCATGTACGTCCTGTCCAACGTGATTGCCGGCAAGCCCTACGACCCGGTCATCCTCACCAACAACCTGTTCTTCCTTCTTGCCACGGCAGTCATTGCAGTGAGCATCAACCAGGTGAAGTACCGCCTCGTCCGGCAGGAGTTCTCCCTTATGGTGCAGCTCAAAAAGGCCCGCGACGCGCTGTGGGGGGAGATGGAGCTGGCCAAGCGGATCCAGACCGCTCTGCTTCCTTCCCCGAAGGGGATCCGGGGATACGAGATGGCGGCGGTGATGTATCCTGCGGCGGAGGTGGGCGGGGACTGCTACGACATCATCGCGGCTCCCAGCGGGGAAATCTGGCTCGCGGTCGGGGATGTTTCGGGCCACGGAGTGGATTCCGGCCTGATCATGATGATGGCACAGACCAGCGTGCGCACGATGGTGGGCTCCTGCGTGCAATGCCCGCCCTCCCAGATGCTGGAGTCGGTCAACATGGCCCTCCGGGAGAACATCAACCGGCTCGGAGCCGACCACTACATGAGTCTCGTCCTTGTCCGGCTCGGGAAGAGAAACTTCACCTTTGCCGGCAAGCACCAGGATATCATTCTCTACCGGGCTGCCCGGAAAGAGATCGAGATCGTGCCGACCACGGGGACCTGGCTGGGAATCGCCGATGACATCCGCGGGTTCCTCGATGACAGAACCGTGGAGTTGCAGCCGCAGGACATCATGCTCCTCTTCAGCGACGGAATAACCGAGGCAGCCGACGCGGAAGGGGAAATGTTCGGGCAGGAGCGGCTCCAGGGGCTGCTTGCCCAGCACGCCGCGCTCCCCGTGGATCAGATCATTTCCACGATCATGGATGAAGTGAGGTCGTTCTGCGCGGAGCAGACGGACGATATGAGCATTGTCGTTGCCCGAAAGACCCAGGAGGACTGAAGCGCATGGAGGGACGACACCAGGAGCGGAAAGAGATTATCTACTACCTCAGGGTGTTCGACGTTGACAGCGGGTCTCCGCTGGGGCACGTGGCGAACCTGAGCACCAGGGGTTTCATGGTCAGGAGCGAGCGCCAGATGAAAAAGGGCAAAACCATGCTGCTGCGGCTCGACCTGCCCACGAGCATGAACGGCCCGCAGCAGCTCGAGCTCAAGACCCGTGTAAAATGGAGCAGGCCGGACCCGGACTCCAACTTCTTCAGGTCGGGTCTCGGGCTTCTGCACATGTCAAAGACTGACGAGAAAACCCTTGCGGACCTGATTCAGACCTTCCTCTACCAGGAACCGCCCGAGGGGGAAGAGCTGGACACCGGCGGGAGGTGATCCCCGCGCACGAGCTCCCGGTCAGCCCGGCGGCGCTACGACAGTCCCGACAATCGGGCGCTTGCCTCCCCCAGCCGTGAGCCCGCATCCGCCTCTGCATGACGAGGGCGGAAATCGACGGCCTTCCTGCCCACGAAAAACCTGCCCGTGACTCCTTCGACATCCGCCGAGGCTGCGCCTCAAATCCCCAGGCGTTTCATGCCCGCTTCGTCATAGCGGGTGCCTGTCACCTTTGACGGTTCGATTGTCCGACCAAGCTCGTCCAGCTCCGCCTTTGAAAGAGACAATGAGACCGCCCCGATATTGTCTTTCAGGTATTTCTCCTGCCGGGTGCCGGGAATAGGGATCACGTCCTCACCGCGTGACAGGACCCACGCAAGGGCAAGCTGCGCCGTGGTGCAGCCCTTTTTGCCGGCCATCTCTTCGATCTTTTCCACAAGGGGTTTGTTCCGCTCGAAGCTGCCGGCTTTCATCCGGGGATTGACGGATCTGAAGTCACCGCGCGCAAACTGGTGCGGATGCTTGAAGGCGCCGGTGAGGAAACCCCTGCCAAGCGGGCTGTAGGCGACAAAGCTGATGCCCAGCTCACGGCAGGTGTCCAGGATCTCTCCCTCCGCGTCCCGCGTCCAGAGGGAATACTCGGTCTGAAGCGCAGTGATGGGATGCACCGCGTGCGCCCGCCTGATGGTTTTTGCACCTGCCTCCGAGAGGCCGAGAAACCTCACCTTGCCCTCTTTGACCAGCTCCGCCATTGCCCCCACCGTCTCCTCGATGGGGACGTCCGGATCCACACGGTGCTGGTAATAAAGGTCGATGTGCGTGACGCCCAGCCGCTTCAGGCTCATCTCGCACGCCGCCTTCACGTACTCCGGTCTGCCGCTGATGCCCAGGAAGGCTCCGTCGAGGCGCCGCATGTTTGCGAACTTCGTGGCAATGGTCACCGTGTCCCGCAGTGCGCCGCGGAATGCCTGGGCCAGGAGCATCTCGTTGTGCCCCACGCCGTACATGTCAGCCGTGTCGAAGAAGGTGACGCCGAGATCCACCGCCTTGCGGAGAAGTCCGACTGACGATTCATCGTCCGAAGGGCCATAGAACTCGGACATTCCCATGCAGCCCAGCCCGATTGCCGAGACGGCAACGCCTGATTTTCCCAGAGATCGTGTCTTCATGATTGTAAAGTCATGCCGCGGGATGGCAGAGTCAAGCCAGATATCTGTTGAACGTGAGTGCGGGCCTTGCGCGACTCCCGGAGTGCGCTTCCGGGGTGCCAGGGCGCCGCCCGGGCCCTGCGCTCATTTGACAACGAGTACTTTTCTGATCTCGTCGATTTCCGGCGCCACGATCCTGATGAAATAGACGTTCCGCGCGACTGCCCAGCCTGCCCTGTTCCGGCCGTCCCAGCTCGCCGAGTAGTCCCCCGCAGCCTGGTATCCGGAATACAGGACGTTCACAATGTCCCCGCCCAGGGAGAAAACCTGGATGGTGACTCTTCCGCTCTTGGAAAGGGTATAGGACAGCCGCGTCCTGTCACCGGCCGTGGGATTGATGACATTTTCCACGATTGTCACGCCGTTTTTCTGGCGTAACACGTCGGAGATCTTGAAGGCGTACGGCCGCACGGTCCGCGGATCATTCGGATCCAGGGCCCGCAGGCAATACCGGGCGCCGAAGCCGAAGTCAGCGGCAAAAAGGAACTCGATGGTGTTCCCGTCCGCCACCTTGCTGTCCGAGGCCGGAATCGCGAAGTCGCGAAGCTGATCCGTGTCCCCGGCCGGGTCCACCTGCACGACAGAGCGGGAAGCCGTATCTGCCGGCGCCAATCCGTCTATCCCGGCGGGCAGCCAGAAGCCGCGAGGCTTCAAAGACGGAGGAACCGCCGCATCGAAGATAATGTCCAGCGGAACGGGCCATGTCGCGGTAGCGAACCGCGCCTCGAGAGTGATGTCGCGGTCAAGGAGCTTGCCCGTCCCGTCGAACACCTTGAGCGCGCCCGACTTCGATGCCGGAATATCCGTGTGAACGCCGTCGTGCGCCCAGACCGGAATGACCACGTCCAGCATGAGCTGCGAGATAGGCCGTGTCGCGGCGGCCACGGGCAGGCCGACAGCATCATGGATCGCGTTCGCGTTGATCGTAAGCTGGCCCGCAGTCACAACCAGTGCGGTGAGCGGCGGGGAGACGTTCAGGAAGACCTCCCGAGGCCCGATTGGAGAGATGACAGTCGACGTCGCGCAGGTGATATCTCCTGTCGCCACCGTCACGGGCTCGGAGAACTCGACATAGATGCGCGAGCCGTTGACGGCGGCAAGTGTGACGCCGACCACGGGCGGCGCGGCGTCCGTGGCTGCCACGCCGGTTGTTTCCATCACAATGGTGTGGCTGTCAGCGGCCTGCAGGTTCGTGTCGTTGCTCATCACCCTGACGATCGGGGTGGCCCCTGTATCGAATGAAGCCCCCTCGGCCAGATTGACGTAAAACACGTTGTCACCTGCCGCGCCCGTTGTGTATCCGACGACCGTGTAGCCTGCGACGGAGATAGTGAGACCCGAGAAGTTGTCATTCAGATTTTGGGTTGGCAGTGTCGTGATCTTGATCTGGTCGATGTGCCCGTCGCCGTCTGAATCCTGGGTCTCGCGTGAGACAATCGTTATCGCAGACGGAATGAGAGCTATTGCGCCGGTCGTTTGCGCGCCCGCCATCGGGTTGCCCGCGAGGTCGAATACGGAGTTGGCTGTCGCGGGAATGACGGTAATCGTCTCGAGGCCGTCAGGGACGCCCGTGAAGGAAAGCCTGATCCGGATCACGCTTTCTCCGCCTGCCAGGGGAGTGTCGGATGTGCTGGTCAGGCTGAGAATGGCTGCACTTGTCGCATTTCCGCCGTTCCGCACAAACAAAATGGACAGGTCTGACGGTGTCAGTGCCGAGCCTCCGGTGTGGAAAACGCCCTCGCTCATCTGGACGTCTACCTGGTCGAATATTGTGTATGTATGGCCTAGGATCAGTGGCACCACGCCGTCCACGTCCAGGTTCTTGTTCGCGGCAAGAGAGCCCGCTGCCCCGGGTGTGACCAGGGTCAGCGTGGCATCATTCAAGTGCCCGTCACGAATGGTGGCACCGTTGGCAGAGAGCGAGCCTGTTGCCGCGAAGTCCAGGTCAGCATTCGCGTCCCCGGCACCCACCGTGTAGCTGAACACGAGCGTGCTGGTCCCGTTGCCGCTGGTGTAGTTTACCGTACGGTCAACGGCTCCGGTTTCCAACGTGAGTGTCGGTGTGCCTCCGGCCACTATTACTGCCTTGCTGAAGCTCACCTGCACCGTCAGCATGTCACCGAGCTTGAACAAGCCGTCCGCGTTGCTCGCGCTCACGCCCGTGACCACTGCCACTACGCCGTCCACGTCAAGGTTCTTGCTGGCAGCAAGCGAGCCAGCAGCCCCGGGGGCGGCAAGCGTCAAGGTGGCGTCATTCAAGTGACTGTCCCTGATCGTGGCCCCGTTGGCGGAAAGCGAGCCTGTCGCCACGTAATCAAGATCCGCGTTCAGGTCCCCGGCACCCACCGTGTAGCTGAACACGAGCGTGCTCGTTCCGCTGCCGCTGGTGTAGTTTACCATGCGGTCAACGGCTCCGGTCTCCAGCGCCAGTGTCGGGGTCCCTCCGGCCACCGTCACTGCCTTGCTGAAGCTCACCTGCACCGTCACTAGGTCACCCAGCTTGAAAAGCCCGTTGGCATTGCTTGCACTCACGCCGGTGACCACTGCCGCCACGGCGTCCACGTCAAGGTTCTTGTTCGCGGCCAATGAACCCGCCGCTCCAGGCGTGGCCAGCGTCAAGGTGGCGTCATTCAAGTGACTGTCCCTGATCGTGGCCCCGTTGGCTGACAAAGAGCCCGCAGCCACATAGTCCAGGTCCGCGTTCAAGTCCCCGGCCCCCACCGTGTAGCTGAAGACGAGCGTGCTGGTTCCGCTGCCGCTGCTGTAGTTTACCGTGCGGTCAACTGCTCCAGTCTCAAGGGTAAGTGACGGGGTCCCTCCGGCCACTGTCACTGCCTTGCTGAAGCTCACCTGCACCGTCAGCACGTCACCCAGCTTGAAAAGCCCGTTGGCGTTGCTCGCGCTCACTCCCGTGACCGCGGCCATTACGCCGTCCACATCAAGGTTCTTGTTCGCTGCAAGAGAGCCTGCTGCGCCGGGGGCGGCAAGCGTCAAGGTTGCATCATTCAAGTGACTGTCCCTTATCGTGGCCCCGTTGGCTGACAAAGAGCCTGTGGCCACGTAGTCCAGGTCCGCGTTCACATCCCCCGCACCAACCGTGTAGCTGAAGACGAGCGTACTGGTCCCGCTGCCGCCGGTGTAGCTCACTGTGCGGTCAACGGCTCCAGTCTCAAGGGTAAGTGACGGTGTTCCACCGGCCACCGTCACCGCCTTGCTCAAGCTCACCTGCACCGTCACCACGTCACCAAGTTTATAAAGGCCGTTGGCGCTGCTCGCGCTCACTCCTGTGACCACTGCAACTGCACCGTCCACATCAAGGTTCTTGTTCGCGGCAAGAGAGCCAGCTGCCCCGGGCGCCGCCAGCGTCAAGGTGGCGTCATTCAAGTGACTGTCCCTGATCGTGGCACCGTTGGCAGACAAGGACCCCGTGGCTACGTAGTCCAGGTCCGCGTTCACATCTCCTGCACCAACCGTGTAGCTGAACACGAGCGTACTGGTCCCGCTGCCGCTGGTGTAGCTTACCGTGCGGTCAACGGCTCCAGTCTCAAGGGTCAGCGTCGGGGTCCCCCCGGCTACCGTCACCACCTTGCTGAAGCTCACCTGCACAGTCACTACATCGCCCAATTTGAACAGCCCGTTGGCGTTGCTTGCGCTCACTCCCGTGACCACTGCCACTACGCCGTCCACGTCCAGGTTCTTGTTCGCTGCAAGAGAGCCCGCAGCGCCAGGGGCAGCAAGCGTCAGCGTAGCGTCATTCAGGTGATTGTCCCTGATCGTGGCCCCGTTGGCGGACAAGGATCCCGCGGCCACGTAGTCCAGGTCTGCATTCAGGTCCCCTGCCCCTACCGTGTAGCTGAACACGAGCGTGCTGGTCCCGCTGCCGCTGGCGTAGTTCACCGTGCGGTCAACGGCGCCGGTCTCAAGGGTCAGTGTCGGGGTGCCTCCGGCTACCGTCACCACCTTGCTGAAGCTCACCTGCACGGTCACTACATCGCCCAATTTGAACAGCCCGTTGGCGTTGCTCGCGCTCACTCCCGTGACCACGGCCACTACGCCGTCCACGTCAAGGTTCTTGTTCGCCGCAAGAGAGCCAGCAGCCCCGGGGGCGGCAAGCGTCAAGGTGGCGTCATTCAAGTGACTGT
>CAYTGX010000068.1:0-24528 GCA_964437385.1 uncultured Spirochaetaceae bacterium
ATGGCCATGTGAGCCGCAATGGTGAGGGCGAACGCAGTCTTCCCCACTGAAGGCCGTGCGCCTATGACGATGAACTCCGAGTTCTGAAATCCCATCGTGAGCTTGTCCAGATCGCTGAAGCCCGACGGAATGCCGGTATACTCTGTCTTTGAATGATAGTGCTTCTCTATCGCGTCGAATGTCTGTTTGACGACCTCTTTTGCCGTGAGGTACGTGCCCGTCTGGTGACGGTCGGAAATCTCGAATATGCGCTTTTCCGCCTCTTCCAGGATGACGCTGATCTGGGAGCCTTCATCGTGCGCCTGAGCGATTATCTCCTGGGAAACGCGGGCGAGGGTGCGCCGGATGCTGGAGGCCTGCACGATGCGCGCGTAGAACTCCACGTTCGCGCTTGTCGGGACTGCCGATGTGAGCCGCGAGATATAGGCCGGGCCGCCGCAGATCTCAAGAGTGCCCCGCGCGCGCAGCTCTTCCGTGAGCGTGATCAGATCGATCGAGAGCCCTCTGTTGGAAAGTTCGATGACCGCTTCATAAATCCTCTGGTGCGCCCCTTTGTAGAAGTCCTCCGGGCGCACGAGATGGATGATGGCGGGCAGCGCCTCGGTGTCGATGAGAACGGCGCCGAGGGTCGCTACCTCCGCTTCGTCGTTGTGGGAGGGAACCGCATCCCTCAGGCCGGGTGACATGGCGCTGCTCACCGCACCCCCCTTCCGCTGCCGGTATGCTCCCTATGTCGCGTCAGAAGAGGCAGGAGCTTCCGGCTCGGCGGGCCGTGCCTCTTTTTCCGCTGCCGCGGGCTCCGCTGCCGCCGCATGCGCTTCCTTCACGGGCTTTGCTCTCTGCTGCCTCGGTTTAGCCGGACCGGATGCGCCCGGCTGCGCGGCGCCTTCTACGACGAGCTTGATAAGGGCTTCTTCCTTGTCGTAGAGGCGGATACGCACCTTGAAGGTCCCCGTGTTCCTGATCGTGTGCTCGGGAATTTCAATGCGCTTTCTCTCGATCTGGTAGCCTCTTTTTTCCAGCTCCACGCCCACGTTGGTGTTGTTGATGGAGCCGAAGAGCTTGCCGTTCTCCCCTGCGGGCACGCTGAAGTGGATTTCCTCCGCCTCCAGGCGTTCCTTGAGGCTCGCTGCCTCGAGGCGCTTGCCTTCCTTCCGCTTCTCTATGGCCGCTTTCTTATGTCCAAGCGCGGCGAGGAACTCCTTGGTATGGGGGACCGCGAGCTTCTTGGGGAGGAGGAAGTTGCGGGCGTAGCCGTCCGCCACGTCCTTGATGTCGCCCTCTTCTCCAAGGCCGATCAGGTCCTGATTCAGGATCACCTTCATCTGCAATGGCTCCTTTCGATTCAGCTTTCTTCAGTCGGCGCCGCGCTCCGGGGAACGCGGAGCCGAATCCAGTTTTCAGACACCCCCAGCAGGGGGACCACCAGGATGACGAACAGGCCCGCGCGCGGCGACGCGGCCAGGACCACCAGCGCCGCGATCAGCAGCAGCCAGAGGATGCGGGGGACCCCGTGCTTCTCAAAGAGGAAGCGCAGGATTGCCATGCCCTGCAGCCCGTACAGGAAGAGCATCACCAGCCCCACGTTCCACGCGGCGTATGCCCAGAAAGAGATACCGAAGAACAGGTCCGCAAGGATGAGGGCCCCCGAGAATATGAGCGGCCACAGGTACCATCCCTCCAGTCGGAACGCCGCAAATCGGAAGGCTGCGCGCACGCCGAAAAGCGCCGAGGTACGCGCGGCCGAAGCCTGCCCGGCCCACCAGGAAAAAGACAGCAGCACGATGATGTCCGCCACGAAGCTGCGCAGGATGTATGACTGCGTGAGCTCCTGCAGCTTCGCCGGAACCAGGAGTGAAGCGAAGAGCGAGCCCGCTACCACGTCAGCGGACGAAATAACCCCTGAAAGGGCCTTCGACACATCGACAAACAGTTTCGTCATGGACTGCTGAAACGGCGCGTAGCCAGGCAGCAGAAGCGCCGCGGGAATTGCCACGACCGCCGCCACCGCGGCTGCCGACAGCAGCATCACCAGGGTCCGCGGCCGCCCGCGAAAGGGAAAGTTCACGATCACAATCCCGACCAGCAGCACGAGCACGAAGCCGATCTCTACCGCAACAAGGATATCCGGGCTTGATGTCCCCCCCGATTGCACGAACGGGAAGAGGCGGATGGCCAGGAATACGGCCAGGAATACACCGGAGGCGGCGACCAGGGCCTGAATGCCTCTGCGCGATGCCACCACCTGCAGGGGGATCAGGAACAGTCCGATCCCCATCCCCGTATGATACAAGAACAGGGAGGAAACGGTGAAGAGAACGATCTCCAGCCAAAGGCCGCCCGTAGATTTCCGGTACATCTGCCCACCGTCGCGCTCACAGTGAGCCGTGATTTCTCACGACCCTGCTCTGCGCGCCCTATCGTGCGACGTAGGGGAGGAGCGCGAGGGTGCGCGCGCGCTTGATGGCCGTGGCGAGCTCACGCTGGTGCTTCGCGCAGGTTCCCGTGATCCGGCGCGGCATGATTTTACCTCGTTCGGAGGTGAACCGCTTCAGTGCCCCCCCGTCCTTCCAGTCGATCGTCGCCTTCTTGATGCAGAACTTGCACACCTTTCTCTTGAAGAAAGTCTTGTGCCTGCCTCCTCTTCCCTGAAAGCCCCCGCGGTCTCCGCGGTCTCCGCGGTCAGCGCCGCCGCCGAATCCGCCTCCCTCCCGCCTGAATCCGCCTTCCCGTCGAAATCCGCCGGGCCTGTCGCCCTGGGGCCTGTCCCCCTGGGGTCGATCCCCCTGGGGTCGATCAACGTGCGGACGGTCTGAACCCGCCGGAGCCCCCTCAGGGGGTCTGGGCGGGGAATCGGGTGTAGTGGGGTTGTCTGACATGCTCTTTATCCTTTCTCTTTCCTAGAATGGTATGTCATCTTCGAAATTGTCCGGCGCAGGGGCCCCGCCCTCGGGGAAGTCTCCGCCGCCTGCGGTGGCTTTTACTTCCGGTACCTGTCCGCCGCCGCCCTGCCGCGAGCCTCCGCCGCTTCCTCCGCCAAGAAGCATGACGTTGGTGGCAAAAATCTCCACCTTGCTCCTGGCCTGTCCTTCCTGCTCCCAGCGATCCTGTCGGAGCTGGCCCTCGATGCCAACCTGCTTGCCCTTGACCAGGTACTGGTTCAGTGATTCCGCGGTCTTTCCCCAGAGAACGATGTCGAAGAAGTGGGCCTCGTCGACCCACTGGTCATCTTTCTTCCTTCTCTGGTTGATCGCAATGCTGAACTTGCTGACCGCCGAGCCGTTGTTGGTGTACTTGAGCTCCGCGTTCCGCGTCAGCCTGCCCACGAGCACGACGTGATTAATGTCTGCCATGCCACCCTCCCGGAGGAAGTCAGTTGTCCTGGCGGACGAACAGGTACTTGAGTATCTCTGGCCTGAGCTTGAGGGACTTGTTGAGCGCCCGAAGGGGCTCAGGGGCGCATTCAATGATATACAGGACATAGCGTCCCCGGTCATTCTTGCGCACCGGGTACGCAAGGAGCCGGTCTCCCATGTCCTCTTCTTTCTTGATCGTGATCCCCGAGCTGTCGAATTCCTTCTTCAGGAACTCCCGCCCCGCCTGATGCTGGGCTTCGTCACTCGCGAAGATCACTACCGCTTCGTAGGTCTTCATTCTGTCGGTCCTCCCTATGGACGTACGACTCGCGCCAGTGGCGCGAGTAAAGAGGTAAAAGGCACGATAGCCGCCGGGAGGCTCACTGTCAAGTGACCATCCAATTGCACCGATCATGAGAGTGTACAATGACCCGCAGAATCAATTACGAGGACGATATTTTCACGCTTGCGCTTCAGGTGCGCTGCCTTCAGGACACGCTGAAGCTCGAAGTGGACCCTGAGCTTTTCAGGGAGAGGATCCTGGGGGACATCATCTGGATCGACGCCACTGTTGGCCGTCTGTACCAGAGTCTCAAGGAGAGCTCGCTCTTCGTGAAGCGCCAGGAACACCTCAAGGAGCTGCAGAAGCTCAAACGCGCATTTGCAGGGGCCCTCGACGCCCTTGTGGAGAAGCGCGCCCCCTTCGCCGTGCATATCGCCGAGAAAAGCGGCGATATGCGCGCCATTCGGGACTCCCACCTGCGTGACATCGAGGAAATCAGATCCATTCTGGCAGGAAAGGGAGCGCCCGAGGTGGAGCATATGGTTTCCACCGAAGAGCTTAAATTCCTCATGACCTCCGACGACGAAGAGAACGAGGATACGTAGGCACGGAGGCCGAGGGCGAGCGAGTACGGGGAGGTACCCGTTCGGCGCGAACGCCGTCCAGGGATGGACGGAAGCGAGCCCGTAGGCCTTCCGCGGTATTCCGCGGAGTTGGGCTCCCGGCGCGCCTGCCGCCCATCGGCCCTTCTGCCCGCGCTCCCAGTCACGCAGTGCCGAGGCACTTGACCTTCCTCTCCCATAGTATGTACTGTACGGGCATAATTCAGAGGCACGTCGCTCGTGCGCTCAAGACTGAGCGCCGGACGGGGAGCGCCCGAACAGGCTTACGACAGGGGTGAGCAGTCATGTACGTTCTCGTTGATATTCTGGGCAAACAGTACAAGGTCGAGCAGGGAAGCGTCCTGAAGGTTGATCACCTTTCGCAGGAGAAGGGCGCGCAGGTGGATTTCCCCTCGGTCCTGATGGTATCCGATGGAGCATCTGCAAAGATCGGAAGCCCGTACCTCTCCGGCGTGTCCGTGCGGGCAGTGGTTGAAGACCACGGGAAAGCGCGCAAGCTCGTGTTTGGCAAGTACAAGAAGAAGAAGAACTACAGGCGGCGGTACGGGCATCGCGAGCAGTACTCTCTCATCAAGGTAGAGGGCATCAACGGCGTCGGCTGATAGTCCGGTCGTGCGCATCTTCCTGGCCGTGTCGCCCGACGGTCTCCTGCGCCGCTTCGAGGCGGAGGGACACGCCGGCGTGAAGGCCGCGGGAAGCAACATCGCCTGCGCGGCCGTTTCCGTGCTTCTTCGTACCGCAGGTCGCATCTGCACAGAGCGAGGTCTGGCGGTGGAAGGCGGGGCAGGGAGCCCGGGTGAGATGAGGTTGGTCGTATCCCCCGAGTCAGACACCAGTTCAGGATGGCTTCGGGGAGTGTCGGATTTTCTTTTGAGAGGCGTAAGCGATCTGAAGGACGAATTCCCGAAAGAAATCGTCGTTCGGGTGGAAATGACGGAGGGATGAAGTGGGACGCAAGAAGGGCGGCGCCGCGAAGAACGGCCGTGATTCGCAGTCGAAGAGACTGGGGATCAAGAGGTACGCAGGCCAGGCGGTGAGAGCGGGAACGATTATAGTCCGGCAAAGGGGAACCAAGTTCCACCCGGGCGAGCTCGTAGGGAGGGGACGCGACGACACCCTGTTTGCGCTCGTTGACGGAAGTGTTGTCTTCCATAACAAGAAGGGAAGGAATTTCGTCGCTATCCATCCCATCCAGAACTGAGACCGCGTGAACGGCTTCGTGGATGAGACAACGATCGTCGTCTCGTCCGGCAAGGGTGGGAACGGGGCCGTAAGCTTTCGAAGGGAGAAGTACGTTCCGCGCGGCGGTCCCGACGGAGGAGACGGCGGCAAGGGCGGCGACGTAATCTTCATAGTAAAGTCGAACCTGAAAACCCTCTCTCATCTCAAGCTCCGGCGGATCTTCAAGGCGGCGGACGGCGGCCGGGGTGCCGGGCAGAAGATGCATGGCAAAGACGGCAAGGACGCGCTCATCCCGGTGCCCCCCGGCACCGTGATTCGCGATCCGCAGACCGGGGATTCACTTGCGGACCTCACCGGAGTGACTGAACAGTTCGTTTTCCTGCGCGGAGGCCGCGGAGGAAAGGGAAACTCCCACTACGCGACATCCGTGAACCAGGCGCCTCGATACGCCCAGAAGGGCATAGAAGGCAGCACGCGCGAGCTGACGGCAGAGCTGCATCTCATTGCCGACATCGGACTGGTCGGGCACCCGAACGCGGGGAAATCAACCCTCCTTTCAATCCTCACGAATGCAAAGCCACTGATTGCTGACTATCCCTTCACGACGAAAACGCCCAATCTCGGTTTGATGCGCCTGCCGGAGCGGGATGTAATCCTTGCTGACATCCCCGGCATCGTGGAAGGGGCCTCGCAGGGCAAGGGGCTCGGTCTCCGGTTCCTCCGGCACATCGAACGGTGCGCCGCGCTGCTGTACCTCGTGGATCTCTCCGTGGAGCATTGCCCGTCAACCGTGCGCGTCCTTCAGGAGGAGCTTGCCTCCTATTCGGCCGTCCTTGCCGCCCGGCCGCGCCTCCTGGTGGGAACCAAGCTCGATCTGTCCCCGTCCGCACAAGGGCTGGCGGATCTGCAGGCCGCGTTTCCGCAGGACCGCATCCTTGCGATTTCCTCCTTCTCCCGCGAAGGGATCAACGAGCTGAAGAAGGCGATCCTGGGCCTGGCAGGGGCGGCGCTGGCCGCCGCAGGAGGAGACGCAGAATGAAGGCCGTTGTCCTGGGCGGCACATTCAATCCGGTGCATTATGGCCACCTGTTTGTTGCGGAGGAAGTACGCACCGCGCTGGGATATGACACGGTCATTTTCGTGCCGGCCAATCAGCCCGTGCACAAGGACCGGGCGCCCATCCTGGCACCAGAGCACCGGCTCGCAATGCTGCGGCTCGCGGTCCAGGACCACGAAGAGTTCATTGTCGATGCGGGGGATATCCAGCGGGGGGGACCTTCTTATTCCATCGACACGGTCGCCGACCTCGTCCCACGGTACGGCATAGTGGGAAAACCGGGGTTCGTCATCGGGGACGATCTTGTTGCGGGCTTTCCGACCTGGAAGAATGTTGAACGGCTCGTCGAGATAATCGACCTCGTGGTTGCGCGGAGAACACTCGCAGGGCCGGTGCAGCTCGCGCATCCGCACAGGATCGTCACAAACACCGTTCTGCCCATCTCCTCGTCGGAGATTCGGCGGAGACTGGGCGAGGGCAGGACAGTGAAGTACCTTCTTCCCGACCAGGTGCTCGCCTACATCAGGGAAAAAAAGCTATATGGATGACAGGAACGTCTGGCGGTCGAGGGCTTCCGCGCTCGTAGAGGCAAGTCTCTCGAAGCCGCGGCTCAACCATTGCCGCGAAGTGGCGCGTCTGGCAAGCGAGCTCTGTGACAGGTTCCACGCGGATGAGGAGAGAGGCTATATTGCGGGAATGTCGCACGACCTTGCCCGAGAGCTCGACCCGGCCGAGATCCTTCTGCTGGCCGAGGCGGACGGCATGCCGCTGAGCGAATGGGAGCGGGCCAACCCGCTGCTCCTTCACGGCCGCGCCGCCGCGGCGATCCTCAGCAAGCATACGGGGTACAGTGACGCGGAAGCGCTTCAGGCCATCCGGGATCACGTGACGGGACGCGGTGCCATGGGTCCCATATCCAGGATCGTGTTTGTGGCGGATTTCCTCGAGCCGACGCGGCAATTCGTCTCCCCCGAGTTCCGCCGGCGCTCGCTCGGCCTCAGCCTGAATGAGATGACACTCGCCGTTCTGGAACGGAAGATCCACTACGTGCGCGCGGAGGCGCGGGAGATCGCCCCGGACGCACAGGCCCTCCACGCGGAGCTCACGGCCCATGCTTGACAGGCGAAGCCGCAAATCGGACAGGAGCATCATTCTTCTCATTTTGATCGTCGTGATAATCGTGGCCACTGGCGTGTACGCCTATGTCCAGTTGCGCGTGGACCAGATCACCGAAGCGCTCAAGAAAAAGCTTCCCCTTGCCACGCTCTTCGTGATATCCGACGGGGAGAAGCCTCTCTTCTTCGAGGTCTTTTTCTACAACCCGGACACGCGGAAGGGATCGCTTTTCTACGTACCGACGAATCTTGGCGGGGTGATCGCAGACATCAACAAGGTGGACGGGCTGGACGTGCTCTACCGCCGATCCAACCCCTCACCGCTGGCACGGAAGATCGAGAGTCTCATGGGCGTTCCCCTGCAGACGGTGATTGATATCCGCAGGGAAGACGTGGGAAAAATGGTCGACCTGATAGGGGGCGTCGACGTTTTCATTCCCAATCCGGTGGACTTCACGCAGGACGGAAAACGCATTCTCCTTCCTTCCGGGAGCGTGACGCTCGATGGTGACAAGGCGCTGGATTTCATCACCTATCAGGATCCCCTGGAGTCCGATACGGACAGGATCGCCCGGCGGCAGAAGTTTCTGCAGGCCCTGCTGAAGGGCCTCGGAGAGAACAACGTGTTCCTCACGCAGCGGGCGCCGTTCAGAATGCTGCGTTCGCTCCTGCGCACCAATCTTCCCCCGCGCGCGCTCGGCGCATTTGTCACCGAAATGGGGCGCTTCGATTCGGAAAGGATGGTGCTGCAGCGCGTTCTCGGCACCACCCGCTCGGTTGACGGCCGCGATCTTCTCTTTCCCCACCAGGAAGGTGAGCTGTTCAAGCAGGCAGTGAAACAGACCATCGCGGCCAACGCCTCGAACGAGTTCATCCCCCCGGACTCACTGTCCATCACATTGGAAGTGCTCAATGGGACGAAAACAGCCGGTCTGGCCAATCGGGCACGAGATCTCTTTCAAAGCTATGACCTGGAGGTCATGGCCCCCAACAACGCAGATAACGACCAGTACCTGAACACGGTAGTCCTGGACAGGAAAGGGAACCTGGACAACGCACGCAAAGTTGCGGAGATCCTCCATTGCACGAGGATTTTTTCAAAGCCCGATCCGCAGATGGACCAGGCGGTTGACGTGACAGTGATACTGGGCAAGGACTTTGATGGCAGATATGTCAAGTAGCAGGGACGCGGCCTTGGCCGCCGCCCGCCTCATCAACGATCACAAAGGCGAGGATACGGTGGTGCTGGACATCAGCGCCGTCTCGACAATCGCCGACTTCTTCATCATTTCCACCGCACGCAGCGCGGCGCACCTCACCGGTCTGCTCCGCGAGCTGACCGCGTTCTTCCACGAACGACACGTTCTGCCCCGGAACCGGCACAAAGGAAGGGAGGAGAAAGGGTGGCTGCTGCTGGATTGCGGGGACTTTGTCATACACTTGATGGAAAAGGAACAGCGGGCTTTTTACGACCTTGAACGGCTGTGGTTCAAGGCGGAGCGGGTTACTTACTGATCGAAGTCTTCGTAGTCGAGGTCCTCGTCGATGTCATACTCATCTTCGTCGAGGTAGTCTTCCTCTGCCTCCTCCTCTTCTTCCTCGTCTTCCTCCTCATCGAGCTCTTCTTCCTCTTCTTCTTCCTCTTCTTCTTCCTCGTCCTCTTCAAACTCCTCGTCGAGGTCTTCGTCGAACTCTTCTTCCTCTTCGCTGATCTCTTCTTCGTCGTAGTCTTCCTCGAGATCGTCTTCATAATCGTCGAAGTCGTCGTCGAGGTTTTCCTGATCGTCATCAGCTCCTACGCTTTCGTCCTCGCCCTTTCCCTTGCCTTTTGCAAGAGAATAGCCGAGCGCGGGATAGATCTGCCTGTCGGTGTTTTCGTTGAATTCCATCATGGTACACTCCGCTTCAGCCCGTGAAAGTATGGAACCTAGCTGAATCTACGTCCAGATTTTACGAATTGTCAACTAGTTTTTTCGAGTGTTCCGCGGATTGTGATTCCTGCACTCCGAGGAAGACGGTGAGCCTGCCGAAAGGACCCCGCACGGTGCGGCTGAACGAGACTGCCAGGTCGGGAACGAGGCTTTGCAGCTGGCGGGCGGCGATAACCGCCGGCGGAGTGATGTCGCAACGCACCTGCCTGTCGAAGAGGAGGGTGATTGCCCGCCCGGTAATCTGGTTTGTCAGCTCGCCCAGGGCCGCCATCTGGATCTCGGTGAACCTGTCATCTGATACCTTGATGCGGACGCCGACCGTCATCGCCCGAAGAATGAAGGTCGCGCTGGGGGTGTCGGTGCGGAGCATGAAGATACCCTTCAGATCGCCCGTGATTCCCACGCTCGTGATGACATGGTCCTCGGCAATCGGCTCCTCTTCAGCGCCTACCTGGTCGATGATGATTCCCGTGTCTCCGAAGACCTGGCGGATGGCCTCGATGAACACATCCAGGAATTGCTGCTCCACTTCCCGAGTATAGGAACGCCCGGAGGGGCTGTCAAATCCTGCGCTCCGTCGTTTGACGGGGGATCTGCGGCCTGTAGACATGGATGCCAATGGACGAAAAGAGCCCTCTTGCGACAATTCCTGACGTCTGCTACAATAAATAGATGCGGATTCGCCAGGCGGAGGCCACCCATGGAAATCACGGACATTCGCATCAAGAGGGTCGAATCTGATAACAAGCTGAAAGCCTATGTCACCATAACTTTCGACAATTGCTTTGTCGTGCACAATCTGAAAATCATCCTGGGCCAATTCGGAAGATTTGTGGCCATGCCCAGCAGGAAGACGAGGGACGGAGAGTTCAAGGATATCGCCCACCCGATAAACTCCGAATTCCGCAGGAAGATACAGGCGCGTATCCTGGAGGAGTTTGACAAAGGGGCGGGAGAATTGCATAGTTCCGGGCAGGACGACGACGAGTCCACGCAGGAGGCCGACCCGGGGGAGGGCGACTCCTTCGACGGAGAGGGCGGTCACTGATGTCACCGCGGTGCGCTGACCGCGGTAATCCGTGACACGTGGCGGTCACGCACTCTGCGGCATTGCATTGGGACGTCGGCAAGTGGTAAGCCTCCGGAATTTGGATCCGGCAATCGCAGGTTCGAATCCTGCCGTCCCAGGTACCATGGATTTTATACACGAAGGAGTTCCTTAGTATGGAAGCAAAGAGGCTGAATGTCGAATCGCGGCAGGGCGGCGGCAAGAGCGTGGCGGGCAGGCTGCGGGGCACAGGCAAGATCCCGGCTGTCATATACGGACACACCGTTCCCACCTCGATCACCGTGGACGCCCGCGAGTTCCGCAACGCATTCAAGAGAATAACGGAAAATGCCATCGTCGAGCTGCATCTGGGCAGCGCGGTGCACGAAGTGCTGGTGAAGGACTACCAGAAGGACAACTTGACCGGCCAGATCCTCCACGTGGACTTCTACGAGTTCGAGAAGGGCAAAGCGCTTCGCACGCGCGTTCCTATCCGCCTGACCGGCAACCCTATCGGCGTCAAGGAGGGCGGCATCCTGGAAAGCCTGCTGCACACCCTCGAGGTGGAATGTCTGCCGAAGGACCTGCCGGAAGAGATCGTCCTGGACGTCAATGAGCTCGGGCTTGACCGCGCCATGCACGTGAGGGACCTCACGCTGCCTGAGGGCGTGCGGTCTTTGCAGACAGCCGACCAGGTTGTCTGTCTCGTGGCCCACCGCAAGGCGGAGGAGGAAGTGGCCCCCGCAGCCGTGGAGGGAGAAGTCCCCGCGGAAGGCGAGGAAGCTGCCGAAGGCGCCGAGAAGACGGAAGAGACCGAGGAAAAAGAGGAATAGTACCTGGCTCTCGTTGTCGTCGGTCTCGGCAATCCGGGGGAGCGCTACTCCGGCACCCGGCACAATGTGGGCTTTATGGTTGTGGACGCCCTGGCGCACCGCCTGGGCGTCTCCCTCAAAAAGAAACTCTTCCGCTCATATTCCACGGCAAAAGGAACGCACGAGGGCAGGAACGTTCTCCTTGTGAAGCCGCTCAGCTTTATGAACAACTCGGGCCGGGCCGTGCGGGAGGCGCTGCGGGAAACCGGCAGCGTCCTCTCGGAAATGCTTGTGATCTGCGATTCCCTCGATCTTTCCCCCGGGACGCTCAGGCTCAAGTTGAAAGGCACCTCGGGCGGCCAAAAAGGCCTGCAGTCCATTATCCAGGCCCTCGGCGCAGAGGACTTCATGCGTCTTTCGATCGGCATCGGAAGGCCCGACCACAAGGAGCAGGTCATCGACCATGTCCTTGGCTCGCCCCGCCGCCATGAAGAGGACCTCATTGCTTCCGCGGTGGAGAAGGCGGCTCGGGCAACGCTCATGCTTGTGACAGATAGTCCGGCCCGGGTCATGAACGAAGTGAACAGGAAAGAGCCCCCCTCGTGAGCATGCTGGAAGATTCAGCAGGCGCCGCGCTCACCGAAGCATTCATTGCACCGGGCAGCACGCTGCTTGTCGCCGTCTCCGGGGGTCCTGATTCCACGGCACTGCTGTACGCGCTCGCCGCTCTTCGCAGTGAGCGCCGGCTGAGTCTGTCTGCCTGCATTGTGGATCACGGAATCAGGGCGGAACGTGAGATCATGGCCGATATCGATTTTGTCGAAGGGCTCTGCGCCGCGCATTCCATCACGCTTCAGACGGTCCGGATACCAAGAGGGGAGTGCGCCGCCAGGGCCAGGTCCGAGGGCCGGAGCCTCGAAGAGATGGCGCGCGAAATGCGTCACCGGCTGCTCAGGGAAGCGGCGGCAGCCGCGCATGCGCGCGACATCGCCATGGGCCACACGCAGGATGACGTGGTGGAAACGCTCCTGATGAGAGTGCTCCAGGGTTCCGATCCCGACGGACTTCGGGGAATACCCCTGAGAAGAGGCCCGTATGTCAGGCCACTCCTGCGGTGCACCAGGGAGCAGGTTGTGGAATACCTGGGATCGCTCGGCCAGGCCTGGCGCGAGGACCCCACCAACCAGGATACAGGGTTCCTGCGGAACCGGGTGCGGCACTTCCTGGTGCCTGTCTTGAGGAAAGAGTTCCCAGGCTATGTGACCGGTTTGCTGACTCTCTCGAAGAAGCTGGCCCATACGAGCGATCTGGCGCGACAACAGGCCTCTCTGCTGCCCTGGCGGAGCGAAGGCGCCGGCTTTTCGATCGCGCCCGAAATCTTCTTTGCCGCCCCTGTTGCCGTCCGCGCAGCCTCCCTGCTGCTCCTTTACGACCGATTCAGGGGGAGCGCCTCTCCGCGGCGGCTTCCGTGGCGTTTTCTTGCTCCCGCACTGCGTGAATGGAGATCGCCCGCCCGTGCCTGGATTCTGAAGGGTCATGGGACTGGGTTGTCGGTCCGTCTCGGCAGGCTTCTCTGGGGACCCTGTATTGCCAGCCAAGGCAAAAAGGGCTACTTTATTGTTGTCTCCGGAGTCGAGGACATCGCCATTCGGGGGACTGGGATACGCGTGCAGTTTGCCCGCTGCAGGGCGGGAACAAGCGGTGGAGGATTGCCCATCCTCATGAGGGAGGTGGATCTTCCCATCGTTCTCAGGTCAAAAAGGAAGGGAGACGAAATCCTTCTCGAACGCGGCGTTGCTTCAGTGAAAGATTTGCTGGCCGGGTGGAAAGTTCCCGGGCCGGACAGGAGCAGGGTCCCACTTTTGGCGGATCGAAAAGGCGTGCTGGCGGTCCTGGGCGGCGCGCTGGGATATCGCACCCGGGCACGGGCGGGCGCTCTCGCAGGAGACTCCGAGGACGCGGACCGCATCGAGGTACGAACAGTCATTCATATGGAAGAGGGACGTGAGCAACAACAACGATAACGGCGACAACAAGGGACCGGATCCCCGGATCCCGCGCTTCAATTTCAACAACCGGATAGCACTCATTTCCTTGCTTATCCTGGTCTCTTTTTTCGTGTTCTTTTTTGTCTACAATGACCGAACAGGCACGTCGGAGCTCTCCTATTCAGCTTTTCAGACCTACATGTCAGAAGGCCAGATAGACAGCGTCAAGATAATCGACCAGTACGAGATCCAGGGGACGTTCAAGGCGAAGTCCGGTGACCTGAGCTTTTTCAAGACCACCATTCCTTACCCTGACCCTGATCTCATGAAGACCTTGAAGGACAAGGGGGTGAAAGTCTCCGGCGGCGCCCGTGCGGTATCTCCGCTCGCAGTGCTCATCCAGTTCCTTCCGTGGGTCATTGGCTTCTTTTTCATCTGGTTCATGTTCCGCCAGGTGCAAGGCAATGGAAACAAAGCCTTTTCTTTCGGCAAGAGCCGGGCAAAGCGATACCTGGATTCCAACAAGCGCATCTCGTTCATCGACGTGGCAGGCCAGGATGAGGCCAAGTACGAGCTGCAGGAAGTCGTCGAGTTCCTGAAGAGCCCGCAGAAGTTCTCCCGTCTCGGGGCCAAGATTCCCAAGGGAGTCCTCCTTGTCGGCATGCCGGGAACGGGCAAGACCCTTCTCGCAAAGGCGATCGCAGGCGAGGCGAACGTGGCTTTCTTCCACATGTCCGGCTCCGATTTTGTAGAGATGTTCGTGGGCGTGGGCGCCAGCAGGGTAAGGGACCTCTTCGAGCAAGGCAGACGCCACGCGCCGTGTATCCTCTTCATCGATGAGCTGGACGCGGTCGGCCGCACCCGCGGAGCAGGCTACGGAGGCGGGCACGACGAGCGGGAGCAGACACTCAACCAGATGCTCGTCGAAATGGACGGGTTCGACACCAAGGACGGTGTAATCATACTGGCCGCGACAAACCGCCCCGACGTCCTTGACCCCGCGCTTCTTCGCCCAGGGCGCTTCGACCGCCAGGTGGTTGTGGACATGCCGGACATCCGGGAAAGAGAGTTGATTCTTCGACTCCATTCCAAAAAAATTCCCCTTGCAGAAAACGTGGACCTCGCGCGGATAGCGCGCGCCACACCCGGTTCATCCGGGGCAGACCTGGCGAATCTGGTGAACGAAGCTGCGCTTTTTGCCGGCCGAAAGAGCAAGGATCGCGTGGATATGGATGATTTCGAGGAAGCGCGTGACAAGACCCTCATGGGAGTGGCGCGCAAGAGCAAGATCATCCCTCTTAAAGAAAAGCAGATGGTGGCGTACCACGAAGCTGGACATGGTCTGCTGCATTATTTTCTGAAAAACGCGGACCCGCTGCACAAGATTACCATCATCCCTCACGGCCGCGCGCTTGGTGTGGCCTTCTCCCTGCCGGAGGATGACGCATATTCCCGCAACAAGGGATGGCTTCAGGACAGGATTACAATTGCCATGGGAGGATACGCGGCGGAAAAGCTCATGCTGAATGAGACGACCACCGGAGCCCAGAATGACCTGGAACAGGCCACGGAGCTGGCGCGCAGGATGGTGTGCGAATGGGGCATGAGCGATGTCCTGGGACCCATTGCATACGGGCAGAAGGACGAGCCGATCTTTCTGGGCAAGGAGATTGCCCGGCATAAGGACTATTCGGAGGAAACCGCCCGCGCTATCGACACGGAAATCAAGAAGATCGTCGAAGCCTGCCTGGCGGAGGCGGAGCGGATCCTCGGGGAGCAGAAAGACAAGTTGAAGCTCCTTGCGGTGACCCTGCTGGCAAAGGAGAACCTCGACGACGACGAGATTCGCACGCTCCTTGGTCTTCCACCCCGCAAGCGCGGGGAGTTCGAGCCGGCGGGTATTGCCGCTTCCGCGGCTTCTTCAGGGACAGAACCGCGGTAACTCACGGTCATTCCATGCCGATATTCAGGAAAGAGTGAAAAGGCTTTCTATTTTTTCCATTATTCTTGCGGCCCTCGTGTTCCTCGTTTCCGCAACGGCCCCTGTTGCTGCCCAGATAAGCGGACGGGAAGAGGCGGCGCGCAACCAGGCCGACGCATTTCTTGCGCAGGCCGCGCTGGCTCTCAGGTCCGGGTCTCCCGCGCAGGCCCGGCCGCTGGTTGATTCCGCACTGGAGCTTGCTCCCGACTATTCCGAAGGTCTCTACCTCCGCGCACAGATGGAGCTCTCGGACCGGAGCGCCACCCTGCCCGCCATCGCCGATCTCCATGCAGCCTTGAGGCAGGGAACGTGGAAATCGACGGACCCTGCCGCTGCGCAGCAGATTCTCGCTGAGGTCCTCGTGCGCGCCGGAAGGCCTTCCGAGGCGCGGCCGGTTCTGCAGCGGCTCGTCTCCACGCATCCTGAAGATTCTCGCAACACGCTCCTGCTGGCCCGGGCGTTCGCGAAGCCCGGGGACGCCACACGTGAGCGGAAAGTACTCTCCGATGCCGCCGTGCGCTTTCCCCTTGTAGACGAATTCCGGCTTCTCTCTGCCGCGCTTTTCGATCGTCAGGGGCGGCTGTCTGCGGCGCGTGATGTCATCGCCGTGGGTCTGAAAGTCCACCCGGACAGTCTGCCCCTGATGCTCGCGGCCGCGCGGTTCGAACGTGCCCCCGGTGCGAGGCTCGCAGCCGTGGACCTCTATCTGGAAAAGGGCGGCAACGAGCCGCTCGGTCCCGTGCTCGCGCTGGAGTCATCGCCAAAAGATAGAAAGAAGTACCTTGATTCCTTCCTCGGCCTGGGTGGGCTTGCTCACCAGGACCTGGTGGATCGTGTCGCAGGGGCACTACGCGGCAGGAAGGACCTGTCAAGCTCGCTGCAGGACGCGCTGGCTGCTTACACGGGCACACGCGACCTCGATGCCGACCAGGATGGATACTGGGAAGACCGCTGGACCTTCGACAAGGGCGGCGTCACCGACTGGGTGCGAGAGCCTGCCCAGGACGGCGTTGCCCAGTACTCCGCCCGATTCGCAAAGGGCAGGCCGGTCTCCTTCAGCTACAATGCAGGGGCGAGCGTGAAGGTCACTCTGAGCTTCAGCAGGTACCCCTTCATCGAGTCGGCGTCTGAGACGACCACGGAAATTGTACAGGGTGCGGCGAATGCCGTGCAAGTTGCGTCAGGCGCGGCGGCTGCGGGTGGTATACTCTTCCTCGTGCCGTATACCATGCAGTGCGCCTTTCTCCGGCCAGGATCTGCTTCCCCCGGGCTTGCTCCGCGTATTGCCGCCAGGTTCACGCTGCCCACGCTCGAGCAGCTGCAGAAAGGCGCATACAGGCGCGAGGAATACCAGCCGGACGGCGTCAGCCTTCTTCGAAGGACCGAGCTTTCCCGCGGGCAGAAGGTGTATGTTGAGGAAGACGCGGATGGTGACGGCCAGCTCGATCACAGGGTATGGTTCCTGAACGGACAACCTGTACGCGGCGAGCGATCGCTTACGGGGGATGGGGTCTTCCCGATCAAGGAGACATGGCGCGGGGGAAAGCTGGTGAGTGAGACGGTCATTTCCCGTTTCCCTCCGGCGGGTTCCGCACCTGGACAACGGGGATGACGAAAAATCCGGGCAGGAGGCACATTCGTGCATGAGTTAGCTGGAGCCGTTGATCGCCGGGGTGCTGGATTCGCAGAGGCAGCGGGATGAGACGCGGCCTGGCGCTTGGCTTCCTCTGCATGATCCTGGTTGTTTCCTGCGCCACCGCGCCTCAAGGCCCTGCGCCGGCTCCGCTGCCGGCGGTCAGGCTGAAGGAGCTTCAGGACCTGGTCACGACAGGGTCATACCTGCAAACGATTGGTGAAATAGACACCTTGCGCCGTGCGCACACGGACATTGCCGCTTCTGACCTTGACTCCGTGGCGGCGAAAGCCGTGGATTCACTTTCCGCCGCTCTCAAGAAAGCGGTTGAGAGCAAGAGCTACGAGGAGGCGCTCCGCCTGCTCGACTCCGCCCAGGCGCTCGGTAAAGCCGAGATAGCAGGAAATGTGAATCGGAAATCTCTTCTGGAAAGCCTGGCCGCTTCCCAGGATTCTTCCGGCGACCAGGTCCTTGCGCTGTTGACCCGGATGCGCATCCTGTCCTCGGGAGAACCTTCCGAATCCGATTTCAATGCCGCCTTGACCACCGCTGAATCGCTGGACAATCGCGCCGCTGTGCGGTCTCTCGCCGCGTCCATGAAGACCAGGGGACTTGCATTGCCGGCAGCGGCGGCCGAGCTCACAAACACGACGCCCTCGTTTCCGAAGATGATCACCGGCACGGTCACTATCCTTGTGAACAGGGGCATCCGGGTAGAGAACGGAGTGGGGTATCCGGATCGGGTTATCGGGAGCGGTTTTTTCATCGACAAACGCGGCTACATCCTGACAAATCACCACGTCATTGAAAGCGAAGTAGATCCGAAGTACGAGGGCTATTCCCGCCTCTACGTCCGGCTTTCGGAAAGCCCTGCGGGAGAACGGATCCCCGCGAAGGTGGTAGGCTATGACAAGATCTTCGACCTTGCGCTTATAAAGGTGGAAGTCACCCCCGAGTACACGTTCGGCGGCTCTTTCGACCAGGCAGTGGCCCCTGGGGACAGGATCTTCGCCATCGGATCCCCCGCGGGGCTGGAGAAAACCATTACCGCCGGCATCATTTCCGCCATGGGACGCCGGCTCCTCCAGGTGGGAGACAGCATGCAGGTCGATGTCCCCTTGAACCCGGGGAACAGCGGCGGGCCACTGCTGGATGACAAAGGGGACCTGATCGGAATCTGTTTCGCCGGGCTCCAGCAGTTCTCAGGGCTGAATTTTGCCATCCCGTACAAGTGGGTTGAAAAAGCCCTTCCCGCGCTCTACCGGGGGGGCCAGGCAATTCACTCATGGCTGGGAATGGCCGCGGCGGAAACCGACAAAGGCCTCGAAGTTGTCTACACGGTTCCGGATGAACCGGCTGCCCTGGCAGGCCTGCGGACGGGAGACATTCTCGAGGCGGTGGACGGTGTTTCCTACACCAAGCTGCAGGACGCCCAGGAGGCGATCCTTCGGCATACTCCGCCGTCGCTTGTCCACGTGACCATTCGTCGAGGGGAATCCAGAATCCAGGCGCTCGTATGCCTGACGCAGCGCCCTGACGGGCCCATCGAGGTTTCTCTCAAGCGAGACGCCCGGGACAATGTTCTGTACCCCCTGTTCGGAATGCAGATTGAAAAGACCGGAAGCTTTTTCTGGCGGGACAACTACGTCGTGAGGCGTGTGACCAAAGGCTCCGTCGCGGATGAGTCGGGAATTTCTGTTGATGATCCGCTGGCAATACAGGATTGGCGAGTGGACACGGACAAGGGTTATGCCCTGCTCCAGGTCGTGATCAAGAAGAAGAGAGCAGGGTTCCTCGAAAGCGCCATCCAGATCGCGTCCTATCTCGACACGGAGAACTTTCTGTAGCCCTGTCGCTCCTGGCGACGTTGGACGGCGAAGCCGGCTGCGCTATCGCTTTCTCTTGCGCAGCGTGACTTCGTTGCCCGTTTCGTTGAACGACACCTCGTCGAAATAGATCTTGGTAAGGAATATCCCCCGGCCATTGAAGGCCAGCAGGTTTTCCGGAGCCACGGCAGGGAGCTTTCTCCAGTCAAAGCCTTCCCCTTCATCACGGATAGTGATCTCGAACAGCTCGGGTGCCAGGCGGGACGTAACGGTCACCTTCCGACCCGCGGCATCACTCTGCTTGCCGCGCTCCTCCACCAGCTCCGGGAGCCTCCCTTCCTCTATCGCCTGGTTCTTCTCCTCGAAGCTGATACCGAGGTTGCCATGCTCCAGGGCATTGGTGATCATTTCCTCGATCCCGACCTTGATATTCAGTATCTCGTCCTCCGGCATCAGGCGGGGGAGCTGCAGTGTGATCTGATTGATGACTGGGAAGTATGGTGAATCCGACCTCGGGATGACGAATCTCTTCGTCTCTTCGAGAAGGAAGGGAGAGAAGAGCGTGGATCGGGCCGCCTCGAGTCTGAAGTTTACTACTTTCCGTATTTCCTCGATGAGCTCGCGCACGTTGAAGGGCTTCTTGAAGAAGTTCGTGGCGCCTCCGCGCAGCGCCTTCAGAAGCATCTCCTCGTTGCCCTGTCCCGTCATGAGAATGACCGTGGCGTTTCTGTCGATCCGTTTGATCTCATTCAGGAGGGTGAGGCCGTCCATCTTCGGCATCATGATGTCCGACACGACGACGAGCGGGGATTGCTCCTTGAAGAGCTCAACGGCTTTTTCGCCGTCTCCTGCCTGCACAGGGTCGAACCCCTCTCTGTCCAGCAGGTGCGCCAGGAGGGACCTCAGCGCCTCCTGGTCGTCCACCACAAGAATTCTCGGCCTGCCACCGCTGCTCACGGCGCAAAGGCTACGACCGGCTCGATCTATTGTCAAGCTGAGACACGTTGATGAAAGACCGCGTAGTGGATATACTGCGCAGGTAGTAGCCGCCATTGGAAACTCAAAGACTAAGAAACTTCTGCATCATTGCTCACATAGACCATGGCAAGTCCACGCTTGCGGACCGCTTTATTCAGCGCGCCCGGTTGATCTCTGAGCGTGACTTTCACGACCAGATGCTCGACAACATGGACATCGAGCGCGAGCGCGGCATCACCATCAAGAGCCAGGCCGTCGCAATTCCCTACAAGGCGAAGGACGGGAACGAGTACATGCTGAACCTGGTGGACACCCCGGGGCATGTCGACTTCTCCTACGAAGTGTCGAGGTCGATCTCCGCGTGTGAAGGGGCCGTGCTGCTCATCGACGCCAGCCAGGGTGTCGAGGCCCAGACCCTCGCAAACATGTACATGGCCATCGAGCACAACCTGGAAATCATTCCCGTGATCAACAAGATCGACCTGCCCAGCGCCGACATCGAGGGGGTGAAGAAGCAGATTGATCACGACCTCGGTCTCGATTCGGACGGAGCGCTTCTCGTATCAGGGAAGCTGGGGACGGGAGTGGACGAGCTGTGCGAGGCCATCGTGGAAAGGGTGCCCCCGCCGAAGGGAAATGCCGAAGAGCCGCTGAAGGCGCTCATTTTCGATTCTCACTACGATGTCTATCGCGGCGTCATCGTGCACGTGCGCGTGTACGAGGGCAGGCTGCAGGCCGGACAGAACATACGCTTCTGGTGGAACAGCTCCACCTATAAAGTGGAGGAAACCGGGATATTCCGCCTTGGCCTTGTGCCCGTGCAGGCGCTCGGCCCCGGCGAGGTCGGGTACCTCATCGCGGGCATCAAAACCGTTGCGGACACGAGGGTAGGGGACACGGTCACGGATAACGAAAGACCCTGCGCGCAGCCGCTTGCCGGTTTCCGTGAGGTAAAGCCGGTAGTGTTTTCCTCGATCTACCCGGTGGACGCAAACGACTACGAAGAGCTTCTGGCGGCAATGGCAAAGCTGAAGCTCAACGACGCCTCCCTGATCTACGAGAAGGATTCCTCCGTTGCGCTCGGCTACGGGTTCAGATGCGGGTTCCTCGGTCTGCTTCACCTTGAAATCGTCCAGGAACGCCTGGAGCGCGAGTTCGAGATGTCCATCGTGTTCACCGCGCCCTCCGTGCAGTACCGGGTGACGCTCCAGGGCGGCAAGGTGATCCTCGTCGACAATCCATCGAACTTCCCCGACCCCTCCCAGATCCAGTCTGCCGAGGAGCCTTACATATCCGCCTCGATGATCACTCCCGCTACCTATCTTGGAAACATCATCACCTTGTGCCTGGAGAAGCGCGGCACGCAAAAAAGCATGAATTATCTCGACGAAAAGCGTGTCGAGCTTGTCTTCGAGATGCCGCTGGGAGAGGTGGTTTTCGACTTCTACGACCGCCTCAAGTCCGTCAGCCGCGGGTATGCCTCATTCGACTACCAGCTCATCGGGTTCCGCGATACCCACCTTGCCAAGCTGGACATCCTCATCAATGGAAAGATGGTCGACGCGCTCTCCCAGCTCGTCTTTCGGGACAATGCGTACGCCACCGCGCGGCGGGTGTGTGAAAGACTCAGGGAAGAAATCCCCCGACAGCAGTTCAAGATCGCCATCCAGGGTGCCATTGGCAGCCAGATCATTGCGCGGGAGACCGTGAATGCCTTCCGCAAGGATGTGACCGCAAAATGCTACGGCGGAGACATCACCCGCAAGAGAAAGCTCCTGGAGAAGCAAAAAGAGGGCAAAAAGCGCATGAAGATGGTGGGCGATGTGGAGCTGCCCCAGTCTGCATTTCTCGCGGTGCTCAAGACTTCAGAGGATTGAAACAATCCTGTCCAGTCGTCGGGCATAGTGCCCCGCAGCCACCCTTGCCCTGGCAAGGAAGCTTCGGTCGGGGTTCTCGAGGCCGGGCGGGTCGGGAAACTGGACCCAGGCGTAATCTATCTCCCGCAGCAGCATGCGGCATTCCTCCGACCCCTCGGCCGTGAGCCCCCGTAACGCGTCAATGGCGCGTTCCAGGAGACGCTTCTCAGTCTGGATGAACTCCCGAACAAGATCACGCGGGAACGCCTTGCCGGAGTCGATCTCCAGAAGCGCCGCCGGCGCGCTCCCGCCCGCAAGCCTGTCTTCCCATTCGCCCATGCTTATTCGCCGGACGCCCAGGTCGAGCCCCCGTGGGCCGAAATCCATCACCCGTGCCGTTGATTCTCTCACCACGCTTTCCACGTTGTCCCTGTAGGATTTGAGCACCTTGTCCGTACGGACAAGGCCGCCGCGCTTGTCCGGAGCTTGCACCAGCACCCGGGCTGCCAGGGCCTGGAAGGCATCCTGTCCGACCGGCCTGAGCCTGCTGGATCCGTTGAGCATGGCCAGGTGATACGGGGAGCCCTGCGCGTGGGTGCGGGCTCCTGGAAATGAGAGATCCAGTCCGGTCAGGAACACATCCCGGTGGCCGATCTGCAGACCCGCATGCACCGCCGCGACACCGACCGAGCCCAGCGCGGGAAACAACGCCGGGAGAAGGCGCGCCTTCGCGAGCCTGTCGAAAAGACGAAGGGGCGCGAAGCGCGAGGAGAAATAGTAGAGCCTGGTGGTGAACAATCTGTTGACTGAAGGATGGGATGACAGGTCGCAGGCAAGGACCGTACCGTCGCTCCGGAAAGGAAGGAAATCCTGCATGTTCGCGACCTGGGCTTCCAGCGCCACCACGATGTCCGGGAAAATGCCGTGCGCTGCCAGGGAAGGAAAGGCAGTATCCACCGCTGCCAGAACAAAGCTCCTGCGCAATCGGGTCATCGCGGGTATGCATTCGTCCAGAGAAGGCCCGGCGCCCGCTACAACCACGGGTCTCTCCGTAGACAGCGCGGACAAGTCATGCGCGCCGGGGAGCAGGGAAAGATTGAGGAGGACGTTGCTCACCTGCAGGCTCCCGAGTGCAATGAGTGTGAGCCTGTTTTGCCAGTACCGCCGGACCTCTTCCTCCAGGCGCCGCCTGCATTGCGCATACAGCTCGGGGGCAAGACGGTACCCCGCGCAGAGCGGCAGTTCAACGACCCTGCGGAATCCGTGAATCCCCATGCTCTCGAGGGCTGCCGCAGCCCCTGCAGGCTCGGCTGTGCGCACAATTGAGAGACGGGGATCCGCAGGCAGCTCCTGCGAAAGGGCCATCGCCATCACTTCCTGATGCACCTCCACGCAGAGAACGGCGCAGCCCTCGGGAAGGCGCTCCAGGAGCTCGGAAAGACCGTAGCCAAGACCGATGGAGGGCACAAAGACAAGGCTTCGGGGCGGCGGAGAAAAAACGCGCGCCTTGCGGCGCGCGTATTCGAGCGGGTTTCCTGAGGGGTAGAAGGAGAGCCCTTTCCAGAGAAGAGTCCGGCCTTCGCCCGTTTCGATAAGGAGAGGGTCCTCTCCCGGCATCTCGTGCCTACTGTTTCGCGTTCGTCGGCATCACGTAACGGTCGAATGTCTCCGAGAAATTGTCCGTAAGCTTGTCGGGCGTCATCAAAACCTGGGAGAGATCAGTCTGGATAGACTGGCCGGCGACATAGGAGATCCAGCTGTCGAGGAGATTCACGGTGGTGTCGGGGAGCTGCCGCTCGGCCGTGAGCTTCAGCACGACGACCTGGTTGTCCAGCAGCACGGGTGGGGACACCTGGTCCTTGCCCAGGGAGAAAGCCCGCGTGAAGAAATCTTCACTGCTGGCCGCGCTTGCCGGGGTTTCCGTGTCAGGGGTGGCCCTCAGAGGCGCGAATGAGAACACGTTGGAGAGATTCACAGGGAAGAACTCGGTGGGAACTATCTTGAGCCCCATGTCCTTTGCCGCTTTGTCAAAACCGATCTCTGCGGCGCGCCGGGAGAGCTGGCCGGCCTTCTCGTTGAAATAGTCCTCGATCTTGCCCTTCTCGTATTTGGTGATATAGGCCTTCACGTCGGCGAGGACGGACGCATTTGTGAAATCCGCGTCCAGGGCTTCGGAATCACAGCGGTAGATGATCCAGCCGAATGTGCCCTTGAGAACGTCACTCAGCTCGCCGGCCTTGAGAGCAAAGACCTTTTGCGCGGTATCCTTGGCCTCGAAATCAGCCTGGACATCGTAGGCGTACCGCCAGCCCATGTCTCCGCCCTTGTCGGCGTATTCGTCCTTGGAATAGGTCTTGGCAAGCTCCTCGAACGTGCTGGTCTTGTCCAGGATTTTCTTCCGGATCTCATTCGCCTGGGACTCTCCCGATTTGACAAGTATCCGGCTGACCTTGATCTTGACGAACCGGGACTTGTTGGCCTCTCCGTATTTCCGCACCTCTTCCACGGGGTAGCCGGCAAAAGGCAGGGCCGCAAAGGCAAAGCTTCTTTCCGGCCTGGCCATCCCTTTGATGAACTCTGACTCCCTGGAACCGGTCTTGACGCCGGTCTGCAGGTCCGTGGCAAAGATGTTGGTCTCCATGCTCTCCCGCATCAGCCTGCGCGTGTCGGCCTTGTCTGACGCAGATGTCGCCGCGTACTTTGTTTCGCTGAATTTGCCGTTGTCGTCCAGGTAGGCGGGATAGCTGAGCAGCGCCTTGTCTACCGCGTCCTCGGAAACCTGGATCCCTCCCTGTTCCGCCTGAGTCAGGATGGCGATGTGCTCCGCGGTATTGATGAACGCCTGATACCAGACGGCCT
>CAYTGX010000069.1:0-23789 GCA_964437385.1 uncultured Spirochaetaceae bacterium
TCGCCAGGAGCGACCGCCAGAATGTCGCCAGGAGCGACCGCCAGAATGTCGCCAGGAGCGACCGCGGAGAAGACCGGCGTGCAGCCCAAGGATATCTGCTTCGTGCTGGACACCTCCGGGTCCATGGCCGGTCCCAAGCTCGCACAGGCAAAGAAAGCGCTGCAGTTCTGTCTTGCCAATCTCGGTGCCGGGGACAGGTTCGAAATTGTGCGCTTTTCCACCGAGGCTGAATCCTTTTTCGGCCGGCTTGTGCCCGCGGACCAGGCGCATCTGGCGCAGGCAGGGGCATTCGTGGACAGCCTGAGACCCATGGGCGGTACCGCCATCGGCGATGCGCTGGGCCAGGCGCTGGCGCTCCGGGGCCGCAGCAGCGGGGAGAGCGGCGGAAGCAGGCCCTACATGGTGATCTTTCTCACGGACGGACAGCCGACAGTCGGTGAGACCCGCGAGGATGCCCTGGTGGATTCCCTCAGCGGGGCGGGCAGGACCGTGCGGATCTTCTCCTTCGGCATCGGAAATGACGTGAACACTCACCTGCTGGACAGGATTGCCTCCGAGACCCGGGCAGTCAGCCAGTACGTGCTGCCGGAAGAGGACATCGAGCTGAAAGTGGGGGGATTCTACTCGAAGATAAAGGATCCCGTCCTTTCCGACGTGTCTCTCACTTTCACAAACCCGTCCTTGCGGATTACGCAGGTGCAGCCGGCCGTACTGCCGGACCTTTTCAACGGAGACGTGCTCGTCGTGTTTGGAAAGTACTCAGGCTCCGGCGCCTCTGCCGCACGGATCACCGGCACATTCAATGGGAAGCCGCACCAGTTCACGGCGGACGTCGATTTCCCCGCGCAGAGCGCGGGCAACGCGTTCATCCCGCGATTGTGGGCCGCAAGGCGCGTCGGCTGGCTGCTGGACGAGATACGCATGCACGGGGAGTCCGCAGAGCTCAGAGACGAGGTGATCCACCTTGCCCGCCAGTTCGGGATCGTCACTCCGTACACCGCGTACCTGATCCTCGAAGACGAAGCCACGCGCGCCATCCCGGTAAACCTTCGCACTTTCCAGGAGATGGAAGAGGATCGGGGCGTCGTGGACAGGGCGAGGGAGAAGTTCGACTCTGTGAGCAAGGAAGCTCACTCGGAAGCAAGCCGTTCGGGGGCCGGGGCCGTTCAAAACTCGATCTCGGTGCAGGACATGAAATCCTCCCTGAACGAGCAGCAGGCCGCGCAGGCGGCCGGGCTTGCAAAGTCCACCCCGGCCGCGCCGGGGAGCAGCGGCTACCGCGCCTCCGTCACGCGCAACTACGCGCGGCAGGTCCAGCTCGTGAACGGGAGGGCGTTCTACCAGAACGGAAACGTCTGGACGGACTCCACGGCGCAAAGCAAAGGCGCGCTGAAGCAGAGATCAGTGAAATTCGCAAGCGAGGAGTATTTCAGTCTCCTTCGAATGCGGCCAGCGGCGGCGCCATGGCTTGCCCTGGGCAGCAATGTGGATGTCGTCGTCGACGACACGCTCATCAGCATCCGGGAATAGGTGCAAGGAGGAACCTGGCATGAAGCGGGCATTAGTGTGCATGGCGGCTGGCATGATCCTGGCGGTTTCCACGAGTTTTGCGGCGGCGAAGCCCCGGGTGGAAGTGACATTCGTCCTGGATTCCACCGGCTCCATGGGCGGCCTGATAGAGGGGGCCAGGCAGAAGATCTGGTCGATTGCCAACAGCATTGTTTCCCAGAAGCCGACTCCGGAGGTGAGGATCGGGCTCCTCACCTACCGGGACCGTGGCGACGAGTACATCACGAGGAAGTTTGATCTCACCGATGACATCGATGCGGTGTTCAAGAACCTCCAGACCATCACGGCAGACGGGGGAGGGGACGACCCGGAGAGCGTGAACCAGGCGCTCCATGAGGCGGTCACCGGCATGAGCTGGACCGGAGACCGGAAGGTGCTGAAGATCATCTTCCTCGTGGGGGACTATCCTCCCCACATGGATTACGCCGACGACGTGAAATATCCCGTGACCTGCAGGGACGCGGTGAAACGGGGCCTGATCATCGACACCGTGCAGTGCGGCGAGGTGAGCGAGACGACCGCTGTCTGGCGGGAAATCGCCCGTTTGTCCGAAGGATCCTACGTGGCCCTGGCCCAGTCGGGCAACATGACCGTCGTCGCGACTCCTTTCGATACGGAGATCGCAGCGACGAGCCAGGAGATCGGATCCACCGTCGTCGCGTACGGCGAAAAGGACAGTCAGGAGGCCGCGCACAGCAAGGTGTCAAAAGCCGCCTCGGCGCCGGCATCCGTGGCTGCGGACAGGGCAGCCTTCAACCTGGCAACCGGCGGCAAGGCCATCCAGGGAATGGGGGATCTCGTTGCTGACTCCGCAGATGGAAAAGTCGACCTGGGCAGGCTGAAAAACGACGAGCTTCCGCCGGAGATGCAGAAAATGACTCCGGCGCAGCGCGCCGCGTACCTGGCAAAGCAGAAGGAGCGGAGGGAAGGCCTCAACCAGAAGCTTGCCGATCTTGCCCAGAAGCGCGCTGCCTGGCTCGTCCAGGAGCAGAAGAGAGTCGCCTCCACATCAAGGGGAGACTCCTTCGACACCCGGGTGGTAGAAATCATTTCCGCCCAGGCCGCGCGGGCGCGGTAGGGAAAAGAAAAGGCGGGCCCGCGAAACGGGGCCCGCCGTCAATGGCCTGTACGTCGGGCCCACGTTTTTGCCCGTAGTCGGGCCCACGTTTTTGCCCGTAGTCGGGCCCACGTTTTTGCCCGTAGTCGGGCCTTACTACCCTTGCGTCAGATGTGCAAGGAACTCTTTTCGGAGCATGACCTCGAAGAAAATCGCCGATCCGTCCTTCAGTACCACCTGGGTCACAGGGGAGGAGAACATCTTCGTAAAAATGGATGCAGGGGGAACCTTCTGAGGAACAACGGCGCCGGCCATGCACCGGGCCGCGCCCACGCGAGAGACGACACGGGCGAAGTCCACCTCCGCCTTGGAGAAGGAGATCTCCGTCTTTTCCCATTTCGACCTGCTGGCAAAGATCTTCGAGAGCCAGTTGTCCCGCTCGAAGTCCTCGAACCAGAACAGGTCGCCGACCAGGTACAAAAGTCCGGGAAAATTGAGGATATTTCCCCCGGTCCTGCCGACCAGCGTGGCGAACGTAAAAAAACCTACCGCGCCGCCCCGCTTTTCCGCGGTCTGCCGCCAGAAATCGGCGGGATCTTCTTCCTGCCCCCTGCGCAACCATTGCATGGCATGTACGATAGTCCGCCGTCAGGCGTCCGTCAATCGCTTGCCCCGCGAGGCCGGCCCGCGGAGGAGGCAGGACTGCAACGGCGGCGGCGGGACCGCGGCGGTGCTTTCATTTGACCCCTGCGCCGGGCGAGGCTATCCTTATTTTCGTAGAACACTGGAGGACGATGTGGAAAGAAGACGCCGGGTTCTCATCTCGATTGCCTGTATGGCGCTGTGCAGCGCCATTTCCGTGCCGGCCCAGCAGAAGCTGGAGATCTTTTCCTGGTGGGCCGGTGACGAAGGACCGGCCTTGCAGGCTCTCGTGGAACAGTACACCCGTATGTACCCGGGCGTCACCGTGGACAATGCAGCCATGACCGGCGGAGCCGGCGTGAACGTCCGTGCGCTCCTCAAGACCAGGATGCTCGTGGGTGATCCGCCAGATTCCTTCCAGGTGCACGCGGGCCAGGAGCTCATCGGCACCTGGGTGGCGGCCAACCGCATGGAGGACCTCACTCCGCTGTACAAATCAGAGGGCTGGATGACAAGGTTCCCCAGGGCCCTGATTTCGTTTCTTTCCTCCCGGGGAGGGATCTGGAGCGTGCCCGCGGACATACAACGGTCCAACGTCATATGGTACATCCCGGCGAATCTCAAGGACTGGGGTGTCGCGCCTCCACGGACATGGGACGAGTTCCTTGCCACCTGCAAGGTGCTGCAGGATAAGGGCGTAGAAACGCCCCTTGCCGTGGGGGAGAGCTGGACGGTCAACCACCTGTGGGAATCCGTTGCGCTGGGCGTGCTCGGGCCCGACAACTGGGCCGCACTGTGGTCCGGCAAGCTGAAGTTCACCGACCCCCGGGCAGTCAGGGTTTGGGACATGTTCGGCCAGGTCCTCGCGTACGCCAACACGGAATCCGCGGGGTACCGCGAGGCGGATGGTTCGGGGCTGTCCTGGCAGCAGGCCGCTGACAGGCTGGTGAAGGGTGATGCCGCTTTCACCATCATGGGTGACTGGACCGCCGGATACATGGCTACAACCCTGAAGCTCACCCCCGGGGTGGACTTCGGATGGGCGCCTTCTCCCTCAACAAGCGGGGTCTTCCTGATGCTCTCCGATTCCTTCGGGCTTCCGAAAGGAATCAAGGACAGGACCGCAGCCATCGGCTGGCTGAAGCTGCTCGGCTCGCAGAACGGGCAGGACATGTTCAATCCATTGAACGGCTCCATCGCCGCGCGGCTGGACTCGGATCTCTCCATCTACAACGCTTATTCCCAGTCGGCGGCAAAGGACTGGAGGTCCAACAGGATCGCCGGCAGCCTCGTGCACGGAGTCGCAGCCCCTGAAAGCTTCACGAGCCAGTTCAGCGCCGTCATGGACATCTTCCTGGCGGCAAAAGACTCCCGGGCTGCGGCAAACGCGGCGCAGGCCATTGCCGACCAGGTGGGCCTGGGAAAGTGATGAAAGGCTCAGATCTGTCCGAGAGGCTCCGGCCGCGGCACCGGGCAGCGAAGCTCCACTGCCCTGCCGGATCCTGACGCATCGTGCACCGCGTGCATGATCTCCAGGGCGTGCATGCCGAGGGCGCCAGAGGCCAGGTGAGGCCGCCCCGTCCCAATGGCCTGCACCATCTCGGAGAGACCCAGCCCGCGCGAGTTTTCCGCCCAGGGCAGGTCCAGCGCCACGTCGCGCCATTCTTCGTCGTCCCTCCCGCGCACGCGTACGGGGCCTCCAAAGGTGTTCGGATCCGGAACGCTCAAGGAGCCGTCACTGCCGTAGATCTCCAGGGGCGGGAGCTGCGAGCTCCACACGTCGAAGGACATCATGAACGTGGCGATTGCGCCGCACTCGAAGTCGATCGTTCCCGCCGCGTGCGTGGGAATCTCCACGTCGATGGCCCGGCCCTCGTTCGGTCCCGAGCCGATCAGGCGGTTTCGAAATGTTCTGCGCACGGAACCGGACACCCGGCGCGCGGGCCCCAGGAGGGCGATCAAGGCAGTGAAATAGTAAGGGCCCATGTCGAACACCGGACCGCCCCCTTGCGCATAGAAGAACGCCGGATCCGGGTGCCAGCCCTCGGGCCCGTGATTGGCCATGAACGCAACGGCGGCCACGGGGAGACCGATGGCCCCTTCGTCAATGAGCCGAAGGCAGGTCTGGATGCCCGCGCCCAGGAATGTATCCGGCGCGCTGCCGACCCGCAGACCCTTTTTGCGCGCCAGTGCCAGGATCCGATCCGCGTCCTTCATGCCCACGGCGAGCGGCTTTTCGGTGTGCACGTGCTTTCCCGCGGCAAGCGCGGCAAGAGATACCTCCGCGTGCGCCGACGGGTTGGTCAGGTTGAGCACGACATCGATTGAAGGATCAGCAAGGAGCTCTTCCACCCTGCAGACCCGCGCAACACCGAGAGCAGCCGCTTTGGCCGCCGCCTTTTCCGTCACCAGGTCCGCGAGAGCGGCCACCTCGACGTTCCCGAACAGTGTCGACAGGTTCCTGATGTAGATCTCGCTGATAGTGCCGCACCCGATCACGCCGACCCGGGCCTTGCCACCAGCGCGGTCGCTCCTGGCGACATCAGCCATGGGACCGCCCCTGGCCGTAGTAGGCATCCTTTCCATGCTTCCGCAGGAAGTGCTTGTCCAGGAGGCTCTGCCTCATCCCCTTGACCCGGGGGTTGATCTGCACGGCGAGCGCCGTCATCTCCGCAACATAGTCGAGGACAAAGGCGTGGTAGACGGCCTCCGCGGCGTCCTTGCCCCAGGTGAACGGCCCGTGAGAGGCGACAAGTACAGCAGGCACCGCGCGATAGTCGATGGTGCGGAACGCGTCCACGATCTGCACGGCGGTCTGTTCCTCATAGTCCAGGGCAATTTGCGCGTCGGAGATGACCGCCGTGCAGGGGATCGGGCCGTGGAAGTAGTCCGCGTGCGTGGTGCCCAGGCAGGGCAGGGGCCGGCATGCCTGCGCCCACGCCGTGGCGTGGCGCGAATGCGTGTGGACGACTCCTCCGATCTCGGGGAACTCCCGGTAGAGCCTCACGTGCGTCTTGGTGTCCGAGGAGGGATTCAGGTCTCCCTCCACTTTCTTTCCGTCCAGGTCCAGGATCACCATGCTGCTCGGGGAAAGCTCGGCATAGTCCACACCGCTGGGCTTGATGGCAATCAGGCCCAGGGAGCGATCGATGCCGGAGACGTTTCCCCACGTGGCAACCACCAGGCCGTGTTCCACCAGGCGCATGTTGGCCTTGTAGGTTTCCTCCCGCAGCCGCTGGAGGCCGCGCGTGCGCGTTACGGTACTCCGTGGATTCTGCGCCACGGCATTCCGTGGATTTTGCGCCGCCGTCATAGCGCGCGCAGGAGCCCTGTCAGGCTCCCGCCCAGGGACGTGTAGGTGCCGTACAGCTTTCTGTATGCCGCGGCGCGTTTCTTGTCCGGCGTGAAGATCTTGTCGAATCCGCTTCCCATCTTTTTCTGCGCTGCCGCCACCGACGGGTGCACTCCCGCGGCAACCGCGGCAAGCATTCCGGCGCCCAGCGCGCAGGCCTGATCGGACGCAGCAACACGTATCGGCATGCCCAGGATGTCTGCCGTCACCTGCATGACAAAGGGGCTCTTGCGCGCAATGCCGCCCTGCGCGATCACTGCATTGATCGGCACCCCTTCCTTCCTGAATTGCTCGACGATAGCCCGGGAGCCGAACGCCGTGGCCTCCACGAGGGCCCGGAAAATTTTCGGAGCCGTGGTGCCAAGGGTCAGGCCCACGATCGCGCCTTTCAGCGTCTGGTCGGCAAAAGGCGTGCGCCGGCCGTTCAGCCAGTCCAGGGCAGCCACCGTGGACTGGCCAGGCTCGACCTTGGCTGCTTCATCGGCAAGCCTGTCCAGGATACTGTCCTCGATTCCCTTTCGGGCCTGCGCAAGCGCCGCCCCGGCCTTGCCGCGTGTTTTTGCCGCCGCGTCGTGCAACGGCCACGAAAGAAGGTCCTTGAACCAGGCATAGACGTCCCCGAACGCGGACTGGCCTGCCTCAAGGCCGACCATGCCGGGAATCACGGACCCGTCCACCTGGCCGCAGATCCCCGCGATGCACTTGCTTCCCACGGCCTTCCGCGGCGCTACGAGGACGTCGCAGGTGGAGGTGCCCATGATCTTCACCATCGTCTTGTCCGTGATTCCGCCACCCACGGCGCCCATGTGGGCATCGAAAGCGCCGACCGCCACGGTGGTGCCCGGTTCCAGACCCAGCCGCCTGGCCCATTCGTCTGTGAGCCCGCCCGCGCTCTGATCCGAGGTGTCTGTTTCGCTGAACAAACGCTGGCGCAGACCCTTCAGGAGAGGGTCTACCTTCAGGAGAAATGCCTCCGGCGGAAGGCCTTCCCAATCCGGATGCCACATTGCCTTGTGCCCGGCTGCGCACCTGCTCCTCTTCATCGTAAGGGGATCCAAAGCGCCGGTCAGAAGCGCCGGCATCCAGTCGCAGTGTTCCACCCAGGAGTATGCGGCCGCCCGGACCCTGCTGTCCTCCCGGATGACATGGAGGATCTTGGACCAGAACCACTCGGAGGAGTAGACTCCCCCCTCGTATTTCGTGAAGTCGGTCCCGCCCCACCCGCGGGCCGTCTTGTTGATGAGCTCCGCTTCCTTCACGCCGGTGTGGTCTTTCCAGAGCACGAACATGGCGTTCGGATTCTCCTCGAACCCCTCGATGAGAGCCAGCGGCGTCCCGTCCTTGTCAACGGCGCACGGGGTGGAGCCGGTAGTGTCGATGCCGATGGCCGCCACGTTTTTGCCCGCCTTCCTGCCGATTTTGGCAAGCGCGCCTTTCACTGAAGCCTCCATCCCCTCGATGTAGTCCAGGGGATGCTGGCGGAACATGTTCTTTGCCGGGTCGCAGTATTTGCCCGCCGCCCAGCGGCGGTACCATGCAACCTCGTTCGCCAGCTCTTTCCCCGTCTGGGCGTCGATCACCACCGATCGAACCGAATCGGTGCCGTAGTCCATCCCGATGATCAGCGTTTCCCTGGCCATTTCTTCCTCCTTATGCCCTCGGGCCTGCGATGCCGGCCCGTTCCCTGTTTCTCACTCCCCGGTCGTGGTCCCGCACGGCGCGCTCCCGATCACCCACTGCGCGCTCACGATCCTGGATCGCGAGCCCGCGGTCATGATTATAGACGTCCCAGCCGAGATACCGGGTGAATGCCTCTTCCACCACCGCGGCCACGCGCGAGGGGTTGATTGCCACGTGATGTTCGAAGCCGTTGGCGCAGATGTGGCGCAGCAGTCCCTGCAGCTGCGGAATCCGCGCCACCCCGTACCCGCCAAAAGTGGTGAGGGAGTCCTTGGTGATCTCTCCCTCTCCCACGTACGATCGGATCCTGCCCGCGTTGTCGTCGGTGGAGACGCGGCAGTAGGTGAAGTCCGTTGGCTTCAGCTTGCCGGCAAGGGTGCCGAAGGTGTTCTCCCTGCCCACCGTGCCGGCGAGTATCTCATTGTAGTCCATGACCGCCTTCCGTCCGAAAAGGTCCTGCGGGAAGTTGCTGCAATGGAACAGCACGCACTTGTCGGGGTCATCCGTATAGTTGTTGTTCCAGTCCACCAACCCGCTGGGTTTTCCGGACGCCTGGACCATGGCATACATGCCGACCAGGCCGGTCACATCCGTCTCACACGCACTCGGACACAACGCGTTGCTCAGCATGCTCATTGCGGTGCAGGGCATGACACCGAAGTATTCTTCCATGGAGGTCCAGCACTGGATTGCCGTGCCGTCAAGCTCATGTTCCTTCACGTACTGGTCCAGCACGACGGCGAATTTCGCCATACGGGTGAGCGCCTCACGGGGGATCTTCGTCGTTTTGACGTAGTCCTTTATCTCGTCCAGCTTGGACAGCACCGTGGAGTCCTTGTCCTTGAGGTTCCAGGCCCTGCCGAACAGATCCGACAGGTCCAGGCTCTCCACCGAGATGCCGCTGAGCTCCAGGAGCTTTTCGCTGTAGCGGACCGTGAGGAACGCGGACGGGCGGGCACCGATCTGTGCGAATCGCGCCTTCTTCATGGACTTCACCACTCTGCAGACCCCGCCGAAGTCACGCAGCTCCTCTCGGAACGCGGGGGACTCGGGGTCCATGGTATGCTGGGAGGTGAGAGAGAAGCGGATCCCGTACTGCGAGAGGGTGTTGCACGCCGACATCTTTCCGCAGAAGCTGTCCCGCCGGTGCTCGATGGTCATCCTCCCCGGCTCATCGGGGAACGCGTGGACAAGCACAGGCACCTGCAGCCCCGCAAGCCGCAGCGTGTCCGCGATTGCCCGCTCGTCGCCGAAGTTCGGAAGGGTGATAAGGATCCCGTCGATCTTCTCCTGGTTCGCCTTGAAGAGCGCGGCGCATTTCTTCGAGTCCGCGGTGGTCTCGACTGAACCGTACTTTGTATCCTTCGGGGAAAGGGCAACCGTCTCGAAACCCTCCTCCTTGAGAACGGCAAGTATTGTTTTTCGTCCCTGCTCGCACAACTCCGAAGGAAAGAAGCCCCGGTTGCCTATCAGCACACCGAGTGTGGTCATTGGAATCTCCTTTTTGCTTGCGGGAAATTGCGAAGCATCACGATAAGGCCCGGCACGGCAAAAGTCAAGCTTGGGCGATTTTTGCCCCTGTCGCCGCGGGTTTTTGGACGACCCCTGTGTGAACCTCATGACAACGAGGAATTCAGAAACGCCCGTTCTCATTCCTCAAAAACGCAATGTGCGCCGTATCCCGTGCCGGACAGCCAAGGCGGCGATGCCCTATTTCACCATGCCCGGCAGCAGGTACGCCTGCACGAGGGTGATCAGGCCGATCAACAGGGCCATGGCCAGGCTGTGCAGAACCGTGGAACGAAACAGCGAGCCTTCCTGCCCCTCCAGGTGCCCGGATGCAGTGGCCACCGCGATGCTTTGCGGAGAGATCATCTTTCCCGCCACGCCTCCGGATGCGTTTGCGGCAACCATCAGGGCGGGGTTGAGGCCGAGCCGTTCCGCGGTCGTGCGCTGCAGCGAGCCGAAAAGGGCGTTGGAAGACGTGTCGGAACCGGTCATCAGCACCCCGAGCCAGCCCAGGAGAGGGGAGAACAGGGGGAAGAGGACTCCCGTGGCTGCAAGCGCGCGGCCGAGTGTCGAGCTCATTCCGGAAGAGTTCATGATGAAAGCCGTGGCAAGGATGAGGCACACCGTGAAGATGGTCCCCCCCAGGTCCTTTACGGTCCGGCCCAGGCACGTGAGCACTTTCCACGCGCCGAGGTTCGGCAGGAAGAACGCCGCAATCACAGCGGCGAGGAATATCGCCGTGCCCGGCGTCGAGAGCAGGGGAAGCGTGAAGGATCCGGGGAGCCCCGGCCATGCTATCTTCAGGTCGCCATGCTGGAGCAGGGGCTTCACAGGGCCGAGGCTCCAGAGGAGCACCAGGATGGACATGAGCAGGTACGGCGCCCACGCGCGCAGCGCTGCTGCTGTGGAGGTTTTCTCCGCGACCGGCGTGCGGTCCGCCGGAGAGCTGGGCGCGGGCAGGGCGCCCGCAAAATCCCAGGTCGTGCGCGGCTTCCAGAACCGGAGAAAGAGCCAGAGCCCCGCCAGGGTGATGATGCCCGAAAGGATCCCGGCGGTCCACGGCCCGCTGAAGTTTGCGATAAGGAACTGTGACACGGACATCAAAAGGCCGGCTACGATCAAGGCCGGCAGCACCTCCATGCTCCGCCGCCATCCGCACAGCACGACGGTGAGCCAGAGCGGCACGAACATGGAGAGAAGGGGCACCTGGCGGCCGATGATCCGGCCCAAGGTCATCACGTCGAACCCGCTCACCCCGGCAGCAACGGCCACGGGGATTCCCGCCGCGGCGAAGGCGACCGGTGAGCTGTTGGCGATCAGGCAGAGAACCGCGGCCGCGCGGGCTTCGAAGCCGAGGCTCACGAGCATCGCCAGGGAAATGGCAACCGGCGTGCCGAACCCCGCGGCTCCCTCGAGAAAAGCTCCGAATGCGAAAGCGATAAAGAGGGCTTGCAGGCGCCTGTCAGCGGTAATGGAGGCGAGGGTCGACCTGATGACGTCGAACTGACCCGACTTCACGCTGAGCGCATGGACGAACAGCGCGGAGACCACGATCCACATGATCGGGAAAAGAGCCGTGGCTGCGCCCGCCAGGCCGGAGGAGAGAGCGGAGACGGCCGGCATGCCCCACGCAGAAATGGCAACGACGAAGGCGGCAATGGCCGCGGCACACGCAGGTGCCCATCCCGGAACTTTGCCGGAAGCCAGCAGGCCGAACAGAACGGCCAGGGGAATGACGGCAGCCAGTGCGGAAAGACCAAGGCTCCCCAGGGGAGCAAGCGCCGGTGTCCACGGCATGGTCCGCAATTGAATCACGCCGAACAGCGGATTGTCCAGAGCGCGGCGGCATCCGGGCGGCAGCGGACCGCTGTGGCGTAGTCAGCCTCCCCGCGCACGAGCTCCCAGGCTCAGGGCAGGACCGGAATCGCCGGAGTCACGGCGGCGTCCGACTCTACCGGCACCCGGACGGCATCCTGCTTTTCTTCCACGGTCTTGAAAGCTCCGACGACCTTGTGCAGCTCCTGCGCCATGGTCGTGAGCTCCCCGGTTGCCGCGGACATTTCCTCAGCCGAGGCTGCGGCGGACTGCGCCAGCTCGTTCACATCCTCCATCGCCTTTGAAACCTGCCGTGCCGTCGAGGTCTGCTCTTCGGTGGCCGCCGAAATGTTGTGGCTCATCTCGCTCACGTTGGCCAGGGAGGTCGAGAGCTCCTTCACCGCCGTCACCTGGTCTCCGACGGCCCCGGCAAGATCGGCGATCATCTCATTCACCCGCTGGGACGCCGCCCGGATCTGCTCCATTGCGAACTGCGACCCCATTGCGATCTTCACCCCTTCGGTCACGTTTTTCACGCTCTCCCTGATCAGCGTTCCGATCTCCTTGGTCGACGAGGCGCTCCTGTCGGCCAGCTTGCTCACCTCTTCTGCCACCACGGCGAAGCCGCGGCCGTGCTCGCCGGCCCGCGCCGCCTCGATTGCCGCGTTCAACGCCAGGAGGTTGGTCTGGTCGGCGATATCGGAGATGACGTCCACGATCCCGCCGATCTTTTCTGAGCTCTGGGCGATCCGCGTAATGCCGGTGACCACGGAGTCCACCGCCTTGGCGCCCTGGAGCGCGTTTTCCACGGATCTCTGCGTCAGCTCGGAGATCTCGGTAAGGCTCCCCGACACCGCTTCGATGGAGCTCTGCACCCGGGCCATGGAGCCGGCGCCGCGCTCCACCGCGGTGGATTGCGACTGCGCATGCTGGGAGATCTGGTCCACCGAGGCGGTGAGCTGCTCCATCGAGGCGCTGGTCTCTTCCAGGGTGGATGCCTGGCTCTGCGCGCCGTCTGAAAGCTTCTGCGCGCTGGCGGAGATCTGCTCGCTGGATGTGGCCACCTGCGCGGCATTCTGCTCAACCGAGGTCACCGCTTCCCTCAGCTTCTGCACCATGCCGTTGAGAGCCTCTGCAAGGAGACCCACTTCGTCGCGCTGGTAGATGGGAAGCTGCTGGGTGAAGTCTCCCCCCGCCACGCGCTGGGCAAAGGCCACTGCCTTGGCCAGCGGCCGCGTGATGGCCCGGGAAATGGCAATCGCGATGCCGATCCCGATGAACGCAGCGGCAGCCAGACCCGCCAGGAGGCTGAAAATCGAGGTCACCATGCGTGTCACGGCGAGCGCGGTGATAGCGCGCGCGTCTTTGAAGCCCTCCACGGAGGTCTGGCTGGCGGCGGCCAGGAGAACGTCGGTGGCGCCGGCGCTCATGCTGTTCAATTCCCCGACCTTGATCATGTCCGCGAGCACCGACTTGCAGGCAGTCAGGTGAGCCTCTGCATCGAGCTGAATCTGCTCCAGCTCCGGTCTGTCGCCGGCCAGGGTGACTGCAGAAAGGGCCTTCACCTTGTCGTCGAAGCCGGCGAAATCGTCGATGGCCCTTTTCAGTATCGACGCGTCGCCCAGCGCCTGGGCCTTGTAAGCAGCCGCATTCAGGTTGCTGCCTAGGAGGATGATTCCGCTTGTCCCGTTGACGCGCGCCATCCAGCGCTCAATGCCCGCTGATCCCGAGCCTGCCCTCACGGCCGCGGCCATCTGCTGATTCTGCGAGTCGAGGAACTTGAGCGCCCTTTGCATGAAGGAGGAAGACGAGTTGTCCAGGGCCAGGCGCGCGGAGAGGATGTCATTGTTGGCGGTCACGAGGTCGGCGCTCAGCTTCCTGTAGTCCTCCACCCGGGCGATGGCTTCTGCCGTGTTCTTCCGGAGAATGACAAGCCGCGGGCTTTTCGCCGCGAGCTCCTCTGCCTCCGCGAGATGCGACCGGGTCTGATCCAGGAAACCGTTCGCCTGCATGAGATAGACGTTCTGCGTGGTAAGGGCGTATCCGTGCATGTTGTACATGGCCAGCTCGGCGCTGCGTTCGACGCTGTTTGCGAGCTCCACCTGGGGTACGGTCTCGCGATCCAGCCGCCGTGCGTCGCTCTGCACGCCCAGCATATTCATGATGGCGATTGCACCGATTGCCATTGCGATGGCAATGACGAGGCCGAACCCTACGCCGATCTTTGCTGCTGTCTTCAGGTTTCTCATCGTCACGGACCTCCTCGTCCAGCCTGTGCGCCCTCGCGAGGCAGAGCGTGGGTTTCATTCCTTATATATGAGTTATCGGTGGAAATTTTCCATATTAATACTCATATACCTCGGAGCGGATCTTTTCCACCAAATGTCTCTAAAAAGTCTATGATTCCGAGCGCTTCAGATGGTACACTCTAGTAGCGATTTATGGGTCTCAAAGAGCTTCCCGAAGCGGACAAACATCTCATCTATGGGCTTCTGTTGAAGAAAAAACGGAGCCGCGCCCAGGAACGCCGGGTGCTCTCCGTTGTGCGCAGCTCCCTGGAGCTGGCGGCAAAAATCGAGGCGATCCTGAAAATCACCCGCGCCCAGGTCCTCGAGCTGCCGGAGAGTCACCGGGAAGAAAACCAGGGGCCCGGCCGGATTCTCGACAGGGCGCCGCCCTGGAAAAAGCGAAAAGCAGTCCTCGTTGTCGATGTTCGCGCCGAGCTCACCACGCTGCTGAAGAAGTGCTCTCTCAAGCGGGAGCTCTCCTTCTCCCGTGTCGGGGAGCGTTTCGATGCAATCCACCTTGTCCGCAACCTGCGCTCCCGGCTCATCATCGTCAATGAAAGCTTCACCGCGGACGAGGAGTATACCCGGTATTTCGAGATCTGCAGGGCAATCGAGCCGGGGATCAGGATGATCTTCCTCGGCGGACCGCCGGACCTGCCGGAAGGCAGCCCTGCTTTTCACGCGGCTGCCCGTTCCCTGGCCAAGCCGCTGAACATCGAAAGACTGGAGGAGATCGTGCGGGAGCTCCTGGGCATCACGCGTGAGGCTCAAGCGTACAAGGCGGAGAGGTCCCGGTAGCTTTCAGGGTCGAGCAGGTTCTCCATGAGCTTCATGCGCGAGTGCAGCTCCGTGGCGAGTCTTTTCTCTTTGCCCAGAAACACGGAAAGAAAATCGTCCTGCAGAAGCAGGCCCACGGTGAAGCACATGGTCACCGCGAGGGAAAGGGCTTCCCCGACCGTCCTGCCTTTCAGGAAGGAACGGGTCTGGAGGCGCCCGTTCTCATACGGCAGCGAGAAGGCTTTGCCCTGGAGAACGATCGGCTCCAGCGGTTCGGCTTCTTCCGCCGCGCCCCCCGGTGCGCGGAGAACGAGTATCTTCATGAGGGTCTTGCCCATGTCCACCAGACAGGCCACACCCTGGCCAATGAGCTCGTTCACTTCCATCTCGTTGCCGATTGCCCCTATCCGCGCTCCCTTGATCTGCAGGTAGCGGGCCAGGGGGAAGCTGCTGAAATGGTACGGCCCGGTCTCCAGCTTCTCCACCATCGTGCGGAGCTTCGTGAAGTCCAGCTCGAAGAATGCGCGTGAGAAGATTGCGGCCCGTCCGGTTTCCTCCAGGAGGCACTGGCCATTGAGGAGGGGGGCGAAGAGCCTGTCAAATCTCCGCACGAGCCGGGGAACCAGTATGACGAGGTTTTCCTGGTCCGCCGCGAAGTTGAAGGGCTCCCGCGAGTCGCCTGACTCGTAGAAACCGGCCAGGATTTCCGTGTCCGGCCGTCCCTGATCGTCAAAGATGAGGTAACTGTTGATCCGGCGGGCTTCCTGGAGCTGCTCGTGGAGTTTTCCGACGGATTCGAAGGCGCTGTCGATGTAACCGTCCATGCGCGCGTGGACGCCAGGCTCGCAATCGAATGCAACCGTGTCCACCATTCCCCCCAGCCCTTCGCGCATGAGGTCCGGGAGGGTGAGCAGGCGCCGGTGCTTGAAGATATTCAAGCCGAGGAGACAGTTGTACAGAGACGGGACTGTGCAGTCCTCCGCCAGTATGCGAAGAACCAGGCTGTTGGTCTTCTCGTTTTCCTCATCCGCCTCATGCTGTTTTTCGTAATAGGTGCGCAGGCCCCCGAAGATTGTCTCCTGGATTTCCGGCTCGTAGTGGAGCATCAGGAAAAGACTTTCCACGCGCCGGAGCCGGTTCACCACGTTCATGTCCCGCAGGTTCAAACGGGAGAACTCGACGGCGCGGAGCCGGTCCGCCAGGCGCTTCAACAGGACGATGAGATTGTACTGCCGCGGAGTCAGGTGCAGCCAGCCGTGCTCCACAACCGGGTCCAGCCGCAGGGAGAGCTCCGCCGCCGAGGTGAGAATTTCCTTTGCAAGGAACGCGGGGAGCTGCGGATCCAGTCGAATCCCCGGCGGAAGGAAGCGTGCCTCCAGCACGTAGCTGCGCCGTCCAAACTCCTTGACCCGGCGGTACTCGGTGAATATGAACGTGAAGAAAGAGCAGCTCGTGGTGGTCTTCTTGATCATCCGGCTGATGCGGCTGACCTGGCTGCGCGCGGCCTGGGCAGAGGCCTGCCGCACGACATGCAGGATGGCAAGCGCATCTTCTTTTTCATCGATCTCTCTGATTTTCTCTATTTTCTGGGGGATCGTGAGCGGGTTGGAAAGAACCTTCTGTACCGCGCTTTTCTTGGGCTCTATGCGATCCTTGCGCAGCAGAAGCCCGAGCGCAATGTGGTCGTCCGCTTCCCTTTCTATCTCGGCACGGGTCAACTCCACCAGCTTTTTCCCCCCTGTGGGGGAAATTATCCGAACAAAACGCCTCGTCGTCAACCGTAGTCATGGATGACGAGGGCGAGCGAGGCCATGGATGGCCGAAAGCGAGTCCGTAGTCATGGATGCGTAGCGCGCCGAAGGCGCGCGGAGGGCGGCAGGCGGCTGCGAAGCAGACGCCGAGAGCCGCGAGGGCGAGCGAGGCCATGGATGGCCGAAAGCGAACCCGTAGTCATGGATGACGACAGCCCCTTTCGTTCGCGGGTGGGGGTGCATATACTCTTGGTCATAGTGAGCGCCCAATCGATTCCCCTCGTCGTCATGGCAAGCCTCACCTTCTATGTCGGGGCCTACAGCATCCTCCTTTTCATCAAGCAGCCAGGGCGCGCATCTCATGCAAGCTTCGCTGCGTGCTGCATCTGCATGGGGATGTACGATCTTTTCTGCGCAGGACTGTACGGCGCGGCGTCTCCCGCGGCGGGGGCACCCTGGCAGAGGCTGCAATTCGCGGCGCTTGCTTTTGTGGGCATCGCCTTTTCCTGGTTCGTCGTGCAATTCCTCACCTCGGGCCCCGTCATCACCCGGCGGACGAAGATCGTTGTCGGCGGCTTCTCCATCTGCTTTCTCCTCACGGCGATTGCGGGCACGGTCTTTCCAAGCGGCGGCTACGTACTGCCGGACACTCCATTTGTGAAGGTCATCCCATTTCCTTTCGGGCTCACGACAGTGTACAACGAAGTTGCTCTCGGACCCCTTGCCACGGTGCAGAGTGTCCTGGAAGTAGCCGCTTTTCTTTTCCTGTTCTCCCTGGCGATCCGCACGTACAGAAGAGGCCACGCCCTCGAGGTGAAGGCGCTCCTCATCGCCATGGCCATTTACTTCGCGAGCATCCTCAGCGACACGGCAGTGGTGGCTGGTCTGTATCACCTGCCCTATACCATGGAATACGCCTACATGAGCATGGTCCTCCTGGTCACCTCTTCCGTCACCTCCACCGTGGTCGAGGCCGGCAACATGAGGGAGGCGCTCCTTGCAAACCAGGATACGCTTCGCCGTCATGCGAAGCAGCTGGAGTCCCTCCGCGGGCTGGAGATGGAGATCACGGCGGAGCTTGATCTCACTTCCTTGCTGAAATCCGTGGTCGCCCGGGCCATGGAGCTGCTCAAGGCGACCACCGGTGGGATTTACATCTATCTGCCCGAACGCGACGTGATCGAATGGAGGTATTCGGTGGGTCCGGTCGAGCCTCCTGCGGGGAGCTACCTCCGTCGCGGCGAGGGTCTTTCCGGCAGGGTGTGGGACTTGAACACGACGCTGATCGTCAATCACTACAAGGAATGGCGGGGCATGCATTCCGAGTACGCGCATCTTCCCGATTTTTCCACGGTCGGCTCGCCCATGCACTGGGGGAACGAGTTTTTCGGCGTGCTCTGCATGCTGCGCGATCCATCGGCAGGCTTCGAGCCGGCGGAAGGGGAGCTCCTGGAGCTCTTTGCCTCCCAGGCGGCCATTGCCCTGCGGAACGCGCGCCTGTTCGAGGCGGCACGCGGGCAGACGGACAGGCTGTCCGTGGTCAATCGAATCGCAAAAACCGTCGGCGCGGCGCTGCGCATGGACGAGCTGAGGGAGACTGTCTATCGGGAACTGTCCACGCTGTTCGCCCACGATTTTTTCTCCATTGCGCTCGCCGACGACGCAGCCGCCGAACGCGAGCAGTTCATCGGGATCGAGGAGGGGCGCCGGCTTTCTTCCGCCCGGTTTGCCGCGGGCCCGGATCTCATCGGGCGCGTGCTGCATGAGGGGAAAACCATCATCGTGCGCAACCTGGAGCGTGAAGGCCTGCCGCATGCGTGGCTGGGCGCGCCCATTCTCATCGGGAACCGCGTGACAGGCGTCATCTCGCTCCTTTCGCGCAGGCGGGAAGCATACCAGGAGGACGATGCCGAGCTCCTGTCCACCATTGCCGAACAGGTGGCAGCCGCCATCGAGAGGGCGCGGCTCTACCAGAGCCTCCATGATTCGCAGCAGAGGTACCGCACCCTTTTCGAGCAGGCAAACGACGCCGTCATCCTCCAGGACCTGGATGGCAGGATCCTCGACGTCAATGAGCGCGCCTGCCAGCTCCTGGGCCATGCGCGGGCAGGTCTCATCGGCATGCCGGTACGCGCCATCGTGTCTGCCCGCTCACCCCGTCTCCTGGCCAGCCACATGCAGATGGCGGAAGGCACCGTGCGCGTGGAGGGCGAGTACATCCGCAAGGACGGCTCCCCGGTGCCGGTCGAGGTGAGCATGGCGTTCCTCCAGGTGGCGGGAAAACCGCTCGTATTCGTCATGGCGCACGACATTACCGAGCACATCCGGCTGGAGGAAAGGCTGCGCCAGGCGCAGAAGATGGAAGCGATCGGAACGCTGGCCGGCGGCATTGCCCACGATTTCAACAATATCCTCACCGGCATCCTCGGCTATTCCACGCTCCTGCGCGAGGAGCTCCCCGGCGGCAGCCCCCTGGCGGAAGACGTGCAGGCAATCGAGACGTCTGCCCGCCGCGCGGCGGAGCTCACCCAGCAGCTCCTGACCCTTTCCAGAAAAAATCCCCGCGTGCCCCTCGCGCCCATCGACCCGAACAGCGTCGTGACCGAGGTGGTGCGGCTGCTCGAGCGGACGATCGACAAATCCGTCAGCATCCGCACTTCCCTTGCGAAGAACGTGAACAGCGTCAACGGCAACGCCGGACAGCTTCACCAGGCTCTCCTGAATCTCTGTCTCAACGCCCGTGACGCCATGCCCCGAGGCGGGGAAATCGTGATCGAAACGCAGAACGGGGATCCCGCTGACCGCGAATGCGTGGAGGATGACAGGCGCGTGTTCATCACCGTGCAGGATTCGGGCACCGGGATGGACGTGGGGGTGCAGGAGCGCATCTTCGAGCCGTTTTTCACCACGAAGGAGCAGGGACGCGGCCTGGGGCTGGCCATGGTGTATGGAATCGTCCGCGGACACGGGGGGGACATCCACGTGAAGAGCGCGCCCGGGAAAGGGGCGTCCTTTATCCTCAGCTTTCCCGCCTGCAGCGGAGCGGCGGAAGGGGCCGCAGCTCCGGCGGTGCATGCCCCTGGAGGGCATGAGACGATCCTGATCGTGGATGACGAGGACGGGGTGCGCAGCGTGCTCACGCGGATACTGGAGAAGGCCGGCTATTCGGTGCTCCAGGCCGAGGACGGGCTGCGCGGCGTGGAGATCTTCCGTGAGCGTGGGGGGAAGATCGACCTGGTAGTGCTGGACATGGCCATGCCGCGCATGAGCGGCGCTGAGGCGTACGACCGGTTCATGGAGATCAATCCGAGGACGCGCGTTCTCATTTCAAGCGGCTACAGCGAAGAAGGGCGCGCCGCGGAGATCCTTGCCCGCGGCGCGAAGGGTTTTCTGAAGAAGCCGTACGGCAATGACACCGTTCTTGCCATGGTGCGCGCCACCCTGGACAGATAGCCCGTCCGCCCGAAGGCGTAGCCCTTCCGCGGTATTCCGCGGAGTTGGACGGCGAGGTCGGCCCATGCCAGGGACGGCGTTCGCGCCGAACGGGTACTCCCGTATGGCCGAGAGGCCGACGCGGTATCCCTGGGGCGGCAGGCGCACCGCACGCAATGCCTATCTGACCACGAGCACTTTGCGCATTTCGTCGAATCCCGGGCCCACCACGCGGATGAAGTAGATGCCTCTTGCCACGATCCTGCCGCCCCGGTTCTTTCCATCCCACCCCGTGGCGTATTCGCCTGCATTCTGTGTCCCGCCTGCAAGCACGTTGACGATGTCCCCGCTGAGGGTGAACACGGTGATCGTGATCTTTCCGGCCTTGGGCATCACGTAGTGCACGTATGCCGATTCACCGCTGGCCGGATGGATCACGTTGTTGGTGATGGTGACGTTGCCGCGCTGCGCGATGATCGAGTGGTAGGTGTATTCGAACGGCCTGACGCTGCCCGGGTTGTTGGGGTCTGCCTGGTATGCCAAGGGCAGGCGGTTGGCGCCGCTGGTGATGACGAACATGAACTGGAGAAGGGCTCCGTCTTTGACGTCGGAGTCGGTGCCGGGGATGCGGAAGTCGCTGAGGGCGCCATTGACCGACGGCGCAGCCCCCACGTGAGCCTCCGTGTTGGGGTTGTGGGCTCGATCACCACCCGGGTTCGTCAGCGGTGACCAGAAAGTCGAGGCCGTGGAGGGGATCCACAGGTTGTTGAAAGCGATCGAAGCCGGCGGGTTCACGTCCCAGAACAAGCTGAGGGTAGCCGCGGGAAGCAAGGAAGGCACGAGGATCCTCGCTTCAAGGAGAACATCCTCGGGCAGAAGCCAATGGGTGCCGTCGAAGTTGGTGACCGTGCCTGCCCCGCCCCGGGCCGCATCGCGCTCCACGGTAGGGTTCAGAGCGAATACCGGCGTGGCAAAGCCTACCCCCACGTCGGAGATATTGTGCGCAGGGGCCGTGGGAGTGGAGGCGGGAGTGAGCGAAGCCTTGCCGCTGTCGGGGGGACCGGCCAGCACGCTGGGGGGAAGGACGAGATCAGGAGTGACCGCGTGAGGATACGCACCGGGGTCACCGGGGGAGTGCGTGGCAACCGGAGCGCCTGAAGATGGATAGTCGATGAAGTCTGGATAGGGCTGGTCCCAGACCACCGCGCTTATGCTTTGCGGCGCGCTGAGAATGTCTGCCGCGGTCAGAGCGGGGCCCGGCAAGGTCACAATTGCAGCGTGTGCGCCTTTGCCCGTCATCTCCACTGGCTGCACAGAGAGCGGGCCAATCACCGAGTAGGTAAAGTTTGAAGCGTCTATCACCTGGGAAGCCGCAGAATCCTTATAGACCAGCTCAGAGAAGTGCACGTACACCCTGTTCGAGCCCAGCGCCGCCGAGGTGAACGTAATCACCGGCCGGGCGCCGTCTGCCGCCTTGTACATCTTTGTCGGAGCGGGGTCGACCAGCGCCCCACCCGTAGTGTTGTGGAGAGTGCCCGTATTGGCCACAACGTGCCATGTCGGGGTCGCACCTGTGTCCTCCTGCGGTCCCTCGGGAAGCATGATATCGAATACATCTGCGGCAACGGCCGCGAAGCCTCCTGCGCCCGAAATCGTCCCGTATCCAATTACCTGCACGGAGAAGCCGGAGAAGTCGTTGCTGAGCGAAGTAGTGGGATCCACCTGGACCCGGATCCTGTCTATCCTGCCGCTGTTGTTCGTGTCCATGGTCCAGCTCGCCACGATCTTGACGAAGAAGTTCCAATTGGTGTTGTGCAGGCCGTCCACCGAGCCGGGGCCGGGCGTGATGGCAACCGTGGCGTAGCTGTATAAAACGTTCACGAAGTCGATTTGCGCAATTGTAGAGTTGTTCGTGATGATCCACTGCCCTTTATAAGAAGTCGGGGGCGGCCCATTAGGGGTCGGGTCGACGTCGTCTGACTGCAGGTTGATGAGGTGCCCGGTCGCGCCCACCACGTGGAAGTTGCCGCCAGGGCCGGGCGTGTTATTGATGGTCTGCGTCTGCAAATGCTCGAACGTAATCGTTGTCCCCGGCACCGTGCACGTGAAACCGTACCACTGGTTGTCACCCTTGATCGTCACGGAGGTGGATGTGGGGGCGAAAATGACCTCTCCGGTCCCCGGGTCGAACGCGCTCACCTGCGGGGAAAGGAGCGGCTTGTTGCCCGCGTCGTCCCAGAGGGAGCCGTTCATGTAGATCTTGCTGGTCCCCGCGCTCAGCGTGCCACTGGTGATCGTCATGGTATGGGTGACCATGATGTCGCTGGAGAGGTTGACAGTGTTCGCCAGCACTCCGCCCTTGTTGATCGTCAGGTTATAGAAGGGATCCGCGGCCTGCGGAGCATTCAAAGTGACCGGGGTCGATGTGCCTGCCATCACGATCGTGCTGGTGGCTTTGGTAAAGTTGGTCCCGGCAGCAGAGAAGTCCAGGCTTCCATTCACCGTAATGATTTCAGTGCCTGAAGCGACCAGCCCGTTTGCCGGGCCGACACCGCTCACCGTCAGGTTGTGTGTCGTGTAATTGCCGCCGTTAAGATTGAGGGTACCGCTGACGGTCGTGTCTCCTGTCACATTAATCAGGGAGGAAGATGAACCCTTGAGGACACCGCCGGCGTTGACAACAACGTTGCCACCCACGTCCAGATTGTACGCATTGGGCCCAAAGGTCCAGTTGGCGATGACGGTAAGCGTGTCTGTCAGCGTCAAGGCGTTCCCCGCAATCGTCACCGACCCCGGTCCTGCGCCGGCTCCGATTGTAAGGTTGGTGAGCGTGTTGGCAGGGGACCCTCCCGTTACCTGCACGCTGGTGCCGGGAGTCGACATGATGAGAAGCGAGCTGCCCGGCGTGAAGGTGCCCGCCGTGATGGCCACAGTACCGCTGGAGATGATCTGGGCGCTGCCCGCGTTGATGCTGCCGCCGCTCTGGGTCAGGCCCCCGGTGCTCACCGTGGCCGCGTTCAGGGTGACGGCCCCTGTGCCGTTGACCGTGGTGCCCCCCGCTCCCACACTCACCGTGCCCGCGCCGCTCAGGGTGTAGGCCCCCGCGCTCACCGTCAGAGCAGCGGCGGAGAGCGTCCCGACGCCCTGGGTGATGGTAGCCGAGGGGTTGGTAATGCTCACCGAGCGGGTGTTGGTGGCCCCGTTGAGGGTGCCCGTCCCGATGATGAGGGTGGTGGGATTGGCCGAGCTCATGGCCAGGTTGGTGCCCAGCACCACCGTGTTGCCCGCCAGGTCCAGCGTCCCCTGGCTCATCGTCAGGGTGCCTGCCACCGTCACCGCCGAACCCAGGGTCACACTGTCCCCTCCGGCTCCCATGTTCAGCGTGAGGTTGAACAGCGTGGCCTGCGCCGGTGGGGCGGTCAAGGTGGCGTTGGGGTTGCCCTGCAGGAGCAGGGTGCTGGTTGCCCTGGTGAAGCTGCTGCCTGCACCAAAGGTCACGCTGCCGTTTACCGTGATCGTCTCGCTGCCGGTCGCGATCAGGGCGGACGAGGTCCCGCTCACCGTCAGGTTGCCCGTAAGCGTCAAGCTTCGGCCGCCCAGGCTTACGCTAGCGCCTATCCCGCCGCCGTTGACGGTCAGGGCTGCTATCGTCGTAGATGTGTCCAGGACCGGATAGTTGGTGCGACCGGAGCTTACTGTGACGCTGTCCGTAACGTTTGGCACATAGCCATTTTGCCAGTTCGTCGTCTTGTTCCAGTGAAAGTCGGTTGCTCCCGTCCAGACCACGGTGGTGGACGTAAAGTACCAGCCGGGCGCAGGGGGAGCGGGGGAGAGTGTATTATTGCCGCCGTCGCTGCTCGAATTGGCCGTGATTGCGTTCCCGACTACGTTTCCGTACTGGACCAGGACAAAGCTCA
>CAYTGX010000070.1:0-23424 GCA_964437385.1 uncultured Spirochaetaceae bacterium
AGGGACGTGACTGGCTGGAAAACTGCTTGGTGATGTCTTTGCCGAACGAAGAATCGGAAATGGCGCGGGTGACGATGATGCCGGTTGCCGTGGAGATGAGGAGCGCCGGAAGCTGCGTCACCAGGCCGTCTCCGATGGAAAGGGAGATGTACGTGTCAATTGCCACGTTCCACGGCTCTCCGTGGAGTGTCATGCCGACAATCAGTCCGCCCACGATCTGCACCACCGTGATCAGAATGCCGACCTTGACGTTGCCCGAGATGAACTTCGACGCGCCGTCCATGGAGCCGTAGAAATCAGCCTCGCGCTGAAGATCGTTCTTCTTCCGCGTGGCTTCCTCTTCGGTAAGGAGGCCGGAATTGTATTCCGCCTCGATTGCCATCTGCTTGCCCGGGAGGGCATCCAGCGTGAAGCGGGCAGCCACTTCCGCCACGCGGGTGGCGCCCTTGGTGATGACGATGAATTGGACGGCAATGATGATGATGAATATGATCAGGCCGATCACATACCCTTCCACGCCCTTGGTACCGACCACGAAGGTCGCAAACGCTCTGATGATGTGGCCTTTGAAGCTGCTTCCCTGAGACAGGATCAGCCGGGTGGAAGACACGTTGAGCGCCAGGCCGAACACGGTGGCGATCAGCAGCAGAGAGGGGAATACAGAGAACTCGAGCGCGTGCCGCGTGTACAGGACCGTCAGGATGATCAGCAGGGACAGGACGAGGTTTGCCGCGAGAAGGACGTCCAGAAGGACGGCGGGCAGCGGGATCAGGAGCATCATGATCACCACCACGACGCCCACGGCCACCAGCACATCGCTCCTCTGGGACCAGAGGTTTCCTGCAACTGCGCGCGCGTCAGCCATGGCTTATCTCCCGTGTGTTCATACCGCGGCCTCCGCTGTCTTGTTGCCCAGCTTGTAGACTTCGGCGAGAATGATCGAAATAGCCTCGTAGAATTTTTCGGGGATGGTGTCCCCGATTTCCACCTCGTGATAGAGGGCCTGGGCGAGCGGCTTGTTCTCCATGATGGGGACGTTGTTTTCCGCCGCCACTTCCTTGATTTTCTGTGCGACGAGGTCGACGCCCTTGGCGACCACCGTGGGAGCAACCATGAGCGACCGGTTGTACTCCAGCGCGACTGCGAAGTGGGTGGGGTTCGTGATGACGACGTCAGCCTTCGGAACCGCCTTCAACATGGTCCGGCGCATGATCTCCCTCATGCGCTCCCGCAGCCTGCTGCGCGTGAGCGGGTCCCCTTCGTACATCTTGCGCTCTTCCTTCACTTCCTGCCGCGACATCTTCAGGGACTCGAGATGCTGGCGCCGCTGGAACCAGTAGTCCACCGCGGAGAAAACGAGCAGGGCGATTGCCGCTTCGAGGAGGATGCGGAAAGCGATCTGTGCGATTACCGAAACCGCGGCCAGGAATGCGGACAGGGCCAGCCGGGTGAGGCGGGGCAGCTCCCCGCTGATGTTGAGGTACGCAATTGCGGCGATGATCGCGATCTTGACCATGGACTTGGCGAAATTGAAGACTGCCTCCGTGGAGGCGAAGGACCTCTGGAGCCAGCGATTGACCCGCGGAACAATCCGGCTGAAATCCGGCGTGATCGGCTTCACCGTGAAAAGAAACCCCACCTGGATCACGTTTCCCAGTATGGCGACGACGAATACGACGACAAGAATCGGCAGCACGATCGCGGCCAGCCAGCTCATGAAAGCCTGCAGGAGCCCGCCGTTGAAGGCATCCACGCTCCCCGCGCGGGAGAGGAAAAATGTGAACATCTGCGCGCTCGTGCGCATGATGTATTCCCCCAGCAGCCCCAGGGTCGCGATGCCGGCAAGGAGGACCAGAGATGAGCTCACCTCGCTCGAGCGTGCAACCTTGCCCTCTTCGCGCGCCTTGCGAATCTTGTGCTCGGAAGGCTCTTCGGTGCGTCCCTCGTCCTCTGCCGCGAACCACTGGAGCGGAACGTCGAATCGCGTCCTGAGCGGTGGGGCAAGAATGTCGAGCAGGAACCTTTCGTCGATCATTTTCTCAGGCTCCCCGCCCCTGCAATGAACCCGCTGATGGTCTGGAAGCTCCCGTCGATGATCCGCTCCATGGCGCCCATGAGAAACGGCAGCGTGGCGAAAAGCACCAGAAAAGAGACCGCGATGGAAACGGGAAATCCCATGGTCAGCACGTCCATCTGGGGTGCTGCCTTGGCCAGGAGTCCCATGACGATGGACACGAGGATAAGGGTCCCGAGAATCGGGAAGGAGATCGTGAGCGCGCTCTGAAAAAGCCCGCCCAGCCCGCCGATCAGAAGCTGCATGATGCCCTCTCGGTGCGTGACGAGATCGATTGCCCGCAGGTACTGGAACGAACGCATGACGCCCACCAGGAGGAACTTCCCCGTTCCCGAAATCGCGATAAACACGAGCATGGCGACGAGGCTCAGGAACTCGCCCATGAGCGGGATCTCTACCTGGGACAGCGGATCGAACACTTCCGAAGCGCCAAAACCCATCTGCAGGGAGAAGAACTGACCCGCGAGCTGAAACGCGGAAAAAATCAGATTCAGGAGAAAGCCGATGAGAAGACCGATGGCCACTTCGCCGAGAACAAGGAGCGCATAGTCGACGACATTTTCCGGGATGGGATAGTTGGACGCCAGGACGATCGGAAACACTGCCCCCGCGACAAACAGGGACATTCCGACCTTGGCCGTCTGCGGGATGGAAGACGAAGACAGAAGGGGAGCAAGCTCCACCATCGCGATGATGCGGAAGAAGACGAGCAGGAACAGGCGTATGTGAGTGACCAGGTCCTGGATCATATGTGCGAAATCATCGAAAAGAGCCGCTCGGTGTATCCCACCAGGGAGTCCATCAGGAACCTTCCCAGCAGGACCAGCCCGATCAGGATGGCGGCGATCTTCGGCACGAATGTCAGGGTCTGCTCCTGGATGGACGTGGTGGCCTGCAGGATGGCAATGATGAGACCCACGGCCATCGCGATCAGCAGGAGCGGCCCAGCCAGAATGAGTGTCTCCAGGATCCCTTCGCGGACGATCTGGAGAGCGGTTCCGGTGCTCATTTGAAGCTCCTTATCAGCTGCTCGGTAATGAGACCCCATCCATTCACCAGTACGAACAGGATCAGCTTGAACGGGGTGGAGATCATCACGGGAGGCAGCATGATCATTCCCATCGACATCAGCGTGGAGGCGACCACCATGTCGATTATGATAAACGGAATATATAATAGAATGCCTATTTTGAACGCGACCGTCATCTCGTGAATGACGAATGCCGGAATCAGCACATAGGTGGGCACGTCCGCGCGCGTCGTGGGCTTGGGCAGGCTGCGCATGCTCATGAACAGACGCACCGAGTCCATGTCATTGCCCATCTGGTTGAACATGAATGTCCGCAGCGGCTTTTCCGCGTTGCTGTACATCTCCTGCAGCCCGATCGTTCCGTCACCGAACGGCTTCAACGAGCCCTGGTAGATCGTGGTGAAAGTCGGCCACATGATGAACATTGTCAGGAAGAGCGCCAGCCCCATCAGCACCTGATTCGGCGGAGAAGACTGGAGCGAAAGGGCGCGCCGGATGAAGTCGAAAACGATGGCGATCCGCAGGAAGCAGGTGGTCAGGATCAGGATCGAGGGGGCAAGCGCGAGGACTGTGAGCAGGAGCAGGAGCTGAACCGAAAGCACGACCTCCTGGTTGTTCCTGGCAGTCCGCACATTGAGATCCACGAAAGGCACCGGGAGAGCCGAAGCATTGCCTCCCGCTCTTCCTGTCGCCGCGGCGGCGCTCTGCGCAAGAAGACCGACCGGAAAAACTGCGGCGATCGTCATTACGACCAGGACCGCGGCCACTGATTTCTTCATAGCTTCTTCAGCCTGTCCCGCTGGCCCCGCAGGAACCCGATTCCCTCCCCGAGTGAAACAGGCTTCCTGGCCGGGCGGAAGATCTCGGAGAGAATCTGCGGAAAGCTTCGGACGGCGGACGAGGGCTGCTCGGCCGCCTTCAGCCTCACCGAATCGAGACCTTCCTTGTCCGTGATTTCAGAGATGAGCTGCACGCCTCCGTCGGAAGCTCCCACGAGGTACACGCACCCGCCCACCTCGACGAGGTGCAGCGCGCGATTGCCCGCCAGGCTGCGCGAGCCCAGCACCCGAATGAGGTCATTCTCCTGGATCTTCTTTCCTGAGCTCCGACGGAGAATCCAGAACAACAGGTAGATGACGCCCACCACGCAGGCAAGAATGATGAGCATTCTCAGAAAGTCCCATGTGGAGACGCCCGTGACAGCGGGCGGTAACGGCGCAGACCCCTGCGGTGCTGCCGCCGTCCCTGTTGCCGAGGCCGTGCCGGCATTTCCTGCGTCCGGCAGAAGGATCTCGGACTCGTTTCCCGCGGCGCTTGCCGTGCCGGCGGGTGTTTGTTTCGCCTGGGCCGCCAGAGGCTGCCCGGCGAGCGCGAGCGCCATTGCGGCGCACGCGGCGACCAGCGTAAGCTTTTTCAGATTCCCCCTCCCAGTTAAAATCTGAAACCGAAGCTCTATGTCAATTCATTCATTCGGTCGATCTGCGATACGATCTCCGTGACACGCACACCGAAGTTCTCATCGATGACGACCACCTCTCCTTTGGCAATGAGCTTGTGGTTCACGAGGATGTCGACGGGCTCGCCGGCGAGCTTGTCAAGCTCGATGATCGTGCCCTCTCCTATCCCCAGGATATCCTTGATGCGTTTTCTCGTCCTGCCCAGCTCGACGGTCATCTCCATGTACACGTCCATGAGCAGTCCAATGTTCCCCTGTTCTCCGCTCATCGGGACGGGCTGCAGGTTGGCGAACTGAACGGGTTGCACGTTGGGGGGCGCCATCCCGGGCCCCTGCCCCGCCCCTCCGAATGCCTGGCCGAATGTCTGCTGGTATCCACCGGACCCTCCGAATGCCGCGGCTTGCGGCTGCGCGGGGCGCTGGCCCCCTGCCTGCCGGGGCGCCGCCTGCGGCGCTGCCTGCGCAAATGCGGCTGCCGGCTGCGCTCCTCCGGCCGAGAGTGAAATAATCTCCTTGGCCAGGGAGAGGGAGAACACTTCCGTGAGTGTTGCCGGCGGGAATCCTTCGATGGAGAACGGGTAATCGACCGTGACGCAGTAGTCGCCCTGCGGCACGCGCGCCTGCTGCCGCTTGGCCTGGCGAAGGTCGGGAGGCGCCGTCTTCACCATTCTGCCGACCTGGCTGCCGATTGTCGTCACCGCAGTGCCCGTGATCTGTGAAAAAGCCTCCGCGACGGCGGAAAGCGAGGCCTCGTCCAGCTCGCCTCCCGGCTGCCCCATCATGAGGCCCGCCAGGGTTCCGGCGATGCTCGCCGGCACGATGTACGAATGCTCGCCCTGCAGACCGTCGGTGAGGTCCACGCGGATGTCCACCACGTCCTCTGGCTGCCCGCCGGTGATCTCCCCCGGGGACCTGATTTTCACCGAGGGGTCCCCGATGGCAACGGTCTTCCCCGTCAGGATGGAAAGGTTGGACCCCTGGCTTTCAGTGACTCCCCGCAGCATCTCCTGGAACGACGTTCTGTCCGCGTCTGAAAGAGGAGAAGAGGCGGGACCGGCCCCCGTGTCCATTTCAATGGTATCCGTTCCCTGCAACAGGGCGTCTATCTCGTCCTGCGAGAGTGATCCATCACTCATGCTTCTTCTCCCTCATCCATGGCAAGCTCTTCGAATTCGGCATGCTCGATATCCTCGAGCTTTTTCAATACCTGGACCGCCACCTTGTTTCCTACCACCCCGGGCCGGCAGTGGAACTTCTTCCTGTCGCCGATCTTCAGCATCATGGGATCGCCGACACGCACGTTCTGCAGGCGGATGATATCCCCGTTGCGCAGCGTGAGAACGTCCCGCATCGTGATGTCGATTGAGCCAACCTCCGCGACCAGCGCGATCTCGATGCCGGCAAGCCGTTCGCGCAGCATGCTCAGGTTCTCAGTGGTGGTCCCCCTGCGCATGGAGGAATACACGTACTGTGCAGACAGCTTGGGGATGATCGGTTCGATTGTCAGGTACGGGATGCAGAAGTTCATCATCCCCTCCACTTCTCCCACCTTGGTCTCCAGGGTGACCAGCACCACCATTTCGGAGGGAGGCACGATCTGGGCAAACTGGGGGTTCGTTTCGATCTGCCCCAGGCGAGGGCGGAGGTCGATGACCGTTGCCCACGCTTCACGAAGGTTGCCCAGGATGCGTACGATGATTCCTTCAATGACGGAGGCTTCGATATCGGTCAGCTCGCGGGTGAACTTGGCTCCTTCTCCCTGTCCGCCGAACAGGCGGTCGATGATGGAAAAAGTGACCGCAGGGTCTATTTCGAGGATCGCGGACCCTTTCAGCGGGTCCATGTTGATGACGGCAATCGTGGTCGGGTTCGGGATGGAGCGAATGAACTCCTCGTAGGTGAGCTGGTCCACAGACGCCACGTGCACGTGCGCCAGGCTTCGAAGCTGGGAGGAAAGCGCGGTGGTCGTCTGCCGCGCAAAAGTCTCGTGCATGATGGACACGGTGCGGATCTGGTCCTTCGAAAACTTGTCGGGTCTCTTGAAGTCATAGATCTTGATCTTGCGCTGGTCGGTGGGCGCGCTGACCTCTTCCGTGGCCACCTCTCCGGACGAGATCGCGGTGAGCAGCTGGTCTATCTCATCCTGTGAGAGGACTTCCGTCATCCCTCTGTTCCTTACTTCACCACCGAGAACTGGCGGAACATGACGCTCTTCACCTTGCCTGTCTTCATGATCGTATTGATCAGCTGCATCAGCTCGGCCTGGATTTCATCGTAATGGGATGGCGACAGCTCAGCGGCGGTCTTCTGAGAGATGTCCTTCAGGATGAGATCCTGGATCTCCCGATTGCGGTTCCCGATCTCCACGCTCACCTCTTTGTCCGCCGGGTCGTAGCCGAGGCTCACCTGGAGCAGGAACACCGCCGGGGTGTCATCCGCCGTCTGGCCGCGGATCTGCTCGATGTTGTCGTAGGACGCCAGTGGCGCCTGCTTGGCCGCATAAGCCGGAGAGAGCGCCTCCAGGCCAGCCTGCGTATTGCCCTTGTTGATGACCCTGAAGGTGATCACGGTCGTTGTGACGACGATGATAACGGCACCTATGCCGATAGCGGCCCATTTGAGGATGTTGAGAAGCATCCCGGAAAGAAGACCGCCTTTGCGGGGTCCGCCGACATCTTCGGCGCCCGCGCCGACATCTTCGAGATTCAGGTCCTGCTGTTCGTCAGACATCCCCTCCCCCCCCTTGCGATCATATCACAGGAATACATTTTTGCGCAACACAGGCGCCGCGATATCCCGCGGGTCTTGGGCGCCGGCCATGCATCACTCCTCGTTCTTGAACGCGCCAATGAGCCTGCGGTACTCCACTATGCGCTGAAAAAGAGTCTGGTAGTCCTCGCGGACTACCAGCCTCTTGCCGGACGTCATGATCAACGTCGTATCGGGATTGCTCTCCACATACTCGATCTGGTGCGGGTTGACGTAGTAGACCTTCCCGTCCAGTCTCGTCACCTCAACCATTCCCCCCCCTTACGGCGGCTTGCGCCGCGTCCGCTCCCTCACCGGCCATTACCTCTTCAACTGGAGCAGTTCCTGGAGCATCTGGTCACTGGTCGTGATGGTACGCGAGTTGGCCTGGAAACCACGCTCCGTCACGATCATGTCGGTAAACTGTTCCGCCAGGTCCACGTTCGACATCTCCAGCGTGCCGGCGATTACCTTGCCCTTGCCGGCCGTACCTGAGGCCCCGACGTTCGCCGTTCCCGAGTTGTTGGACATCACGTAGGTGTTCTCCCCAGCTTTCTCCAGCCCGCCAGGGTTGGTGAAGGAGCCAAGCGCGATCTGGCCGATCTCCCTGTTTGAACCGTTTGTGTAGACCCCGGTGATCGTTCCCGACTGGTCGATCTTGAATGTTTCCAGGTACCCCATGCCGTACCCGTTCTGCCGGACCGCTTTCGTGGAGCTCGCTTCGGCGAACTGCGTGATTGCGTCCCTGTAGGCCCCCACACTTCCCAGGTTGAGATTGAAGGTCTGGCGCACCGTGGCCTGACCCGCAGGAAGGGTCGTATCCGGCACGTCATAGGAGACTGCGGCCTGCAAAGCACCCGCTGTAATGGCGTTGCCCTGCGCGTCCCTCACACCTGCCAGCGCTCCGAGATTGCTGAAATCGAGCTGGAAGAGATTGGTGGCATTGGCGCCCGTCCCGATCTGGACCCGCGTATTTGTCGCGGTTGCTGCCCCTGGATCAACAGTGACGGCAGCTTGCCACCTGTTGGCCACTCCCGGCGCCTTGGTGAAGTTGACCTGCAGCTTGTGGACGCGGCCGAAGGAATCAAAAACGTCGAACGTCGTCTGCCAGGTGCCTGCCTGGGTTGTCTGATCGGTGGCCCCCGCAGGAATCTCAGGAGTGCGCTTGTCGAGGTTGCTGGCGAAAAAGACGTCCGTTGTCGCTTTTGCCGGATCCTTGCTCCCCACGGGGATCACCAGGTCCTGCACTTCAGCCGCATTATTGATGAAAGCCTGTCCGCCGGCGATCTGTGCCATCCAGCCCTGCACGCGCATTCCATTCGAGGGGTTCACGAGCCTTCCGTCCTGGTCGAGCCCGAAAGCCCCGTTGCGGGTGTAGAACCGCTTGTCGCCGTCCTTCAGCACAAAGAAGCCGTTGCCCTGGATGGCGACATCCGTCATCACGCCGGTGGACTGGAGGGCGCCCTGCGTGTGTATTGTGTCGATGGTAGCGATCATCATGCCGAGACCGACCTGCTGCGGGTTGACACCGCCCACCTCGTCAGTCGGCTTCGCTGCGCCTGCGAGCGTCTGGGAGAGCATGTCCTGGAAAGTGACCCTGCCCTTTTTAAACCCATTGGTATTGACGTTCGCGATGTTGTTGCCCAGCACGTCCATGCGTGTCTGGTGGTTCTGCAGGCCGGCAACCCCGGCCCAGAGTGATCGCATCATGGTTCGTTACTCCTTCAAGTCTCTCTTGACCTTTTGCACCTGGGAGAAGTCATAGTACTGGCCGTTCACCAGGACCTGCGGGAAGTTCCCGCTGGTCACCGCCTCCACGATCCCCGACACCGTTGACTCGCCGCTTCCGATCTCCACCGCGCTGCCCAGGAGACTGACCGCCTGGCTTCTTGAAATCAGGTCCGCCACTTTTGTAAGGCCTTCGCTCATGTTCGACATCTGCTCGAGGCTCGAGAACTGCGCCATCTGGGAGATGAAAGCCTTGTCGTCCATTGGCTGCGTGGGATCCTGGTGGCCGAGCTGCGTGATGAGGATCTTCAGAAAGTCATTCTTGTCCAGCGCCGCGTTGGGTTTCGCACCTTTGCCTTCGTTCAGGGTCTTGTTGAACGCGTCCACCTGCTGGCTTGTCCTGGCTTGGTCCTGCGCGCTGAGCGACAAAGAAATGTCCATGTTCCCTTTCCTCCGTCCTGCTACACGAAAAGGTTCACGAGAAGGTCGCCCATGCTGAGGCTTTCCTCTCCCGGAATGTTGCGCTCGAAACCCTGCGCAGCCACCCTGCGCACTTCATCCGGCGGCTGCTGCATCTGTCTCCCGTTGTCTGCGTTCTGTCCGCCCACGGAGACCTCCAGGGAGGCCGTCTGGAATCCGCCTGCTGTCAACGCGCGGCTGAGAGCGTCGATGCTCTGGTCCATCACCTGCTTGACCGCGGAGGAGTCCACAATGATCCGGCCCTCTATTTTATTATCGACAAGATTCATGCGGATCCGCACGCTCCCGAGGGATTCGGGCTTCAAGACCAGACGAATCTCCCCGCCGCCGTCCCGCAGGACGAGGTTGGTGGCTCGTATGAGCTCGGATCCCGCCATCTCGCGGAGCCTTTCCAGGCCCGTCTGCGGCGTGGCGGTCGATGCGGGTGCGGCCATCCGCGGGACCTCGATATCCTTCGGCGCGTTCTGCTGCGGGACGACGAGCGTTCCCGTTTCCTTTGCGGCCTGAGCCGTCTGCGCGATCTTCTGCACGCCGGCGTCCGAAGACTTGTCCGCCGTCCGCCTGCGAAGATCCACGACGTGGACAGCGGCAATCTGCGGCGCTGCGGCCGCACGCACCGCGTGCTGAGCCGGCGCGGCGGGGGCTTCGATGCGCTTCTGGGCCGCCGCCATGCCGTCAGCGGTTTTCGACTTGTCGATGCCTTCGGCGGTTTTCGACCTGTCGATGCCTTCGGCATTGACGGCGGCCTGGTGGACGATCAGCCGGGCAGTTTTCTTCCTGCCGTCGGACTTTTCGTCTTTTCCGAGTGCCAGTTCTTTGCTTTCACCGGGTGTTTTGAGAAGACCCGAAGGTGTTGTGAGAAGGCCCGAAGGCAGTTTCGCGCCGGATGCCTTCTCACCACGGAGGACGTGCGCAGCGGCACTCGACGGGTTCTGCGCCGCGGCGCGTAAAGGGCTCTTCGCCGTGTGAGCCGCGTTGCTCAGCCCGGCTGCCGCGGCCGTCAGAGAAGACGCAGGGCTCTTGCCGCCCGTCTTCTCTCCCAGCCTGGCGTTGACTTTCCCGCTCAAGATGCGTGCAAAGGTGACGCTCCCTTTGCCCGAGCCGGAAAAGAGCGCCGCTGCAAGCCCTGCTTTTCCCGCAGCCTTCTTTCCCTTCCCCAGGAGGGTGCGAAGCGCCTCGGGCGCGGTGACTTTTGCATCCGTGGCGGTGCTATGCGCGTTCACGCATCAGCCTCCGGTCTTTCCAGCCATTTTTCGCTGCAAATCAGCGGCTTTGTCCGCGGACAGCATGGAAAGCCAAAGGGGCACCACTGAGTCGACGCCCTCCTTCTTGGCCTGCTGTTCCACGGTCCTGAATATGTCGATAACGTCCTGGTCTCCCATCTTCGCCATGATTGCCACCGCGTTCGCCGGCGGCATGCTCGTCAGGTAGGTCGCATTCTGAGCGATGTTCACCCTTCTATTGTCGAATGCTTTGACCTGGTCATTAAACGCTTTTTCCCGGGCGGTCAGAGCGGCATCCCTGTCGTTGAGATCCTGTCCGAGCTGGTTGAGCTCCTTTTCCTTCTGCGCCAGGGAGCCGCTGCGCGTGTCCAGGTCCTGCTGCCGAAGGGCAAGGGCGTCCTGCTCCTTTGCCAGACGCTCTCTGTCCAGGAGGTTCGGGTCGTCCGCGCTCGCCACGTTGCTGCGTTTCTCGAACCCGAGCAGCCTGTACACCGGGGAGATCATCGACTTTGCGTCGACAAGCCCGAGGTAATCGAACCAGATGATCCCACCGAGGGTGAGGACAATGAGAAGAAGAAAAAGAATGAATATCCTCACTCCCGGTCGGACTTCGGAAAACTCTGCCACGGCCTCCTCCCTACCACCGTTCGCGCTTCGCGGCCGCTGTGTTCATATCATCGATGCTCTTGTACTCCTCATCGAGCTGATGCGCGTAGTATTCCTCGGATCGGCGCTCTTTGAGCTTGTCCAGGACCTTCCGCTCCTTCGCGGCCTCCAGGTATTTTGCCCGCACTTTCTCCAGCTCCTTGCGGCCTTCCGCCAGCGTGATCTGGGTCTGCTCGCGCTCGTGTGCAAGTCTCCGCAGGTACAGCTCTCTCCTCGCCATGCCCCGGATATCGATCTGCACGCCCGTCACGAACGCGGACAGCATGCTTGCGGACACCTCTTCAGCAATCGCCTCGATGCGCTTCTCCAGGAGCACGCACACCCCGAGCGCTTTTGCGAGCGCAATCTCCCACTCGCGCTCCTTCCACCTGCGCAGCTCGAGAAAGCGCTCAAGCCTGAACTGGAACCGCCGCATCCTGCGCGCGCTCCTCTTCAGTGATTTCCAGTCCTGCAATCTCGGCCGCCCTGCGAAGCGTTTCCGCGAGCGGGGCCTTGTCCTCCACCTTCTGGATCAGAAATCGCTCGATTGCGGGAAACTTGTCGATGGACTCGTCGATCTCCGCGTTGCTGCCCTTCACGTATGCCCCGACGCTGATGAGGTCTTCCGCCCCGTAGTAGGTGGCCATGAGCCTGCGGATGTATCCGCATGCCTCCCGCGTGCGCGCGTCCGTGACCGTGACGGCGAGCCGGGAAATGGACTGCAGGATGTCCACCGCCGGATAATGATTGCGGCTTGCCAGCTTGCGGGTGAGCACGATATGCCCGTCCAGGATGCCGCGCACGTTGTCCGACACCGGATCGTCGATATCGTCACCTTCGACCAGGATGGTATAGAAACCCGTGATGCTGCCCTTGTCCGAAGTGCCGCTCCGCTCCAGGAGCTTCGGGAGCAGGGAAAATACCGATGGGGTGAAGCCTCTGTTTGCAGGCGGCTCGCCGATGGCAAGGCCGATCTCACGCTGTGCGCGCGCAAACCGGGTCACCGAATCAAAGAGGAGCATCACGTCTTTGCCTTTGTCCCGGAAATACTCGGCGATGGCAGTGGCCACGTAGGCGCCGCGGATCCTGGCGAGCGGCGGCTTGTTGGAGGAGGAGACCACGATCACAGACCGGGCGAGGCCTTCCGGCCCCAGGTCGTTTTCGATGAACTCGCGCACTTCCCGGCCGCGCTCTCCGATCAGGGCAATGACATTCACGTCCGCCGAGGTGTTGCGCGCGATCATCCCGAGCAGGGTGGACTTGCCGATGCCGCTTCCCGCAAAGATGCCCATGCGCTGGCCCTTGCCCACCGTGAGCAGCGAATCGATCGAGCGCACGCCGGTGGCCAGAATCTCCCGGATCCGCTTCCTCTTCAGCACATCCGGCGGGGTGTTGAATGCCGAGTACCACTCCTCGGACCCTATGTCCCCCTTGCCGTCAATGGGCTTTCCCATGGAGTCGAGGGTCCGGCCCAGCAGCTTGTCCGACACGGCGACGCGGAGCGTTTCCCCCATGCCGATGACGAGGTTTCCGATCTCAATCCCTTCCATCTCGTCGTAGGGCATGAGCTGCACGGTCTTGCCCCTCAGGCCCACCACCTCCGCCCACACGGCGCCCCTGCCCTTGGGAACGAGGATCTGGCAGAGCTCGCCCACCTGTGCGGAGGGGCCGTTGCTCTCGATCAGAAGACCCTGCACGCGCTCGATTGCCCCGGTAAACTTGATGGGATCCAGGTTTTCCAGCACCGCGGTGTATTTGTCGAATACGCCCATTGCCCGGCCTCCCTACTCGCCCTTGGATCGGATGGGCATGAGCTCGAGGATGCGCTCCTCGATCTCGTGCAGCTGCGATGAGATGCGGGCGTCGATCTGGCCGAAATCGGTCTCGATGATGCACCCCCCCCTGTCCACCGAGGAGTCTTCCAGCACAGTGATGGATTTGACGTTCTCCACCATTTTCATGAAGTCCTTCACATGCTCCGAGGTGAGCTCCAGGTCGGCAAGATTGACTCGGATCACCACGTCGCCGCGGCTCTTGAGCTTGCGCAGTGCCTGGACCACGTTGTTGATGACGACGTTCTTCTGATTCTCGGAGATGACCTTGATGACCTTCTTCACGATGAGGAGCACCAGGTTGATGATCTGGGTCTCCGCCTCTTCAATGATCTCGTTCCTCTTCTCGATGGCCTTTGTGATGATCGAATGGAGGCTCTCCACCAGGCGCTCGACTTCCGCGCGGCCCTCTCCATAGCCCTTTGCGTGGCCGTCCGCGTAGCCTCTCTCGTATGCCTCGCGCTCGGTCTGTGTCACGCGCTGCTTGATGTCGGATTCGAGGTCTGCCGCCTTCTGCCGTGACTCGGCGAGGATCACCTGCGCATGGTCCTCCGCTTCCTGGCGGATCTTCTGCGCCTGGTTGTTCTTCCGCTTGACCTCGTCGAAGGCCACCTTTTCGGCGTCCTTGCGGATCTTTTCTGCATCCGCCTGGGCCTGGGTCAAGAGGCGCTCTTTCTCATTCTCCCAGTCCTTGCGGAAGCGCTCCGCTTCACGGCGGATATCCTCAACGGTCGGACCGGTGAACTCCCCTCTGGTCTCCTCGACCGCCTCCACCTCCTCGGCGGGCTCTTCCGTCACGATTTTGGGAGGCTCGATGAAAACCTTCCGCGAGAGGTACATGATCTCCTGCGGCTTGAAAACATTCTTCGCCAAGTCCGATCTCCTCTATGCACGCCCCTCGCACAGTCGGCCCTCTCGACGCGCCTGCCGCTCCCTTCTGCTCCTGGCAGAGTGGCGGAGTTGTGCGCGCCTGCCCCCTCTCTGTGTAGGCCCTTCGGGCCTACACAACAAGCTCTTCCTCGCCGGCACGGGCCACCACGATTTCGCCCTGCTCTTCCAGCTTCCTGATGATCGCCACGATCCGCTGCTGCGCCTCTTCCACGTCCTTCAGCCTGATGGGGCCCATGTAGTCCATGTCTTCTTTCAAGAGAGTCGACGCGCGCTTGGACATGTTGCGGTAGATCTTGTCCTGCACCTCCGAGTCCACGCTCTTGAGCGCCTTGGCCAGCTCCGCCGTATCCACCTCGCGCATGACTTTCTGGATGGCCCGGTCGTCGAGGAGCACAATGTCCTCGAACACGAACATCCTCTTCTTGATCTCTTCCGCAAGCTCCGGGTCGTCTTCTTCCAGGGACTCCACGATGGTCTTCTCTGTTGAACGGTCCACCATGTTGAGAATTTCCACGATGCTTTCCACGCCGCCGGCGGCAGTGTAGTCCTCCGAGGAGAGGGTGGAGAGCTTCTTTTCCAGCACCCTTTCCACCTCGCGAAGAACCTCCGGCGAGGTCCGGTCCATGGTGGCAATCCGCTTGGCCACGTCCGACTGGATCTCATGGGGGAGACTGCCGAGGATCACCGAGGCCTTCTGCGGCTCCAGGTATGCCAGGATCAGGGCGATTGTCTGGGGATGCTCCTGCTGGATGAAGTTCAACAGGTGCGAGGGGTCGGTACGGCGGATGAAGTCAAAAGGCCTCACCTGCAGGCTGCTGGTGAGGCGGTTGATTATGTCCACCGCTTTCTGGGTGCCGAGAGACTTTTCAAGGAGCTCGCGGGCGTAGTCGATGCCACCCGTGGAGATGAACTCCTGGGCCATCATCAGCTCGTGGAACTCCATCAGCACCAGGTCGCGCTCTTGCGGCTCGATGCTTTCCAGACGCGCGATCTCGAACGTGAGCTGCTCGATCTCGTCCTCGCGCAGATGCTTGAATATCTCCGAAGCCACCTCGGACCCCAGGGTGACCAGGAACACGGCGGCCTTCTGCCGGCCGGTGAGGGCCTTCTTGTGGCCGGCGCCGCCTTTGCCTTCGCGCTTGCTCGGCATCATCCCCGCCGCGGGGGCTCTTTCCTCCGCCGCACCGGGTCTCTCCCGTACGGGAGCAGGAGCCGATTTCCCCATCTTCGCCATACCCTACTCCTCTACCAGCCAGGTGCGGATGAGCTGGGCAACGTCCTCAGGATGCTCTTTCGCCATGTTGGTCGCATTTTCCTGCATCTCCAGCCGTGCCCTGTCTTCCACGGACAATTCCACGTCCACACCCTGCTCCTCCGCCGTCCGAAGCGCCGCCTCGCGCATTGCCTGGTGCTGCCGCGCCAGCTCCTCTTCCCGCAGCCTTCTCCGCCGCTCGAGCTCCTTGGCGATCAACCGATATGCGAGCACCAGGAGAAGCAGCGCGCCAAGGCCGATCAGAACCCCGTATATGGTGCGGCGCACCGCCATCTGCTTGCGGTACACGCCGTCTTCCTTCTCGAACTGGAGCGTCCGGTCGAACTGGAGAGTCTGGACCTCCGCCACGTCGCCTCGATCCCGGTCGAACCCGATGGCGCCCTGGATCAGGGACTTGGCCTTTGCCAGGTCGTCATCAGTGACCGCAGTATAGTCTCTCTGGATGCTGCCGTCAGGGTTCAGCATCACTCTCCCGCTCTTATCATACTTTTCTTTCCAGACACCGTCGATGGCGACACCCGTGGTGATTCTCTTGATGTCCCAGGGCTGCTTTTCCGATGTGGTGGTCTTCTCGTTGATCTCATTGTTGGTTGTCTGCGAGGTCTTGTCGTACTTACCGACAAGGTTCGACAGGTCCTTGTAGGCGGGGGGGGTTTGTCCTTCCACGCCGGGAGGACCCTCCGGGTTGAACCCGGAGCCCTGGAAATGCTCCTCGATATTCTGGGTGGAGCGAGCGATGGAAGGGGCATACTGGGCAGGCGCATATCGCGTGGCCGGGACGACCGCGATCGGGGAAAACTCCTTGGCCGTGGAGTTCTCCTTGCTCATGTCGAGCTTGATGTCGATTTTGAGAATGCGGACCCGGTCCGGGCTGAAGATATCGGCCAGTGATTTCGTGATGTCCGCGTTGTACTTCTGCTCCAGGTCCTGCTTGACCTTGAGCTCCCGCTTGGCCAGCTCAAGCCGGTCCATCTGGGCCAGACCGGTGAAGTCATTGATCTGCACGCCGGTCTGGTCCGTGATGACGATATTCTCGTCCAGGAGGCCGGCAACGGCCATCTTGATGAGCCGCTGGACACCCTCGATCTTCTTGCGGTTTGTTGAGATGTCCGAGCCGGGCTTGGGGGTGAGGATGATCGACGCGCTCGTCGGCTTCTGATCGGCCTGGAACAGCTCGGTCTTGGGCACCACCAGCGTGACGCTGACATTGTCCACGTCATCCAGGGCCATGATGTGCTGCTCGAGCTGTTTCGTCACCGCTCTCTGGAGGTTCACGTCCCGCTCGAAATCGGTGGTTGTCCACCTTTCCATGTCGAACAACGCCCACGGATCCGTCCCCTTGGGAATGAGATTCTCTTCATTCAGGACCACACGGACCCGGCGGGCCGTCTTCTCATCCGCCACGTAGAAGACATTGTCCGACCGCAGCTGGTAGGCAACCTGCATCTGGTCCAGCTTGGCCGCTATCTGGAGCCGCGAGTCGGTATCCGTAATCGGATTGGTGATGAGCGGCACCATGGCCGGCGTGGCGCTCAGCGCAAAGAGCAGAATGATCGCGAGGATGCTCGCGCCGACAATCGAGAACAGGATTATCTTCTGCGTCCCGTTCCATCGTGACCACAGCCCTGTCAGCTGCTCACGGACCCTCTTCAACCAGTCGTTCATGTCCCCTCCCCGTCATGCCCGGCCACGGTACCGTGCGCGGTCCACGCGCAGTTTCGTGGCATTTTTGCCCCTTCATTTCCACACGTTACCGTACGTTGATTATTTCCCTGTATGCCGCCAGGGCGCGGTCCACGATGGCCTTGGTCATCGAGAGCGCCAGGTTGGCGTCCGCAAGCGCGATTGTCACATCTTCCACGTTCACGGAATTGGGGTCCGTTACCATGGCCTGCGAAAGATCCATTGCCTTCCGCTGGCTGTTGTTCACGCTGCCCAGCGCGCCCATCAATAATGTTCCGAACTTCTGCTCGCTGTCCCCGCGCGCCGCGCTCACCGCGCCTTCACCGGCGCCCGCGATATGCAGGGGGTTGGTCCGCGCAAGCTTTACCACGTCTCCCATCGCCTGAACCGGATCCATGGGTCCCATTCATTACCTCCCTATCTCGAGCGCTTTCAGGAACATGGCCTTTGTCCCGGCAATCACCGCGGAGTTTGCCTCGTAGGCCCTGTTTGCCTCGATCATGTCCACCATTTCATTCACGATGTTGACATTCGGGTACTCGACGTATCCCGTCTTCGGCCCGGTCTTTATTGCATCCGGGTGCGTAGGGTCATACACAAGCCGTGTTTCGCTTGCGTAGTCCTTCTGCACGGACTTGACCCGCACTCCCTGGCCCACGGCATCCTGGAGATAGCCGGGGAGAAAGGGACTGCGCCAATAGGGCTGTTCCACCCGTGAGGCGAAGACGACGCGGCTGCGGCGGAACGGTCCGCCTTCCGTCGTACGGGTCGTGTTGACGTTCGCGATATTGTCTGCGATGACGTCCAGCCGGAGCCTTTCCGCCGTGAGCCCCGATCCGGCTATGTTGATGCTGCTGAACATTCCCATGTGCGCCTACCCTCTATCTCAGCACGAGATTGACGCGCTGGAACTCACTGGAGATCACCTGCGCGAGTGTCGTATACAGGAGCTGGTTGTTCATGGAATCCATGCCTTCCTGCTCGATGTCGACGTTGTTCCCGTTGTTCTTGGCCTCTGTCAGGTAGTCCAGCACCCTGCGAGACGCGACCTGCCGCCAGTCCATCGGCTTGTCAAAGGGGATGTGCTTCGGGTCCGTGACGAACTGGGGAAAATCTGAAACCCTCTTTTCCGAGTCCAGCGCCCGCTTGAGCTGGCTCTCGAAGTTCACATCGCTTCTTTTGAAGTTCGGCGTGCCGGCGTTGGCGATGTTGTTGGCAATCACGTTCCTGCGGAGCGTGCTGACCTCCATCTCCCGGGTGAGAATATCCAGATTCCTTCCAAAGGCTCCTGAAAATATCATTCTGCTCGTCCTTTCATTTCCCTTCCATTTTCGGCCTCTTTCCAGCCCTCCTGAACAGCCTGCTTCCTATAATATGTACCGCGTCAGATCCTGGTCCTCGATCACGTTCTTCATCTTCTCATCCACGTATCCCCGCGTGATCACGATGGTCTGACCGCTGATTTCGGGAGCGTGAAAGGAGACCTCTTCCAGCAGCAGCTCCATGATGGTATGCAGGCGCCGCGCGCCGATGTTCTCCGAGCGCGAGTTGACCTCCGTGGCGATCTCCGCGAGCCTGTCGATGGCTTCGGGACGGAAATCCAGCGTGACACCCTCGGTTTTCAGAAGCTCGGTGTACTGAATGATGAGCGCGTTCTTGGGCTGCGTGAGAATCTTCACGAAATCTTCCTTGGTGAGAGCGGAAAGCTCCACCCGGAGCGGAAACCTCCCCTGCAGCTCGGGAATGAGGTCCGACGGCTTGCTCATGTGAAACGCGCCCGCGGCAATGAAGAGTATGTGCCGGGTATCCACGGTCCCGTGCCGAGTCGTGACTTTCGAGCCCTCCACGATGGGAAGGATGTCGCGCTGGACTCCTTCGCGTGACACGTCGATCCCGACCTTCTCCCCCCGGGAGGCGATCTTGTCTATCTCGTCGATGAAGATGATTCCCATCTCCTCCACGCGCTGGCGGGCGAGCTCGGAGACCCGGTCCATGTCCACCAGCTTGTCCATCTCCTCGTTGAGCAGTATTTCCTTTGCCTGCTTCACCGTGACCTTCTTGCGCTTCTTCTTGCCGCCGAAGATCGATCCGAGATTGCCGAAGTTGAGCTCCATGTCCTCCATGCTCGTACCGGAGAATATCTCCATCATGGGCATCGCGGACTTGGTGACGCTCACCTCGACGAGGCGATCATCCATGAGGCCGCGGGACAGCATGTCCCGCATCTTGTCCCGCGTGCTCCGCCCCGGCTCAGCCGCAGGGTCGGGCTGCGCGGCAGGCCCCTCCGGCTGCGATTCTATGGATTCGACCTCTACCGCGTCGTCGGATCCCTGCCTGCGTGGATTCTTGCGCACGCCGGGAAGAAGAAGGTCAAGAAGGGCTTCCTCCGCCCTCCGCTCCGCCTCTACGCGCACCTCTTCGGAGAGCTCCGCTTTGACCATTGAAACGGCCACGGACACCAGGTCCCGAATCATGGACTCCACGTCCCGTCCGACGTATCCGACCTCCGTGTACTTGGTCGCCTCCACCTTGAGAAACGGCGCGCCGCAGAGCTTGGAAAGCCTGCGCGCGATCTCTGTCTTGCCGACGCCGGTAGGGCCGATCATGATGATGTTCTTCGGGGCCACCTCGTCGCGCAGTTCCTCCGGCAGGCGCTGCCGCCGCAACCGGTTGCGCAGTGCAATGGCCACCGCCTTCTTGGCCTTGTCCTGACCGATGATGTATTTATCGAGCTCCGCGACGATCTGGCGCGGCGTGAGGTCGGAGCCCTTTGCGGGAACATTGGGGCCGCTCATGCCAGCTCCTCCACGAGTATCTCCGTGTTGGTATAGATGCAGATCTCCGCCGCGATGCGCACCGATTTCTCTGCGATGTCGCGTGCCCCGAGCTCCGAGGCTTCGAGGTACGCACGCGCCGCCGCGTAGGCGTAGCTGCCGCCGGACCCGATGGCAATGACACCCTCGTCCGGCTCCACGACGTCTCCCGTGCCTGAAATGAGGAATGTCGCCCGCTTGTCCGCGACCAGGAGCAGTGCCTCCAGGCGGCGAAGGATCCGATCCGTGCGCCAGTCCTTGGCAAGCTCGACCGCGGCGCGCGTGATGTCCCCGCCGTATTCCTTTACCTTGCCTTCAAATCGCTCGAACAGCGTAAACGCGTCCGCGGTGGCGCCGGCGAAACCAACCAGGATCTTTCCGTCGTAGATCTTCCTGATTTTCTTTGCGTTCGATTTCATGACCGTGGCGCCCATTGTCACCTGGCCGTCGCCGGCCATGGCAACCTTGTCACCCCTTCGCACGGCGACCACGGTCGTGCTCCGAATCCTCTCACGTTGCATGGGGATGAGCCCTCCTGTAGACTTTCTTCAGCTTCTCCATCCCCACGTGCGTGTACACCTGCGTGGTGGAAAGGCTGGCATGACCGAGCAGCTCCTGCACGGCCCTTATGTCGGCACCCCTGTCCAGGAGGTGCGTGGCAAAGGAATGCCGGAAGGTATGCGGCGTCACTCTTTTTCCCAGGTTTGCCCGGGAAAGGTATTCGCTCAGAATGAACCGGACCCCACGATCGGTAATCCTGCCGCCTCTCTGGTTGATGAAGAGCGCACGCAGAGCGTCGGTCTTTTGTGCGTGGAACCGGCGGCGCGCCATGTACTCCCGGAGGGAGCCAATTGCCGCGGCCCCGAGAAACACGTTGCGTTCCTTGGACCCTTTTCCCATTACCCGGGCCATGTGATTCTTCAAATCGACATCCGAGAGGTCCAGGGACACAAGCTCGGAAATGCGGCAGCCCGTGGAATAGAGGGTCTCCAGCACGGCCCTGTCACGGAGCCTCCAGAACTCGTCCCCGTCCGGACACGGCTCCCGGCTGGGCATCTCGATCAACCTCGCCATCTCTTCTTCGAAGAGAAACGAGGGGAGGCGCTTCTCAGTGCGGAGGCTGCGAATTTCGGCAAACGGGTTCACGTCGATGAGGCTTCTTCTCTCCATGAAGCGATACCATCCGCGGACCCCAGAGACCATCCTGTTGACCGACCGGGGAGAGAGTCCTTCCCGGGTGAGCCAGCTCACGAAGCCGCGCGCATCCGCGACTCCCGCCTGTTCCGGAGCGACCTTGCGGGTGCCGAGGTACTGCGTGTATTTCTCGAGATCCTTGCCGTACGATTCGAGGGTGTGGGGAGAAAGGTTGCGCACCGCGCTGAGGTATGCGAGATAGTCCTCACGCACTCTGGTCGTCCGCCTCACCGGCCGCTCCTGGTGGCATTTCGTCGCGCTCCTGGCGCGGTTGCGGCATTTCACCGGCCACTCCCGCAGCCGCTCCTGGCGGCATTTCATCATCCGGACGCTGCTCCGGCATTTCTTTGCTGTGCAGGTAGTCGCACGATGGATTGATACAGGTCCTGTATGCGCCGCGCTGCCTGTCTTCCCTCTCCACGAGAAACCAGTTGCACTTGGGGCACTTGGAGTCCGTGGGCTTGAAATAAGTGACAAAGTCACATGTCGGGTAGTTCGTGCAGCCGTAGAACTCGCGGCCCCTGCCGCGCTTCCGCTTGCGCGCCACGATCTGCCCGCCACAGTCCGGACGCGGGCAGGCAGCCAGCGGCACGGGCTTTGTATTCTTGCACTCCGGAAAACCGGTGCAGGCGATGAAGAATCCGAACCGGCCGAGTTTCTTCACCATGGGTCTTCCACACACGTCGCAGATGACGTCCGTCTGCTCGTCCATCACGCCCTTCACCGATTCGAGGGTCTCCTGGACGGATGCCACCTTGTCCCGGAACGGCCCGTAAAAGTCCCTGATCATCGTGTGCCATTCGATCTTTCCTTCCTCCACCTCGTCCAGCCGGAGCTCCATCGCAGCGGTGAAGTTGGGGTCCATGAGCTCGGGAAAAGACTTGCTCAACATGTCGTTGATGATCTTGCCGAGGATCGTCGGAATGAGCTGCCGTGACTTGCGCACCACATAGTAACGGTCCAGCAGGACGGAGATGATCGGCGCGTAGGTGGAGGGCCTTCCAATCCCTTTTTCTTCCAGGGTTTTTACGATTGTCGCGTCCGTGAACCGGGGAGGTCCCATAGTGAAGTGCTGCTCCGGAATGAGCTTCTCCCGCTGCACCTCCTCACCCGCCTCCAGCGGAGGAAGCGCCTTTGTCTGTTCCTTTGATGCCAGGAGAGAAAGGGCGTTCTGGAAGCCCTTCTCCACGACCTTTGTGCTGGATGAGCGGAACAGGTATTCCCCTGCCGAAAAATCCACGCTCGTGGTGCTTGCTTTCGATGGAGACATCTGCGAAGAAACAAATCTCTCCCAGATGATTGAATACAACCGGAACTCTTCCGAGGTAAGGTGTTTCTTCAAATCCGTCGGGGTGCGTGTGACATATGTGGGGCGGATGGCTTCGTGCGCGTCCTGCGCGCCCTTGCCCGCGGCATACAGGACAGGTGATTCAGGCAGATCCCCCGGGAACTCTTTTCCGATGAAATCCCGCACCTCGGCGAGAGCGCTCTCCGCAGTGCGCGTGGAATCTGTCCGCATGTAGGTGATGAGACCCAGCCGCTGCGCGCCGATGTTCACGCCCTCGTAAAGACCTTGAGCAATCTGCATTGTCTTTCGCGCTGTAAATCCGAACCTGTTCGCCGCCGTCTGCTGGAGGGTGGAGGTGGTGAAGGGGGCCCGGGGCCGGGAGATCTTTTCGGAGATCTTCACTTCCGCCACGCGGAAGGACGTATCCTGCAGGGCCGCGATGCATTCCAGGGTGGCCTTCTCCGTTGTCAGCGCAGGTTTTGCCCCGGCGATTGCCACCAGCTGGGCCGTGAAGTGGTGCTTGCCCTTGCGCAGCTCCGCGTCAAGGCTCCAGTACTCTTCGGGAACAAACGCCTCCAGCTCGGCCTCGCGCTCGCAGATGAGTCGCAGCGCGACGGACTGCACCCGTCCCGCGGAAAGGCCGTTTTTGACCTTTTTCCAGAGCAGGGGAGAAAGGTAGTACCCGACGATCCTGTCCAGCACGCGCCGCGCTTTCTGGGCATTGACCTTCGACATGTCGATCGCGCCGGGATGCGCCACCGCTTCACGGATGGCCTTGGGCGTGATCTCGTTGAAAGTGATCCGCTGGATGCTCTTCTCGTTTTTGCCGTTCTGCAGTGTGTTCCTCAGATGGAAAGAGATGGCTTCCCCTTCCCGGTCATTATCCGAAGCCAGGAGAATCGCGTCGGCCTTTTTTGCCTGCTGTTTCAGATCCTTGAGGATCTTTGCCTTGCCGCGCACGGTGATGTACTCCGGCTCGAACGTGTCCTCCACGTCGATGGCAAGACGCGATTTGGGCAGGTCGATGAGATGCCCCATCGAGGCCAGGACGGTGTACTTGGAGCCG
>CAYTGX010000071.1:0-9209 GCA_964437385.1 uncultured Spirochaetaceae bacterium
CGAACCTGGAAGCGGAAGCGGTCTAAAGCGTCAAAATGCCGCAGGCTCGCGGTCGTGATCTACAAACATTTCTGGCAGCTCGATCAAACGACTCGATGCCCTACACAAGGGGCGCCCTTTTCCATTCCTTCTCGCTTGGACCTAGTCTATAGAACAGCATCCCGTGGGTCTTCGATTTTCGTCTGTTGAACCGGAAAGCGAACTCATCAAGGTAATGTGGAAGGTGCTCCTTAATGCACAGGGGCTGAAAGTCATTCGCATCCGCCACTCGTAAACGCTATCAGCTCAGGTGGCGGGAAGCAAATACCCCCCTTGGAGGATACCTCTGACTTCTTCTGGCCTGTTGCCCTATATAGAGCGACTTGCGCGTTGGATTCGTTTTGCTTACCATGGGTTGGCATGTACGCCGATGCATCACAAGGAGCGTCGGATTCCGAAAAATGGTACGCAGGAAGATACAGGCAATCCGAAATGTCCCGCGTTCAACGATCAACCTTTCCCCCTGACAAGAAATCACCCCACGCAACGTATGCCCCTATACGGCCGGTGTTTCACGTGACCCTGGGGGAGAGGACGACGTGACGCAGAAACAGACCGCCATCGCAGAAAGCTACGCCCGCGTGCGTCTTCTGGTCTCCTACCTCGGTGAAAAGCATGCGGCGGGCTGGTGGCAGACTGCCTGTCTCGCGGCCACCGGCCGCCAGTTCCTGGAGATCAATTTCCCACGCAGCGCGCTGTGCGCGGGCGTTCACGCGGCAACAGCGGCGGCGCAGCGGATACACGACGAGCGCATCGGTCGGACCGGCGTCTTTCACCTGTTCCGCCTGCCCTACCGGTTTGAAGATCGCATCCATTCATTTCTCCTCAACGAAGACCAGGCGTCTCTGTGGAGCATGATCACGGATCGGGATACCGCTCTGGCGCAATTGCGCACGTTCGTCGATGCCACGCTGGATGCCCCGGAAGGACCCGTCCAGGTCGGAACGGAAGGCGACATAGACGGCCTCCGCGGCGTGCCCGAGATTGCCAAGCACTACCTCAGTGGACTGGAGAAGGGGCGGCTGTGCCTTCCCTACTTCACGCTGAAAGGACGGAAATGACCGCCGAGCGTTCTCGGTATGCCAGCGGATTCGAGAAAGTGGCGGGCATGGTCCCTGAGACGGTGGCGTTGCTGCGCGCCTGGACTCCCGGCATGAGCGCGGAGACGCTGGCAGACGCGGCCGTTGCTTGGAACCTTCTGGGCAAAGCAACCACGAACCGCGTCAGGGATATGGTCACTCGCGGCTTTGCGCAGCGCTACCTCCAGCCGGACGACTCTCCCGCACGCGTCCTGAAGACCCTCTCTGAGGCGGGGATGGACCTGTCCCGGTTGCGTACGCTGCTTTTCATCTACACCGCCCGCAGCTCATCCCTGCTTGCGGACTTCATGGTGGAGGTGTACTGGCGGAATGCGAGAGCAGGTCGCGCGACCCTGGGCAATCCCGAGGTCCAGCGCTTCATCATCGACTCCTTCGGGACGACCAAGCTCCCGGCAGGGTGGGCGGATTCGCTTGTCACGCGCGTGGCGCGTGGGTTGACCCGGGCGCTTGCCGATTTCGGCTTTCTCAGATCCCGCCGCGCCGCCGTCCACGACATCATCCCGTGGCGGATGAACGACTACACGGCACGATTCCTTTGCCACGAGGCCCACGTACGAGGCGTCAGCGACCTCGGCATCCTCGAGCTGCCGGAGTGGGCGTGGCTGGGCATGGAGACCGCGGAGGTCCCAGGTTTCCTGAGCCGTCTTTCAGCCTCAAGCGGAGATTTCCTGTTCCAGTATTCCGGCGAGATGGCACGCTTTAGTTGGTCTTATGCCGGGATGGAGGGGTTTCTGAATGCCAAACGTTGAGGACAGCTTTGAGGAGCTGCGGTCCAAGCTCAAGTCACAGGAACGGCTCCTGGAACGCAGCAGCGAGCCCATCTATTACCTTGTGTTCGGGCAGCGGGAAATGCAGTTGGTCAAACGGCGGTTTCCCATCTGGAAGGAAAAGCTGGAACAGCAGGACGGCTGGCGGGTGCATCAATTGTCCCTGGGGCGGCGGATTCAGGAGTTCCTGCGCACCCATAAGCGCCTGCAGACATGGCTGGAGTACGAGCGGACGAATCCCGGCGACTACGAGGCCGTGCGCAAGACCCTCGTCTCGCAGCTTGCAGACACGGGCTTGGTAACGACGTGGGTGGTGGAGACTCTCACCGCGGCCGCCGCGGACACGCACGGGATCGCGGTGTTGACGGATGTGGAGGCCATCCACCCCTTCTTGCGAATTGGCGCGGTGGAGCAGAGCCTGCAGGGCAGGTGCCCGGCGCCGCTGGTCATCCTGTACCCCGGGGTGCGCTCGGGCAATACGATCCTTCGTTTCCTCGGCGAATATCCAGAAGACGGCAACTACCGTTCCCTGATGATTGGGGGTGAGGGATGAGCACCATACGCGAGCTGTTCGATGCACACAAGCCCATTGACCGCCGCATAGAGAAGGTCATCCAGTACGAGGGTGGCAACGATGAGCTCCTCAAGCGCGAGATCACCGAATACGTCGTCACCGCGAACATCGAGTCCAGCTTCCTGAAGCTGCTGGACCAGCTTGACGAGGGAATGAGCGGGGACACGGAGCACGAGATCGGCATCTGGGTCTCCGGCTTCTACGGTTCGGGAAAGAGCTCATTCACGAAGTACCTCGGCATGGCGCTGGATCCCGGACGCACGCTCAACGGGCGGGCTTTCCGCGAGTGGCTGCAGGATCAGTTCACCACGCGGCCGCTGAAGGCTCGTCTGGCCACCGTGGCGGCCAAGCATCCCATGACGGTGTTCCTTCTGGACCTTTCCACAGAGACCCTGGTGGGCCCCACCATGCAGTCGGTGTCCACCGTGCTGTACCACAAGGTGCTGGAATGGGCGGGCTACTCGCGGGAGAAGAAGATCGCTTATCTGGAGCTCATGGTGGACAAGGACAAGAAGCGCGCCGAGTTCGAAGCCCTCATTGCTGATGTCTCCGGCGGAGAGACCTGGCACGACATGCGCAACGATCCCATGACGGCCCTGACCTTCGCGCGCAAGGCGGCAAGCCGCCTCTACCCGCGGCTCTGGCCGACGCCGGAGGAGTTCGACGCCGTCAATCCGGACACTGTGGAGACCGAGGACGAGCGGGTCACTCGGATGCTTCGCATCATCCGGGACAAGGGCGGAAGCGCCAATGTGCTCTTCGTCATTGACGAGGTCGGGCAGTATGTCGCCCCTGTTGACGACCGCATCACCAACCTGCAGGGTCTGGCGCAGAACCTCAAGAGGCTGGGACACGGAAAGGCGTGGATCGTCGCCACGGCGCAGCAGACCCTCACGGAAGACGACGTGAGGGCGGCGGTGAACTCTCCAAAGCTGTACAAGCTGAAGGACCGGTTTCCCATCTGGGTGGACCTGGAAGCAAGCGACATCCGCGAGATCTGCCACAAGCGGCTCCTCAGCAAGTCGCCGCAGGGCGTGAAAACCCTGGAAGCGCGCTACGCTGACAAAGGAGAAAAGCTGCGACTGCTCACGCACCTCAACGACGCGAAGGGATACGGTGCTGACCTGGACAAGGGCTCCTTCGTGGACCTGTATCCCTTTCTGCCCCAGCATTTCGACATCCTCCTGAAGATCCTCGGTCGCCTGCGGACCACCGGGGGCGTGGGTCTGCGTTCCGCCATCAAGGTTGTCCAGGACGTCCTCATAGTGAAAGGGGACGGAAGGGTGGCACTGGCGGACGCGCCGCTGGGGACGCTTGCAACCACGGTGTGGTTCTACGACACGCTGCGGCTGGATCTTGAACGCTCGGTCCGCCACGCCGTGGACGGTGTGAACCGCACGCGGGAAGTCTTCCGCGGAAGCGCCATCCACGAACAGGTGGCAAAGTCCATTGCCGTGATGCAGGTCCTGGAGGATTTTCCGTTGAGCAGGAAGAACCTCGCCGCGCTCATGTTCGATTCGGTGGACGCGGGCTCCGCCGATATGATCGGAACGGCCATAGATGATCTGATCAAGACGGAAGGGGTTCCCCTCACGGAAGTGGACGGGAAGCTGCGCTTCATGAGCGAACGGGTGCGGGACCTGGAGAAGCAGCGACGCCAGGCCGTGCCCAGCCAATCGGACAGGCGATTCATACTGGTTAAGGCGGCGGAGGAGCTTTTCTATCCCCAGCCGACGGTGAACGTCCATTCCACCAAGCGAATGAGCGCCGGGCTGAAGATCAATTTTGCCGGTTATTCCGCAACGGTCTTTGGTGAGCGGGAAGAGGTCCAGATATTTCTCGAGCTGATAAAGGAATCGGGATTCCCCGAAAAACGGAAGCAGATCGTCACCGCGTCCCGCGAGCCTGGATCCGCAAAGACGATATTCGCCCTGGGCATGGAGGATCCGGCGGTTGAGGAGACCATCCTCGAGATCCACCGCAGCGAGCAGGCCGGTCACGGCTCAGGCGGGCCGTCCCCCGACAAAGAAATAGAAGACTACATGACGGGGCAGAGGCAACTCGCCCAGCGCCTGCGCGACAGGCTGAAGGAGTTGTTGAGAATCGGATTCCTCAACGGGGTGCTCGTCTTTAGAGGAAAGGATACCGCGGTCCGGACGCTGAACGCGGACATCCTTGAGGCCATGAAGAGCCAACTGGCTGAGGCGGGAGAGCAGGTGTACGAGAAGTACCCGCACGCGGCGGTCCCTGCTGAATCCTCCACCGCGGAGAAGTTCCTGAGAACGGAGGATCTCCACCACATCTCCACCGCTGCCGACCCCCTGGGACTATGCTCCGGTGCCGGGCGGGGAAGGGCGGTCAACGTGGACCACCTGGCCCTGGTGGACATCCGCGAGTACCTGGACCACAACGGCAACGTGGACGGGCAGAAACTGATGGAGGACTTCGGGCGCTCGCCGTTCGGGTGGACCAAGGACACAACGCGCTATCTGCTTGCGGCTCTCTTTACGCAGGGCGTGGTGAAGCTGCGCGTGAACAACCAGGACATTGTCAGCAGGTCAGAGGCGGCAATCGAGGCCGTCCGGAACGTCCCCAAGTTCAACAAGACCGGTATCGGCCTGCGCGCGGCTGCGGACAGGCCGGATCCGGAAGCGCTGCTGCTTGCCTCCAAGAGGCTGCTCTCCATCACCGGTATGGAGGTCCTTCCGCTGGAAGAAAACGTTACCAGGGCAGTCCAGCAGAGCTTCCCCGGTCTCCAGACCCAGGTGGCACCGCTGGTGATTCAGCTGCGGTCCCTGTCGCTGCCCGGCGTGGATAGGGCGGAGCGTCTGCAGAAATCCATTCGCGACCTCCTTTCGGCGGAGGCGAGCATTGTGAAGCGCCTGGGGGCCACGGATTCCGAGGTATTCGACGACATCACCTGGGCGCGGGACTTGCTCAAGTCGTTCGAGAATAATCTTGCGGACACTATAGGCCGCGCCCAGCGCCTGCGGCGGGACATCGCGGCGCTTCCGGGCTCGGGCATCCCGGGGCGCTGGAAGGAAAGCACGGCGTCGCTGAGGGCGGACCTGGAGGCGATGCTCCAGCGAGACGACTTTTCTGCTTATTCAGCGGAAATCCAACAGCGGGTTTCCGAGTTGGAACAGGGCGCGCGGGAGACCACCAAGGCGCTGTGGGAAGAACTGATGGCGCGACTGGACAGCGGACGCTCCGCGATCCTGGCGCTCCCCGAATGGTCCCGCATCAGCGACGCGGACCGTGAACGCATCGGAGCCATGCTCGCCTCCCCCAATGCCGCCGATGATGCGGATGACCTGAACGGGCTGCAAAACGCAATGGCACGGCAGTACACCACGACAGGTCAACTGGAGCAGGCGCGTACGGAGGTCCTTCGTCTGGCGGCGCTCGACACGAGCGGAGAGAAACGGACACGCGTCCGCATGCCGCGCGTCATCCGTACCAGGGAGCAACTGGCCTCCGCGCAGCGCGCGGTACAGATCGCGGCGGAGAACGTGGACACCGGCACGACGGTCGAGATAGAGCTGGAGTAGCACGGCATGGATGCAGCCACCCGCAACGCGCTGGCGAACATGGTGGGCAAGGCGCGGCATATCCTGACCGAGGAGTTCCAGTCCCAGCTGGAAGGCGTCTACGGCATCCAGCGGACAGGCGCGATGGCCGGCGTGGAAGAGCTGAGGCATCTGCCGGACGCCGAGCTGGACGTGGCATCGCTTCTGCGTGACCGTCTGCGTCACCTCATCGCCACAATGGACAATCCGCGCGCAGCGGCTGTTCGCGCCGTGCGGGAGCAGGCGTTTACCATCCTGAACCGCTTCGCCGCGCTGCGCATGGCGGAAGCCAGGAACATTACCCAGGAATGCGTGCGCCGCGGGTACCTGTCCGACGGCTTCAAGCTCTTCCTGTCCAACGTGGGCACGGCGCTCGGCGACACCTACAGCGCGTACCGCCTGTACATGATGAGCGTGTTCGACGAAGTTTCCCTGGACCTGGGAACGCTCTTCGACCGCTACGCGGCCTCCGGTCTGCTCTTCCCCCGGGAGCCGGCCCTCCGGGAGCTTCTGGAGCTGTTGGACCAGGAATCCCTGGCGGGGATCTGGCAGGAAGACGAGGCCATCGGCTGGATCTACCAGTTCTTCAACTCCGTCGAAGAGCGGAGGCAGATGCGTGACGCATCGTCGGCCCCGCGCGACACCTACGAGCTTGCCGTTCGCAACCAGTTCTTCACTCCTCGGTACGTCGTGCGCTTCCTCACGGACAACACGCTGGGGCGGATCTGGATTGAGATGACGGGCGGCAGCACAGACCTGGCAAAGACATGCTCGCTCTACGTGCCGCAGCCGGCGGGGACGCCGCTGCCGGAAAGGCCGATCAAGGATCCCCGGCATATAACGATGCTGGATCCCGCGTGCGGGAGCATGCACTTCGGTCTGTACGCATTTGACCTTTTCGAGACCATTTACGTCGAGGCGTGGGACCGGCATCCCGAGCTGCTGGCGGATATCCGGGCTGCCGTGAAGACGCGGGAGGAGTTCCTGGCCCGCGTTCCCGAGCTCATCATCCGGCACAATATCCACGGCATCGACATAGACCGGCGGGCCGTGCAGATCGCCGGGCTCTCCCTGTGGCTGCGCGCGCACCGGACGTACGCGAACCAGCGCATTCCGGGAAGGGACAGGCCGCCCATCCGTCGCAGCGGCGTGGTCTGCGCGGAGCCCATGCCCGGGGAGAAGGAGCTTCTTGCCCAGCTCATGGCGGACGTGAAGCCCAAGGTCCTCTGTGATCTTGCAGCGGCGGTCTGGGAAGAGATGAAGCTGGCCGGAGACGTGGGATCACTCCTTCGCGTGGATCGAACAATCACGTCCCTTATTGATCGGGCCCGCAAGGCGTGGGAAACATACGTCAAAATCGAGGGCGCCGTCCCCGGAGAGCTCTTTGAGGAGCTATCGCGGTCACGACGCGTGCAGCTCACCTTCGGCTTCGACGTATCGGACATCAAGAACGCCACCAGTTGGGAACAGATGGAGTCGCAGCTCATCGGGTTCCTGGAGTCCTTTGCCGCGCAGGCCACTGGAGCGGGGACCTACCAACGCAAGCTCTTCTCCGACGATGCCGCTGACGGTTTCGCCTTTCTGGACACCCTGCGCCGGACCTATGACGTGATCCTCATGAACCCGCCTTTCGGCGAATCGGCTACGAACGCCAAGGACTACATCAAGAAGGAGTACCCCCGCACCAAGCAGGATCTGTATGCCGCGTTCATTGAATGCTTCCTGGACCGGTTGGCGGATCGCGGGCTGCTGGGCGCCATCACCTCACGCACTGGCTTCTTCCTGTCCACCTTCCAGACCTGGCGGGAGGAGATCCTTCTCAAGGGCGCCCGGCCGGTGGTCGTGGCAGATCTGGGGTACGGCGTTCTGGATGCAATGGTGGAGACCGCCGCTTATTGCCTTGAAAAGACGGCAGAGAATGTCACGGCTTGAACATGAGAACAATATCATGTACAAAAATACTTGAAATATGTACATGAGGAGCGCCTGGTGAAGTTCGATCCCGAAGCGCCGTACAACGAGCTTCCCTTCATCCCCCTTTCCATCGATGTGGAGACCCCGGCAGTTCTCCGGCAGGCGGCCCGTTCCCACGCGGTTCTGGGCAAGCTGAACGGCTATTGCGGGACCCTTCCCAACGCGGGGCTCCTGGTGGACTCGCTGATCGTGCAGGAATCCAGGTCCAGTTCGGCAATAGAGAATATCGTCACCACGCAGGACGAGATCTACCGCGCCATGGCCACGCACGGCCCCCTGGAGCCGGCAGCCAAGGAGGTTGTCGACTATCGGGCGGCGCTCTGGCAGGGTCATGAGCTCCTGAAGGAGAGGGGCGGCATCACGGTGAACAGTCTTCTCCAGATCCAGGAGACCCTGACACATACCAACGCCGGCGTGAGAGCTCTCCCCGGTACCGTCTTGAAGCATGAAGGCACAGGGGCAACAATCTACACGCCTCCCGTGGGCAGGGAACGGATCCTGGGATTGCTGGGTAACCTGGAAACCTACATGGGGAGCGCCGACGGTGTGGATCCCCTGGTGAAGATGGCCGTGATCCACCATCAGTTCGAGTCCATCCATCCCTTTTACGACGGCAACGGTCGAACGGGGCGCATCCTGAACATCCTCTTCCTGGTGAAAAGCAGTCTTCTCGATCTGCCGGTGCTCTATCTCAGCCGGGAGATCATCCGGCGCAAGAGCGACTACTACCGGCTTCTCCAGAGCGTCCGCACGGAGGACGCATGGGAGGAGTGGGTGCTCTTCATGCTCCAGGCGGTGGAGGTCACGAGCATCGCAACGCTGCGCCTCATCACCGCAATCCGCGATCTGCTGGAGAAGACGATCGATCTGTGCCGTTCCCGCCTGCCCCGCACCTCGTACTCCAAGGAGCTTGTGGAGCGGCTCTTCGTTCAACCGTATGTAAAGACCGAGCACCTGGTGAAGGCAGGCATTGCCGAGCGGCGCACGGCGACAAAGTACCTGCGACAACTCGAGGACCTGGGGGTGCTGGATTCCTTCAAGGCCTGGCGAGAGACCATCTTCGTGAACCGCGGGCTGTACAACCTTCTCAAGGAGTGAGTGGCCAGATGACGACGACCTTCATTCGTCTGCTCTCCGCCCAGGACAAGGCGGAAGCCCTCACCTCCGCCGTTGCGGCGCTGCGCGA
>CAYTGX010000071.1:9309-23181 GCA_964437385.1 uncultured Spirochaetaceae bacterium
CCCTTTGCCAAGGGCGGAGAGTATTCGCCCTACTACGCGGACATCCACCTCGTGGTCAACTGGAAACATGAAGGGGAGGAGATCAAGAATTTTGTCGATCATGCCACAGGAAAACCGTTCTCAAGAGTCCAAAATACTGAATACTACTTCCGGCAGGGACTTACCTGGCTGCGACGAACTCACCGGCTCTGTGTATCGATCCTCCCATCTGGCGCACTTTTTTCCGACGCCGCTCAAGCTGTGTTCTCGAGTTCGACACCGCTCGCTGCAATTTTATCGCTGCTAAACGGAAACACTGTCGACTATCTGGTGAAGATGAGCGTCGGACGTACGGGAGATTCTGTTCAATTCATGCCCGGAATGATTGCGACAGTACCTTTCCCACTATTCACGGATTACCAAAAGCACGAACAATCGCTCTGCGCAATAGGAATCAAGATAGTCTCTCTTGTGCGAAGCCAGGGCAGCCTCGTTGAAACCAGCCCGCTTCATGTAGCGAGTCGGAGAAACATAGGAGAAAAGTCCGCGGAGCATGATATTGGCCAAACATTCAAGCGACTTTGCGATGAGTGCAACGATCATGCTAACAGCGCTTACAATAATGTTAGAATCGATAGAATCGTAGAAAAGCAACAAGAAGTGCCTATCGAGGAGATGCCAGGATCAGACATATCGATAGGGACAGTGCTCTCAATCGCTTTCGGTCGCTGGGACGTCCGTCCCCTGCTGAATGAGAAGCTCACAGCCCGGCTCCCCGACCCCTTCTCCCCCCTTCCCGTCTGCCCTCCCGCAGCCTTGATGGGGCCCGACGGCCTCCCGGCAACCAGCGGAAACATCGTGTCTGAAGAATGGCTTACGGCCCGTCCTGATGCGGCAGCACTTCCGCCTGCAGGCATCGTGAAAAACCCGACCATAACCGATGGCGCCTATCCGATAGAGATTCCCTGGGACGGGATCCTTGTGGATGATCCCGATCATCCGGCCGATATCGTTCTGCGCATGCGCAAGGCCATGGAGGTCACGTGGAAGGAGAAGGCAGACTCCGTAGAGCAGGAGGCCTGCCAGGCCCTTGGTGGGGGCGACCTGCGCGGCTACATGAGGTCGCCTACAGGCTTCTTCCAGGACCATCTCTCGCGTTACTCCAAGAGCAGACGTAAGGCCCCCATATACTGGCCCCTGTCCACTGCGTCCGGTTCCTACACGCTGTGGATCTACTACCCACGCCTGACGGAGAGCACGCTCTACCAGTGCGTGAACGCCTTTCTGAAGCCCAAGCTGGATGGGGTGCGCGCCGAAGGCGCAGCGCTTCGCCCTCGCATGGAGGGCAAGCCATCCGCGGAGACACGCGATCGCTTTGACGTCGTCACCTTACTCGCGCGCGAGCTTGAAGAGATGACGCAAGAGCTATTGCGCGTTGCAGCACTGGGCTATCGCCCCGACCTGGACGACGGTGTGGTAATCTGCGCCTGTCCTCTGCGCGCGCTGTTCCGCCTCCCCCGGTGGAAGGACGAGCTCGACGAGGCGTGGGAAAAACTGGAAAAGGGCGATTTCGACTGGGCGCATCTGGCCATGGCCCTGTGGCCGGATCGGGTCAAGACCGCCTGCGCAAGCAATCGATCCTTCGCCATCGCCCATGACCAGGAGGCGCTCTTCGTGCCGCCCCCTGCTGCAGAGCCGAAGCCAGCGCGCGCCCGGAAAGGGAAGAAGTCATGACGATAGAGCAACACATCGGCGGGGTTTTCCGCGAACGTCTGACTGATGCCCCCTGCCTTGTCATCTATGACGCGGACAGGCGTTATGGCGAGATCGCGCTGCGAATGGCTGACGCGCACATCAGCGTGGTGGACGCGGGCGCCCCGGTCTTTCAGGCGCGGGACCAGGCCATGGAGCGTTGGCTTTCTCTGCCGGAAGACCCGGAGGGGCGGCTGGTAGTCTATGTGCCACGGCCCAAGCCCGTCGACACGGACGCGAAACTCGTGGACCCCTACCTGGTCTTCCGGGTGGCCGGCGCGGTGTTCCCCGAAGGCGCATCGGATGAATACCCGTCCCTGTGTCAGCAGGCGTTTCCCGAGCGCCGCGACCAGGTGTCGGCTCTCTTCCAGGACGGCATGCCGTCCTTTGCCGCGGTGAACGCGCTCCAGGTGGGCCCCGCGTGGCCGCGGCTGCGGACAATCCTACGCGTGGACTCCACGGTGGAGATCCTCTCCATCCTGCTGTCTCCCAGTCCCGAGCAGCGGCGCCTTTTGGAAGCCGACGCCGACTGGATTGGAGAAGCGCGCGAGCTTTCCCGCTCCGTGCTGGGCTTCGCCGCTGGCGTCGGGGAGGTATCGCTTTCCGCCCTTGATCGCGTCCTCTGGACGCACGTGCTTTTCAGCGAGTTCGCCAAAGAGGTAGCCGCAGATCTGCCGGTCTCGCTGCGGGACGTGCCCCGCGCCCCGGATGCCGCAGCGGGAACAGTGCGCCGTCTCTGCGACTCCCTGCGCACGAACGTCCAGTCCCAGGGGACATACATCGAACAGGCCGAGCGCGTGGAAAGAGAGTTGGGGCTTGCGGATCGTGCGCACGGGATGACGGATCTGGGCGCCGTGGAAACATTCCCGTTCCAGAATGCCCGCACCTTCAAGCGTCTGTGCACGGCATTGCTGGACAAACGCATAGAGGACGCGCTGGACATCGAACAGAGAAATGCCGGGTCGCTGTGGCGCAGGTACAGCTCCCGCCATCAGCAGGCTTGGCGCGTGGCCGTACTTGCGCGCGACCTGCTCTCACGGACAGGTGAGTTGTCGAAGATTCCGGGTGCCGTCAGTCCGGGCACGACGGGCAGCGCCGTGGCGCTGTATGTGGCGCGTCTTTCCCAGATCGACAGGTGTCACCTCTCTCTCCATCAGGCCTGGGCCGAGGTGACGGATGACGATGCGTTCGGGCAGTCTCTGCATGAGCTGGTGCAATTCGCGGACACGGCATATCGGGCGCACGCGTCCAGCGTCCAGGAGGGGTTCGTCGCGGCGGTTGTCGCAAGCTCCTGGCCCGCTGACGGCGTGCCGCGGCAGACCGACGTGTTCGATCGGTACGTGGCTCCCGCTCTTGCCAAGGGCGAGCGGACAGCATACGTGCTGGTGGACGCGCTGCGCTTCGATCTTGCCGACGACGTGCGCCGTCTGCTGTCAGGCGGTTTCGTCTCCGAGGTGGCCGCGGCCTGCGCCCAGCTTCCCACCAAGACCGAGGTCTGCATGTCCGCTTTGCTGCCGCAAGTGGCCGGCAAGCTCGCCATCGGTGTGGATGCCGGCGCGCTCGCAGTGAGCGTTGCCGGGGACGATGTCACCACGGCGGCCAGACGCGACGACTATTATCGTCGCAAGTGCGGCGACCGCTGTGCCGTCATGACCATGGACGAGCTTCTCGCCATGGGGCCCCGGAAGCGCCTGCCGGACCACGTGACCATGGTAGTCGTGCGCGATACCGGCATTGATGACGCCGGGGAAGCAGATGGAATGCGCCTGCCTGCGGCAATCCCGGGGGCGGTCACCCAGATCGGAAAAGCCGTGCACAAGTTGCGGTCACTCGGGGTGCGCCGCGCGGTCATCACCGCGGATCACGGATTCATCTATACCCCGGGAGCCGGACCCGGTGACGTGGTGGCAAAGCCGTCGGGGGACTGGGAGGTGGAGAAGGACCGCTTCCTCCTGGGACACGGGCCCGGCTCTCCCCACACCATCCGGTTCGCGCCGAGCGAAGTGGGTGTTCCCTGTGCCGCGGAGGCCATCGTGTTCCCCCGCGGGCTTTCCGCGTTCCAGTCAGGGCTCTCGTACTGCCATGGAGGGCTTTCGCTGCAGGAGTGTGTGGTGCCGGTAATCCGTGTGGAGATGCCGGAGCAGTCGCGGCGCTCGCCGAAGCTTGAGATCGGCCTGAAGTACCGGGGCAAGACAACGGGACGGATCACCGCGCGGGTCTTCACCGTTGACCTGTCCCTGGCGGCGCCTTCCCTGTTCGCGGAGGCGGGGCTGGAAGACTCTCACCAGGTCCTCCTGGTGGCTCATGGACGGGACGTCGCGACGGAGGTAGGGGCGGTCACGCGCGGCGATCACGTGGACCCCTCCACGCTCCTGGTGAGGATCTCATCGGGTGAGACGATCAAGGTGCCCATCCGCATGGATGACGCTTTCCGGGGACCGTTCACCGTGAAGGCACAGGACCCGGTCACCCTCACGCGCTATGCCGAGGTGAACCTCGAAACGGACTACATGGAGTGATGCATGGATGATCTAGACACGAAGCTAAACGAGCACTACGCCGGGCGTGTCGTGCGCAAGGATCTGCTCCACCAGATCAAGAAGGGCACGAACGTTCCCTCCTTCGTCCTGGAGTTCCTGCTGGCCAAGTTCTGCGCCAGCGACGACCCCGCCGCCATTGAGACGGGCAAACAGGCCGTCATAGAGACGCTGGAGCAGAACTACGTGCGGCCCGACGAGGCCAACAAGGCCCAGTCCACCGTGCAGCGGGAAAAGAAGCACCGATTCATAGACAAGGTGCACGTGCGCTACGTGGAGAAGGAGAAGCGCCACTGGGCGGAGATGGAGAACTTCGGGTCCAAGAGGATCGCGGTGCCGGAGAAGTACTATCGGGAGAACGAGCGCATCCTGGAGGGCGGCATCTGGGCGGAGGTGGCCGTCGCCCATAACGACATTGAAGACGACGACTACGCGTTCCTGATAGAAGACCTCAAGCCCATCCAGCTCTCCCGGTTCGAGCTGGCCCAGTACTTGGCCGGACGGGGGCATTTCAGCCGCGACGAATGGATTGACGCCATCATTCGCACCATCGGCCTGGAGTCCTCCCGCATGAGCAAGCGGCTGAAGTTTCACTACCTCGCCCGCCTGTTCCCGTTCGTGGAGGCCAACTACAACTTCATAGAGCTGGGGCCGCGCGGGACCGGCAAATCCTACGCGTTCAGCGAGTTCTCCCCGTACGCCACCCTGATCAGCGGGGGGCAGGCAACCACACCCATCCTCTTCTATAACAATGCCCGCGAAAGAGTGGGGCTGGTGGGGTTCTGGGACATCGTGGCCTTCGACGAAGTGGCGGGAATCCGGATACGGGACACGGACTCGGTTCAGGTCATGAAGGATTACATGGCCAACGGCCGCTTCTCCCGTGGCCGCGAGGTAATTGCCAACGCGAGCCTCGCGTTCGTCGGCAACATCGACTACGCCATCGAGCAATTGGTGAACTCGGCGCACTTCGACCTCTTCTATCCCCTGCCGGAAACCTTTGACCTTGCCGTGATGGACCGCTTCCACACCTATCTCCCCGGCTGGGAGGTCCCCAAGAACACGAGCGCAGCCCTCACGCCAAGCTACGGCTTCATCACCGACTACCTTGCCGAGGCGTTCCACCACCTCTTCATGCACACCAACCGCTACGACTGGGTGAACAAGAGCATCCGGCTGGGTGCCGCCATCGAGGGCCGCGACGAGGTTGCCATCAAGAAGACGGTGTGCGCCTTCCTCAAGCTCCTCCACCCCGTGGGAGACCCCACGTCGGAAGAGCTGGATGAATACGTGGCGTACGCGGTGGAAGGCCGCCGCCGCGTCAAGGAGCAGATGAACAAGCGCAAGAACGACGATGAGTACCGCAACATCAACCTGTCGTACTTTGACCGCACGGGCGTGGAGCGTGTCGTCTTCTGCGAAGAATCGAAAGGCTCACAGGCAACGCTTGATCCCGAGCGCAAGATCCTTGAGGATTCCGAAGAGGCCATGACGCGGACATCCGGCAAGAGCAAAATCAAGACAGTCACCGCGCGCAGAGTCACGGTTGCACCCGCCGCGGTCCCGGCGCCGCAGGCCACCGCTTCGGAACTCCCGGTCGCGAAACCGGCACAATCCGGCGAGCCGGGAGAGCAGCATTTCCGCATGCTCTACGGCTCCACTGGCCATACCTACGAAACGATATTCGGTCCCTATCTGGCGGGTGTGAAAAAGGTGGAAATAGACGATCCCTACATCCGCTCCGTCCACCAGCTGGCGAACTTCACGCGTTTCTGCGAGCTGCTCGTGAAGCGCGAGAGTGTGCGGTCAATCTCGCTGGTGACCGGCTTCGAGGATGATCGACAGAAAGCGGAAGCCGACGAGAAGCTGGCGCAGCTCGGGCAGAGCCTCGTGGAGCGCGACATCAAGCTCACCGTGACATTCGACCAGCGGCTCCACGACCGCGAAGTGCGCCTGGACAATGGCTGGCGCGTCAAGATTGGGCGCGGCCTGGACTTCTACCAGCCGCCCGAGAGCTGGTACGTGATCGGCTCCCAGGACCTGGAGCTCCGGCCCTGCCTGGAAACGATGGTGGATATCTACAGAATGGAGAAGTCGAAGAAGTAGCAAGTATTCTGAAGGATGGCCGGGGTCGAACGTCAGGAGATGCTTCTCGAGATGGCGCGATGCGAATGAGTCGGCTGCGCGAGTCGGGCAAGTGCTGGAGGACCTCGACCAGAAACTAGATGCGGGCGGACTGTACGAGCGCTTGGCGCGTCTCCGTGGAGCCGGCTGAGGAATGCACGAGGCACGACCAATGCGATTCGCCTTTTCATCTTTTTCGAGCAAGTTTCCGCAAAGAAATCACTGTCAAACACAATGTGTAGATCGCAACAAATAGAAGCGCAAATATCCAGAAACCATTATCTCCGCCGACCTCTTGGTAGTTCCCCATAGCACCGATGCTATTCCCAGTATGACCTTGTACAATTAAGTCCGATCGCGGAATCATGAATGCGATCAGAAATGATATTACGCACGTCACTGCTGATACCTTCAAATACTTCTCGAAGTTGGCGATCTCGTACATGGCTTGAACTAAGGCACTCCCGGCAAACAGACTTCCCAGAGGAAGTATGAACTGAAAAACAGTATTTATTCGCACCTTCAATATCAGATGGATAATCATTTCTGCGGCTATAACTGCAATTGCGGCTATAGTGCTGCCAATCAATAGCGCTTTTCCTGTACTCAAATCTCTACCCAAATCTCCCCTCCTTTTTTGTAAATTCCAGTAGTTCGAACCGAGACTTCTCAGCCGAGACTTCCTGGATAGACGGCCAATCTTTCCTTTGAGTTCGCGCCTGCTTTAAAAGGGACTGGGGGCGACAACTCGGAATCCCAAGCCATAATTGTTGGGATTCGGAGAATCAACGTGACGAAAGGCGACCGCAATGTCGTTGGACGAACTAAACCAGCTACCGCCACGGTCAACCTTGTAGGTACCCGAAGACGGACCTGTCGGATCAGTCTGTGCGCTTGGGTAGTCCCCACTCCAATCCCAGCACCACTGCGCGACATTTCCTTCCATGTCATAAAGGCCGAAAGCGTTCGGAAGTTTCTGACCGACGGCATGGGTAGTACCGCTCGAGTTGTCTGTGAACCAGGCGTACTGTCCTACCGTTGCGGCATCGCTCGCATCACCCCAATAGTACGCCGTCGTAGTCCCGGCCCCAGCCGCATATTCCCATTGAGCCTCGGTAGGAAGCCGGTATCCGTTCTTCGTCAAGTCAGCGGCAACCGTCGCGCTTTGAATCGGATAGCCAGAACTTGGGAAACGATCGCTGATAGTGTACACAGACTGGAGACCATCCACGATACTCAGCTTGTTGCAGAACTCTGCTGCATCGTACCATGACACTGTTTCAACGGGGCAATTGGCTGCATCGGAGTTGTGGCTAAAACTGCTTGGGTTATTTCCCGTGACTGCCTGATACTGACTCTGTGTGATATCGTATTTCGACATCATAAAAGCCGAGATTGCAACGGTGTTGATTCCATGCTTGAAGGAACCTTTTGGGATTGATAGCATCGACAGCGAGTATTTAGCATATGTCGCCATTCCCATGGCCGACTGCAAGAAGCCAGGAGCCACAGTGATAGCCTTAATCGTTACCGGAGTCGCATTCTCTCCAACACTGATCGACATCCCCGCATATCTCGCTGAGGTCGTAGTCGGGGCGGAGCCGTCCTCTGTGTAGTAGATGCTCGCCCCGGTTGTTGTGCTGCTCAGTGTGACACTTTGGGCCATTGTGTAGGCTCCGCCCGGAGGGTCAAAAGTGGGAGTTGCAGCTTGTTCCGGATCTGGTTGCGGATCGAGCGATGACGGACATGCAACCAATAGCAAAATAGGTGCGAGATATAGGAATGATGTAAGCGTAGAGATTCTCATTTGAGCTCCTTCTTTCAATTCCCTGATGAATTTTCTTGTGGACACCTCGAATTACACCTTCGTCTCACATGCTAACCCAGGTTCCCCGGGATAGACGGCAAATCTGGACATTTGCACCCCAATCGTCTGTGGTAGGCAAGGCCGGAGTGATCCTACCGATTTCGCCGACCGACAACCCAAACCCCAGGTCGTCAGCCGCCAAACCACCTTGAGAAGACCTCCATGTGCGTTTTCGCGATAAGCTATGAGCTAAAGGTTAAGACATATTAGCAGGTTATCCTCGGAGCGCAAGCTGAGGTGCTCGCACGCGCCGACCATCACCAATCGAGCCTATACTGTGACGTTTCGCTGCGCGCCGGCCTTCGGACATTCCTGATTCGTTTTGATAGATTGTTTTAAAACATTTGACATAATCTGGAACACAATATATAGTGCGGATTTGCCTGACACAGCAGGCGGGGCGGCCCCCGCGCCCCTGGAACGCAATAAATTACGAAAGGAGGTGGGTGGGCTAAAGGGGAGTCGAAAGGGTCCTGCGAGCGTGTGCGCGGTGCGCATGCGTGTCGTGTTCTTAGCCGCTGGGTTCGCATCGGGCAAATCGAGTTGATGTTCTATAACTACCTCGCCGGGACAGTAGGTAGGCAGGAGCACGGCATAGGGTTCCGGAAAGACCGCTTGCGGTATCCGGTTCGCCGGCGATTGGCTTGAGCGTTTCCTTTCCAAGGACCTATCCGTTGCGATGAATGAAAGGAGGACAGGAAATGAAGCGAGTTGCCACGAAGATCTTGTGCGGGACAATAGGCCTGTTGGCCGTTGTGCTTTTGACCGTGAGTTGTGGGGGAGGGGCCGCGGCGGGCAAGAACCAAGTCACTATCCGCATCTATCAGAATCAGCCGGAGTATACGGACGCTTTCAACGCGTACGTCGAAGCCTACAAAAGGGTCAAGCCCAACATCAAGATTGATATGGAGATCCTGCAAGCGGACTATCCGAGCGTGCTGAAGGCGAAGATCGCCTCGGGAAACATGCCCGATGTCTTTGCGTCGGCGCCGGGGCCGGAGCTCCAGCAGTACGATCAGTACTCCGAGGATCTTTCGAATCAGCCCCTCGCCAAAGTGATGACGGACAGCGCGAAGGCGATCCTGACCTACAACAACAAGCTCGAGGGCCTGGTTTACAAGATCGACGAGTTCGGCATCATCTATAACAAGAAGATGTTCGAGGAGGCGGGGATCACGGAGCTGCCGATGACGCGGCCTCAGCTCGAGGACGCGGCCAAGAAGCTGCTCGCGAAGGGCCACACCCCCTTCTCGGCCGGCTACAAGGAGTGGTGGGTCTTCAAGCATGTGTTCCAGCAGTTCCAGGCGGCGGACGCGGGCCTGGACGCGGGCAAGGTGGTCAACGACTTCGTCGAGGGGAAGACGACCTTCGCCGACCATCCCAAGCTGGCCGAGTTCTTCGACTTCATCGACTTCACCCTAAAGTACGGCGCCCCTAAACCGCTGGAGACCGATTTCAACGCGCAGTGCGCGGCCATAGCCACGGGAAAGGTCGCGATGCTTATCGGCCAGGGCACCTGGGCTGAGGATACGATAAAGAAGATAACGCCCGATATCGAGATAGGCTTCACGCCGTACGCCATCACTGACAGCAAAGACGACACGGTCCTGACCGCCGGTGGCGGCTGCGTGATCCATATCAACAACAAGTCCTCGGTCAAGAAGGAGACCCTCGATTTCTTCAATTGGCTCTTCACTTCGGACTACGCCAAGGAGTGGTTCCCGAAGGTCGCGAAAGTGATATCACCCATCAACGGCATGCCGGGGCCGGAGGGCCAGCAGTTGCCGCAGTCCTTCGCGGACCTGGCGAAGACCATCCCGCCCAAGGGCGAGCCCATCAACTACTCGCCCGACAGCTTCCACATGAAGTTCGGCGAGATCATGCAGGGATACATCGGCAAGAAGCTTTCGAAGGCGCAGGCTATAGCGCAGATCCAGCAGGCCTGGCAGCAGCTTGGAGGCAGCAAGTAGCCGAACGCGGCTGATTGTGCCCGGCGTCGCTGGAGGGGCCGGCCTCCAGCGGCGCTTCGGGCGAGGAGTCGCGCGGTCATTTATCGGACCGGTTTATCGAGGTGCGTCAATGGCGAACGTCACGTTGATAGGCGCTGGGAGCAGCGCCTTTTCCATGAGCTTGCTGAGGGATATTTGCCTCAAGCCCTCACTCGCCGATAGTACTCTGACCTTGGTGGACATCGACGAGAGACGTCTCAACACAGCCGCCGCCCTGACAGAGCGGTACAGCCGCGAGGTAAAGTCTTCTCTGAGGTCGAGGGCCTTCACTGACCGCAGGAAGGCCCTCGAAGGTGCGGATTTCGTCATTTGCGCCGTCAAGGTCGGAGGCTACGGCCCGCTCGAGTGCGAGCGTGAGTTGGCGGGCCAGCACGGATACTACAGGGGCATCGGCGATAGGGTCTCCTGCTACTACGGAGGCGTCGGGGCGTATCACCAGCTCGCATTCTTCGAGCGGCTCGCCAAGGACATGGAGGAGCTGTGCCCGGAGGCCTGGCTCATCCAGACAGCCAATCCCGTCTTCGAGGGGACCAACTACATCACCCGGCATACGAAGGTGAAGGCCGTGGGGGTCTGCCACGGCCACCTCGCGTACAGGCGCATAGCGGAGCGGCTCAAGCTCGATCTCGGCCGGGTGAGCGTCCAGATGGCGGGCTTCAATCATTGCATCTGGCTCAAGGACTTCAGGTATGAGGGGCATGATGCCTACCCCCTCCTCGACGATTGGATACGGGATGAGTCCAAGGCCTATTGGGAGAGCGACAGATACGAGGCGAGGGTCAACGAGATACTGGCCTTCTCCGATGACCAGATGTCTCCCGGCGCAATTGACGCCTACCGGCTGAACGGCCTGATGCCGATAGGGGATACGGTCCGCTCGGCCTCGCCATGGTGGCACCATACTGATCTCCAAGCGAAGGAGAAGTGGTACGGTCCCGGCGGCGGCTTTGATTCCGAGATCGGCTGGAGCAGCTACCTGAGGGAAAAGGACGCCATCCAGGCCAAGAGCCTCGCGTTGAGCACCTCGATTGGCTCCCTGCTTCCCGAGTACCCGCCCGTGCCGAGCGGTGAGCAGCATATCGAGATCGTCGACGCGATCGCCAACGACAAGGAAGCCTGTCTGCAGCTCAACATACCCAATAGGGATGCAGTGGAGGGCCTCCCCGACGATGTCCTGGTTGAGGTGCCCGTCCTGGCCGGAGCGCGGGGACTGCAGGCCATACACGTCGGCTCCCTGCCGGCGAATCTCATGAACAATGTGATGATTCCGCGGATGCTGAATATGGAGCGTATCCTCGACGCCTATGTCTCCGGCTCGCGCGAGGGCCTGGTTTTGTGGCTCATGAATGATCCGCGCACCCGCTCGTACGAGCAGGCGAAGGGGCTGATCGACTCGCTGCTGGCCTTGCCCTGGAACGCGAAGGCAGGCGAGCATTACAGATGACGGCCGCAGGACGAGGCGCGGCCGGCATGAGGTCCATCGAATGAAGCGGCCTGCATCGGGGCAGATCTCCGGGCTCGAATTTGCTGCCTTCGTCCTGCCCGTGTGCGTAATGATAACCTACGCTTTCTACGCGCCATTTCTCATGAGCATGGCGTATTCGTTCATGAAATGGAACGGCATCAGCAGCGCTCCCGTATTTATCGGGCTCAAGAATTTCGTGGACATATTCACGAAGGACACAACTTTCGCGCCGGCTGCCGTCTTCACAGTCGCGTTCGCCGGCCTGTACGTGCTCATCACGAACGCGCTGGCCCTGGTGCTCGCGGTGGTCCTCGACAAGCAGATGAAGTCGGCCAACCTCCTGCGTACTGTCTTCTTCTGCCCGTACATCATGAGCTCCCTCGTCGTCGGTTTTATCTGGAAATTCCTATTGACCCAGGGCTTCGCCTCCCTGTACGGGATAACGAAGTGGGGCTTCCTCAACTGGAGTTGGCTCGGGACGTCGCAGCTGGCCTTCTCCTCGATCGTCATAGTGTCCGTCTGGCAATCGATCGGTTTCTATGTCGTCATCTACCTTGCCGGACTGCAGTCGGTGCCGGTCGAGGTCATGGAGGCCGCGGCCATAGACGGAGCCGTGGCGGCCAGGGGGTTCTTCGCCGTCAAGTTCCCCCTCCTCGGGCCCTCCATCACGGTCTGCATGTTCATGTCCTTCACGAACGCCATCAAGGTCTTCGACGTCATCATCTCTCTCACCGACGGAGGGCCCGGCGGATCGACGAGGAGCGTCACGATTGATGTCTACACGGATGCGTTCCAGAACAACATGTACGGCTATGGCTCGGCCAAGGCTTTGATCCTCTTCGGCGTCGTGGTTCTTGTTACGTTTTTCCTGCTGAGATTCTTCAAGGCGCGGGAGGTCGAAGCGTGAAAAAGGGCAGAAGGAAACCTGGACTCGTGGTACTGGAAGCAGCGATGGCGCTCTGCGCCCTCGTCTACATCTACCCGATCATACTCGTGCTCTATAACTCGGTGAAGCCGTTCTCCGAGATCATGATCAATGTCGTCACTCTCCCGAAGAAGCTCGCGCTTTCCAATTACGCCTACGTCTGGCGCTATATCAACTACCCGAGGCTCTTCCTGAATAACCTGACGATAACGGTCCTAGGCCTCGCGGGCATAGTCTTTCTTTCGTCAATCGCGGCCTACGCGCTCTCGAGGACCAAGACGAGATTCAGCGCATTTATCTATCTATTCTGCATCGCTCCGATGTTGATCCCCTTCCAGACCATCATGATTACCCTCCTCAAACTGGCGACCCTCCTCGGGCTCGCCAACAGCGATACGGGATTGGCGATACAATACTGGGGCTTCGGGGCCCCGCTGTCGGTCTTCATCTTCCACAGCTTCGTCAAGACCATCCCGCGGGAGCTCGATCAGAGCGCCTTCCTCGACGGGGCCTCGACCGCTCGCGCGTTCTTCAGCATCATCTTCCCTCTCCTGCAGCCGATCACGGCCACTGTGATCATCCTGAACGTCATGTACTTGTGGAATGACTTCCTCCTTCCGCTCATAATGGTGAACAGCTCGAAGATGACGATGACACTCACCTTGGCCATATACACGTTCATGGGTCAGTATACGACGGACTGGCAGTATGCGATGGCGACTATGGTTTTAGCGGTCGGGCCGTCGATCATTTTCTTCGTTCTGATGCAAAAGAAGATAGTTAAGAGCCTAGCTTCCGTAGCGCTGAAGGGTTGACGCCCCCTTCTGCTGTTCATCGTGCAAACATGCCGACGGTGCTGAACGAGGAAGCGTCCAACATCTCCCAGGGCCAGAGACAGCTTTTGACGATCGCGCGCGCCGTGCTCGTCGACCCGGCCATTCTCATACTGGACGAGGCCACGAGCTCCGTGGACACGCGGACCGAGGTGCTCATCCAGAAAGCCATGGCCACCCTGATGAAGGGACGCACGAGCTTCGTCATTGCGCACAGGCTTTCGACGATCCGCGACGCAAAGCTCATACTCGTGATGAATCACGGCGCGATCATCGAAACCGGTACGCACAAGGAGCTCCTGGCCCGCGGCGGCTTCTACGCCGAGCTCTACAACAGCCAGTTCACGGGGGCGAACCTGGAAGCGGAAGCGGTCTAAAGCG
>CAYTGX010000072.1:0-18326 GCA_964437385.1 uncultured Spirochaetaceae bacterium
GGAGCGGCGCAGTTTTCATATATCCTCGGTCCTGTTGCACCTCCTGCCCCGGCGTGCTACACTCTTGTTAATTCCCGTCTGAAGAAAAAAATCGACCCCGTGACCGCGCTACAAGTGCGTAAGGAGACCACATGGAACAGCCGTTTCAAGCCCTTCTGGGGGAGTGGAAGGGCGTCAAGGGGAACGTCATCCCGCTTCTACAGAAGACCCAGGACATCTTCGGATATCTGCCCCAGGATGCCATGCGCGAGATTGCGCACGTCACGGGAAAGGCTGTCTCGGAAATATTCGGCGTGGCCACATTCTACGCCCAGTTCCGTTTCACACCCATGGGAAAGCACGTGATGAAGGTCTGTCACGGCACCGCCTGTCACGTGCAGGGCGCCGATTCGCTGGACACGATCGTGGAGCAGCGCCTGGGGGTCGCACCCGGGAACACGACCGCTGACGGCGAGTACACAGTGGAACGCGTTGCCTGCCTGGGCTGCTGCTCCCTCGCGCCGGTCGTCATGATCGACGGAGAGGTCTACGGAAGGCTCACCGGTGACAAGCTCGGCAAGATCATCAAGACGGTCGGGGGTGCCAAATGAGCGCGCGCGCAGAAGTTGCGGTCGGCATGAGCTCCTGCGGCATCGCCGCGGGGGCCAGGGTCGTTTTCGATACTCTTCAGAAAGATGTTGCTGCCCGCGGCCTTCCCTTCTCGGTCGTGGCAACAGGGTGTATCGGCGCCTGTCATGCCGAACCGCTCGTCGAGATCAGGCAGGCGGACGGGAAGAGCTTTCTCTACGGGAACGTGGACGAAGCACGTGCGCGCTCCATCGTGGAGACTCATCTCATCGGCGGAACCCCTGTCAGCGACATGCTCATCCCGGCCGACTATCCCTACCTTGCCCGGCAGCGACGGATCGTTCTTTCAAATTGCGGTGTGATCGATCCCGAGTCCATCGAGCAGTACATCGCGCGGGATGGCTACACGGCGCTGAAGAAGGTGCTCACCGTCATGACCCCCGAAGCAGTGATCGAGGAAGTGAAGACCTCGGGTATACGGGGCCGGGGAGGAGCCGGCTTCTCTACTGGTATGAAATGGACTTTTGCGCGCGAGGCGAAATCAGCCACGGGAAAAAAGTACATCATCTGCAACGCCGATGAAGGGGACCCCGGCGCATTCATGGACCGGTCGGTGCTGGAAGGCGACCCCCACGCGGTGCTGGAGGGTATGCTCATCTGCGCGTTCGCCGTGGGCGCAGACGAGGGATACATGTACGTCCGCGCCGAGTACCCCCTGGCCATCAAGAGGCTCCAGATTGCCTTGAAACAGATGGAAGAGCGGAACCTCCTGGGGGACGGCATCCTCGGCACGTCCTTCTCCTTCCGCCTGCATATAAAGGAAGGCGCGGGCGCCTTCGTCTGCGGGGAGGAAACGGCCCTGATGGGCTCCATCGAGGGGAAGCGCGGCATGCCGCGGCTCCGCCCTCCGTTCCCGGCCGTGCGGGGGCTGTGGGACTCTCCGACCAATATCAACAACGTGGAAACCTACGCCAATATCGCCTCCATCATCCGCATGGGCGGCGCGCAGTATGCCGCCATCGGCACGGAGAAGAGCAAGGGCACAAAGGTCTTTGCCCTGGCCGGCAAGATCAAGCGCGGCGGCATGATCGAGGTGCCAATGGGCATCAGCCTTCGCGAGATCATTTTCGACATAGGGGGCGGAATCCAGGGAAACGGAAAGTTCAAGGCCGTGCAGATGGGCGGGCCGTCCGGCGGCTGCGTGCCGGAAAGCCTGGCAGACGTGCTCATCGACTACGATTCCCTGGCCGCATCAGGGGCCATCATGGGCTCGGGCGGCATGGTGGTCATGGACGAATCCACCTGCATGGTGGACGTTGCCCGCTACTTCCTCAACTTCATCCAGAGCGAGTCCTGCGGCAAGTGCACATTCTGCCGCATCGGCACAAAGCGGATGCTGGAGATCCTCACCCGGATCACGGAAGGCAAGGGCGTGGAAGAGGACATCGCGGAGCTTGAAGACCTGGCGGCAAAAGTGAAGGTCTCTTCACTCTGCGGCCTGGGCCAGACAGCGCCGAACCCGGTGCTCACGACCCTGCGGTATTTCAGGTCGGAGTACGACGACCACATCAGGAACAAGCGCTGCGCGGCGAAGAAATGCAAGGCGCTGATCCGGTTCGGCGTCCTCGCGGATGCCTGCACGGGCTGCATGATGTGCGCGAAGGTCTGCCCGACAAAGGCGGCCCGGGGCGAGCGCAAGAAGGTGCACACGATAGACCAGGACACCTGCATACGCTGCGGGTTGTGCTACGAAGCCTGCAGGTTTGACGCAATCGGGATCACGTCAGGTAAGGAATGACAATGGCGCCTCAAATCGAAATCACCCTGGACGGGAAGAAGATCCTGGTCGAGCCGGGAAAGACCATTCTTGAAGTGGCGGAGAGCCAGGGCATTCGCATCCCCACGCTGTGCCACGACAGGCGGCTCGAGCCGTACGCCTCCTGCTGGGTCTGCCTGGTGAAGGTGGAGCGGGCAAAGGGTTTTGTCCCGAGCTGCGGCACAAAGGTCGCGCCGGGGATGGTCATTACGACCACCGCGCCGGACATCGCGGCAGCCAGGCGCATGGCCCTGGACCTTCTGCTTTCCAATCACTACGGGGACTGCAAGGCCCCCTGCACACAGACCTGTCCCTCCAACATCGACATCCAGGGCTATCTCGGCCTGGTGGCAAACGGGAAGACCACCGAAGCGGTGGAGCTCATCCGGCGGGACAACCCGATGCCCGCTGTCATCGGGCGTATCTGCCCGCGCCCCTGCGAGCAGGAGTGCCGCAGGCGCCTTGTCGAAGAGCCGATCAACATCAACGGCATCAAGAGGTTCGTCGCGGACCTCGAGGCAGCCTCGGGCGGCATGACACCGCGGCCCCTTCCCGCGCGGAGCGGAAAGAAGGCCGCGATCGTGGGCGCAGGACCTGCCGGTCTTTCCGCGGCGTGGTACCTGTCGGAAAAAGGGGTCGATGTCACTCTCTATGAAGCGATGGGAAAAGCCGGGGGAATGCTCCGCTACGGCATACCGGACTACCGGCTGCCGCCGGAAGTGCTGGACCGGGCGATTGCGGACATGACAAGCCTGGGCGTCGCTCTGCGCACCGGCGTGCGGCTCGGCACGGATACAACCCTGGAGAAGCTGCGCGCGGAAAACGACGCTGTCGTGCTGGCCATCGGCGCATGGAAGGGCCGAACACTTCGCATCCCGGGTGAGGATCACCCGGCCGTGCTTTCCGGCATCGACTTCCTGCAGGACGTGAATGCCGGCACGCCTGTGCATGTGGGAAAGACCGTCGCCGTGATTGGCGGCGGCAACACGGCACTCGATGCAGCGCGCTGTTCGCTGCGCCGCGGAGCAAAAAAAGTCACGATGTACTATCGCCGCACCCGGGAAGAGATGCCTGCCTCGGACGCGGAGATCGAAGAGACCCTCGAGGAAGGGATCGATATCCAGTACCTCGTTGCCCCCGTCTCCATTGAAACTGAAGACAAAGAACTGAAGACCCTCACCCTTCTCCGCATGGAGCTGGGCGAGCCTGACGCCTCGGGCCGCAGGCGGCCCGTGCCCGTGGACGGCTCGGAGTTCGCCGTGCCCGTGGACACTATCATCTCAGCGGTGGGCCAGTTCGCGGACACAAAGCTGCTCGCCGCCCTCCCCGGCTTGACCGATGACAAGGGCAATCTGAACGCGGACCTTGCGACGGGCCGCACAGAGGTGCCCGGCGTGTTCGCCGCGGGAGACCTGCTCACCGGCACCGACGTCGCCATCCGCGCAATTGCCGGCGGCAAACACGCGGCGCGCGCGGCGCTGGCATACATGGACGGCCGGACTTACGCGAGGCCGAAAGAGTTTCTCAGCAAGAAAGCCGATTTCAGGGAGATCACGGCCGCGGACTTTAAGGAAACGCCGCGCGTGCCGCGCGCCCGGCCGGCAGTCCTGGCGCCCGGACCCCGGGCCAGGAGCTTTGACGAGATCGAATCTACGCTGCCCGCAGCGCGGGCTGCGCAGGAAGCTGCCCGCTGCCTGGAGTGCGGGTGCCAGGATGTCAAAGACTGCGCGCTGAAGCTGCACGCAACCGAGTACGAGGCTGTGGCAAAGCGGTTCCTCGGAGAGGTGGCGGTCCACCCCGTGGACGACTCTCACCCCTTCATCAGCCGGGATCCCTCCAAGTGCATTCTCTGCGGCAGGTGCATCAGGATCTGTCTCGAGGTGCAGGGCATCGGCGTATTCGGCTACATGTACCGCGGGTTCTCCTCGGTGGTAGCCCCCTCATTCGGCATCCCCTTTGGCGAGGACACGACCTGCATCTCCTGCGGGCAGTGCGTGTCTGCCTGTCCGGTGGGCGCGCTCACGGAGAAGCTTCCCGCGCGCAAGAACGTGCCGCTGCCGGAGAAGACCGTGGAAGGCACCTGTGCACGGTGCTCCGTGGGATGTGGCATCGACTACCGCTGGCACGGGAGTCTCTTCACCCGTGTGACTGAGCGCTACGACGCTCCGAACAATGGCAAGCTCTGCAAGAAAGGAAAATTCGGGCACGAGTTCCTCAACGACCCGGCACCCGCGGCCATAGACCCCGTGAAGACGCGCACGCAGGTCGCCGGGCTCTTGAAGAAAGCGAAGCATCCGGTGATGAGGATCTCACCGTACCTCTGCGGTGAGGCAATCGACGCATTCCTCGACGCAGCAGCGCGGAAGGGAATCCCTGTACGCGCAGCCGGCCTGGAGAAGCTTGACCCGCGATGGGCAGAGGTCGCCGTGCGCAAGCCCGCGGGCTGCAGCGACGAAGAGAAGAAACTGATCCTGCTCATCGGCGACATTGCCGCTTCGAACAACGTCGCCTTTACCGAGGCATTCAGGAAACGCCGACAGGGCGCTGCGGAGCTCTGGATTGCCGGTCATGACGACGATACCGCCCGGCGCGCGGCTGACCGCGTGATTCCGGACGTGCAGGCGGCGCTTGCGGAAGCCGCGGCATCGGGCCGCGCAGTTGAAGTCTGGGTGAATCCCGAAGAAGCCCCTGCGCGCGCCCTGGACAGCCTGCTCGGCCTGCGGGACAAGGTGCAGGTCCAGCTCCTGTGGAACTCCAGGAACGCCGGTTATCTCTTCGTTCGCCAGGGCAAAACGACGCACACGGCAGATCTCCTGCTCGATGTAGGCGTCGAAGAGTCGGCGAACGGGGCGACACGGATTGCATGGGGCAAGAAGTCAGGCACCCAGGATCTTTTCATCCCAATGCCAAGGGAGTGGTGGTTCATGGGACGTTCGCACCCCACTGCCATGCCGCCCGTGCAGAGCGGAACCGTTCAGGCTGATGCGCTGAAGGCGGTCCTTCTCTTCGATTGAGCCTGGCGGGCACGCGCGGCTGGCCCGGGTGCGCCGTCCGTCGCGGGAAACCGTTCAGTGATCGTGTCGATCATCGACTCGAGCCATGCCCTCCTGGAAGCGGGATCGGTCCGGCGCATGTCCCGTATGACATGACACTCAGCTTTCATGCCGCACCTGCCAAGGATGACGTCAGTCCAGAGTGTCTCCAGTGTTCGAGGCACATCGTCGTCCCTTGCATCTGAGGTGCAGAAAACAAGGCCCTTCTTGTCTCCCAAAAGTGGCTTCCAGTCTTTCTCTTCTGCGTCGCCGCCGAGATCATACGCAACGCCCTGCCTGAATACCCTGTCCAGCCATCCCTTGAGGACGGCGGGCGGCTGTCCCCACCAGTCCGGATGGAAAATCAGAAGACCGTCACACGCGGTCAGCTCGCGGCAGTGGACCTGCACCAGCTCGTCCAGGCTGTAGCTCCGTGCGAGCTCGGGTGCACCGAGCACGGGATCGAACCCTTCCTTGTACAGGTCATGCATGATGACATCATGGCCGAGCGATCGCAGCGCAGCCTCCGCGGCAGCGGCCATTGCGGAATTGAAGCTTCCAGAGCGTGGATGACAAAGCACCTGCACAATCTTCATTTGCTTTAAACTTGACTAATTTAGTCAGGTTTGTCAATTTATATGTGAGAGAAGGAAGGATTGAAGTGGTATCCCGTGAAGAGATCATGGACGTGCTCAGGAATGTCGAGGACCCCGAGCTGGCGATCAGCATCGTCGAGCTGGGTCTTGTGTACAGGGTCGAAGGGCGCGAAAACTCGATCGAAGTGGACTTCACCCTCACCTACCCCGGCTGTCCGGCCGGGGACATGATTCAACGTGACATCATAGAAACTTTGCATGACGCGTTCGGCATCGTCGATGTGAAGGCCACCACGGTGTGGACCCCCATGTGGGGACCCGAGCGGATGAGCGAAGAAGCACGCGTCGGGCTCGGCTATCCCATCTGAGCAATCTCGAGACAAAGGAATCAACATGGCAAACCATCTGCAGGTAAGAGATCTCCAGGCAGGAATCGGCGACAAGCCGATCCTCGCCGGTCTGAACCTCGACATCCACGCGGGAGAGATTCACGCGCTCATGGGACCCAACGGCTCGGGCAAGAGCACCCTTGCAAATGTGCTCATGGGCCATCCCTCGTACGCCGTGACCGGCGGCAGCGTGCTCCTGGACGGAGAGGACTACCTTGCCCTCAAGCCGAGTGAACGGGCACTGCGCGGCGTGTTCCTGGCCTTCCAATACCCGGTAGAGATCGGCGGAGTGACCGTGGGCAAGTTCCTCAAGCGGGCCATCGAGCTGCGCGGGAACGGGAAGGGCATGAATGTCACCGCATACATCAAGGAGCTGCGGGAGGCCATGGACTTCATGGAGATGGACCAGGTCTTCATCAACCGCTACCTCAACCAGGGCTTCTCCGGCGGAGAGAAGAAACGGATGGAAGTGCTGCAGATGCTGATGCTGAAGCCGTCCCTGGCCATCATGGATGAAACGGACTCCGGCCTGGACATCGACGCCTTGAAGGTCGTGGCGCGCGGCGTGAACAGGATGCGAGGCCCCGGATTCAGTGCGCTCATCATTACCCACTACCAGCGTATTCTGACACAGATCGTTCCCGACTACGTGCACATCATGTACAAGGGCCGGATCGTGACCTCGGGCGGGAAAGACCTGGTGGAAACCCTCGAAAGCAGGGGTTACGACTGGATCAAAGAACAGTACGGGATCGAGGAGGAAGCAAATGAGCGAGCAGTCGCAAGCCGTTGAAATAGGCGAGTATCAGCACGGATATCATTTTCCCGACGAGTCGGTCTTCAAGACCCGCAAGGGGCTGAACGAAGATATCGTCAACGCCATCTCGCACCGAAAAGGGGAGCCCGAGTGGATGCGGCAGTTCAGGCTGCGCTCACTGGCAGCTTTCCGCAAGAAGTCCATGCCCAACTGGGGCGCGGACCTCTCCGACATCGATTTCGACTCTCTCTATTATTACGCGGCGCCCCAGGAGCAGCAGTCCCGGCGATGGGAAGACGTGCCGGCCAACATCAAGGAGACATTCGAGCGCATCGGCATCCCCGAGGCGGAGAGGAAGTTCCTTGCCGGCGTGGGGGCGCAGTACGACTCGGAAATGGTCTATCACAGCATCAAGGAAGACCTGAGCCGCCAGGGGGTGATCTTCACCGACCCCGAGACAGCGGTGCGCGAGCATCCTGACCTGGTGAAGCAGTATTTCGGCACAGTGATCCCGTACCTGGATAACAAGTTTGCTGCGCTGAACAGCGCCGTCTGGTCCGGGGGGAGCTTTGTGTACATACCGAAGGGCGTAAAGGTGGACGTGCCGCTGCAAGCGTACTTCCGCATCAACGCCAGGAGCTTCGGGCAGTTCGAGCGCACTCTCATCATCGCGGATGAGGGGAGTTTCGTTCATTACATCGAGGGCTGCACGGCACCGATCTATGCCACCGAATCCCTGCACAGCGCCGTGGTGGAGATCATCGCCCTGCCGGGCTCGCGGGTGCGCTATACGACCATCCAGAACTGGTCCAGCGACGTGTACAACCTGGTCACCAAGCGCGCAGTGGCGCACAAGGACGCCATCGTCGAATGGGTGGACGGCAATCTCGGATCAAAGCGCACGATGAAGTACCCTTCGATCTACCTGGTCGGGGAAGGGGCCCACGGCGAGGTCCTGTCCATTGCATTCGCGGGAAAGGGCCAGGAGCAGGACACCGGCGGCAAGGCGGTACACGCGGCAAGCCATACCTCGTCGGTGATCACGGCAAAGTCCATCAGCAAGGACGGCGGCGTGGCGACCTACCGGGGGCTTCTGAAAGTCAATGAAGGCCTGCACGATGTACGCTCGCGGGTCGTCTGTGACGCCCTGATCCTCGATGAGGCGTCCAAGAGCAACACCTACCCGTACATGGAAATCAACTCCGACCATGTCTCCATCGAGCACGAGGCTCGGGTGAGCAGGATCAGCGAGGACCAGCTCTTCTACCTCATGAGCCGCGGAATGAGCGAGCAGGAAGCCTCCCTCATGATCGTCAGCGGCTTCCTCGATCCTCTGGTCAAGCAGCTTCCCATGGAATACGCCGTGGAGCTGAACCGCCTCATCGAGCTCGAGATGACAGGGACGGTGGGGTGATGGCAGAACGAGTGGAACCCGCCTGGATGCGGACGCTTCGCTCCCAGGCACGGGAGCGTTTCGATGGAATGCAGTGGCCCACCCCTGCGGAAGAAGAGTGGCGGCGCACCGACGTAAGCCGCCTGGGCCTGGAGTCGTATGCGGCGGCGCCGGCCCCGAAGGCGGCCTGCCCCCGGGAGGGGGACCCGGGTACCGCGGCGGGACATATCCGGTTCGATGCAGGCCAGTGCACCGAGGTGGCCCTTGACCCCCAGTGGCAGGAGAAAGGCGTGCGCCTGCTGCCCCTGGACCTTGCCCTGGAGGAGTTCGAGATTCCTCTCTACAAACTGTTCCATGAGGCCATCAAGGATGCGGACAACCGGTTTCTTGCTTGGCACTACGGTACCTGGAGTCATGGGGCGTTTCTCTGGGTGCCGCCGGGCCTTGAAATAGCCGAGCCGTTCTTCATGGAGTTTGCCGAGCGCGGCGAAGGCCTTTTCAGCGCACCTCACGTGGCCGTGGTTCTCGGGGAAGGAGCGCGAGCCTCCGTGGTGCAGCATATCCGCGGTGAGGAAACCGCGGATGGGCCCAAGGGGCTTCTCTGCAACGCGGCCGTGGACATGCACCTCGGAGACGCCTCCGCGCTCAGGTTCTGCGAAATGCAGGAGCTCGGCGCGCGCTCGCTGTACTTCCGCCATGCGCGGGCAGAGGTGGGCCGGGACGGCTCACTGAGACACTTCGACGCGGCGTTCGGCGGCCGGTTGACCAAGACCCGGGTCGAATGCTCGCTTTCCGGAGCGGGCGCGGAAGCGTATCTTGATGGTGTGTACTACTGCCGCGGGGACCAGCACATGGACATTCGCACCGTGCAGCACCATCGCGCACCCAAGGGCACCAGCAGGGCCTACTACAAGGGCGCCGTGGCAAGCGGGCGTACTGTCTTCCAGGGATTGATCGAGGTGGCCACGGGGGCTTCCGGGACCGACGCGTATCTGACCAACCGGAATCTCATCCTCGGAGAGACGGCCAGATCGGACTCGATCCCCACGCTGAAAATCGGAAACAATGACGTGAAGTGCAGTCACGGGTCCACCACGGGGCGATTGAACGAAGAAGAGCTTTTCTACCTGGAGTGCCGCGGCCTCTCCGAGGTCGACGCCCGCGAGATGCTCGTGGTCGGGTACTTCGAAGATCTCCTGGGGTCCGCTCCGGAAAGGTACCGCGAAGATGCCCTTGCCCGGATCCGCGAAAGACTCCGTCTCCCGAATGCAAACGCCAACGTCGCCTAGCGGCGACAGGCCTGGCGGCGACAGCACCAACTCCGCCGCGGACGGCGGAAGCCCTGAAGGCGGCGTAGAGCGCTGGGTCCGGGTGGCCGCAGAGGAGGACCTCGTGACGAGCATGGGCGTGAGCGTCGAAGGCCGCCTCGTCGCGCTTTTCCGCACCGAAGAGGGCATCTTTGCCCTGGATGATATCTGCTCGCACGAATACTCCCGGCTCTCCGAGGGGGAGATCTGGGCGGGTGAGGTCTATTGCCAGAAACACGGTTCGCGGTTCAACCTGCGCACCGGCGCGGTCACGGGACTCCCGGCCACCCAGCCGGTGCGCACGTGGAGCGCAAAAATCGAAAACGGAGGGATCTGGGTAGCATGGCGGCCGGCAGAGTCCACATGATGGGTCCACGAACCGTGGAAGACGTGCGCAGGGACTTCCCCCTCCTGGGCCGGCGCATTGGAGGGGAAGCCCTTGCGTATCTGGACAATGCCGCCACCTCCCAGAAGCCGCGCGAGGTCCTGGACGCAATACGGGTCTACTATGAGCTCAGCAACGCCAACGTGCACCGGGCCCTCCACACACTCGGGGAGGAGTCCACGGCCGCATTCGAGGAGGCGCGGAAAAAGGTCCAGAGGTTCCTGAACGCGGAGAAACCCTCTGAGATCGTATTCACACGCGGCACCACCGAGGCAATCAACCTCGTGGCATCGGCATGGGGCAGCCAGGAGCTGAAACAGGACGACGTGGTGCTGCTCACCGAGATGGAGCACCACAGCAATCTCGTTCCCTGGCAGCTCGCGTGCGCGCGCAGCGGGAGCCGGCTGCGGTTCATCCCCGTGGAAGAGGACGGCACCCTGGACCTGGGCAAGCTGGAGCGCTCCTGGGACTCGCGCACCCGCCTGGTGGCCCTCACACACATGTCCAATGTGCTGGGCACGATCAACGACGTGAAGGCGATTGCAGGGCTTGCGCACAGGCACGGCAGCCTGGTCCTCGTGGACGGCGCGCAGTCGGTGCCGCATTTCCCGGTGGATGTGCAGGACCTCGACTGCGATTTCTTTGCCTTCTCCAGCCACAAGATGTGCGGTCCCATGGGCATCGGCGCCCTGTACGGCAAGGAACGCATCCTGGATGCCATGCCGCCGTGGATGGGCGGAGGCGAGATGATCCGCGCGGTCTGGCCGGAAAAGTCAACGTGGAACGACCTGCCGTGGAAGTTCGAGGCCGGCACGCCGAATGTCGAAGGGGCCGTGGGCCTTGGCACGGCCATAGATTACCTGCACGGCCTGGAGTTCCGCAACATCGCCGCATGGGAGGAAGAGCTTTCCCGGCACGCGCACCAGAGCCTCGGCGCAGCGGACGGGGTCACACTGTACGGCAGCGCGCCGCGGCGCGGCCCGGTCTTTTCCTTCACGCTGGGCTCCATACACGCGCACGACGTTGCGCAGTTCCTGGACAGGGAAGGAATCGCCGTGCGTGCGGGGCACCATTGCGCGCAGCCGCTCATGCGGAAGCTGGGCGTGCCTGCCACGGTGCGGGCCAGTCTCTCGTTTTACAACACGTTCTCTGAAATCGATCGCCTTACGGCGGCGCTGCAAGGCGCGCTGAGGTTCTACGCGTGAGCGCCTTCGATGAACTATACCAGGAAATCATCATGGACCATTACCGGTCGCCTCGAAACACCGCCCACCTGGACCACGTCCCCCAGGCCCTGGCGCACGAAAACCCCACCTGTGGAGATTCGCTGAAGCTGGAGGTCGTGGTGGGAGACGGAGAGAAGCTGGAGCGGGTGCGGTTCGACGGCAAGGGCTGCGCCATCAGCACCGCCTCTGCGTCCCTGATGACGGAGCAGGTGCAGGGGCTTTCCGTTGCCGAGGCGAGGAAGCTTGCGGGGAGCTTCATCCGCGCGCTGCGCGGCGAAGAACCCGTTGACGTTCTGGACGGGATGGGCGATCTTGTGGCTTTCAAGGGCCTCACGAGCTTTCCCGTCCGGGTAAAGTGTGCAACACTCGCCTGGCACGCTCTTCTCGTGACACTGCCGGGCAACTGAGGAGGCAAAATGTTCGAAAGTTACGATCCCCGGGAGGGTCGTCTCGTGTCCTTCCTGGATGTGGAGGGAAAGCTTGCCCCGCCCCCGGCGGGATTCCCCCTGATGAGCGATGAGCAGGCACTGGCGGCCTACCGGACAATGGTCATGTCCCGGCAGGGGGACGAATGGGCGGTCAGTCTCAACCGCCAGGGGCGTCTTCCCACCTATGCCTTGAACAAGGGCCAGGAGGCCAATTCGGTGGGCGCCCTGATGGCGGTGCGCCCGGATGACTGGTTCGTGCCGGCCTTCCGGGAGTTCGGCGGCATGCTCGTCCGCGGAGTGACCCTTCAGCAGTACTACCTGTACTGGTACGGAAACGAGACGGCAAACCATATGCCGGTCGAAAAATTCCACATGATGCCGATCTCTGTTCCCGTCGGCAGCCAGATGCTGCATGCGGTAGGCCTTGCGTGGGCGGAACGCTACAAAGGTTCCGACCGAATCGCCCTCACATTCATGGGTGAAGGGGCGAGCTCCGAAGGCGACTTCCACGAAGCGTGCAACCTCGCCGGTGTCTGGAAGGCCGGAGTCATCATCTACGCGCAGAACAATCAATGGTCGATCTCCCTTCCCTGGTCGAAGCAGAGCGCGAGCGCAACGCTCGCTGAAAAAGCGTTCGCATACGGGTTCGAGGGCGTGCGCGTGGACGGAAACGATATCTTCGCCGTCTATGCCGCCGTGCAGATGGCTGCCGAGCGGGCGCGGGGCGGAGGAGGGCCCACCCTTATCGAAGGCCTCACCTACAGGCTGGGGGCGCACACCACCTCGGATGACCCCACCAAATACAGGTCGGACGAGGAAGTGCGGCAGTGGGAGACACGGGATCCCATTCTCAGGCTCGAGCGCTATCTTCTGAACAAGCGCATGCTCTCCGAGGCTGATATCGTGAAGACAAGAGAGCAGTCCCTGGACTGCGCGCGATCCAGCTTCGAGGAAGTCGAGCAGGCAAAGGACACCACGATGGAGGAGACCTTCCAGCACCTCTACCTCGAGATGCCGGACACGCTCGCCGCGCAGATGCAGCGGAGGAAGACATGAGAGTGCTCACTCTCCTGGAGGCCGTGACCGACGCGCTGCGCACGGAGATGGCGTCGGACCGGTCCGTCATAGTATTCGGAGAGGATGTCGGGGTGGAGGGCGGGGTTTTTCGCGTCACCGCCGGGCTGCAGCGGGAATTCGGAGAGGAGCGATGCTTCGACACTCCCGTCGCGGAATCCGGCATCGTGGGAGCGGCGGTCGGAATGGCGGTGGCAGGGCTCCGGCCGGTAGTTGAAATCCAGTTTTCCGGCTTCGCATTCCCCGCGTTCAACCAGATAGCCAGTCACGTGTCACGCATCAGAAACCGGACCCGGGGAGCCTTGACCGCGCCAATGGTGATCCGCATGCCCTACGGCGGCGGCATCCGCGCGCCGGAGCACCACTCGGAGAGCCTGGAGGCCCTGTTCGGGCACATCCCAGGATTGAAGGTGGTGATCCCCTCCACGCCCCACGACGCAAAAGGTCTTCTGATCTCGGCCATCCGGGATCCGGACCCCGTGGTGTACCTGGAGCCCGCGCGCGCCTACCGCGCCGTGCGCCAGGAAGTTCCCGAGGAAGCCTACACGGTGGAAATCGGAAAAGCGAAGATCGAGGCGGAAGGAGACGAGCTTACCATTGTCTCCTACGGCGCGCAGATGATCGAGGCGCGGGAGGCGCGCGCGGTGCTTGCCGCGGAAGGACGGTCCGTGGAGCTGATCGATCTGCGCACGATCCATCCTTTCGATGCGCGCACCGTGGTGGAGTCGGTGCGGAAAACCGGCCGTTTCCTCGCGGTCCACGAGGGCCCGCAGAGTTTCGGCGTAGCCTCTGAGCTGGTCGCAACAGTTTTGGAACAGGCCTTCGACGTCCTGGAAGCTCCTCCTGCCCGGCTGACCGGACCCGACACCATCTACCCGATGCCGCGCGGGGAGCGGCACTACCTCATGACCGCGGAACACGTGCTCACCGAGGCAAGGAGGGTGCTCGACTATGAGCCATGAGACGACGCTGTTCGAGTTCAGGTTTCCCGACATCGGTGAGGGCCTTACCGAAGGCACCATCGTCGAGTTGAAGGTCGCTCCGGGCAGCAGCGTGAAGCAGGGCGAGGCGTTGGCCATCGTGGAAACCGACAAGGTCGTCACCGAGATGCCTTCACCGGTGGAAGGCGTCGTGGTGGAGCTGCCTATCACCAAGGGGCAGGTCGTGCAGGTCGGTGAGATCGTCGCGAGAATCAGGACCGGTCTGCATCCTGCGCCGATCGTGGAGAGCTCCCCTGACGGCGGGACAGTCGTGGGACAGCTCACGGTCGCATCCCACGGGGTGCTGCCGGCAAGCACGGAGGGGGTTTCCTCGCCGAATCGCGCCGCGCGGAGTTCAGCGGATATCCCGTCAGCCGTGAGACCGGAGCGCGCTGACGCGGTGCGCTCGGGCAAAGTGCGCGCCTCCCCCGTTGCCAGGAAGCTGGCAGCAGACGCAGGGATCGATCTTGGCCGTGTGCACGGCACGGGTCCTGGCGGCAGGATACTGAAGAAGGACCTCGAGACATTGCAGCCAGCGGCCTCCGCCGTCCCCCCCGCGCAGCCCGGCGTATCCCCGGGAATGAAGAAGCTCTCGACGCTGCGGCTCGCCATTGCAAAGGCCATGGAAAAAAGCCAGGCCATCCCCGCGGCTGCGGTCCATGACTTTACCGTCGTGGACGAGCTGCTCCAGCTTCGGCGGGACATGAACGAAACAGCCCGCGAAAAAACGGGCCTGCTGGCATTTTTCGTCAAGGCGACGGCCGTGGCGCTGCGGGATTTCCCCCTGCTCAGCTCTTTGTACGCCCCGGAACGCCGGGAGTACGAAACCTTCCCTGTCCCTCACATCGGCGTGGCCGTCGATACGGAAGAAGGCCTTGTGGTCCCCGTTGTCCGGGATCCCAATGGCCTGTCGGTACCCCGCATCCACTCGGAAATCGTGCGTCTCACGGCAAAGGCACGCTCCCGGACACTCGCCCTGGAGGAGATACGCGGGGGATCGTTCACGATATCGAACTTCGGCTCTTTTTCGGGCGTATACGGCAACCCGATGATCCTTCCGCCCCAGGTAGGAATTCTCGGGATCGGCCGCGTGCACGAGGCGCCGGTCGTGCGGGAGGGAAAAGTGGTGCCCGCGTCCATCCTGCCCCTCTCCCTGGTGGTCGATCACCGCCTGATTGACGGCGTCTATGCCTGCAGGTTTCTTGCCCGATTCATGGAGCTCGTCTCGAAGCCGCTTGGGCTCTTGATGCTTTGAGGTCCGGCGCAGCGTCCCCCGCGTCAAGAGAGGCCGCATCAACGGGCTCCATGTCGAAATCCCCGGCCCGGGCAGTGGCGGCTGCAACCTTAAATATCCGGATCTGCTCCTGGATGCCTTTCAGCTTTGCCCGGCCTGAAAATACCTTGCAGCCCCTGAGAAGCTCCTTGACCCCGGGAGAAGCAAAAACTTCTTCCGTGAGATAGACCTCTTCAGGGCCTGCCAGTCCCTGCACGCGCGAGGCGGTATTTACCGCCTGGCCGAAAAAGTCCAGCCGGTCATTCAGCGTCACCGCAATGCAGGCACCCTTGTGGATCCCGATCTTGAGGATCATGTCCCCGGTAGTGAAGGCGCGGTTGAAGCGCGCAATCTCCGCGTTCATTTCCAGCGCGGCTTTCACTGCATCAGCGGGATCGAGGAATGAGGCCATGACGGCGTCCCCGATGGTCTTGATGAACGTGCCGGAGTACTCGTTGATGACGGTGGCCAGCCGTTCAAAGTGCTGGTGCACGAGGGAAAACGCCTTCAAGTCTCCGATGCGCTCATAGAGGGCCGTGGAGCCCTTCAGGTCCGTGAAAAGGATTGTAATATCGCGGACCCCGATTCCCTCGCTTCCCTGGATCACCTCGGCGCTGAACAAATCCCTGAAGGTCTGGCTGGAAATCAGCTTTTTTCCGGACAGGAACGGCTCGAAAACGAGCGGTGGCTTGGTGAACCCGGGCGGGAGGTTGACGATCATCATGGATGCCCGGGCCGCGGTGCGGTTCTCCACCGTGAAAACAATCCTGCCCGGGGCAACCACTGCCTGCCCGGGAACGAGCTTCCCCCCCTCCAGGCGGACAATCACCGGCTGCGGCTTGTCCGCGGGAGCGCCGTTCACCGTGACTCGTGCGCTCAGGTGGTGCATCATGTCGTTGAATGTGAGGCTGCCGCCTGTGCTTTCTATCTCGAAACGCTTCTTCTGCCGTGGTCCGAGCCAGGAAAAGGCCTTGACGAGTCCGGGCATCGCATCGATGAATCGCGGTCCGTTGGGCATGACCGCGCTGCGATTGAAATGATACTTCAGGTGGTAGTCTTCGATGGAAAGCGATTCCGGACGATGATAGACGATTTCCCTGATCTCGGGTGAGAGCGTGAAGTTGACATGGATGAAATCGTCAAGAGTCGCTTCAGAGCTCAGATCGCAGACGGTGCAATGGAAGTGGGAGGTGAGCGTGTTCAGGGAACGGAAGCTGTCCACCGAGTCGCCGCACGTGGGGCAGACGAGGTTCCATTCCATCTGGAACATTCCCTGCCGGGCGCCGTGAAGGAACGCATCGACAGCTTCGCCCTCTTGGATTCCGCGGTCCGCGGCAAACCGGAGGGGATTAATGCGGAAGAGCGAGTAGTCGTCTCCCGTGCGAATAAGGGATTCGAGCTTCTCGAGCACCTTCGGAGACCATTTGCGGGCTTTCCGCATTGCGTCCATTTTCTCCACAAGCACACGTTCCCTGATTCTCCCAGCCATGCGCGTCTCCTTCCTGCCCTCGTTCCCGCTAAAGTCTTTGCCTATACCTGACCAAAATACTAATATTAATCCATCGATCACATAGGAGGTGTTTGATGCCTTTCACATTGCCTGACCTTCCCTATCCCTTCAATGCCCTGGAACCGCATATAGACGCGAAGACCATGGAAATCCACCACGACAAGCACCATGGCACGTACGTGACCAAGCTGAATGCGGCGCTGGAAAAAGCCCCTTCATTCCAGGGAAGGCCGATAGAGGAGATCCTCAAGTCACTGGACTCGATCCCTGCAGACGTGCGCGGCGCAGTGCGCAACCACGGCGGGGGACATCTCAACCACAGTCTCTTCTGGAAAATGCTTTCGCCCAAGGGAGGGGGAAAGCCAGCCGGGGCGCTTTCAAACGCCATCGACAAGAGTTTCGGCAGCTTTGACTCCTTCAAGGAGATGTTCGTGAATGCTGCCACCAACCTGTTCGGAAGCGGCTGGGCATGGCTCGCGTCGGATACGTCCGGCAAGCTCTCCGTGGTGGCCCTCCCCAACCAGGATAGTCCCGTGTCACAGGGCCTGAAGCCTCTGCTGGGGCTGGACGTGTGGGAACATGCCTACTACCTGAAGTATCAGAACAAAAGACCCGACTACATCACCGCGTTCTGGAATATCGTGTCCTGGGAACAGGTTGCGGCAAACCTGGAGGCCTCCCGGTAGCCGGCCGGACCCCTGCCGAACAATCCAAACGCGCGCGTCGCCCCCCGCGCGGCGCGCGCGTTCTTTTTGGCACCTTCGTGACAGCTTCTTTATGCCCGGGGGTAGTAGATCATCATGATCAGCCGGGTGGTCGCTGCGCCTGAATTGCCGTACGCGTGTCTGCCGGTTGCCTTGAACCTGATGCTGTGGTCTTTCTGGATTCGATACTCGGTTTCCCCGATGGCAAGATTCAAGGTCCCGCTCGAGACGAAGATGTATTCCTCCACGTCCCCCCTGTGGCCCTCGGAGAACCCGCTCGTCATTCCGTTTCTTACGTATGCGGTGGTCACCACGTTCACGCCGGGGCCCAACAATATCACATCCACGGCAATCGGCATGCGAATAGGCTACAGGCGGACCCTCCCCTACATCCTCGGAATCATGGCCGGCTTCCTCGTGATCATGCTCGCGTCGGGCGTCCTCACGGACATCGCCAGCCGCGCCTACCGCGGGGCACTGCCCTATCTCAAGTGGATCGGCGTGATCTACATGGTCTGGCTCGCGATCTCCCTTTTCCTCCCCTCGGCGCACGGGGGGGAAGCCGCGCAGGTCCGCAACGCAAGCTTCAGGAGCGGGCTGTTTCTGCAGATCGTGAACCCGAAGGTCATTCTCTACGGCATCACGATCTACTCGTCTTTTCACGTCCTGCTGGCCGACACGCCGATGAAGCTCATCGGGTCATCGATTTTTCTGGCCATCCTGGGCGGAATTGCCACCTCGCTCTGGGCGGTATTTGGGAACCTCATGTCGGGCTTTCTCAAGGGCAGAACGGCCATGCTCGTGTTCACTGTCACGATGGCACTGCTGCTGCTCTATTCCGCCGTCTCCATCCTTCTCCATTAAGCCCTGCTTCGCTCGCAAGAGCCCT
>CAYTGX010000072.1:18426-22901 GCA_964437385.1 uncultured Spirochaetaceae bacterium
AGCCCTGCTTCGCTCGCAAGAGCCCTACTTTGCGCGGGTGAAGCTCCGCATGAAAAGGCGCATCACCCGGACAAGGGCACCTGCCCGTGTGAAGAGCCCCCTGCCGTACAGGAATGTCAGGGCGCTCTTCAGACCCTCGTATACTGCCTTGTTGTGCGGATACCACCACATGTTGCGCGGCATGCGGTGCAGCCTGTCGGAGATGATGACGCGCGGCTGGGTCATTTCGTAAAATCCGATCTCCCCATGGCTCCTGCCGAATCCTGAAGCCTTGAAACCTCCCCACGGTGTCTCGGCCATTCCATGACTCATCAGGTGGTCGTTGATCGTCACCGTCCCGGCTTCCAGCCGTTCGGCGACCCGGCGGGCATGCCGGGGGTGCGCGCTCCAGACTGATGCGGACAGTCCGTACGCGGACGCGTTGGTCTTGGCAACCGCCTCGTCCTCATCAAGGACCCTCTCCAGGGCAAGAACCGGGCCGAAGACCTCCTCCGTCATGACGAGCATCGAGTCGTTCACGTCCTCCAGAACAAGAATGGGTGAGAACATGCCGCCGGTTTTACCCACTGCAGCCCTGCGGCAGGCAACCGTCGCGCCCTTTGCCACGGCGTCCGCAACTGCCTGCTCCACCTTCTGCCGCTGCTGTTCCTGCGTCACTGCGCCCACGTCAACGTCGAAGGACGTGTCGGGTCCGATGCGGAGGTTATCGATCTGGTGCAGGAGCCGGTCGCGAAACCTGTCATAGATGCCCTGTGACACGTACAGCCGTTCGACGCCCGCGCAGGACTGCCCCGCGTTGGAAAGCCCGGCCCACAGGGCGCCGGCCGCGGCCCGGTCGGGGTTCGCGTCGTCCAGTACGATCATGGCGTCATTGCCGCCCAGCTCCAGCACGAGCGGCGTCAGCGTTCGGGAGGCCCTCTCCATGAGCTCCTTGCCAACGGCCGTGGAGCCCGTAAAGAACAGCTTGTTGATCCCCGCTTCGAGCATGGCCTTGCCGGCAACGGCCCCCGGGAGATGGATCAGGTGGAACACACCATCCGGAATTCCGCAGGCTTTCACCAGGGCGGCAATCTGCTCTCCCACGAGCTGTGTCTGGGTTGCCACCTTGAGGATCACGGCGTTTCCTGCCAGCAGTCCCATGACGACCTCGTGGAAGGGAATGGAGAACGGATAGTTCCATGGGCTGATGATCCCGATGACCCCGAAGGGAACCCGTGTGACGCAGGAGGCCTTGTTGAAAAGGAGGATGTTGCCCATCTCGAGCTTCTGGGGACGGTGCACACGGGGGGCAATGCGCGCGTAATAGGCAGCCGCCATTGCAGAGGGAAGCACCTCGGTGGAAATCGCGTCCACCCGCGTCTTGCCCGTGGAACGCGAGATGACGGTGGAAATCTCGTCCGCGTGGGAAGCGATCCTGGAGCTCAAGACGCGCATGAGAGCGGCGCGCTTCCGCACGTCCGTTGCCGCCCACGCCGGCTGCGCGTTGCGCGCCTCCTCCATTGCGCACTTCAGATCCGCCACGCTGTGCACGCGCTGCGGACCGATCTTCTCCCCGGTCGCCGGGTTCTTCAAAGGGGTGGACGATTCTGTTCCCATTTCCTGGCTCCTCGCCTTGCCCTGTCCGATCCACGACTCCATGCTTGCGTTGACGCCGAGCATCCGTGATATCCGGTTGAACACCGCGTCAGGAAGAATCCCACGGAGAAGCGATGCGAGCTTGACCGTGCGCGGTCTCTTCGGGGAGTGACGCCCCCGCTTGAGGGCGCTCTCCACGATTGCCTTCGCAACGACATCGTGATTTCGTACAACCGGTATGACCAGCCCGCCCAGCCCGGGCATGCGCGCTCCTTCGAACATTCCTTCCGCGACATAGTTGGGATGGATTGACGACCATTTCACGCCGCGCTTTCCGGCGTTGAGGGTCTCGTGGCGGAGGGACTCGGTGAGCCCCCACACGGCCCACTTGGTGGCCGCGTACACTGCCAGGCCCGCAACCCCGACGGTGCCTGCAGCCGAGGATATGTTCACGATATGACCGCTGTCCCGCTCCATCATCCCCGGCAGGAACGCCCGGGTGGTATACAGAAGCGAGGTGAGATTGACGTCGATCATCTTCTCCCACCGTTCGTCCGTCTGATCCAGGAGGTTTCCCTCGAACAGCACGCCGGCGTTGTTGACCAGGACATCGACCCTGCCCATCTCCTCCGCTGCCGCCCGCGCCAGGCGGTAGACTTCCGCCTTGTCGGTGATGTCGCAGCGGTGGGCGAAGACCGGTGAGCCGAGCTCTTCCAGGCCCCTTCGCGATTCTTCGAGTGCGTCCGCATCGATGTCCCACAGGGTGAGCGCGCATCCCTCACGGGTGAGCCTCCTGCACACGGCAAGCCCGATTCCCCTCGCCGCGCCCGTGACGACGCACGCCTTGCCTCTTAACTTCATGTCTTCCTCACTGCGTGACGGGGATTGTAGTCGATACCCGGGCAGGAATCCAGCGCACGCGAATGCCCGTATGCAGTATCTTAGACGCATTATGGGAATGACAAAACTGAGGATCAAAGAGCTTCTGGACGAGAATCGCCTCCATGACTGCGAGGGGATGGGGCGGGACAAGATCTGCGTCCGCATCGCGGCTATCGCGGACCTGCCGTCCCGGTTCGGTCAATTCCAGGTCGTGGCTTTCTGGAACAACCGCGATGGCAAGGAGCATGCCGCGTTCGTGCATGGGGATGTGACGAATGCGGAGGAGGTTGCCGTACGGCTGCATTCGGAGTGCCTCACCGGGGACGCCATAGGCTCTCTGCGCTGCGATTGCCGCGACCAGCTCGAGGCCGCGCTGAAGGACCTCGGCCGGCGGGAAAACGGCCTCCTCCTCTACCTGCGCCAGGAAGGGCGCGGCATCGGCCTGCTCAACAAGATCCGGGCATACGGTCTGCAGGACCACGGCATGGATACGGTGGAGGCAAACCTGGCCCTCGGGTTCCGCGACGACGAGCGGGACTACAGTATTGCCGCGCACATGATCCATTCGCTGAAAGTGAAATCGGTCAGGCTGATGACGAACAATCCGAAAAAGATAAACGGTCTGGTCCAGCTCGGCATAAAGGTGACGGACCGCATCCCGCTCGTCATCCCGCCCAATCAGTACAACCGGTTCTATCTCGAGACAAAGAAAGAGAAATCCGGACATCTTCTGGACATCGCGGGCAAGGAACATCTGACCGAGCAGCTCGACCGGCCGGTGCTGGAAGGCATGTCAGCCGACCAGGCTCTCGACATACAGGACTAACCCGCACCGCCCGAAGGGCAGTATCCGCGTGCGGGTGCAGCTGTCTTTTGCTTGCCATCGCCCTACGGGCTCCTGGGCTCTCAACGCGGAACCAGGAGGAGCTTTCCCGTTGTCGTCCTGGCCTGGAGCTGACGGTGGGCCTCGGCTGCCTCTGCAAGCGGAAAAGTCGCGCCGATCCTGACCTTCAGCTTGCCGCCGGCCACCCAGCCCAGCACTTCACCCGCCCTGCGCTGGAGGCTCGCGCTGTCCGCCACGTAGTGACCCAGGGTGGGACGCGTGAGGTACAGGGACCTTGCAGCGAGGACCCCCGGATCCACAGGCGCAACTTTGCCGCTTGACTGGCCGAACAGGACCATCACCCCCCGGGGCGCCAGGCAATCCAGGCCTTTCAGGAACGTCGTCACGCCCACCGAGTCGTATACGGCCTTGACGCCGGCCCCCGCGGTGATCCGCTTCACTTCCGGCAGGAAATCCTTTTCAGTGTAGAGGATGATCTCATGGGCGCCGGCGTTGCGGGCGAGATCCGCCTTCTCCGGCGTGGAAACCGTGGCGATGACGCGCGCGCCGCGCATGCGGGCAGCCTGCACCAGGAGGAGCCCTACGCCCCCGGCCGCGGCGTGGATCAGGACAGTGTCGCCCTTCTGAACAGGGTACGTGTCCTGCACGAGGTAGTGCGCAGTCATGCCCTGCAGCATCGACGCGGCTGCCTCCTGAAAGGTGATGCGCGCAGGCAGGCGTACCGCCCTGTCCGCGGGCACGAGGACCGCTTCCGCATAGGTACCGGCACCGTCGACGTACGCTACCCGGTCCCCGGCGCGCAGACCGCGGACGTCGCGCCCTGCCGCTTCTACCGTACCTGCTCCCTCCACGCCGGGCACTGAGGGCAGCGGCACGTTGTACAACCCTGTTCTGCGGTACACATCAATGAAGTTGACGCCGATAGCTTCCTGCCGGACAAGGACCTGCCCGGGTCCCGGAGCGGGCGTCTCCCGCTCGTGCGGGTGCATGACCTCGGGTCCCCCGAACTGCTCGACGAGTATCTCTTTCATGGCCGAAGATTGTAAACTGAAAAAGGAAGAGGCGCTATACGACCTTTACCACTTTGCCGGTGCGCAGGCAGCGTGTGCAGATTTTGATAGTCGTCTTGGTCTTACCCACCATGGTCTGCATTTTAAGGAGATTCGGTTTCCAC
>CAYTGX010000073.1:0-22853 GCA_964437385.1 uncultured Spirochaetaceae bacterium
CTGTGCAGGACCCGCAGTCTGCGGAGGGGTCGATTTCCTTTCTGCTGAACGGCGCGGAGTATTTCGGCGTGTACAAGTACAATCTGAAGTGGGACATGTACATCCTGCGGGCCGAAGAGCTCAACGAGTTGTACAGCAATTCGCGACGAATTTTCGCCAATGTCTCCCTGATCATCGTCGTGCTGACCCTGATTTCCGCGGTTGTAGGAATAGTCCTCATCCAGTTCATTCTGCGGTTCGTCGGCATCATCACCTCCGCCATCATGAGGATGCGTGCGACCTCCCAGATGGAGATCATCGATATTGCCCGGGCGCCGAATGACGAGATTACATTTCTCGGGGCCGCGTTCAATTCCCTGTCCAGCTCCATCAACAACCTGGTCACGATCTTTCGCAAGTTCGTGAGCAAGGACGTGGCACTGCAGGCATACAGGGAGATGCACATCCGTCTCGAGGGGTCCCAGAAGGAGCTCACCATCCTGTTCTCCGACATTCGGAGCTTCACGACCATGACGGAGACGCTGGGAACGGATATCATCAAGCTCCTCAACATCCACTACGATCGTGCCATTGACTCCATCGTGAAGAACGACGGGGTCATCGGCTCCCTCATTGGGGATGCGGTGCTGGCGGTGTATGGGACCTTCCCGGATTCGGTGGCGCGCAAGTCGGTACAGGCCATCAAGTCTGCGTACCTTATCCAGGAGAACGCAGCAGAGCTTCGAAAGCGGATGGCGGAGAGGCGGGAGGAGATCGTCAAGGAAGAGGGCGGGCTGACCAGCGAGCAGGAAAGGGTATATCGCGCTGTTCTGCTGGAGGTCGGTGTGGGGATCGACGGGGGCGACGTTTTCTATGGAAACATCGGATCCCAGGAGAGGATGACGAATACGGTCATCGGAGACAACGTCAATTCCGCCTCTCGACTGGAAGGACTGACGAGGATCTACAACGTGCCGGTTATCTGCTCGGGTTTCGTGAAGAGCGACGTGGAGAGAAGTATCTCCGACCATGGCCTCATCTTCCCCGAGATCGACACCGTCCAGGTAAAGGGAAAAACCGAAGGCAAAAGGATTTACTGGGCGCTTCAGCGCCACACGCTGGATGATGAAATGGAGAAAGAACTCGAAACTTTCAGCAGGGGCCTGCAACTCTACTATGACGGGAACTGGGCCGAAGCGTACAAGTGCTTTTCCCGCTGCGGCCTGCCTCTTGCAATGGTCTTCACCTACAGGACAAAAGGGAAGGCGAGCCCAAAGGATTGGAACGGCGTATGGGAGATGGTGACAAAATAAGGATCGAGCCCGAACAGAGAGACCAGGCGGAAATCGCCCGGGAGCTCTTTCTCAAGCAGGCGGCCAAGATCGAATCTGACCGGCCGCATCTGTACAACCTTGAGGAGGAGTTTGCCCTGTCCCGGCGCAACCGCAGCCTTCGCAGCCTCTTCCTTGTCCTGGGCTTCATAGTGGTTGCCGTCGGCGCCACGGTGTTCCTCACCCTCAACATCCAGAATCAGAACCGCCGGATTCGTGTGGCCATTACGGACTTCGAGGATGTCACGCTGAGGGACCTCCTGAGCTCGGCGCGCAAAAATGGCGAGGTTCTGGCCAGCGCCAAGAGCTCACTCGATGCGATCCGGCAGGAGCTGGCCCAGAAGGGCCAGGCGCTCAGGGACGACACTACGGGGAAGATCGCGATTCTTGATGCAAAGGGGCTGTCCGCGGACGAGCATGAGTCAGCCGTGCGGGATCTCCGTCAGCAGGAGGAGACGGGTCTGGCCGCCCTGGCCGCCCAGTATTCTTCACGCCTCAAGGCCAAACAGGCGGAGGTGAACGCCGCCCAGAAAGAGGTCGATGCGTACGACTCACGGCAACTCGAGGCGGCGAAGAAGCAGGCGGCGGTTCTGAACAATCAGCAGAGACTCCACGACCTGGAAATGGAGCAGATGACCAGTCAGTACGAGAAGAAGCTCAAGGCGCTCGCCGATGAATCGGAGATGAAATTGACTTCTCTCAAGCTGAACCACGAGCAGGTGATCAACGCCCTCATCCTCAAGTACAATCCCGTGTTCGATACACCCGACATAGTCCCGATTCTCTCCGCCCCCGTGGACGATTCCGTCGGTCCCACGGTCCCCGCGCTCCAGGCGCAGATGGCGGGCAGGCGGTACGTGGCAGACGGCCTTCTCCCCAGCCTGGACCAGCGTGTGACTCAGCGCGCACTCCTGTACTCACGGCTCTCCCGCATTCCGTATCAGAACTCCGTTCCTTCCGTGCTGCAGCACCTTGATTTTCTTGACCGCACAGTCATGCGTGCATACGAAGACATCGCTCTCCGTCTCACCCAGATCGCCAAGGACAACGAAGAGACGATCAGGACGCAGAAAGCCCTGATTGCGGAGCAGTCCCAGGTCATTCAGCAGGTGCGGATGGCATTCGGTTTCTATGCCCGCAAGATAGCAGAGAATGGCTTCATTGTGGACGCTCGTAACAAGCAGAAAATCGCTCTTTTCCTCAATCCGAGCTACGTCGTGGCAAATGGAGATCTGGGGTTGGTGTTCCGCCAGGATGACGAGTTCATAGGCACAATCAGGTTCGCGGTGACCTCCGGCGTGGTCAGCGCACAGCAGATAGAAATCGCCGCGAACAAGACGATACAACCTTTTGACAAGTTCCTTATAAAGAGGAAGTAGGAGGCGACCTCAAATGACCAGATCACTGCCTGCCGCGGTATTCCTCTGCCTGGCGCTGAACGGGTTCGCACTGGAGCCGGCCAACTATGGCTCGTCACTGGTATCCACTGCGACGGACGGAGACAGCACGGCCGTGACGCTCCAGGATGGCGCGGGCCGGTCTTTCGTCGTGGCATACGTCGAGGAACCCTCAGCGGACGTGATGAAGAAGGTGGTGGAGCTCAAGGACCTCTTCTTTGCATGGAAGAATATCACGATCAAGACCCTCCGCTTTACCATCACGGATGACGTCGTGGACACGCTTATCATCCCGGACAAAATCCTTGTAAACGGCAGCGATGTGCAGAGCTTCGTGCCTGCCGGACTTCTTTTCTCCTTCAGCGGCGGCCTGGCCTATGATTTCCGCGTCACCAAGGACAATTTTTTCCTCCGCGTCCGGGGGACCTACACCAGCGAGGAGGAGATGACGCAGAAGATCGCCGCCGCACTCGCCAATCCCGCGACGTTCCTCCAGAGGAGCGACATGGAGTACGTCCTCACGCTCGTTGACAAGCAGGGGAAAGCCATCGAAGCGCTCACCGCGGAAGTCGACGCGCTGCGCTATGCAGCCATGAGGAGAGAGAACACGGAGTGGCTGTTCTGGAAGGTTCCCATCCCCCGGGACGGGCTGAAGCGCGTCGTGGAGCTGAAACGCCAGAACCCGGCGCTCAAGAAGAACGAGGTCGAGGCGCAGCTCAAGCAGGAAGGAATCAAGATTTCCGGCGGAGCAATCGGGATCATCTTCGAATACTACTTCAACGAGTTCTAGGGCGGGCGGTCCACGCCAGCCCGCTCGCGTCCTTTTGCGTGAAGGGCTTCCCCGGCGCCCTGTCTTCTATAAGCCTTCCACGCACTCGTACATCGCATGGAGGACTTCACTGTCAACTTCCGTGTATTCGAAGCCGTCCGTTTCCATCCATCCGCCATTGGCACCTTGTGCGCGGGCCAGGTATGCCATCGCTCTGGCAGCAGGGACTTCTTTGCCGGCTTTTACCAGCGTCATGAGGGCGTACGCTGTGGTCTGCACATTCCCGCCGGAGACTACCCCGGGGAAATGGCCGTCGGGCTGCTGGCTGGCAAGCAGTGAGGTCATCAGGGAATCGCGCTCGGCCGCATGAAGCCCGGTTATTGTGAATGCTTCGACAGCACCGGTGATCGACAGCCAGTATTCATCCTGGCCCTGATTGCTGATGTTGAAATCCACGGTACCCTGGTACAGCGACGTGTATATCACTTCCGTCATTGCAGCGGCATCCGCGCCGAATCCCTGGTTCGGAAAATAGCCATCCAGCGAAAGGGCCGCCCGCACGTACAGGTCTATGTCCCATGCGATCAGCGGGGGGAGGGATTGGCTGAGCCTCGCGTTTCGAATGTACTGAGCAAGGCCTGTGGCGGTGCCGCCGCCGAGCTCAGTCACCGCTGCCTGATATCGCGCCCTGGCGAAGCTCGCGTATGCGGGGATTCCTGTCGCCTCGGAAAGCCGCACGAGGAACAGGATATCAAGGCCCCTGATCTTCCTGATGCTCGGGTCACCGTTTGTGGAGTTCGTCAGCAACTCGCTATACGCATTCATGACGGCGGCAAGGTATTCGCTCTTTCCCGTCACTCTGTACGCGTCCAGAACCCCCTGCGCAGTCACGCCGAGCGTGTTAGGCGGGCTTGGCATGCCAGTTGATGGGTTCGTGTCAGGATTCTGCCAGTCCCAGCCGCCGTCATTGTTCTGGGTTTCCACCAACCGGCCTGCCGCGCGGATGACTCCCCCCACATCACAGATCGTCACTGTGCATGCTGCAGTTTTGCCGCCGGCCGTTGTCACGGTAATATTTGCTGTCCCGTCGGCGAGTCCCGTCACGAGACCCGAAGAACTGACGGAGGCAACGCCCGCGTTGTCGGTCGACCAGGCAAGGACCTGGTTTGAGGCGTCCGCCGGATCGATCGTGGCGGTCAACTGCTCGGTTTTGCCGCTGAACAGCATTGCGGATGCCTTGTTGAGGCTCACGGCCTTGGGCGTGTTTGACGTCGAGGCCCCGTGGAGCGAACATCCTGCTAGGAGAATGACAACGAGCGAGGCCGCCCACAGAAAACTGGGTTTTTTCATGGTGTTTACCAAGAAAAATAGGCAAAAAGCGCGGAGGGGTCTGTGCGGCAACGTACCACTGGCTCAGACTCGCCCGGCTTTTGTATATTCACACTGCATGAACTTGTGGAACGCACTGCATCGACCCTTCTCGGTCCTGGCCCCCATGGAGGACGTGACAGATACCGTTTTCAGGCGGATCGTGCGCGAAGCGGGTGCACCTGACGTGGTGGTGACCGAGTTCACGAGCACCGACGGGCTGTGCACCGAGGGCCGGCCGAGGGTCATCAATCGTCTGAGGTTCGCGGCGGACGAGCACCCCATCGTTGCGCAGATCTGGGGCAATGTACCGGAACGTTACCTGCGCGTCGGCGCGGAGGTCCGTGAAATGGGTTTCGACGGCCTGGACATCAACATGGGCTGTCCGGTGAGGAAAATCACGAGCAGGGGGGCCTGCGGCGCTCTCATCAACAACCCCTCGCTTGCCGGTGAGCTGATCGCTGCTGCAAAAGAGGGCGCGGGAAGCCTGCCGGTAAGCGTGAAGACACGGATCGGCATTGTGCGGTCGAAAGCGGAGGAATGGCTTGGTTTCCTGCTGGCCCAGGGGATCAGCGCTCTGACCGTGCACGGAAGGACGGTGGCCCAGCAATCCGACGGACAGGCGGATTGGAGCACCGTGGCGCTGGCCGTGCGCCTGCGTGATCAGGCCGGGCTGCCGACGCGCATCATCGGAAACGGTGACGTCAAGACTGCAGCGGATTTCCTCCGCCGGGCGCAGGAGACCGGCGCCGACGGTATAATGATAGGCAGGGGCATATTCGAGAACCTGTTTCTCTTCGGGGCTGTTCGCGGCGCACGGGACGGCGCTGTCTCGCCTCCACCCCAGTTTTCCCGGCTCGAGAGGACGGAGAAGATCGCGTATTTCCGCCGGCACCTCGCTCTTCATCGCGAGACATGGGGGAGGGCGAAGAACTTCGACGTGCTCAAGAAATTCGTCAAGACTTACGTGCGTGCATTCGAAGGTGCGGGCAAGCTGGTGGAGGCTGTCATGCGGACGCGTACCTATGAAGAGGCCGAGTGCGTTCTGAATGAGTGGGCGGAAGCGTGGATGAAAGAAGGCAAATCCGCCTGAGCGCGCCGCCGCCCGGGCTCACGGCGCGTCTCACACGAGCCCGAACTTTTCGGCGAGCGCGTCGAGGGAGCTGGCGTCGATCCGCGCAATGGGCCCGAGCTTCATCGCCGCAATGAGGGCATTTGCGCTGAACTCCGCCACCTCCAGCCTGTCGAAGGCCTGCGTGAGACTCTCCCCCGTTGTCAGGACTGCGTCATTCTGGAGAAGCACGACAGGGGTGCGGGCGGATATCTCCCGCGCCAGGGCGCGCTCGTCGTTGAACTGCCTGCCGTACGCGATGAGCGGGATGTTCCGCAGCACGATGTAGCTTTCGGGAATGATGGCGCTGTCCAGGGTTGTGCCGGTCACGGAGAAAGCGGTCACTGCCGGAGATTGCGCGCTGGCAATGGCCCTGACGCGGGGATTGGCCGCGTAGATTTCCTGGTGCAGGACGACCGCGCGGCTGGGAAGCGCGCCCCGCTCACGCATTCCGCGGCGGATGAGCACGATGTCCGACTCCTCCAGGTAGCTGCGGTCCACACCGTAGGGGCTTATGAGGAAGGACTCGCCGTCCAGCCGCGAGGAAACTGTGCCTTCCGTGCTTGTCATGAGGCGCTGCCTGTAGGCGCGGTGCACCAGCTCGCGCATGTCCCTGCGCAGGCTGCGTTCGGCTGACGAGCGTGAGGGCGGATCGAATTCCGGAAGCTGGTAGTTCTTCCCCTGGTGGGAAAGGGCGATCTGCTCCGGACCCAGGCCGCGTCCCGGGCCGAGCGCGCTGGCGTTGATGAGCGTGCGCGCGCAGAAGTCGAGGGTCTCGAACCGCTGAAAGGCTTCGAGGAGCGTCGTGCCCCCCGCGGCCACGCCGTGGTTTTCCAGCAGCACCGTGTCGAAGCCCTGGCCGAATGCTCCCGCAAGATTGCGGCCAAGCTCTTCCGAGCCGGGGATTGCATAGGGGGCGTACCCCACGGCGCCGCATACGGCGCGTGCCTGGGGTATGATGCTCGTATCCGGGATGCTGCGCACGAGGCTGAACGCCACCAGGGCCGCCGGGTGCGCGTGCAGCACGGCGCGGATGTCGGGACGCCGCTCGTAGATGGCCCGGTGAAAGGGATACTCGGAGGAGGGCGGATGAATGCCTTCCTCGATCCTGTCCCCCCGCATGCGCACGATATCCGCCTCCCCCATGGTGCCCTTGTCCGTGCCGCCGGGAGTGATCCAGATGTCGCCGTTCTCCTCGAGAATCGAAATGTTTCCCCCCGAGGTTGTCGTCATCCCGTACCCGTACACGCGGCGCATGATGGTGACGATCTGCTCCCGGGGATGCATATACGCGTATCTCATTCCCTGTTTCTCCTTTTGAATCGCTCTCCGAGCTCTTCCGCGGTAAGACCCCTTGTGTCGGGGAGCACCCAATCCGCGTCGACGAGCCCGATGCCTATCCCCACGGCGAACATCCGCGCCGCCCGGATTGCCTGGATTCCCACCTCCGCGTCTTCCACGCCGGCGCAATTCTCGTACGGAACGCCGAGCCCTTCCGCGGCGCGGAAGAAGATCTCCGGGTCCGGCTTCCCCTTGACGACATCCCCGGGGTTCACCACGAGGTCCAGCCAGCGCCCGATGTCCAGGCGCTGCACGATCTCCGGCGCGTTGTGACTCGCCGAGGCGAGCGCCGTCCTGATGCCGATTTCCTTGAGCCTCGGCAGGAGCCGAGCAATCCCCGGCAGGAGGTCCGCGGGGGTGAGAGTTGAAATGAGCTCTCGATAGTAGCCGTTCTTCCGGGTCGCGAGCTTTTCCTTCTCCTCCTCCCTGATAATCGCCCCCGCGTGCCGGAGTATGATCTCCAGGCTGTTCCGCCGGCTCACGCCCCGGAGGCGCTCGTTCACCATCCTGTCAAAGGCCAGCCCCTCCTCCTCCGCAAGGCGCTTCCACGCCCGGTAATGCAGCTCCGCGGTGTCAGTGAGCACGCCGTCCAGGTCAAAGACCACGCATTCGAGGACAGGGTCGAGACTGACGGAGACCGGGCTTCCCTGCCGGAGGCGGATGGCCCGGCCGCGGTGGGTAATGTCCATCGGCTCACCCTCGCTGAGCCGGTATGTCGCAGTCTGCCGTGTCGTCTCCAGGTCCAGGAGCCTTCCCCTGAACTGGATGCGGAACCGCAGGCGCTCCCATTGCCGGGGGAGCTTCGGGTTGAACGAAAGGGCGCCGTCATGATCCCGCATTCCGGCGAACCCGTACACGATCGAGATCCACGTTCCCGCCATTGCCGCCGTGTGCACGCCGTCCCGCACGTTCCCGTTCACGTCGTCGAGGTCCATGCGCGCCGTGCGGGAGAAGTAGCGCCAGGCCATCTCCGTGTAGCCCAGCTCGGCGGCTGCCACGCTTTGAATGCAGGGAGAAAGGGAAGAGTCTCCGGTTGTCAGCGGGTCATAGTAGTCGAAGTTCCGCTTCTTGTCCGACATGGTGAAGAGATTGCCGAGGAGCACCTGCGCCAGCACGACGTCCGGCTGCTTCAGAACCTGGTGCCGGTAGATGACCAGGGGGTGGTAGTGCAGGAGCAGGGGGTAGTTCTCCGCGGGAGTGCGCGCAAAGTCCCACTCCGCCCGGTCCAGGAACACGTCATCCTGCCCGTGGATCCCCAGGTTCCTGTCATAGGGGACATACATGCCGGCCGCCGCGCGGCGCCACTCTTCTATTTCCTCCCGCGCAAGACCGAGGGCGCGGGAGATCCGGTCGAAATCGTCCGGAGCCTGTGCCTGCATCTGTTCGGCGATCTCAACTGCGTAGAGGAGGTTTTCCCGTGCCATGAGGTTCGTGTAGAGGTTGTTGTTCACCAGGGCCGTATACTCGTTGGGTCCGGTCACTTCGTTGATGCAGAATGCGCCGCCCTTGCGCGGTGCGTAGGCCCCGAGGTCTGCCCACAGGCGCGCTGTTTCGAACAGCATCTCTGCCCCGCACTCGCGGAGGAGCGCCGCGTCCTCCGTCGCCTCCAGGTATTTCCGCATTGCATGGACGATGTCGGCGTTGATGTGATACTGGGCCGTGCCCGCGGGATAGTAGGCCGAGGTCTCTTCTCCCCCGATCGTGCGCCACGGGAAGAGCGCGCCGCGCTGGCTCATCTCGGCGGCCCGCGCGCGCGCCTTGTCCAGGATGCCGCAGCGGTAGCGCAGGAGAGCACGGGCGATCTCCGGCCGCGTATAGGTGAAGAAGGGAAGCACGTAGATCTCCGTGTCCCAGAAATAGTGCCCCTCGTATCCTTCTCCGGAGAGACCTTTCGCTGCGATGCTGGTGCGTCCGTCCCGTCCCGCGGACTGGAAGAGGCAGAAAAGGTTGTACCGCAGGCTCTGCTGCAGCCCTTCGTCACCGTCGAGCTGGATGTCCGCCACGCGCCAGAAATCGTCCAGGATGTTTTTCTGCTCCGCAGCCAGCGCGTCGAATCCGGCTTCACGAGCCCCGGCCGCGGCATCCCGGGCGTGCTCCGCACACGCCGCCCGCGGAAACTCGAGCGATGTGCAGTATCCCAGGAACTTTGTCACGCGCAGTGTCGCGCCCTCCGCGGCGTCTGTCGTGATTGTGACTTCTGCCCGTGGAACGGCAAATGAGGCCGTCGCGGAGACGGGCCCCGCATCCCCTTCGACGCTCAGCGTGTGCTCCATCGCGCTCGCAATCACGAACCGCGTGGTGCGGGTCTCCTGCGTCAGGAGGCCCTTCCTTCCGTCTGCCTCCCCCTGGACCACGGCAAGCGGCTGTTCCCGGAAGTGCGCGCCGATCCGGGGATCATCCCCTGAGACCTGGTTGCCCACTCCGCCATCGATCAATGAATTGACCGCCAGGGCAACCGTGCCCTTGAGCACTGTCACCGACCAGTCGATGGCTGCCACGTGACGCCGGGCAAATGAAACCAGCCTTCGCGTGCGCACCTCGATCTCGATTCCGCCCGGGGAGCGCCATCGAACAGCGCGCGCGAGCAGGCCGAGCCCCAGCTCCAGCGTCCTCTCGTAGGCAAGGATGGTCCCGGTGCTCAGGTCGAATCTCTCTCCGCCGATGGTCATCCGTATGGGCTTCCCGTCCGCCACGTTCAGCATGACCTGCCTGTTTTTTGCATAGGCATGGGCGATTTCCCCGTAGATGATCGGGGTCTCCTCGTAGAACCCGTTGACGTACGTGCCGGGAACCTCGGCGGGGTGGCCTTCCTCGAAGTTCCCCCTCATCCCCAGGGTCCCGTTTCCAAGGGCAAAAATCGATTCATTTCTCGTGAGCAGGGACGGATCGAACGCGGGCTCGCGTATCCTCCATCCTTCAGCCGGGTAGACCGGACCAGTGACCGCCATGGTTCATGAGTATACAGTGAGCGCAATGGGAGGAAAATAGATGCGCCTGCCGCCCTTTGCGCTGGAAAGATACTTTGCCCGCTACGAGTTTGCCGTTCGGCACCTCCTCTGCAGCTCCGACTGCGAGTCAATGAGCATACAGGACCTGCTCTCACTGGAGCCCGGCGCCGGCGAAAGGTTTCTCGGGCTTCGGCTCGGCTACACGGAAAGCAGCGGCAGCCCTTCTCTTCGGCAGGAAATATGCCGCCTCTATGACGGGATCGGCCCGGAGCAGATCCTCGTGCATGCAGGCGCCGAGGAGGCGATCTTTCTCTTCATGCACGCGGCCCTGGAAAAGGGCGACCACATGATCGTTCAGCGGCCCTGCTACCAGTCCCTCTTCGAGGTGGCGCGCGGCATCGGCTGCCCGGTCACCGCATGGCAGGCGCGTGAGGAAAACGGCTGGTGCCCGGACCTCGGGGAGCTGAAAAGTCTCATCAGGCCGGACACGAAAGTCATCATCATCAACACGCCGCACAACCCCACCGGCTTTCACATGGGGATCGGCCAGCTCCGGGAGCTTGTCAGCCTCGCGGATGCAAATGGCATCACAGTTTTCTCCGACGAAGTGTATCGGGGCCTGGAGCAGAAGGAGTCGGACCGGCTTCCCGCGGCCTGCACGCTGAGCGCGCGCGCGGTATCCCTGGGGGTGATGTCGAAAACGTACGGACTTGCCGGCCTTCGCATCGGGTGGATCGGGACCCGCAATGAGAGAGTGCGCACGCGCATGGCATCCCTGAAGGACTACACGACCATCTGCAGCAGTGCGCCGAGTGAGTTCCTCGCCGAGGTTGCCCTCCGGCACGGAGAGACGATTGCCGCGGGCAACCGCGCGCTGATCAGCTCCAACCTGGCCCTGCTGGACGCTTTCTTTGCCCGGCATCCGGACAGTTTCTCATGGCGCCGTCCGCAGGCGGGACCCATTGCCTTCCCGCGGCTCCTCCTCGGGGACGTGGAATCATTCTGTGACCGGCTGGCGGGCGCGAAAAGTGTTCTTCTTCTTCCCGGCACGCTCTATGCCGACCAGGGGAATCATTTCCGCATCGGCTTCGGCAGAAAGAACCTGCCGCAGGGGCTTCAGTGCCTGGAAGAGTTCATGGACGGGGCATCGCGGTAATCCGCCGATTCCTGGGGTCAATCCCACGCAGGCGCGAGTGCCGCCGCGGCCGCTTTGAACTCGGTCATGAGGCGCCTGCGGACCCCTGTTTCCGCAAGCCCGTAGCGCAGGCCATTCAGGTTCAGCTCCCAGAGCTCCCGCAGGGTAAGCCCGAGCTCGCCGCGCGCGCGCCGCCATTCTCGGACCAGGTCGGTCCCGAAAAACGGAGGATCGTCCGTGGAAAGGGTCACTGGCACCCCCGCCTCCATGAATCGGCGCAATGGGTGCGCGGAAACCGAGGGCACCACTTTCAGGCACTCGTTGCTCGTCAGGGCGATGTCGCAGCAGATGTTGCGATCCGCCAGAAGAGCGAGCACGGCCGGATCTTCGGCCGCGCGCACGCCGTGCTGGACGCGGCGCACGCCCAGATCCAGGACCGCCTGGCGGACGTGATCGGAGCCTCCGGTCTCCCCGGCGTGGGCCACGGTAAAGTACCCTGCCGTGCGCGCCTGCTCGAACAAAGCCGTGAACTGGGAGCGGGGGAACCCCATCTCCGGCCCCCCCAGTCCGAGGGCGACAATCAGGGGATTTGCTTCTTCTTCGAGCAGGGCCAGGGTAAAGGGTCCGCTCTGCTCGGCGGATTCGCTGGGGATGTCCGCGATCAGGCGTGTGACAGGGCCGCCGTTCGCCGCGGCGTTTTGCAGTCTCTCCGTCACGATTCCAAGAGCGCGCCGCCCGCCGATCCCGAGCTTCTCGTGGTTGTACGGGGTGAAATGCAGCTCTGCGTAGCGGATGTTCTGGCGCGCGCAGTCCGCGAGATAACCGTCGACCATGCGCCGGTAGTCGTCATCAGTGCGGAGACAGGCGCACATGAGAAGCCACAGCTCGATGAACACGTCGAAGCTCGTGAAATTGTAGAGGCGCTGGAGCTCTGCAAATGTGCCCACGGGCAGCGCGACATGGTTTGCCTGTGCCATTGCCCAGAGGGCCTCCGGCCCGATCGTGCCTTCCAGATGGAGGTGGATCTCCGCTTTCGGGAGCCGGGCAATCGCGTCATCCACGCATGACATCTAATCACACGGGTGAGTGAGAGACAACGGGGAGGGTCCTCACGGGCGGTTATTGGGCGGCCAGCCAGTCCTTTGCCTGATCCAGCGTGTTGAACGCGGAAATCTGTCTTCCGCTGAACGCCATTGCGGCGTTGTAGATGACCTTTCGCAGGCCCTCGACCCCGATGACCGCGGAGGCCTTGATAAAGGGCTTGTTGTGCGCGGTGAAGTCCTTGATGACCGTGCTGCTGTTCTTGCTGAGCTCGGTATCGGTGACATTGGTCAGGGCAAGGACCGATGCGGCCTGCTGGCCGGCCACAGTGCGCTTGGCCTCCGCGATGACATCGGAAATCTCGGCGAACTTGCACGAGGACAAGTCAAAGTAGAGGATCTTCTTCCCCTTGTGAGTGATGAACTGTACCCGGCTCATGGCTCCTCCATCGATCAGTTTCAAAATTGGAATTATTCCTCCAATTATGTTATACTCTTTATTATCTCCATTTCAAGTGTTTGCCTGTGGACGCAACTCAATGTACCGCGAGGAAAGGGAATTCACATGAAGATGAAATCCAAAATTGGCCTTTCTTTCCTCCTGGTGGCAAGCATCATGACCGTCGTCGGCGCAGTCGGAATTGCGAGCCTCGTGCTTACGAATTCGGTCGTCCGCCAGTACACGAGAAACCTCACGCAGAAGGACTACGCGCGGCTCATCGACACGGCGCAGTTCGAGGCCCAGGCCTCTGAAAAGGAGTTTCTCCTTACCGGCGACCAGAAATACAAGGATGAGTACACGGCAAGCATAGAGGAGCTGTTGAAGGACGCCAGGGCCATCATTGATCTGTCCGGAGGTGATGCAGAGGCTCGCTCAGAGGCGGCGCAGATAGTCTCTTTTGCAGGCCGCTATGATTTCGGATTTCGACAGGTTGCAGATATTTTGACCAAGAAGGGAAACCTGGACAAAGGAGTCGAGGGTCAGCTCATCGACAAAGGTGACGAGGCGGAGGTCGAGATCCAGGCCAACGGGGGAGCAGCACTGGTCCGGGCTTTTGGCCAGGTACGAAGGCTTGAAAAGGAAACGATCCTCGAAGGAGGAAAAGGGGACGCCGCGAACAAGCTGATCGCCTCCCTCGACGCAGTATCGGCCCCGCTCTCGAAGTCAGGAGCCCGCGGGGGGGCATCCACAAAGCTTCTACAAGAGTACACCGACCTCGCGACCCAGTTCATCGCCCTGACTTCCACGATTGCGGACGACATCGACGGATACGGCCAGACCTTCGACGCCATGGATCCGGTGGTCGACCAGCTCCTGAAGGAAACAGAAGCTTCTGCCGCCACGCGTCTGGCCGCGGTGGCATCCATGAAGACCTTGTCCCTCGGCGTGGTGGCGGCCGGTCTCGTAGTCGGCATCGTGGGAGCCATACTCTGCGGCATCGTTCTCACTCGGATGGTCACTGCGCCTCTTTCCACAATGGTGGGCGCGGCCCAGCGGATTGCGGGCGGCGACCTGAGCCAGCAGATCGGCGTGAGAAACAGGGACGAGTTCGGAGAGCTTGCCGCCGCGTTCAACGCGATGAGCGTCCAGGTGAGCTCGATGATGAGAGAGGTGAGGGATGCGGCATCCCAGGTGGCCGGGTCCAGCGAAGAGATCTCCTCTTCCGCCCGCCAGCTTTCCTCCAGCGCGCAGGGGCAGGCCGCCACACTGGAGGAGACGAGCGCGTCCGTGGAAGAGCTGACCGCCTCGGTGGGGCAGGTCTCCCAGAGCGCCCAGGCCCAGGCGTCATTCGTTGAAAGCTCCTCCGCCGATATTCAGAAGCTTTCCGCCACCGTGGAACAGATGTCGAAAACCCTCGCCAGCGTCTCCGAGGCGGCGCGCGAGGCAACGGAGAAGGCCCGGCAGGGCACCGAGTCGGTCACTACCGTGGTCGCGGCCATCAAGTCCATTTCGGAAAGCTCCGAGAAGATCGCCGGCATCATCAGCGTGATTTCGGATATCGCCGACCAGACAAACCTCCTGGCCTTGAATGCCTCCATCGAGGCCGCGCGCGCCGGCGAGCACGGCCGCGGATTTGCCGTGGTCGCGGAAGAGGTGAGCAAGCTGGCGGACCGCAGCGCCTCCTCTACCAAGGAGATCGAAGTGCTGATCGGCACGAGCGCAAAGACGGTCGGCATGGGCGTGCAGATCGCGGAGGCCTCCCAGGCGGCCATGGATGCCATCATCACGGGCGCCAAAAAGACCAGCCAGCTCGTGGAGGGACTCTCAGGGGACCTTCGCCAGGGGCTGGAAGGGATACGCGCGGTGAGCAAGGCCATCACCGACATCAGCGGCATGAGCGAGAGCATCTCCTCGGCCACCGAGGAGCAGACGGCGAACTCACGGCAGGTCTCGAAGGCCATCGAGAACGTGAACGAGCTCACCCAGCAGGCATCCGCCGCGGCTGAAGAGATGTCGGCGGCGACGGCCGAGCTTTCCACCATGGCGACCAGGCTGGAGGGTCTCGTCGAACGATTCACCCTCGGCGAGGAATCGCAGGGGGCGGCGCAGCTGCAGCCTGCGGCTCCGGCGGCAGAGCTGCCCGCCCCGCCGCCAGCGGACGCGGCCGGATAGTACAGGCCGGCCGCGAGGGAAAATTACGGGATGGGGGTCACTTTTTTCTGCCGCGCCATGGCCAGAAAGAGGATCGTGCCGGCCAGCCTGCCCACGCCGCTCAGTACGAACACCACCTTGTAGCCGACCACACCGATCAGGTATCCGCCGACCAGGGGGCCGAGAACCGCGCTTGCCGCAACAGCCGATTGATAGATGCCGACTGCCGACTCCCTGTCTTCGGTGGGGCTCATCTCCAGCAGGATGTTGAAGCTGGCAAGGTTGTATCCAGCCCACAGGAAGCCCGAGGCCACGTTGATGAGGTAGACGTGAAACGGCGCCCGGGCCAAGGCCCATGCCAGGGGAAATATCGGGATGAGGAAGCCAGTCAGGACGAGTATTGCCCGGTTGCCGCGCAGGTCGGTGAGCCTGCCGAAGGCTGCCTGACCGAACAGGCCTGCCAGGGAGAATACCCCGGCCGCGGTGCCGACTGCGGCCGCGTTTCCCCCCAGCGCAGTGACCAGGTACACATTGAAAAAGGGCGATGCCATGGTCAGCGACAGGCCCCACACCAGGCTGCTCGCTGCCAGCCATGCAAAGGGAGGGTTGCGCCGTATGAGGTCGACGAATCCGCGCGCTTTCTGGCGCAGCCGCGCGGGTCTGCGGGCGGGGGGCTCAGGGATCCGGGAGAATGACACGGTGGAAACCATCCCGAGGGCAAAGGCCGCGAGCAGGGAGACCTGGTACCCGGGAAACGAGTGCACGGTGCGGCCATTGATCGCTCCGATGATCTGACCTGCCAGGGGAGACGCAACAAGGGCCACCAGGCCGATTGCCATGTTGCGGCTGGCAAAGTACCGGCCCCGGTTTGCGCTGGGCACCAGGTCGGCCACCAGGGATGTCCAGGACGAATTGGCAAAGCTGCCTGCCAGGATGCGCAGCGCGTTCAGCGCGATGATGAGGAAGACGAGGGAGGCGCCCGATTGCACCAGGAAAGGCGAGAGGGCGAGGAGCGGCAGGAAGAGTCTCCCGACTGTCCCGCCGCTGACAAGCACAAGCGGCTTTCGGGCGCGCAGCCGCGACCCCACGATGGCACCGGGCAGGAAGCCTGCGATGCTGAGCAGGCTTGCCGCGGCAGCCAGGAGACCGATGCCGCCGGCCGACGCCCCGGCGGCAAGGGCGAACAGCGGGATGTAGTCACCGGAAAAGCTCTCCTGGGCCTGGCCGAATACGCCGTCCATCCAGAACCACTTCAGTCCGGCCAGGCGCCGCAGTCCCAGCGGCCCGCAGGCGCGCTCGATGTGCGATGAAAGGGGCCGCGCGAAAGCGTGCTGGATGAATTCAGGGAAGCTCACTGCGACACAGTAGCAGAATGGTGCGGAGATGGGGAGCGGGTCGGCCGCGAATGACCTTTGGCAGCGTGTGGGTACTCCGGGTATCCATCAGCTGGGTAGCCGGGTATCCAGGCGCGGTCCCGCACGTGCGATTCAAGGAGCCGCGCGGAACACATAATGTCTCTCTCTGAAAGGACATAACGGCTTTTCACTCGATCCGCCTGGATTTGGCACGTCGATTGCTGTCATAAGGCGGTTGTCAACCACTTCTCAAATGTAACAGGAGGTTTGTATGAAGAAGAGCCTGAGGATCATCCTGCCCTTGGCGGTGACTCTCCTCTTGGTGCTGTCATTCGTGGCTGGCTGCAAGAAAGCCGCCCCAAAGCAGCTCACCATCGGCTTCATGCCCGGCATCGCGGATCCGTTCTATACAACGATGGAGCGGGGAATAAAGGCGAAGGCCAAAGAGCTTGGCGTCAATGTAGTCGTCGGCGACTATCCCACGCAGTGGGGACCTGAATACCAGAATCCCAACCTCGATGCGCTGATGGCAAAGGGCGGGATCGACCTTCTTCTCATCGCACCGACTTCGACGACTGCCATGGTCGCGCCCCTGAAGAAGATCTACGACAAGGGAATCCCCGTCATCACGGTGGATACTTATCTTGGCGACGGCGACTACTCAAAGGCGAGCGACTACAACTTCCCGCTGGCCTACATCGGCACGGACAACAAGCTGGGCGGCAAGCAGATCGCCGAGCACCTGGCGAAGCTGGTCGGCGAAAAGGGCAAGGTGTACGTGGTCAACACCAATCCCGACACCTCCTCCGTCGTTGACCGCGGCAACGGCTTCAAAGAGGGGATTGCGGAGTATCCCAACATGAAGCTGGTCGGAATGGACTACTGCATGGACGTCCAGCAGAAGGCCATGGAGCTGACCACCGCGGCCCTCCAGAAGAATCCTGATATCGTGGCGATATTCGGCGTCAACGTGTTCAGCGCCCAGGGCTCGGCCCAGGCGGTCAAGAACGCGGGTCTGGCAGGTGCGGTAAAGATCGCGTCCTGGGATGCGACATCGACGCTCATCGCGGCACTCAAGGGCGGCGACATCGACATGGTGCTGGCCCAGCTGCCGGGCGAGATCGGCTCTCTCGGTGTGGACGCCGGGTTCAAGTATCTGACGGCCAAGACCGCTCCCCAGAAGAAGATCATCCCTGGATTCCAGTTCTTCACGAAGGACAACGTGAACGCCGCTGACATGCAGCAGTACATCTACAAGTAGGTTCCGATTCTCACGGGCCGGTTTCTCGACCGCGAGCTCAGAAACCGGCCCTTTCTTTTCCCACATCAATTGCGGGCGCATTTGTTCTGATGGAGAGTCGAAAAAAGGAAGAGGTTCCAATGGGGGATAGATCTGCAATTGTGGCCAGCGTGAAAGCTCCGGGAGCATTCTTTGCCGTGTTGGCGCGCAATTGGTCCTTCTTTTTCCTCCTGCTCTCCGTCGTCGTTTTTTCCTTCACGGGAAGAAATTTCTTCGCCTTGAGCAACTTCCAGAGCATCATTCACCTTGCCACGACCTCACTTCTTCTCGCCTGCGCGGAGACGTTCGTCATCATCTCCGGCGGCATCGACATGTCGGTGGGCTTCATCCTCGGACTGTCCGCCGTCTCTTCCGCCAGCACCATGCAGATCCTCTATGCCGCGGGCTGGTCTCCACTCACCTCCGTGTGTGTCGGCATTGCGGTGGCAATGGCGATAAGCCTTGCGCTCGGGTTTACCGCGGGCATGCTCGTTGCCCGGTTCAGGGTCCCGCCGTTCATCGCGACGCTCGGCACCCAGGGTATTGCCATCGGAATCGCGTACCACATCTGCGGCGGCTTTCCCGTCGGGTTCATTCCCCCCGGGCTCACGGAGATCGGCAACGGTTATCTCTTCTACCTGCATCCTCCCTCGGGAGCGTGGAGTTTTTTTGCGCGGCCCGGCAGCATCGCGCCCACGCAGATCCGGGAGATGGTGAGAGTCTTCCCTGTCTCGTTTTTTTTCATATTCCTCGCCCTTGTCGTGCTCTGGCACCTCCTGAAAAACACGCGTTTCGGCCAGCATACCTACGCCATCGGCGGGAGCATGGACGCGGCCGTGCGCGCCGGGATCAACACCAGGCGGCACCTCGTCCTCGTGTACGTGCTCTCCGCGGGGCTTGCCGGACTGGCGGGAGTCATCGACCTGTTTCAGGCGGGGACCGGAAACTACACGACCTTCGGGGCCCAGCTGGAGCTCTTCGCAATCGCCGCGGTGATCATAGGCGGCGCGAGCCTTTCAGGCGGCAAGGGGAGGATCGCGGCGTCGGCCGTCGGTGTGATCATCCTCAAGGTCCTGGAAAACGGCCTCAACCTCTCCGGCGTAGATCCTTTCTACCGATACATCGCGGTCGGGCTCATCCTCATCGTGGCAATCGTGGTGGATCAGCTCTTCCCGGATCTATTCTAGGCGTCCAAGGAGCGGTGAGATGACACGGCGAACAGGACTTGCATCTTTCCTTGGACAACGCTGGGCGTTCGTATTCCTCCTGCTGGAGCTTGTGCTCTTCAGCTTCTTCGGGGGCGGCTTCTTCAGCCTCAACGGGTTCCAGATCATTCTCTTTTACAGCACCACCCTGGCCCTCCTGGCCACCGCCCAGACATTCGTGATCGTCAGCGGCGGCCCCGGCATCGACCTTTCGGTCGGCTTTGTCATGGGATTCGCCACGGTGGTTTCGGCAAAGCTCGCGGCGGGATTCGACCGCATGGGTCTTGCGCCCGAGATGTCGCTTCTGCTCGCCATCCTGATCACCCTGGCCATGGGATTGCTGCCGGGGCTCGTGAACGGGATGCTCGTTGCCCGGCTGAAGGTTCCTCCGTTCCTTGCCACTTTTGCCGTCCAGGGCATCACGTACGGCGCGGCGCTCCTCCTTTCCTCGGGATCGGCTGCCATCAATGTTCCCAACCTCGCGAACGTCATCGGCAACGGCTATTTCATGTACTGGGTCCAGGGGAGAGGTTTCTCGTTCTTCACCCGGCCGGACGTGCCGCGGGGCACGAATGTGTTCGAAATAGTTCCGACAATGGTGGTGGTCACCGTCCTGGTCGTGGCAGTCGCGGCCTTCGTGCTCAAGCGCACCCGGTTCGGCCGGCACACGTATGCCATTGGCGGCAACATTGACGCCGCCCTGCGGGCGGGGATCAACGTCAAGCGTCACCTGGTCATCGTCTATATCATCTCCTCGTTCCTTGCCACGCTTTCCGGGATCATCTACATGCTGGAATACGTCACGGGCAAGGCGGATGCAGGCTCCGCTTTCATGCTGGATGCGGTGGTGGCCGTGGTCATCGGCGGGGCGAGCCTGTTCGGCGGCGTGGGCAGCGTATGGAGAACGATCCTGGGCGTCCTGATCCTGTCGATTCTGGAAATGGGCCTCAAGATGATGGGCGTGCCGACATTCGACAAATTCATTGCCGTGGGCATCATCCTCATTTTTGCGGTGGTGATTGACCAGTTCTTCCCCGAGCTGATACACAAGGAGGACTAACAATGGGTTACGTGCTGGAAGTCAGGAATATCACAAAGCGGTTCGGGGGTCTCGTTGCCGTCAACAACGTGAGCATGGGAGTGAGCGCGGGAGAGGTGGTAGGCCTGCTCGGGGACAACGGTGCAGGGAAGTCGACCCTCATCAAGGTCATCTCCGGTGTGTACAAGGCGGAGGAGGGGAAGATCTTTTTCATGGACAAGGAGGTCGTCATCGACTCCCCCATGGATGCCCTTGCAATGGGTATCGAAACGATCTACCAGGATCTGGCGCTTGCCGAAAACCTCAACACCCCCGCAAACATATTTCTCGGCCGGGAGAAGATGAAGAAGGCTCTCGGGTTCCTCAACGTTCTGGACCACGCCTACATGCAGTCGGAAAGCCGCAAGATCCTGGAAAAGCTCGATATCCTCATCCCGTCCCTGCGCAACCGCATCCGTGCCCTCTCCGGCGGGCAGCGCCAGGCGGTGGCCATCTCCCGGTCAATCTATTGGGACGCCAAGTTCCTGATCATGGATGAGCCCACGGCGGCACTCGGCGTGGCGGAACAGAAGAAGGTTATCGACACCATCAACCTGCTGAAGAGCCACGGCATCGGCATCATCGTGATCAGCCACCAGATGCATGACGTCTTCCAGGTCGCGGACCGGATGATCATCATGCGCCGGGGGGAGAAAGTGGCCGAGCTCATCACCCGGGAGACGAACGCGGACGAGGTGGTCAGCCTGATCGTGGGGGCCGAAACCGTGATACGCTAGGGGTCCATGAAGCTCTTCAGAAAAGCCCTGCTGTTCTTCATCGGGGTCATCGTTTTCCAGTCCGCCCTGACGATCCTGCTCATTACGAACGTCGCGCGCAGAGCGAACCTTGCCGACGCCCAGAGGGAGCTGGAAGACGAGGCGTCGGTCCTCTATGACGGCTTCAATTCATGGAAGCGTCAGATCTGGAAGAGCCTCATTGACATTGCGAATTACCAGGGGCTTCCCGGACTGGGCACGGACGAGCGGGAACGATCCCTCAAGGAGCTTCTCCTGGTGACGAAAGTCGACGCCCTGGCCGTGAAAGGCGCACAGGGACTGGTCTCGGACGTCGTGCAGACTTCTCCGGGCACCCTGGTCATGTCCGATCTGCTGTCTCTCACCAACGACAGGGCGCACCCCTATATCGAGCTTGCCTCCGTGCGCGGCACCCTCTGCCTGGTCGGCGTGACGGCTCTTCCCATGCGGGCGGGCGGCCGCTCGGACGTGTTTCTTCTCAAGCGCATCGACTCCGAGTTCTGCGTTCAGCTGACGCTGGGCCGAAGGTCCCTTGTCGCTTTCTTGAGAAACAATGCCGTTCTGTCCGCCTCGCTCTCTCCGGACATGGCACCGGAGTTCTTCGACCCGAAGGCTCTGCAAAGCGCGTATGGGGAGCTCTACGATCGGCGCATGGGAAGGGAGATCTACAATGCCGCTTTCCAGAGACTGGGCCGGCTGGACCATGAACAGAACGGCGACGAGTTGTTCCTCGGAACGTTCATATCGAACGCCCCTTACAACGCCCGGCTGCTCCTTCTGGACAGGACCATCCTCCTGGTCTCCCTTGCCGGCGCCCTCCTCACCCTCGTGTTGAGCCTTTTTCTCTCGCGCAACATCACGCACCCGATCGCGGATCTGCTGGGCGGCATGGAACGGATCAGGACGGGGGCCTGGGATACGCAGGTGCGATCCCGCGGCGGCTACGAGATCGGCCGACTCTTCCGCAGCTTCAACGAGATGGCCCGCGAGCTGGCCCAGAGCCGCGCTGCGATCCAGCAGGCCCTGCATGAGACGGTGCTGCTGAAGGAATACAACGAAAAAGTCGTCAACTCGATCCGCGCGGGAATCGCGATCGTCAACAGGGATCTCATGGTGGAGAAGGTCAACAGCGCCTTCCTCGAGTCTTTCCGCCTGGAGGGCGCGCGCGTGGTCGGCGCCCCCCTGACCTATCTTGACATCGACATCGTCGATGAAATGGTGGCCGAAAAGATATTCTCGATATTCCGGCGGGAGCGGGAGTTCTACTCCGAGGTAAAGCGGTCCCTCGACGGAAGAGTGTACGAGATCAGGCTCTACCCGTTCTACAGCTCTGAGGGCGAGCTGAGGGAGGCGTCGGGATGCGTCTTCATGGCAGAGGACATCAGCGCCAAGACCGAGCTGGCGGAGAAGATCTTCCAGGCGGAGAAGCTCTCCACCCTCAGCATGCTCTCCGCCGGCATGGCTCACGAGATCAACAATCCGCTGAGCTCCATCCTTTCGAATGTGCAGAACCTCATCGATGACGAGGCGAGCGCGGAGCGCAGGGTTTCCCTCAGGTGGATAGAGCAGGAAACCCGCCGCATCGGCCGCATCGTGCAGGAGCTGCTGAACTTCACCTCCACGGATTCCGGTCATGCCCCGGGCTCTGACGTCAACGGGGTGGTGCAGGACGTGATCGGGCTGGTCAGTCACTCCATTGCGCGCGAGGGGCGCATCCGCATCGACACACGCCTGGCGCCGAATCTCCCCCTGTCCGTGGTGAGCAACGACGAGCTGAAGCAGGTGGTGATAAATCTATTGAAGAACTCCGTGCACGCGATCAGCGGACCGGGAAGGATTCTCATCAGCACGCGGGTGGCCGACGGCAGGATCTCGCTCGTCGTCGCGGACACCGGCTCCGGCATAACCAAGGAAATCATTCCGAGGATCTTTGATCCTTTCTTCACGACCAAGGCCAACGGAACGGGCACGGGCCTTGGCCTGTCGGTTGTCTACGGCATCATGACGAAGTACGTCGGAGCCATCGACGTGAAGAGCAGGGAAGGGCACGGCGCGCGATTCTCCCTGAGCCTGCCCTGTCTTGACGGGAGCGCGAAATGAAGGGCGCGTCACTACTCATCGTTGACGATGAAGAGGGCATCCGGCACGGCCTGGAAAACCTGTTCCGCC
>CAYTGX010000074.1:0-22435 GCA_964437385.1 uncultured Spirochaetaceae bacterium
GAGAGCTTTTCCATGCTCTTGTTCAGTTGCAGATCGTTGATTTTGAGCTGCCGATCTGCGAAAATCGCGCTCATGTTGTGATTGATGACCATGAATTCCTCCTCGCGAATTCCCTCAGGCACTCCTTTTCTCGCGCCGAAAAGAAGACTAAGGGATGAAATGAAAGGAGCGAGGCCGCACGGCCAGCACTACCCTCACTCCTTGTTTCGACAGACTGAAGTTTAAACATGAGGTGAATTTCAAAAAAAAAGTTCAGGGTGGGTGCGGCATTGGGTCTGCACGGCAAATGGCCCGTCTGGTCCGGATAAACGCATCTGCCGTGGGCTCCCGGCGTTTGCTCCGCAAACGCCTGCCGCCCTGCGGATATCGCGCTTCGCGCGATGTGCCCTAGGAGCGTGTGGAGTCATGGCAAGCACGCAACAGTCGGATCCGACGCGTTGATACCGCCCTTCGGGCGGTACGGTTAGGTCAATCCCAGCTGGGCTTTCACCTGGTCGATCTCTTTTCTCGTGACGGCCGCGAGGGGCTTGTACCGGACTTCGCGGTAGAGAAACAGCTCCGGATCCTCCGTCCGCAGAAGCTCTTCCTCGATTGCGTCGTATTGCCGGCACATGCCGGCAGCCTGGTCCTTTTTTCCCACGACAAGATAGAATGAGGCGAGCCCCTTGTAGGCGGGGAGCAGGTAGGGATCGCAGAGCAGGGACGAAAGGTACGCGATCTCCACCAGGCCTATTGCCTGGCTCTGCGCGTCCGATCCCTGCGAGAGGTCGGAGAGGTGCTGGATGATGTCTCCGGCAAGCCCGGCAAGGGTGGCACCGAAGGCGGAAAGCGCCAGCCGCGGATCTTCCCAGATCTTCGCCAGCTCGACGAAGTTGTTCTTGACGCAGTCATAGTACTCCGAGACGAACACGAATCGGCTGATCTTCAGGACGTCGCCGTTCGCATTGTCGATCAGCATGCGCAGGACTTCAGGGCGTATGGAGCTCCAGAACTTGCGCTCTCCGAGGGAGCGGAGCAGCTCCTCGACGTCCGTAATATTGAACAGTCTATCGCTGCCGAATAATGCCGTAGCGTGCTCCCCGCGGAGATGTTCCGCATCCGACCACATTCATTCCTGAGAGGGGTCCACCATGTTCGAGAGTATCATTGCGCGGGTGATCGTGGAAAGAAGGGTACCCGAATCCTGTACGCCGGGACTCCGGAGTGCTACAATCGGCGGGAAAACACGCCGAGGGTATGAAAAATGAAATGCAGGGCCTGCGGGCTCGAAGAGAGCCCCCGTGAAGAGTTTCTCCAGATCCAGGTCCTCGGTGCAGCGCCGATGGCCGGCATTCTGGAGTCGCTTGCGATCGTCAATGAGAACGGGGTCCGGTACCATGTCGATCTCTATGCCTGCCCGCGTTGCGGGACCGTGCGCCTGGAGAAATCGCCGCATCGAAGCGGCCATTGAATAAGATTACGAAATGGAACAAGCTCAGACGTAGGTGAGGAGGCGGAATGAAGAAGAGACTCGGAGCACGGAAAGCAGCTCCCCGTAAGGCAAAGAAGGCCGTAAAGCCTGTGAAGACGGCAAAACGGGCAAAGGCAGCAAGACCGGCAAGGGCTGCAAAACGGTCTACGGTGAAGAAAACCGCCGCGGCGAAACGCGCTTCACGCGCGTCAGCGCCCGCCGTGCAAAAAGCCGTGAACAAGCCCGCCCAGAAGCCGGTACAGAAGAAAGTGGAAGCAGGACCGGAAACAAAGGCCCCCGCGGTGGAGAAGCGTTCTTTCTGGGGCTTTCTCGGCATCGGAAAGAAGCAGAAAGCGAAAGTTTCGATAATGGAGCTGCAGGGGAAAAAATAGACCTTCCGCGGTACACCGCGGAGCTGAGCGACCGGGAATGTCGCCCTTCCGCGGTACACCGCGGAGTTGAGCGACCGCGGCGTCAGGAAATCTCCATGAGCCTCCGCGCGGCATCCACAATGCGGGCGGCGTTCGGCACGTAATACCTTTCCATGGGCGGGGAAAAGGGAGCGGGCGTGTCGGGGGCCGCCACGCGTGTCACCGGTGCCACCAGAAAGTCGATCATTTCCTCCGCCAGTGTGGCGGCAATCTCCGCTCCCAGGCCCCCGCGCCGAGGACTTTCCTCCACCGTAACTACCCGCCCTGTTTTAGCCACGGACTCCTTCACCAGCTCCCAGTCGAATGGCACAATCGACCGAGGGTCTATCACCTCGGCGCTGATTCCGACCTCCGCCAGGAGCGCGGCAGCCTGGACGGCCCTGTGCATCATGAGCAGAGTCGCAATAATCGTCACATCGCTTCCCTGCCGGCGCACGATCCCCTTTCCGATCGGGACAACGTAGTCCTCATCCGGAATCATGCTCGATGCGTCGATAGCTCCGGATTCGGTGCGCGGGCCCTTGGAGCCGTAGAGGAGCTTGTGCTCGAAGATGAGCACCGGATTGCCGTCGCGGACCGCTGATTTCAGCAGGCCCTTTGCGTCATACGCCGTTGCAGGGGCCACGAGCTTGATCCCCGGCAGGGGAAGGAAAAACGGCTCCATCATCTGGGCGTGCTGCGCTCCTCTGCCGGTGACACCCACGGGGGCGCGTATGACCATGGGCGTTGTCAGCTTCCCGCCTGACATGTAGCGCATCTTGGCCACCTGGTTTCCCACCTGGTCCATTGCGCAGAACAGGAAATCGGAATACTGCACGTCGGCAATCGGCCTCATGCCCATGAGTGCGGCTCCCAGCGCCGCGCCCATCAGACCCGCTTCTGAAATAGGGGTGTTCACCATTCGGTCGGGAAACTCCTTCTCCAGTCCCAGCGTCACCGTGAATGCGCCTCCCCAGCCGCCGGGGATCCCGATGTCCTCACCGATGCAGAACACCCGCTCGTCCCTGCGCATCTCCTCTGCAATCGCTTCCCGCAGGGCCTCCGCGATCCCGAGCCTTCGTTCCGTCATACGAACATGTCCTCCAGCGCATCCTCCGGGGCCGGCTCGGGGTCGGCAATCGCCTTCTCCACCGCGGCCTCAATTTCGGCCTTGACCCCTGCCCTGATTTCATCCAGGGAGGCCTGGTCCGCAGACCCCTGCGCCATAAGCCACCCGGCAAACCTTTTAATGGGTTCGTTCGCCACGGCCAGCTTCTTCTCCTCCTCCGGCTGGTACAGGCAGGGGTCCCGGCGCGAGTGGCCTGTGATCCTGTAGGTCAGAAGCTCCAGCAGCGTGGGGCCTTTGCCCGCGCGCGCCCTCTGCACAGCTTCCCGCGCCGCCTCGTAGACTGCCAGCACGTCGTTGCCGTCTACGGTGACACCGGGGATGCCGTACGCGCAGGCTCTTTCGGAAACGTGCTCCACTTTCATGGAGAGCTTTACGGAGGTCGACGCAGCGTAGAGATTGTTCTCCACGACAAAGACGGCGGGCAGGTCCCAGACTGATGCCATGTTGAGGGATTCGTGGAAGGTTCCCTCGTTGGTGGCTCCGTCCCCCATAAAGGCTGCGGCAACCCGGCTCTGGCCGCGCATTTTGAATGAAAGGGCGATCCCGGTGGCAATGGGAAGCCCGCCGCCCACGATGGCAACGGCAGGCACAATACCCTTGGACAGGTCCCCCATGTGCATCGATCCGCCCTTGCCCTTGCAGCACCCGGTGGATTTGCCGAAAAGCTCGGCCATCATGGCCGCCACGTCCAACCCCTTGGCAATGCAATGCCCGTGCGGACGGTGCGTGGAGGTGATGACATCATCCGGGTTCAGCGCGGCGCACACCCCCACCGCGGAGGCCTCCTGACCCTGGCACTGGTGGATGGTGCCGGGCATCACACCCTCGAGGAACAGGAACTTCACCCGTTCCTCGAACTCCCGGATAAGGACCATTCTGCGGTACAGGCCCCGCAGCCAGGCTGTGGTGTACGATTGTTCTTTCACGCGAGCTCTCCGTTCTCCAGCACCTGCTTCATCCGTGCAAGAAAGCACGCGGCCGCCGCCCCGTTGATCAGGCGGTGGTCCACCGAGAGAGTCAGGTGGACAAGCGGCGCGATGCGCACGGCCTCTCCTTCAGCCACGGGTGAACGCGTGACCGTGCCGACGGCAAGGGCCGCGGCGTGGTCGGGGTATATGATTGCCTCGAAGCTCTCAACGGGAAACATCCCGAGGTTGCTCACGAGAAAGCAGCTGTCATCGGAGTCCCGGGTCGACAGGGAGTGGGACGCGGCCCTTTCCGTCAGTGCCGCTATTTCCAGGGAGATATCCACAACGCTTTTCCTATCCGCACCGCGGACAGCGGGGGCATAGAGCTCGTCACCGATTCCGAGGGCCACGGCGATGTCGATAGCGGTGTGTTCTCCCACCGCGTCTCCTGCCAAAAAGGTTCGAAAGACAGGTGACTGAGCAATGGATACTGCAGCCGCCTTGACAAAAAAAGCATCGAACCGGGGCGCCCGTCCGACCACCGCCGCGTCCTGCCGGCGCGCCGCGGCCACCCTGCTCATGTCCACCCGCGTATGCACGTGGTACACCGGCTTTTCACGGTTGCTCCGGCTCACTTTTGCCGCGATGATGGATTGCGCCAGGGGAAGCGCGCGCGAAGGCCGTACCCGTTCGGCGAGTATGTCGTCCCGGCTCCGCAGCACATCATCCCGGGTCACCGTTCCGCCGGGCCCCGATCCTCGAATCGAGTCGATGTCCACGCCCCACTTCGCCGCGAGGGCGGTGATGACGGGCGCGGTCCGGCGCGCGGCGGGCCCCACGGGCGGCGGCGCCGGCTCCACGCGCCTGGAGGCCGGTGCCGCGGGTCTCTGGATGCCGGCCCCTTCAGGTGGGGCCGCGTTTTCCCCGTACCTCCGCACGTATGCGATGGTATCCCCTGCGGCAACGCTCGCCCCTTCCGCGGCAACACGTCTTTCCAGGACGCCTGCCATTGCCGCTTCCACCTCGCTCACGCCCTTGTCGGTTTCCACTTCAAAGAGGGGCTCGCCCAGCGCCACGGCATCCCCGTCGGACTTCAACCACCTGACCAGGGTCACCCGGCCTTCGACCGTACCCATGTCCGGCATGCGGAGCGGAACCGCCATGGAAACCCCCAGCGCGCCGACGTACCCGGCGGATTTGTGCGCCGACGTACTCGGCGGATTTTGGCTGCTTTGAGCATTTGCTCGACAAACAGTGTATGCCCATTGTATGTGGTCCTTTCTCCCGCGGTCAACGGGCTGTCCTTGACGCTGCCCGGACGCCATGATAGCGTAAGCATATGTACGAAGCCGGGCATTTGCTCAAAAATTCGCTTCCCCGGCACCCCGCCCGCGCGGCGGACCTGGACCAGGACCGGCTGCTGGTCAAGGCGGCGCGTCTCTACTATGAAAGCGACATGACGCAGGCAACCATTGCCGACCGCATGCGGCTTTCCCGCCAGAAGGTGCAGCGTCTTCTCGACCTGGCAAAGGAGAAGGGGGTGGTCCGTATCGTCATCGAGCCCCTCATGGGGATTTATGACGACCTGGAAAGGGCCCTCGAGGAACGCTTCGGGCTTCGGGAGGCTGTCGTGGTGGAAACCACGGCCTACGACCAGGAGGCCACCGTGGCGCGGGAGGTGGGGGTCGGGGCGGCGGAATACCTTCTGCGGGTCCTTCGGCCGAGGGACAGGATCGTGATCAGCTGGGGTGGAGCGCTGCTCGGAATGGTGAACGCCCTCCGCGGTCATCCCCATCGCGACATGCGCGGCATAACGGTCATCCAGGGCCTCGGCGCCGGTGTGGACCCCAGCCGGGACACCCACTCCACCGAGCTGACCCGGCGTCTTGCCCACTTCACGGGCGGGCAGGCAGTGCCCCTGCCGGCCCCCGGCGTGGCCGGCAGCAGGCAGGCCAGGAATGCCTTTCTGCACGACCCCGCGGTGGCTCGCGTGCTGGAAGAGGCCCGGTCCGCGGACCTCGCTTTTGTTGGAATCGGCGCGCCGCGCCAGGATTCCATCCTTATACGGGAGGGCAGCATCGTGCGCTGGGCGGAGCTGGAGGCGCTGAAGAAGAAAGGGGCGGTCGGCGACATCAACCTCCGCTATTTCGACCAGGAGGGCCGCGCCATACCATCCGACCTGGACGACCGGGTGATCGGGCTCACCCTCGAAGACTTTCGACGGGTTCCCCACGTGGTGGGCGTTTCCGGCGGCGCCGCAAAACTCGGCGCCATTCGCGGCGCGCTGGAGGGGAAGCTGATTCACGTCCTCATCACGGACAACGTCACCGTGCTCAAGCTGCTGGAGGACAGGGGCGCTGCCTCGCCGGCCCGGCCGAAAAGGAAAACCAGATGAGAATGACGTTCACACGCCTTATGGAGGACGCCGAGCGGCGCGGGTACGCTGTTGGATACTTCGAGAGCTGGAACATGGAGTCCCTCCTGGCCGTGGCGGACGCTGCCGAGGCCGTGCGCTCTCCCGTCATCCTTGGATTCAGCGGGATTGCCCTGCCGCACCCCGCGCGGGCGGTGAAGGAGCACCTCGCGGACTACTTCGCGCTGGGTGCTGCGGTCTGTGACCGTCTGCCAGTCCCGGCGTGCCTCCTGTTCAATGAATCCGCCCGGTTCGACTGGGTGGAGGAGGCGGTGCGGCTCGGGTTCGGCCTCGTGATGTTCACCGACGAAGAGCTGCCGTACGTGGACCAGGTGGCGCAGGCGGGACGCGCTGCGCGCATTGCGCACGCCGCCGGTGCTGCCGCGGAGGGAGAAATGGACTCTCTGCCCGGCGTGGCCGGCACGTTGAACGCGCCGCCGCCGGCTCCGCCTCTCACGGACCCTGAGGCGGCACGCCAGTTCGTGCGGGCCACGGAAGTGGACTCCCTTGCCGTCAGCGTGGGCCAGGTCCATCTGCACGGCCGCAGCCCCGTCCGTCTTGACCTTGAAAGGGTGGCCGCCCTGAAGGCCGCTGTCCCGGTCCCCCTTGCCCTGCATGGGGCAACCTCGGTGACGCGCGCGGACCTGGGCGGGGCAATTCAGCGCGGCATCCGCAAGATCAACGTGGGGAGCATACTGAAGCAGACGTTCTTCGAGACCATGCGCGCCGCAGGCAACCGCGCGGGGGACGGGTACAATCCGTACGAGGTGATAGGCTCGGGCGGTGCGCGTGACGTGATGGCTGCGGGCCGCGCCGCCATGCAGAGAGTCGTACAGGAGTACATGGAGCTTTTCGGCAGCGCCCGGAAAGCCGATGACTTCTGAGCACCGCCCCACTTATTGAACCGTCAGCACGCCGTTGAGATAAATGTCCTTGATGAACCAGTCCGTGCCGATCCGGACAAGCACGAACGTCGCGGGAATGGGACCGCCGACCGGCCAGGTCAAGCTGAAGTTGTAGAATGTGGGCGGTCCAAAGATGTCCGCGGTGACATTCGCCGGGTCCACATAGTCATGCACGGAAAGGCTGTAAGTCTGGAATGAGCCGGGCAGCACCATTCCGATTCCGTCCCAGAAGGCCTGCGTGTCCACGAGGCCGTAGTCCGCGGTCTGCCCCTGGGCGAAGTTCGCGCTCATATGTGACTTGTCGGGGTTACTCAGATTGGCGCCGAACTGGCTGAGACGATCCAGCTTCGTGATGCCCAGGAACTGGCAGCTGCCAAGCCCGAACGCAACAAGGGCGCCCATGGCAACAACCGTGATGATCCGTGATGCCGTGGACGATAATATGCGCATGCCCATCCTGCTTCTATTTTAGTCCATTTGTGCGTCATTTTCAAATCCGTCGGCGCCATAGTCCGCGGAGTACCGCGGTGTGCATTGAAATCCGCGAAGTACCGCGGCGCATTGACGCGCCGGTCCCACGGATCTATCTTTCCTGCTCATGACGGACATACTCGTATTCGGGGCTCATCCAGATGACGCGGAGTTCGGCATGGGGGCAAGCATGGTCAAGTTCGCACACGGCGGGGCTTCCGTGGCAGTGTGCGTGCTGACCCGCGGGGAGGCAGGCACCTTCGGGACCCCGGACCAGCGCGAGGCCGAGATGCGCGCTGCCTCCGAAAGGCTCGGAGGGGAGCTCGAAGTCCTGTCATTTCGCGACTGCCAGGTCGTCGACACGTACGACGCGCGCGTGCGCGTGGCCTCGGTGGTCAGGAAGTTCCGTCCGAAGATCGTGTTCGCTCCCTATCACACCAACCCCGGCAGTCACACCGACGGCAGCGCCCATCCCGACCACATGGCAACCGGCGCAATCGTCCGCTCCGCCCTCCGCTATGCCCGGTTTGCCCGTCTCAAGGAACTGGCGCGGGAGCCGTGGAATGCGTCCCACCTCCTTTACTACATGGTCCCCCTGTCCCGGGCGCCCACGCTGGTCAACGACGTATCATCCTTCATGGAAGAATGGGAAAGTATCGCGCGTTGTCATGAGTCGCAGATCAAGATCCGGGAAGGAAAGATCCTGCAGATCCTCAGGGGCATTCGCGCCGGCTACGGGGTCAGCATAGGCGCGGCGTACGCCGAAGCCTTTCTGAACGATGATCCCCTGGTGTTCGACCTCAGCTCTTTCCTGCAGGCAAAGAAAGCGTGAAAAGGCGCATCAGGGATGAAGCGTGGGGGCCCCTTTCCATTGATGAGCTGCCGCACAGCGAATCGAGCAGATGCACGCGCTTTTTCAGGTAGCTCCCGCGCCCCCGCCTCTGCACCGGGCGCCCCGGCCGGGGCTGCCGCAGCGGACACGCACGGATCTTCGCGGGTTCTGACAGCCGTTTGAAACGGGCTGTCGGCCTATTCTATACTCCCTTACATGGAAGCGGAGCTTGCGTTCAATTCCGAGCGTGCACTCGGGAAGCGGGACCCGAAGATCTACGGGCACTTCATCGAGCACTTTCATCGACAGGTCTACGGCGGGATCTACGATCCCGGGTCACCCCTGTCCGATGCAGCAGGTCTGCGGCGCGACGTGTGCCAGGCCATCCGGGCACTGCGGCCCCCGGTCATCAGGTGGCCCGGCGGATGCTATGTCTCGGCATACCACTGGGAGGACGGAACAGGCCCCACACGTTCTCCGTGTTTCGACAAGGCATGGCGGGTCGAGGAAAGCAACGCGTTCGGCACTGACGAGTTCATCCGCTTGTGCAGGAATGTCGGCGCTGAGCCCTACATCTGCACGAACGCCGGCTCAGGCACCTCGGAGGAGATGAGCAACTGGGTCGAATACTGCAACCTTGCTGAGCAGGGCAAATGGGCGCGCCTGCGGGCAGGCAACGGATACGCGGCCCCTCACAATGTCAGGTACTGGAGCATCGGAAACGAGAACTACGGGGATTGGGAAATCGGGGCAAAGACGGCGGACGAATGGGCCCGGTTCGTCAAGGAATCGGGGAAGATGATGAAGGCCGTCGACCCGTCCATCCAGCTTATGGCAGCAAGCGTGGCCGAGCTGGACTGGAACCTACGGCTTCTGCGGGATGCGGGCAAGGTCCTGGACTGGATCTCCATTCACGGGTATTGGGATCCACTGTGGGAACGCAACGATCTCAGCTCATATGAAACATGCATGGCGCTCTCCACTACGATCGCGGAAAAGATCACTACCACCGAGCACATTCTTGGCGCGCTCGGCATGCTGGGGAAGATAAGGATCGCATTCGACGAGTGGAACCTGCGCGGGTGGCATCACCCGAACCGCTGGTCCGCCACGGAGGACTTCCTGACACCCCGGGACAAGAATGACCTGAACTCCTCCTATACGATGGCGGACGCCGTGTTCACCGCCTGTTTCCTGAACGAATGCCTGCGGCATTGCAGGACGGTCGGGATGGCGAACTTTGCCCCGCTGGTGAACGCGCGCGGACTCATCTTCACCCACGATGCCGGGATCGTCCTTCGACCTACCTACTTTGTCTTCCAGCTCTTCACCCAGCACATGGGAGACATTGTGCTGGATTCCTGGCTCAGGCAGAACGCCGATTTCCCCGTGACCCGGCCGGATGGGGATGTTCTGGTTCCTGCCCTCGATGCTGTGGCAACACGCACCACCGGGGAAAATGCCGTGCGCATTGCGGTGGTGAACAGGCACCCGGAAAAGCAGGTCGGTCTGACGATAGCAGGCCCCGACATTCGCCGATTCGCAAAAGTCACGGTGCACACCCTGGGCGCGCCGTCAAAAGACTCCTGCAACGACGCGGACACGCCACACACCGTGGTCCCGGGCCGTGACTCGTATTCCCTGAAAGAGAGCGACAGGACCCGCCTGGATATCGCGCCGCACTCGGTCTCCGTGATCGTGCTCACATAGGAGCCTGCGGACCGCGTTCGCGCCGAACGGGTACTCCCGTATTTCGCGCTTCGCGCGATGTGCCCCGGCGCCCGCGGACCTATGAACCGCTTCCCTTACACCAATCGTTAAGGCTATCCTTGTTTTGCGGAGGTTGAGCGTGAAAAACAGACTCGTGTGCATGGTGGCAGTGGTCTTTACCATCATGCTGGTTTCGCCGCTTTTCGCGGCGGGGCCTGTCAGCATCGCTATTTTCGTGCCCGGCGTCGCGGCGGGCAGTCCGCTGTATGAACAGCTGGTGAGCGGCGCGCAGAAGGCGGCAGGAGAGTATCCCAGCCTGACTCTCAAGGTCGTGGAGGCGGGCTTCAACCAGGCCGAGTGGCAGGAAAAGATGACGTCCCTCGCGGCCACAGGCTCGTACACCTATATTCTCACCTCGAATATGTCGATGCCCCAGATCTGCGCAGATGTGGGCAAGAGCTTCCCGCGGCAGAAGTTCATCGTGATGGACAGTTACCTCGCCGGCAATCCGCAGATCTATACCCTGATGTACAACCAGGTGGAACAGGGCTACCTCGCCGGCTATCTCGCAGGGCTGGTGACCGGGAGCAGGATGAAGGGCGCAACTCCGGAGCGCAAGGTAGGGGCCATCGTGGCGCAGGAATACCCGGCCCTTGCCAGGGAAATCATCCCCGGCTTTACACAGGGGTTTACCGCCGTGGACCCGCGCATCACGCTGGACTACCGGGTGATCGGCAACTGGTATGACGCTACCAAGGCGGCCGACCTCGCGAACAGCATGATGGACGCCGGTGTGGACGTCATCCTTCCTATCGCCGGCGGGGCCGGCCAGGGCATCATCAAGGCGGCGCAGGACCGAGGACGCTACGTCGTGTACTTCGACAGCAACGCGTACGCCATTGCCCCGGGCACGATCGTCGGGTGCGCCACGCTGGACCAGAAACGCGCCGTGTACGAGACGCTGAAGAAGGCCCTCCAGGGAACCCTCGTGTTTGGAAAGGCCGACGTGGTTGACGCCCGGAGCGGGTTCGTGGATTTTGCGGACACCGATCCCCTGTACACCCGGAACGTTTCCGCCGACGTGCGCGCGCGCATGGCGGACCTGGTGAAGAAGTTCCGAAGCGGCGCCATGGCTCTTCCCGTTCCCCGGATGTAGAGGGGATTGGAAAGGGCCGCGCCCGCGCCTGCAGAGAAGCCATGCCGTATCTCGAGATGAAAGGCATCACGAAACTCTACCCCAATCACATGCGTGCCAATGACGCCATCGATTTCTCCCTGGAGAAGAACGAGATCCACGCGATAGTGGGTGAGAACGGCGCCGGCAAGTCGACACTCATGAAGATTCTCTATGGGCTGGAACAGGCGGATGCCGGTTCGATCGCGCTGGCGGGCAGGACCGTGCACATCCGCGGGCCGCTGGATGCGAACCGTCTCGGCATCGGCATGGTCCACCAGCATTTCAAGCTCATCCCGGAGTTCTCGGTTGCGGAGAATATCGTGCTGGGCATCGAGCCCAGAAAAAACCTGCTTTTCGTGGACAGGAACGCCGCCGTCCAGCGCATCAGCGAGGTGATTGCCAGCCACGGGTTCAGCGTCGATCCCCGGGCGCGTGTCATGACGCTCACCGTGGGCCAGATGCAGCAGGTGGAAATCGTCAAGATGCTCTACCGCAACGTGGATCTCCTCATTCTCGACGAGCCCACTTCGGTGCTGACCGAGCAGGAGATCCACAGGCTGTTCGAAACCCTTCGCAGTCTCCGGAGGGACGGGGCAACCTGCATCATCATCACCCACAAGCTGCAGGAGGTGATGGAGATCTCCGACCGGGTGACGGTGATGCGCAAGGGCAAGGTCATCGCCGTCCGCCGGACGGCGGAGGTGACAAAAGCGGAGCTGTCCCGTCTCATGGTGGGCAGAAGCGTGCTTTTCCAGATCGAGAGACCCAAAAACGCGTGTGGAAGCGCGGTGCTCGAGCTGGTGAATGTCACGCTGAAACAGCGCGGACGCGACCGCGCGCTGCTGGACGCCGTGACCCTCACCGTCCGCTCATGCGAAATTGTCGCGGTGGCCGGTGTCAGCGGAAACGGGCTCGGTGAGCTGGAGGACGTCGTGACGGGCCTGCGCCGGATCACCAGCGGGAGGATCCTGCACAACGGGGAGGACATCGCCGGTCTCACCCCTGCCACCCTCCGCGAGCGGGGTTTTGCATACGTGCCGGCAGACAGGCTGCGGCGCGGCTCGAGCCTGAAGTCCACGGTGACGGAAAATATGATCGTCACCAGCCGTCACCGATTTCTGCGGGCGGGCTTTCTCAAAGGAAAGAAGATCAGGCAGTTCGCCGAACGCCTCACGGAGAGCTTCTCCATAGACGGCGGTCCCCGGGTTCCCGTGGGCACGCTTTCAGGGGGCAACATCCAGAAGGTGATCCTTGCCCGGGAGCTCGCCTCTGATTCCAACCTCGTCATCGTCTCCGAGCCCACGTGGGGGCTCGACGTGGCCAGCAGCCAGTTCGTCTACGAGAAGATACTGGAGATGCGCAAAGCAGGGGCGGGCGTCCTCTTCATCTCCTCCAACCTCGACGAGATTCTCGGGATCGCCGACACCATTGCGGTGATGTACAGGGGACGCATTGTCGCCAATCTTCCGAACCTGCCTGGTCTTTCCAAGGAGCGCATCGGAGAATACATGCTGGGACTGAGGGACGACTTTGCGCCCGCCGGGGCGCAGAGAAAGGACGCTCCCGCGTGAAGGAAAGAAGGAGCCTCGGGGAGCTCGTCACAGGGTTCACCGGCCTGGCGCTCACCCTCCTGTTGTCCTTCGGCCTGGTGGTCGTGCTCATCTTCGTCCTGAGCAGAACCCCGGCACGGACGCTTTACTTCTTCTTCGTCGGCGCCTTCACGAACAGCTATTACCTGGGCAACATGCTGAACGTCGCCGTCCCTCTTGTCTTCACGGGACTTGGAATTTCAGTGGCGTTCAAGGCCGCCGTTTTCAACCTCGGCGGGGAAGGGCAGATCTACGCCGGGGGTCTTGCCGCCACGGCAGTGTGCCTGGCCCTGCCGGCGGCCAACGGTTTCCTGGGCGGGCTTTCCGCGCTTGCCGGGGCAGCGGTGCTCTCCGGGGCCATCGCCGGTGTGTCCGGGCTTCTTCGGATGAAATGGAACACGGACGAGATGATCTCGTCTTTCCTCCTGTCCGTCGCAGTGGTCCTCGTGGTGAACTACTTCATCACCGGCCCCCTGGACGATCCGAAGAACAATCTTCAGTCGACACTTGCCATTGGAGCGCACTACGGACTATCGGGGATCTTTCCGCCTTCCAAGCTCAATAGCAGCGCGTTTTTCGCGCTTGCGGCCGCCCTGCTCATGTTTTTCTTCGTTTATAAGAGCCGCGCGGGCTACGAGATGCGGATGTGCGGGCAGAACCGCGAGTTTTCCCGCTACGGGGGGATCAACGTATCGAAATACCTCGTTCTTCCCATGATACTAAGCGGCGCACTGCACGGGCTCGGGGGAGGGCTGATGGTGCTCGGCACATACCGGGCCACGATAGAAGGCTTCTCCTTCGGCATGGGGTGGAACGGGATCGCCGTGGCGCTCATCGCGAAGAACAATCCCCTCGGCGTGATCCCCGCAGCGCTTCTGTTCGCGTACCTCGACGCGGGCGCCAAGGCGGCCATGATCAACTCTGACATCACGTTCGAGATCGCGGCAATCGCGCAGTCATTCATCTTCTATTTCGTCACTGCCCGGGCCCTGTACTCCCTGACGCGGATACGGAGCAGGGCATGACAGGCAATTCCCCGTTTGCCATTCCCATGGTCCACAGCGCCGTGGACATCATGACGCCCTTCCTCCTTGCCGGTATCGGGGGCCTTTTCACGGAGCTTGCCGGGATGCTCAACATTGCCCTCGAAGGGCTCATATTGAGCGGCGCCTTTTTCAGCATCGTCTGTGCTGCGGCAACCGGGAGCCTGCTCCTGGGCATACTCCTGGGAATCCTCTGTTCGATGGCCCTGGCCTGGCTGTTCGGGGCTGTCACCCTGTACCTGCGCGCCAACGTGTTCATCACCGGGCTTGCGACGAACCTTTTCGCTTCCGGGTTCACAGTCGTTCTTGCCTTCCAGCTCTTCAAGACGAAAGGTGTGATCCAGTTCCCAGGCATCCCCAAGCTTCCCGCGCTCGTCGTGCCCGCGTTTCTCCAGAAGGTCCCGGTTGTGGGAGACGTTCTATTCGGACACAACGTGATCGTCTATATCACCTGGGCCATCGTGCTGGTCTCCTCGGTTGTCATCTACCGTACGCCGTTCGGGCTGCGCCTCCGGGGCACGGGCCTGAACGCCGGCACGATCGTCTCCCTCGGGCTCAACCCCAGGAGATACCAGATGGCCGGCATCCTGATCTCGGGCCTTACCTGCGGGCTGGCGGGTGCGATGCTCACGATGGAGCTGGGCGCGTTCGTTCCCGAGATCTCCTCGGGCCGGGGATGGATCGCACTGGTGGCGATCTACCTGGGCAACAAGACCCCGTGGGGAATATTCATCGCTTCATTCGTGTTCGGCCTGGCAGAGAGCGTCTCCAACTATGCTCAGGGCGCAGTCAAGGTCCCGGTGGATTTCATCCTGGCCCTGCCGTACGTCTTCACCGTGATTGCAATGATTGTCTACTCGATATTCCGCCACGCCCGATCCTCCCGGGTATAGGGACGGCCGCGCGTACCAGGGACGGCTTCGGCCTGCGAGCGGCGGCTGCGGCCGCCGCGACCCTGCAGCCTACTCGACAGTGATGGTGCCGCCAGGGAGCGCCGCGTCTGCTTCCCCGATGACCACGGCGCTGATCCCCGCGTCCCTGATCTCGGCGACGCAGCGCTCCGTTTCGACCCCTGAGACTGCGGCAAGGAGACCGCCGGAGGTTTCGGGGCTGAACAGAAGCTTGCGCGTGAGCTCGGAGATTTCAGGGCTGAAGCTGACCGATGCCGCGTAGGCTGCACGATTGTTCTTTGTGCCCCCGGGAAACGCACCGGCCTCCCCCGCGGCAAGAGCCCCGTCGATGAAGGGGACCTGTGACATGCGCAGGCGCACCCCTATCCTGCTCTTGCGGGCCAGCTCGAGAGAATGGCCGAGTATCGAAAAGCCCGTCACGTCGGTGCACGCCGTCACGCCGTGCGCGGCGAGGATCCGTGACGTGGTGCGGTTGAGCTTTTTCATCGAGCCGACGGCACCTGCAATGACCTCCGCGGTCGCGACGCCCCGCTTGAGCGCCGTGGTGATCACTCCCACGCCCAGGGGCTTGCTGAGAACAAGACAGTCGCCCGCCCGGACGCTCGTTTTGACGAACATGCGGCGAGGATCGACAAAACCGATCACGGCAAGACCGTAGGTGGGCTCCTGCGAGCAGATGGTGTGGCCGCCGACGAGGACGCAGCCGGCCTCCTGCGCCTTTTCGGCGCCGCCGCGAAGGATCAGGCCGATCACCTCGGGGGGCAGGGTCGAAGGGAAGCCCGCGATGTTCAATGCAATGGCCGGTTCCCCGCCCATTGCCCAGACATCACTCAGTGCATTTGCCGCGGCAATGGCACCGAAGTCATAGGGGTCGTCGACCACGGGTGTGAAAAAGTCCGCGGTGAAGACGAGCGCGCGCGAATCATCGAGACTGTAGACGGCTGCATCGTCACCCGCGTCCAGTCCGACGAGGATCTCGGGCCGGCTTCCCTCGGGGAACAGAGCCGCGAGCGGGCGCAGGATCTGCCCCAGGGCGTCGGGGCCCATTTTTGCCGCGCACCCGCCGGCAGCGCAAAGGGACGTGAGTCGTATCGGATCTCCCGCCATGGAGAGACCATACTCCTTCCGCGCCGCGCGTTCAATTGACCGGGTCCCGCTGTCATGATAGGAATTGCAGTATGCAGGATTTCCTCATCTGCGGGATTCAGCAGGTCGGCGTCGGCGTCCAGGATTTCGCGCGGGAAGTGGGCTGGTGCGGCCGGGCGCTGGGCATCGATGTGCGGGTATTCGAAGAAAAAGGGCAGGCCGCGCTGATGCTTCCCTATACCGGAGGGGTTCCCCAGGAAAGACGGGCGCTGCTCGCGGTCAATATCCAGGGAGGTGCGGGCCTGGAGATCTGGCAGTATACCAGGCGCACGCCTCGTCCGCTGGATTTCACGGTCCTGCCCGGTGACCTCGGCATCTGCTGCGTCCGGATCAAGGCACGGGACCCGGTGGATGCCCGCACGCGCATGGAGGCCGCCGGCGTGCCGGACATGGGCCCTGCCCGGACAGATCCTTCCGGTGAGCCGGTCTTTTATCTGCGCGATCCCCAGGGACTGGCATTCCAAGTTGTCCACGGTCTTGAATGGCTGAGCAGAGGACATTCACCCACAGGCGGCGTCAGCGGCTGCATGATAGGAGTCTCCCGGCTGGACAGGTCGCTCCCATTCTACCGGGACCTCCTCGGGTATGACCGCATCGTCTACGACAAGGAAGGAAAGTTCGAGGACTTCGCGGACCTGGGCGCCGGCTCTTCCCGCATGCGGCGCGTGCTCCTGGAGCCCCGCGCGCCCGCCCGCGGCGCCTTCAGCCCCCTGCTCGGCTCGAGCAGGCTGGAGCTCGTACAGGCGCTGGACAGGACGCCGCGCCGGATCTTCGCTGATCGATTCTGGGGGGACCCCGGGTTCATTCATCTCTGCTTGGACGTGCGGGGGTTGGACGCGCTGAAGATTCACTGCCAGGCCGCAGGTTTCCCCTTCACGGCGGACAGCGGCGACAATTTCACCATGGACGGCGCGGCGGGGCGCTTTGCCTACGTGGAGGACCCGGACGGGACACTGATCGAGTTCGTGGAGACCTACCGTCTGGACATCGTAAAGAAACTGGGGCTGCACATCGACCTGCGCCGCAGGAGGCCGGACAAGCCGCTTTCCCGCTTGATGCTGCGTGCCCTCGGGCTGAACAGGATAAAATGAAAATCCATCTCGTGGACGGAACGTACGAGCTGTTTCGCAGCCACTTCGGCGCTCCCTCAAGAAAAGCCCCTGACGGCCAGGAGATCGGTGCAACCGCCGGACTCCTCCGAAGCCTTCTCCTGCTGGTGACGACGCCCGGCGTCACACACGTGGCGTGCGCCTTCGATCACGTCGTGGAGTCATTCCGCAACCAGCTCTACCCTGGATACAAGACAGGGGAAGGAGTGGATCCGGCCCTGCTGGCCCAGTTCCCCCTCGCGGAGAGGGCCGTTGCAGCGCTCGGAATCGTGGTCTGGCCGATGGTGGAGTTCGAGGCGGATGATGCCCTGGCCGCCGGTGCGTCCCGGTTCCAGAGCCAGCCCGGCGTCGAGCAGATCGTGATCTGCTCCCCTGACAAGGACCTGGCCCAGTGCGTTTCTGGAACGAAGGTGGTGTGCTGGGATCGCCGCCGTGACATCGTGCTGGACGAGCAGGGGGTCGTCGGCAAGTTCGGCGTGCGCCCGCGGTCCATCCCGGACTATCTGGCTTTAGTAGGGGACTCGGCAGACGGCTACCCCGGCATTCCGATGTGGGGGGCGAAGTCGGCATCCCTGGTCCTGTCTCGATTCGATCACCTGGAGTCGATTCCAGATGACCCCGGCCAGCTTGGACTTCCGCCCGGCCGCGCCGTGAAACTGATAGAGAGTCTGGGCACCCGTCGTGAGGAGGCCTTGCTGTACCGCCGTCTGGCAACCCTGCGCACCGACGTTCCGCTGTCGGAGGAACTTGCGGACCTGGAGTGGCAGGGCGCTCTGCCCGCGCTGAAGGACTTCTCGGCGGCACTGGGGGATGAAGGAATTCTCACACGCATCCCACGGTGGCGGGGCCCTCAGTCCTGAACGGCTCGCGAGCAGACCACGTCTTCATAACGTTGCGGAGAGCGTGATGGCACTCCAGGAAGACAGTTTTTTCAATTGACTCTGTGTCACTATCGTGGTACACTCGATATGGAACCAAAGCAGAAATAACAATCATTCAGATAAGTTGGCAGGATATGGCAAAAGATGCGTTGGTGATATACGAGGGTGAGTGTTTTGCGATCCTATGGGGCGTTGCCTCTAACGGCAGCTGCCAAGCACGGGACTATTATCAAGGGTTGGGTGTGACCGATCGGGCGAAGGCAGTGGCGCTTTTCAAGCGCATGGCCGATGTGGGCCGGATCTATGACACAACAAAGTTCAGGCAGGAAACGAAGAAGCTGTATGTGTTCAAACCGCAGCCCCACCGTTTCTTCTGCTTCTTTGTGAAGCGAAGGAGGATCGTCATAGTAAGTGCCTATCAGAAGCAGGGAGACAAGGCGCCCCAACAGGAGATAGCAAAGGCAGAGAAATTGCGATTGGAGTGTTTGAAGAATCTTGAGGAAGGTTAGATATGAGAAAGAACAAGGGCGAGACCACTCTCGATCATGAAATGAAGGACGCAGCATTTCGGGCAGCCTTCGAGAAAGAGTCTGCGGCGCTCGAGGTGTCTGAATTCCTGGCCAAACAGATGGCCGAGCAGGAGATGTCCGTGCGCGCCCTGGCCTCACGTGCTTCAGTGTCGCCAACTGTCGTGCAAGGGATCAAGTCGGGCAAGCGAAAGAACATCGAGTACACAACGCTGAAGGCTCTGACGCTCGCCCTGGGCTACCGGATCGTGTTCAAAAAAACGCATAGGGCCAAAGCAGCTGCTCATTATCACTCGGGGAAATCAGGGGCCGAAGCTTGAGCCGCTTTCTCTCGGTTCATGACGCGCAGCAACAAGTGAATCGTGGATAGGTACAGGTAGAAGAACCACGACAGCCACTCGGGGCCGTAGTCCGTTTTTTGAATGTCGTTGTGATGGCGAAAGCCGTACCCGTTTGCGATGATGAATAGCCCGTCCTCGTCCTTCCGTGTCATGGACTTCTTGATCATCGGATTCAGCAACTCGCAAACATCGGCGAGGTCTCGCACCGCGTTTCTTCTCTCGGCTATATTGGAATGGCGGCTCCGGTAGCGTGATACCGCACTATCCACTTTCGCTTTGATTCGTTCGTCCTCTGTTGGTACGGGAACGGCCAGCAACTCTCTCAGTCCCTCTTCGCTGAGCTGAAATACTTCCGCTTCTGCGTCCGGCGAGAGCTCGAATCCATCGCCATAGGCAGAGAGTACTTCGTTAACCCGTGCCCTAAACTCAGCCTGTCCAGCCTGTTTGTCGAAATGGCCATAGTCGTCGAAGAAGACAGCGCCCTCGTTGAGTATCCCCTTTGAGACGTGACGGTACAAAAGTTCGATCATATCAAATACGTCATCTTCGGTATAACTATCCATCCGATATTTCACGGGCCAGAGGTTGGACTTTCGCAGATGGAGAAGTAAGTACGCCGGAACATCTTCGACTTTGCCACCCCGATAGTCGCCGTCGTCGTTCTCCCTTCCGAACTGCTCCTGAAGGAACCCGTTGCGCTCACACGAGTTTACTATCCCGAGGAATAGAGATTTCATCTGATCAAGGGTCAGCGGCTGCACCCCATGTTTGCGCTGAGAGAAGTACGGTCGGGCCATGATTACTTTCCCGTGCTATTTTGCCCAGATCTACACTGTCTGGCAAGGGCGACGGTCTGGAGTCCCAGCACCTCCGTTACCGTAAGTGTGATAGGAAGCGCCTCCCGACAGGAGTGAGCCAGTGCTCAAGATCAAGTGCCCCTTGCGCAGTCATCATCACCATCAACCCATTTCGATCAATGCTAAGGAGCCCGAGACGATTCAAGTGCTCGACGATTTCGATAACTTGGTCTTTCGTTAGTCCATTGGTTCGTTGCTGGACGGTTTGCATTGGAGACATCGAATTTTCAGTTCCGGGTCCCTGAGCGAACGCCGAGAGCACGACGAAATCTGCAGGAAGCAAGTCCTCAAGAAACCGAGCGATTCGTGCCTGCAAGTACTCTTCATAGGACACCTGACGCGCAATAGCACTTTTCAGGAAAGTCCCAAAGATCGCGCGCTTTTCATCTGACCGCTCTTTTGCTGCTCGCGTTAGCGTTTCGGAGAATATGTCTTCAAAATCCTCGGAGCGGATGTACTCGTCGGAAACACCGTCAAGTCGATGCACTTCAATTGTCAACTTCATCAAGAAATTTGCCACTCTTTCAAATCTGTGCTCGACCGCGACCCCTCCCATTAGGCTGCTAAGCAAGCCCCCCAAAGCGAGTACCGCAGACGATACATACTGAAGTAGCTCCGCGATTTTCTCTGTTCGATCATTCCTCGCTAATGAATCCGCCTCCTTGAACATTTCGTCTTTCACCTGCGCGCCCTCAATCGCTTCTATTGCATCATAAAACGAACAATTCGATTGTTATCCTGATCCGTGACATAGACATACCCTCCGGCATCTAGCGCCACCGCATTCGGTCTTCTGAATCGGTCATTTCCTTTGCCCAAACAAACAGTCCACCCAGTTCCGTCCATGTCATTCATACGGACGATCCTATTGTTGGCGTAGTCAGCCACGTATATCCGCCCGAGCGCATCAACCGCGATTCCCGGTGGCTGGGAAAACTGATTGATGCCACTCCCCAAACTTCCAATTGTAGTCCACCCAGTTCCTTCGATGTCATTCATGCGCACGATCCTGCTGTTCCCCGAGTCTGCGACATAGATATGGCCGGCTGGACCTAATGTTACTCCCCATGGGTTATTGAACTGATTTTCCGCACCGCCCCTATTTCCAAAAGTCCTCCATCCCGTTCCCGCAATGTCATTCATCAGCCCTATGTGGCCACAAGTCAAGTCAGCGACATAGATGTTGTGCCCGCTTGCGTCCACCCAAACTCCGGCGGGGCAGCTCTGGCTGGCAGGCGGAACGCCAAACGATTTCCATCCAGCGCCGGTAATGTCACTTACAAATACGATCCGGTTGTTGCCTTCATCCGCTACGTAAATACGACCATTTCCATCCACCGCAATTCCTGTCGGAAGGCAGAATTGGTTTTGATCTCTGCCCTGTGTGCCGCCCAACGTAGTCCAGTTAGTGCCCCTCATATCATCCATGCGCACGATCCGGTTGTTGCCATCATCCGCAATGTAGATGCGTCCACGCTCATCTAGCGCGATTCCGTTCGGGGTGCTGAACTCGTATGTACCGCTACCCTTTTTGCCGAAGATCTGCCACGCCGGATCGGCGTCGTTGCCTATTGCCATCGCTGGTGACGGACCTGACTCGACGTTAGGTGTCTCATAGTCGAAATCACCGGACTTGGTCCAATCGGCACTTTCGGTAGAAACGGAGCACCCCGCCCTTCTCAAGCGGTTCGCGACATCGAGCCTTTTTTCGGGAGCGTTCGTGAGCCTTACCACGTGCAAGCCTGATATGTCACTGAATTGCTTTACTTTTCCGATCTCGACTAGCAGGGTACGGTCTGGGTACCTTCCCAGCGCCATTCCAGCCTCAAACAGTACATTTGGTCGTGCCTGGCGCCTAACCTTCTTTTCTTCGTCTTTCTCACCGGCGCCCACAAAGCTTCTGTTAACCTTACTTCGTCGTCCGGACTAAGCAATACAACAACTGCCTGCGCGTTTTTAAAGGCCGCATCAAGCGCCTCGCCGATATATGGTGAGGCTTTTCCTGTTAGGTTTATTGCATGGGACCACTCTAATGGATTCAACCGTAAGGCACGGAGAAAGCCGAAGAAATCGCTTCGAAGCTTCTCATTCCTTCCGTGAACCACAAACACTTTGCGTCGGTCGGGACGGTGGAAAATCCTCTGCCACATTTTGAGCGTACTCGTATCAGGGCAGCATGATAGCCGTTAGCGCAGCTTTCGTCCAGCAACGACGCCCCTTTGAGCAAGCCGCTGGTGCGTTCTCTTGAACAGCACCGTCTCAGACATTTCCCCAACTGACCTATCCTGAGTTTGGTGCACACGGTAGCATGGGGTAGTTGGGCGAAAAGGAAACGATGAAAGAACAATGCAAATACGGCGCTGAGCTGAAGGCCGAGGCTGTGAAGATGGTCGTCGAAAAGGGGCTGACTCATGTCAAGGAGATCCCGCGTCGAACTGCGCCTGCCGCCTTCAAGGCATCCAACTGTTGGTCAAGGTTCTGGTCCGCAGGCAACGACCCGGTTTCAGGATGATTCTGATGAGGCAATGCGCCGTCTTGACACGTGGTGGCACATGCACTATTTTTATCGTTAGATTATGAAGCAGATCAGCCTTCGGAACACACAGGTCGCGCTCGTCCTCGTAGT
>CAYTGX010000075.1:0-9285 GCA_964437385.1 uncultured Spirochaetaceae bacterium
ATTGGGCACACTATAAGTATCGACCGTCGAGCCATTAGATTGAGGACGCACGTCGTCCTGGGAACGGATCCGCGCATATGCATCTCGAAGTGAAAGGGAGTCACGCCGCATGGCCCGCAGCAGGCGCAGGGGGGCGGGGGCACGAACAAAGAGCACCGCGTTGCAGATCAGATGCAGACCTGCCCGGTGGAGGAGGGGCGCATTGATGACAATGTCGCCGGGGTCAGAGGCAATGAGCTCCTTGATCCTCGCCACGATGGGAGGGTGCATGATGCCCTCCAGGCGCTTGCGGGCGGCGGGATCTGCGAAGACAATGCGGCCGAGGGCTCGCCTGTCGACCCCGCCCTCCGCCGTGCGCACGCCCGGGCCGAACTGCGCAATGACCGCCTGGGCGCGATCCACAAGCACTTCATGGGCGATGGCATCCGCATCGATGATGCGGTACCCCCGCGATGCAAGCGCCCGAGCCGCCATGTCTTTCCCCGCGCAATACCTGCCGGTCAGCCCGATGATCATGAGCGTACGCTAGTGGAACGCACCCCAGCTCTCCCCTGTCTCGCAGTGGACCTTCAGCGGGATGTCGTGCCCGCTCGCGCTCTCCATGACTTCCTTCACGATGCGGGCGGTGCGGTCTATCTCCTCCTCCGGAACCTCCAGGATGATTTCGTCGTGCACCTGGAGGAGAATGCGGGAAGCGAGCTTCTCCTGCCTCAGCCGGTGGTACAGCTTCACCATGGCCATCTTCACGATGTCCGCGGCGCTGCCCTGGATGGGCGAGTTCACGGCCACCCTCTCCGCCGCGGTCTTCTCCGTTCTGTTCCGGCTGTTGATGGTGGAAATCCGTCGGCGCCTGCCGAACATCGTGTGGACGTACCCCGTTTTCTCCGCACCGCGGATGGTTTCCTTCAAAAAGCTGTCGACGCCCTGGAAACGCAGGAAGTATGTCTTGATGAACCGGTCGGCGTCCGCGCGCGGAATCCGCAAGCCCTGCGCGAGCCCGAAGGCGGACATTCCGTAGACCACGCCGAAATTGATGGTCTTGCCGACCCTGCGCATGTCAGGTGTGACCTGGTCCTCCGTCACGCCGAAAATCAATGCTGCCGTCTGCCTGTGAATGTCTTTCCCCTCCTTGAATGCCTCGAGGAGGATGGGGTCCCTGGAAAGGTAGGCCAGGATGGCCAGCTCGATCTGCGCATAGTCAGCGCTGATGAAGCGCATGCCGGGGGCAGGCACGAACGCGGTCCGGATGCGCCTGCCCTCCTCCTCGCGGATCGGGATGTTCTGGAGATTCGGATCCTTGCTGGCAAGCCTGCCCGTGGCAGCGCCGGTCTGCACGTAGTGCGTGTGCAGCCTGCCTGTCTGCTCATTGACGAGCAGGGGCAGCGCATCCACGTACGTGGATTTGAGCTTGGTGAGCTTCCTGTGCGCCAGGATCTTCTCAGGCACAGGATCCTGCGCGGCAAGAATCTCCAGCACGTCCACGTCGGTGGAAAAGCCGGTCTTCGTCTTTTTCACCGGGGTGAGATTGCGCCAGGTGAAGAGGATTTCCTGGAGCTGGCGCGTGGAGTTGATGTTGAACTTCCGGCCGCACAGCGCGTAGATCTCCGCCTCGATCTGCGCAAGGCTCACTTCCATTTCCCGGCCGTACGCGGCCAGCTCGGCGGAGAGGATGCGGATGCCGGCGAGCTCCATCTCGGCAAGCACCTCGAGAAGGGGCATCTCCACGTCCCGGAAAATCTCGGCCAGTCCCTCGCTCTCCAGATCCTTTGCGAGCAGGTGGTACATCCGCAGCGTGATGTCAGCGTCCTCCGCCGCGTAGTCCGTCACCTGCTGGAGGGGCAGGTCCGCGAGCGTCTGGCCTTTGCCGACAAGCTCCGTGTACGGCCTGATACGGAACCCCAGGCGTTTCTCGGCCATGCGGTCAAGCCCGTATGCCCCCTCGTCGCTTTCCAGCATCCACGCGGCAATCATCGTGTCGAAATGCACGTGGGCCGGCTTCACACCCCACCGGCGCATCACCTTGTAATCATATTTCGCGTTCTGGCCGACAAGGCGCGGGCCCGGGTCCTCCAGGAGCCTCGCGAACCGCTGCCTGACCGTTTCCTCCGGCAGGCACGTCACCCCGGACGCCTTCAAGGGCACGTAGCAGGCCTGGCCCTCCCCCACTGACAGTGAGACGCCCAGGCGCGGGGCGTTCATCTCGTCGGTACCGTCGGTCTGCACCGCGAAAGCGTACAGCCCCGCTGTGCGCGCCCGGTCGAGCCAGGCGTCCAGCTCGGCGAGGTTCGTCACGGCCGCGTAGGTGCCGGGCACCGTGCTTTTCAACATGACCGCCTGAACCGGGGTTGTGTCCGCGGGAGCTGTCTGCGGCGCTGCAGCTTCCTGCGGCGCAGGCGCGGGGGCTGCCCCGCGAGCGGGCGCGGACGCTGCGCGCGCTATTCCTCCCAGCTCGGTGACGAGCGTCTTCATCCCTTCCCTCTCGAAAAGGGGAATGGCCGCTTCGGTCCTGAGCAATGGCACCTGCAGCTCATCTATGGGGGGCATACCCGGCACGTCGCGCTTCAAAGTGACCAGCTCGCGGGAAAGCATCGCCGATTCCCTGCCTGTCTCCAGCCTGGTGCGCAGGGACACTGGGGCAACCTCATCGAGCTTCGCGTAGATACTGTCCAGGTTCCCGAACTGGGCGAGAAGCTTCTGCGCCGTCTTTTCCCCTATTCCGGCGACTCCGGGCACGTTGTCGGAAGAATCGCCCGTCAGGGCGAGGAAATCGACGATCTGTTCGGGATACACTCCCCTGGCCTCGAAGACTTTTTCGCGGGAGTATTCTTCCAGGTCGGTTGTCCCGCGCTCCTGCGCAAGCAGGCGCACGTTTCCTCCTATGAGCTGGAGGATGTCCTTGTCTCCGGAAAGGATCCAGACAGGGCGCTTTGTTGCCCTGCATGCCTCCGCCAGGGTGGCCATGACGTCATCCGCCTCGTAGCGGTCCGCGCGGATGCAGGGAACACCCAGGGCGGCGAGGATCTCCTCGATCACCGGCACCTGGGCGTGCAGATCGGTGGGGGCTTTCTGCCGGGTGGCCTTGTACTCCGCATAGCGCTCGTGGCGGAACGTCGGAACCCTCGAGTCCATGGCAACCGCGAGGTACCCAGGAGAGCGGTCCCGCAGGAGTTGAAAGAGCGTGCGAAAAAAAACGAACACCGACGAGCTGTTCCTGCCCTGGGGATTGAGCAGGGGCTTTTTCAGAAACGCGAAATATCCCCGGTAGATGACGCTGTAGCCATCAATGAGGTACAGCTCGTGGCTCATGTGGTGATATCAATGAGACTGGGGACGACCTCCGCGAACGGTGACGCGGTTTTCGGCCAGGTGCGAAGGGAGCTGATTTCCTGGCGCAGATCGTTCATGCGCGCTTTCAGAAGGTTGCGGTTGGACGCGTTGTGGGTGATCACCTGCCGGGCCATGGCGTCCAGAGTTGACTTCAGCCGCGGCACGGTGGACTCGGTCCGGGGGTAGGCGGCAAGGTACAGCGTCTCCAATGGCTCGATCACTTTCTTCAATGTGAAGATCTCCGCGATGATCGCCTGCTCCATCTCGGCCTGGACGAGGAGCTTTTCCGGCTCGCCGTCTCGAATGGAGGTTTCCTCGTGCTCCAGGAGAGACAGGTAGGCCTGGAACTTCTCTCTCTGGCGCAGGAGCATTTCCCGCAGGCGCTTCAGGATCGCGATTTTCTGTGTCGTCTCGTTCATTGTTCAAATCCCTCCCTTTTGTTCAGACGCGCGGAGTGCGCGGCTGCCGAACTGCACGCTGCCGCGTTCGCGCGTACTCCGCGCAGTTCGGCGGTATTCGTGCAAGGTTCAGCCGGCAATGTTGACGCCCGTTGTCGGGCTGACGTTTTCTTCGAGACCTTTACGCGTGGAGATCTCGTCCCACGCATCCCGCAGCTCGCCGAGGAGCCTTTTCACTTCCGCCAGGGGCGCCGTGTCTTTCTGCAGGTTTCCCTCGAGCAGCCGGCGCGTCATGAACGAGTACAGGCTGAAAAGGTTCTTGGCAAGGACGCCCCCCTTCTCGAAATCGAGGGCGGACATGAGCTCGGAGAGGATGTCCTGGGCCGCGATGACGTGACTATTGACCGTGTCGTAGCGCTTGTGTCCTTCGCCAAAGGCATCCAGCGCCAGGTTGATATGCCTGATGGCTCCGTCATAGAGCATCACGATGAGGCGTATCTGGTTGGCCGTCTTGATCTGGATCTCTTTGTAGGCATTCACCGGATCGTTCGCGTTCACCCTCGTACCCTTTCCTTCCGCCCTGTCACCGGGCATGCTCGATCAGCGAGGAGACCGGGACGATCTCGTACCCCCGCCGGGCAAGCTCATTGATTACCAGATCAAGCCTCTGGAACAGGTAGTCGTCCCGCCTGGCCTCGCCCACTCCGACCCTCAGCGGGATGATGGAGCCAGGCTTTTTTTCCGCCACGATATGCTCGACAATGTCTGCCGCCGGAAGATAGATGCCCCGCCCGTCCAGGGACTCGGATGCGGACACCCAGTCGTACGAATCCACGTCTCGTCCGACATAGGTATAATTCATCTCCGAGCCCCCCGCGATTATCTCCGAGTTCACAATGTAATACGGCGCGTGCCACAAGAGGGAAAGTTCCCTCCCCGTGGCGGCGAAGTAGTCGTCTTCATTGCGGGCGAGCCCTCCCTTGACGAAGGTCCGGTCCACGGCGAAACGGGAATCGGTCATGTTGAAATATGCGTAGAAGAGAGAGCCGACCTCGTGACCGGAATCGGCGATCTCCTTGACCAGGTCGGGATAGCGGCGGATGAACTCTCCGTTCACGAAGAACGTGGCGCGGATCCTGTACGTGGAAAGGGTATTGAGGATGGGCATGAGGCCTTCCGCCGAGTCAATGGCGTTGAAGACGAGGCTCACCTCGCGGCGTCGGAGCTGCGCGCCGTGTATGAAGTTCTTGAAGTCCACCGGCTCGCTCGTCCTTGGATATGCCTCGTAGACCGTGCTCTCCGGCGGGAACAGGGGGGTCGTGCCGAAGCCCTTTGCTTCCCTCACCATGACCAGGCTCGCATAGCTGCCCCGCACGGAGCCCTCCAGGTAGACGCGATAATTGCTGGAGACGGAGCTTTTTTCCCGCACGGCGTACGTGCCGGCGTTTTTCCATCCCCCGGCTGACTCGTCGAAGACCAAGACCTTGTCCTTGAGCCTTGTCAGTACCCGCGCGGGCGCGGTGCCCGACCCGAGAGTGCCTCCCTGTGACCCGAGAGTGGCTCCGGCAGATTCACCGCCGGTCGTCTCGCTGGAATGACCGAACTCACCGGGCTGGGAAAGGGCCATCATGGTCGAGGCCCCTGTATCAAGTGAATATCGCTCGGTGTACGCGGCGCCCGCGACCAGGAGCTCCTCATCCCCCAGCCACAGGACGTGCAGGGGGCGTGGGTGCGTCATCTTTCCCTTGTCCTGCCAGGTTGCATAGTTCTTCCAGGACACCCCGTCGGAGCCCATGAGCGCGGCAAGGTTTCCGTCAGGAGAGAGCACGATGTCGCGCACGTCCTTGTCCGCGGTCTGCTGGAAGGCGGCGTACACGCCCTGCGCGTCCTGCATGAGCCGGTACACAGCCGTGCCGCGCGTGCCTGCGTCCCGCGTCTCGCACAGCATGGTGACGATATTGCCGACGGACCACAGCACCTTGCGCACCATGGTGTCGCGAGGCAGGAAGAGGTACGGAAGCGTCAAAGGATTTCCCGAGGCGTGAAAGTCTCCCAGGGTCAGGTAGTAGAGGAAGATGTTTCTCCCTCCCTTGTTGAGGAGGAGGTTCTTCCCATCGGGGGAAATCCAGAACGAATCGAAATTGGGATCGAATTCGAACGGGATCTTCCCGTCAATTTTGCCGATCTTGAGGAAACCGGCGTACAGCGCGCGGGTGAAAAGCTCGCTGGGATTGATTTCGTAGACAATGACCCCCGAGATGTAGTACAGGCTGCGGTCCCGGGACCATCGGATGCTCGCGATTGTGCCTTCACCCATCTTCCGAAGAGGTTCCGCCAGTACGCGCTTCTCCAGGAGCTGGACCAGCGAATAGTAGTAGAGGCTGGAGGCCTTGGCGTACACGATGAACCGCGAATCCGGCGACCAGACCGCCGGCAGCTCCTGGAGAGAAAGCTCCACCTTTTCCGAAATCATTGTTTGAACGCCGGTCCCGACGTCCAGAAGGGTCAGATCGCCTCGGGCCGGGGAGCGTGCCCGGAGGAAAAGCAGGTATCTGCCGTCCGGGGAGGTCTGCATGGGGGCGATCTTGCCGCCCTGGATCTGGCTTCCCGCCACGAACGAGGGAAACATTGCAAGCGGCGCAATGTTGCCGAACCCCTGCGCGGAGCGGAAGACCCCGAATCTGTTCTGGATCTGCAGCGCTTCGTTTTCCTGTATGAGCCGGATGTCCTCGGGGAAGAACGTGAGCTGGCGCATGCGCTTCGTGCCGACGTCGGCAAGGAAAAGAGTATCGAAGGAGCCGATGTCAGGGGCTTGCGTGGTGGCAGCGAAAAGAAGCCTGTCCGCGGTGGACAGGTCCAGACCTGAGAAGCTCACCTGGCCGAACGCAGCAGCCACCGCCAATGAGATATAAAGGAGGAGTAATGGTTTCCTCAACGCCCGTTCCCTCTTCTTTTCCTGCTCTATATGATGATCGGCACTCTGGAGATCAAAGTTTCGTGGAAAAAGGGCACCCGCGGATGCCCCTGCTTATTGACCCCCTCCGAGGGCCGATGTTACAGTCTGGCCATGAAAATACTGGTGACGGGAGGCTCGGGATTCATAGGATCGCACGTGGCGAACGCCTACCTCGCCGCCGGTCACCAGGTAGTGATCGTGGATGACCTGAGCACGGGGGTGATTGCAAACCTCCCGAAGGGATCGACTTTTTATCTCATGGATATCGGCTCTCCGCAGATAGAGAAGGTCTTTCAGATCGAAAAGCCGGATGTGGTGAATCATCATGCGGCGCAGATGAGCGTGGTGGTCTCTGTCCGCGACCCCCTTCTGGACGCCAGGACCAATTCGCTGGGGCTGTTGAATGTCCTGGAGGCCAGCTGCAGGCACGGCGTGAAGAAGTTCATTTTCATCTCTTCCGGGGGTGCGATCTACGGGGACACGAACCTGGAGCACATCCCTGAAGACCATCCGCCTGCTCCCCAGTCCCCTTATGCCATCCACAAGCTCCTCGGTGAGCACTACCTGCGCTTTTACGCGGAGCAGCACGGTCTCTCGTGGACGGCGTTGCGCTATTCGAACGTGTTCGGACCTCGGCAGAACCCGCACGGGGAAGCAGGCGTGGTTGCAATATTCATCAACCGGCTGCTGAGCGGCGAGGTGCCGACGATCAACGCGTATCCGGATGAGCCGGACGGCATGGCGCGGGACTACGCGTACGTGGAGGACGTTGCCCGGGCGAGCCTCCTGGCGCTGGACAAGGCGGCGGGAGAGGCGGTCAATATCGCGACGGGCCGCATGGTCAGGACGCGCGAGCTCCTGGCGGCCATCTCCAGGATCATGGGGAAGGAGCTGAAGTACACGCGGGCCGGACCCCGGCCGGGGGACCTGAGGAGAAGCTGTCTGGAAATCACGAAGGCCGCACGCGTGCTCGGCTGGAAACCCGCCGTCAGCCTGGAAGAGGGCCTCGCACGAACCGTCTCCTATTTCACGGCCGCCCATGCCTGATGCAAGCCAGTCCGAAATAGGGATTCTCCCCTGCCCCGGGGGAATGATTTTTGCCCAGAAGATCTACGCCCAGCTCGAGGCCATGGCGTCGGAGAAGCTCCACGATCGGGTGGCAAAGCTGAGCCGCCTGTACAAGCTCCCGCGGGCCGAGGTGGTCCGGCAGATCAATCTCGCCACAGACATCCAGCCTTCTTCGGGAGATCTGGATGAGCCGGTAGACCAGCACCGTTCGCGCACGTTTCTCGTGCCGGCCAAGTACACGCGGTTTCCCAACGGCGAGGTCAAGACGGAGATCCTCACCTCGGTGCGCAACACCGAGATCTATGTCGTGCAGGACGTGGCAAACCGCTACCCGCTCCAGTTCCAGAACGGGGATTCCCCCCAGATCCTCTCCGTGAACGATCACATCTTCTGTCTCCTGGTGACCGTGGACGCCGCTCTCCAGGCGGGAGCCCTCCAGGTGACCGTGGTCCTGCCGACCTTTCCGTATTCACGCCAGCACAAGAAGAAGGGACGGGAGAGCCTCTCCGCGGCGCGTCTCGGGCAGATCCTCGAGGCTTTCGGTGTGACGCGCGTCATCACCCTGGACATCCATTCCAAGGAGATCGAAAACAGCTTCAATCATGTCCGGCTGGAGAACCTCCACGGCGCATACCAGATACTGAAGATGCTCTCCACCGTCACGGATTTGAAGGACGAGAACCTGGTCGTGGTTGCCCCTGACACGGGAGCAGTGGACAGGAGCAAGTTCTACGCGTCCATCCTCGGAAAGTCCCTGGGCATGCTCTACAAGGAACGGGACTATTCACGGGTGGCACGGAGCGTGGACCGCGGCAACATTACGGATATGAAGCTCCTGGGCTCGGTGGCGGGGAAGACGGTGTTTCTCTGCGACGACATGCTGGGGACCGGGGGCACGTTGATCAAGGCCATGCGCGTGTTGAAGGAGGCGGGGGCGCGGGAAAACATCTGCGCAATCAGTCTGCCGTTTTTCACCACACCCGAAACCATCGACGTATTCCAGAAGGCCCACGAAGAGGGCCTGTTCAGCCGCGTCATCGGGACCAACGCCGTGTTCCACGACGATACACTCCTGGGCAGGGAATGGTACCTCAGCGCGGACGTGGCAAACCTCTTTGCCCGGATCATCTACCGGCTGCACTACAACCGGAGTCTCAGCTCGCTTCTCGATGACCGGAGCGTGATTAAGGATCTTTTGAAGAGGTCCTGATGATGAGATCGAGCTCCCTCTCCATGTCGGAGAGGAGCTCCTGGAGCGTGCGGAGGCGCAGGAGGTAATCCTCCTCACCGGTCGCAATCAGCTCGCCGGTTGATTCCTCCACGAAACCAGCGCACTCGTCACCCTGCCCGAACTCGTAGCCGCAATGAGGACAGTACTGGTACGTCGTGTCCACGCTTTTGCCGCAGAAAAGACAGGATTTCAGCTCCTCCATGGCCTGAAGTATAGTCGGGCATCGCGGAGCGCGCAAGTTTTTTTCCCGCTCCGGCGGCCGAAAAGGACGCGCGTACGCGTCTCACAGCACGCGCGTACGCGTC
>CAYTGX010000075.1:9385-21604 GCA_964437385.1 uncultured Spirochaetaceae bacterium
CTCCGGCGGCCGAAAAGGACGCGCGTACGCGTCTCACAGCACGCGCGTACGCGTCGGCTGCCGGAATGGAATGCGTGACGACTACTTCAGCTTGAGGATGTCCTCGATGGCGGCCAGCAGCTCGTCGATGTCGCTCATCTGCAGGTCTCCCATGTGGGCGATGCGGAATGTCTGCTCCTTGAGCTTGCCGTAACCGTTGGAGAGGGCGAGGTTGCGCTTTCCCAGCTCCTTGTTGAGGTCCGCCACCGAAATGCCGCGCGTGTTCTTGATGCAGGTCACGGTCGTGGAGGCAAATTTTTCCACGGGGTAGAGGGCGAAGTACTTCTTTGCCCAATCCTGCACCCTCTTCGCCATCTTGTCGTGACGCTTGAACCGCGCATCGATTCCTTCCTTCAGGATCCTGTCCATCTGCACATCAAGGGCAAAGAGATGGGAGATGCTCATGGTGGACGGGTACTGGAAATTCTTTTCCCGGATGAACTGGAGAAGCTGCAGCAAGTCGAAATAGTAGCCGCGGTTCTTCACAGACTGCATACGCTTCTCCGCCTTGGGGGAGAGCGTGGCCAGGCTGAGGCCGGGAGGGAGAGCCAGGCACTTCTGGCTGGATGTCACCATGACGTCGACGCCCAGGGCATCCGTCTCTATTTTGACGCCTCCGAACGAGGAGACCGCGTCGATGCACCAGACCACGTCAGGGTACTTGCGGAACACGGGAGCAAGCTCCGCAAGATGGTTCATCACACCCGTGGAGGTTTCACTGTGCGTGAGGGTTGCGCAGTCGTATTTCCCGGTTGAAAGATATTGATCGATCATGTCGGCGGTGAGACCGTTGCCCCACTCCACCTCGTGCTTGTCAGCCGGGACGCCGTTGCCCTGCGCGATCTCGAACCACCTGTTGCCGAACGTCCCCACGGAGAACACGATGGCCCGCCTGGCCGTACAGCAGCGGATGGCGCCTTCCATGAGCCCGCTGCCCGAGGAGGCGGAGATCAGGATCGGGTTGGCGGTGTACGCCAGCTTCTGGAGCTTCTCCGTGACACGCTTCTGCAGGTCGGAGTAGTCCCCGCTCCTGTGGCCGATCATGGGGGTGGACATGGCCTTGAGGATTTCGGGATGTACTTCGGTGGGTCCGGGAATGAACAGTTTCTTATGCGCCATTTGTTTCCTCTCTATTTAATGGTTGCATATTAATACGGGGAATGAAAAAAGAGTCAAGCTGTATATCGTGAATTTATTCTCAATCCATATCTGCCTCGAGCTCAGCCCTCAAGTCAGCCGGGTATGTAGATCCGGTAAACAGGCGGAATTGCTCCATTGCCTGGCCCACGAGCATTTTCCTGCCGCGTACAACCCGGCACCCCGCGGCGAGGGCTCTCTGAAGGAATACCGTGGTGGGAGGCGCGTAGAGGAGCTCATAGACGATCTCCCTGCCGCTGAAGGCGAGACCGGGCGCAGGATCCGCCGCGATGTTCGGAGACATGCCCGCGCTCGTGGTCTGCACAATGAGATCGCCGAAGTCCCGTGCCTGCAGAAAACCCGGCTCATCCAGCCCTGCATGTGACACGGAAAATGCCTCGGCCAGCTCCCGGCCTCGCTCGGCGCTGCGATTGAGCACCAGGACGCGCGCGCCCGCTGCCTTCAGCGCGTGAACGACCGCGCGCGCCGCGCCCCCGGCGCCGATCACCGTGGCTGAAACTCCCCGCGGTATCGCCCCCCCCAGGGCGGCGCGAAGCGGAGCAAGAAAACCTTCCACGTCGGTGTTCGTCCCCTGCCAGGGTCCCTTCCCCTGCGCGCGTGTCAGCGTGTTGCAGGCGCCGGTGGATTCAACGAGCCGGTCCCGCCCGGAAAGCCGGGAGATCACGGCTTGTTTGTGAGGAACGGTCACGGACAGGCCCTTTATCTCGAGGCAATCCGCGGCTGCCCAGAATCCGTCCAGGTCGTCCACGAGGAAGGGAAGATACACTGCATCGAACCCGATTGCGGCGAAGCCGCGATTGTGGATGAGCGGGGACAGCGAGTGCATGATCGGGCTGCCGATGACACCATAGACCTGCGTGCGCGGCGTGATTGAGCGGAAATTGTACGTGCGTTCAAGTGTCAGCGGATCCACCTGGCCGGGGGCTGCCTGCGCGCGGGCAGCAGACGTATAGCAGAGGAACGAGCCCAGCCTGGGTGCGAGCACCCTCGTGGGGAAGCCCGTGTCTCCCATGCCGAGAAGAATCTTCTCCACACCCTCGAGATCCGTGAAGGCGGCAAGCAGGCGCACGAGGTCAGCGGCATTTTTCGGCAGAAGGGCGGCTTTCGGGATCTCACCGGGGTGATGCGCCAGGCTCGTCACCCGCCGGGCGAGATCGGCGGGCACACCGGTGAAGTCGTGCATGGACCGGATTACCCGGCCTCCCCTGCCGGTCACTCGCGCCTCGAGATCCGACGCGTCGAAATCCTCCTCCAGGTCGATATAGGCGAATCCAGAAACCGCAAGCTTTGACAGGAGCGCGTGCCGCTCCTGCTCGCTCCCGCCAAACTTCCCGCCTTCGCGTGTGCGGCGGAGAGTGAGGATGACCGGGGATCCGACACGAGCCGGCAGTCTGCCGGCCAGACCTGCTTCCCCGGCGCTGAGCCGGTCCACCCGCAGCTCCAGCAGGTCGAATCTCCCGCGATGCTCCTCCGCAATGCGAAGGTCCTCTTCAATGGACTCCGCCGCCAGGCAGAGGCAGATGCTCGTGCGATCCCTCAAAAATCGCTCCTGTATACATACAGATCGGAAAGGACGCTCGCGGTGAACACCAGCCGCACGCGAAGGGGGAAGCTCCCATCGCCCAGGTCGAAGTACAGTGAGTCGCCGTTCGGCGTCAGAGTGCGCAGGGACGTGCGCTCCACCTGCTCGCGGGAGGCCCCGAGGGTGAGCCCGAAGACCGTGGAGGCGAACCGACGGTCGCACCTCACCTGCCATACCCTGTCCTTGTACCAGAACAGGTAGAGGAAGTCGGGATAGTAGAAGACGACGTTGTCCTCCCGTTCCTCGGCGCCCCTCCAGGTGAACATCTGCTGGGGCAGCCCGAGGGCAGCCACCGCGGCGGGGATGTCCAGTCCGATGAAACGGGTCGGGTCGAAGTCATCCGCGGATGCGCGCGCAAGGACGGAGATGAAAAGGACAAGTGACAGGACAATCGGCCGCATCGCGGTACTCCGCGGAATCCCTGCTCTCATGGCAGGTGAGAGATTAGGAGTTTTGGCCCGGCCGTACAAGACCCGGCAGGTTCTGCCGGATCAGGAAGAGAGTTTCTCGCTGAGGGACCCCGTTCTCTTCCCACTGACGGGCAAAACCGATAGATTGCACGCACAATGATAGCAACAGTGGTCAACGCGCTCGCGGTCCTTGTCGGGTCCATGGTCGGTCTGCTTCTTCACGCCAGGATCAAGGATTCGTTCAAGTCCATCGTGTACATCGGCGCGGGGGCCACATCCCTGATCATTGGCATCCAGATGGCACTGAACAGCTCGAAAATAGTGTTCCTCGCGCTGTCCCTCATCATCGGCGGAATACTGGGGACGTGGTGGCAGATCGAAGAGGGGATCCTTTCACTGGGCAATACCCTCAAGCGGACTTTCGCACACAAGGACGAAGGGAAAGACTTCGCCTTCGGGTTCCTCAACGCCTCGGTGCTGTTCTGCGTCGGTGCCATGGCGCTCATCGGCTCGTTCAAAGCGGGGGCGGAGGGCAACTATGACCTGATCTTCACGAAGTCGGTCATGGACGGTTTCATGTCCATAGTGTTCACGGCGGCAATGGGAATCGGCGTCGCCTTCTCCGCCCTCTCTGTCCTTGTCTACCAGGGCATTCTCACGCTGGCAGCCGGCTGGCTGAAGCCCCTGGTCAGCGAGCCGCTTCTCAAAGAGTTGACCGGCGTGGGCGGAGCGCTCGTGATGATGATCGGGATCAACCTGCTGGGGCTCGCGAAATTGAAGACGGCCAACTTCCTGCCGGCCCTGGCACTGATCGTCCTCCTTGTTACAGGCGAGGGATTTGCCGTGACCCACCACCTGCTGGGACTATAGAGGCGGAGGGGCTCCGCTCACCTTCTCGGATCAGCTCCATTTCACCAGGCCGGGGAGGAAAGGATGCACAAGCGCCCCCTGCTTCGGCAGGATGCGCAGCGTGAAGCCCTGGCGCCCGGTCCTGTCGCACACCACCTCGGCGCAGTATATCGCGCTGCCACCGTCGGTGCCGCAGGGGCTCATCTCCAGCCGCCGCGGCTCCTCGATTTCTCCCTGAGAGGAAAGCGCGCCGTAATACAGCTCCACGCCGAGCTCATCCGGGGAAAGCCCGGCCAGGAAGATACGCGCGTCCACGGAGATCTTGTCTCCGATTGTCAGGATGGACTGGGAGCTCGAGTTGAGCGACTCGATGCGAAGCGAGCTCCAGGCCTCTCTGAGCTTCTCCAGGTAGGCGGCCACTTCCCGTGAAAGGGCAAAGCTCTTCTGGGAAAAGCTCCGCGCATTGGCCAGGGCGGGGAGATAGAAGGTCTCCGCGTATTCCAGGAGCATCCTGTGGCTGCTGAACCGCTTGCCGACCTCCCTCATGGAATCCTTCATTTTCCTGATCCAGTCCCGCGGCAGGCCGTCCGGTCCCCGGTTGTAAAACTGGGGGATAATCTCCCTTTCCAGCAGGTCGTACAGTGCCTCGCCTTCCACTTCATCCTGCAGCGCGTGGTCCTCGTATTCCTCCCCCCTGCCCACGGCCCACCCGATGTGAGTCGAATACGCCTCGTCCCACCACCCGTCCAGGATGGAGACATTGAGCGTCCCGTTCATGGCCGCTTTCATTCCGCTGGTGCCGCTTGCCTCCAGGGGCCGTCGCGGCGTGTTCAGCCACAGGTCGCTGCCCGACACGAGGTAACGGGAAATGGTCATGTCGTAGTCTTCGAGAAAAACGATCCTGCTGGCCACCCGGGGATCGCTCGTGAAATGCACGATCCTCTTGATGATCTCCTTGCCGGCCATGTCATGAGGATGCGCCTTGCCGGCAAAGATCATCTGGATGGGCCGCTCGTTGTTTGTCAAAAGGCGGATGAGCCGGTCCGGATCGGAAAGCAGGAGGTCCGCCCGCTTGTACGTGGCAAACCGCCGGGCAAAGCTGACCGTGAGGGCGTAGGGGCTGAGCGCGTTGGCGCTCCGGGAGAGCTCGGAATTCGTGACTCCCCTCCGCTCGAGCTGCTGCTGCAGGCGCATGCGGGCAAAGGCCACCATCCGTTCGCGGCGGCGCTCGTGGGTGCGCCAGAGCTCCTCATCGGAGACTCGGTCTATCCTGTCCCAGATATCCAGGTTGGTGGGCGTGTCGTAGAACTCCGGGCCGAGGTAGCGGTCCAGAAGGTCGATCATGTCATGGGTTATCCACGAGCGCGGATGCACGCCGTTGGTGATGTGCGTAATGGGGATCTCTTCCATTGGCAGGGACGGCCAGATCTTGTGCCACATCTGGCGGGAAACTTCGCCGTGCAGACGGCTCACCCCGTTATTGTAGGCGGAAAGCCGCAGCGCCAGCACGGTAAGGCAGAACTCCTCCCCGTCGTTCTGCGGGTCCTCCCTGCCCAGGCCGAGAAACTCTTTCCAGGACAGGCCGAGCTCGCGCGCGATCTCGCCGAAGTATTTCTCCATGAGGTCGGGGGAGAAGCGTTCGTTGCCCGCGGGAACGGGCGTGTGGGTCGTGAACACGTTGGTGGACCAGACGCACTGCCACGCCTGCGCGAAAGTGAGCTTGCCGCCGCGCATGAGCTGGCGGATCCTTTCGATGCCGAGGAATGCGGAGTGGCCCTCGTTCATGTGCATGCAGACGGCTTTTATCCCGAGGGCGGCCAGGGCACGGATGCCTCCTACGCCGAGCACGATCTCCTGCTGCATGCGGATTTCGCGGTCCCCGCCGTACAGGGACGCAGTGACGAGGCGCAGCGGCTGGGGATTGGCCTCGATATTCGTGTCCAGAAGGTAGAGCAGGTTCTTGCCGACCTTGACCTGCCAGATCCATGCCGTTGCTGCTGAAGGGCCCAGCTCGATCTGCACGGAGATGGGGGTTCCTTTTGCATCGCGGCACAGGGTGACCGGCATGTTGTACCAGTCATTCTCCGGATATGACTCCTGCTGGAACCCGTCCATGTTGAGGTATTGCTGGAAGTACCCCTGGCGGTAGAGGAGCCCCACTCCCACAAGGGGCAGCCCGAGATCGGAGGAGGTCTTCATGTGATCTCCAGAAAGCATTCCCAGGCCGCCGGAATACACCGGCAGCGACACGTCCAGGCCGTATTCCATGGAGAAATAGGCTATCGCGTCAGGTCCCCCCTTGTACCAGCGCTCCGCCCCGAGGTAGCGCATGAACTTTGCGTACACGGACTCCAGCGCAGCGAGGAAGGAGTCGTCCACGGCAGCCCGCTCCAGCTTGTCCTGGGAAACAAGCCCCAGCATGCGCACGGCATTCTGCCGCGACGCGGTCCAGGCGTCGTAGTCCAGGCGCATGAAGAGCCTGATGGCCTCGTAGTTCCAGCTGATCCACAAGTTGCGCGCCAGCTCCTCGAGGGGCTTGAGCTTTGCGGGGATGTTGGGCTTGATCGTGAACGCAAGCAGTGCCATGAATTTCAGGGTAATAAAAAACAAACGCACTGTACAGCGATGTTCCGCGCGCCCGCCCGTCGCGCATCCGGGATTGCAGGCGGTGCCCGGCCGGATTACATTCTTCCGGATGAGCATCTTCAAATCCTACGACATCCGCGGAATCTACGGCACGGAATGGGACAGCGCCACTGCGTATGCAATCGGCCGCTACCTGCCGGCGCTCCTGGAGGCGCGCCACATTGCGGTGGGCAGGGACGTGCGGCTCTCCACGGAGGAGATCTTTCGCTCGCTCACCCGCGGTCTTACAGAGTCAGGCTGCGACGTCTCGGATATCGGGCTGTGCGACACGCCGGCGGTGTACTTTGCCACTGCGTTCTACGGCATGGAGGGGAGCGTCATGATCACCGCATCCCACAACCCCCGGGAGTACAATGGCTTGAAAGTCTCCCGGCGCCTGGCCGTTCCCGTGGGCTACGATACGGGCCTGGCGCAGCTCGAAGAAAGTGTGCGCCGCAATGTCCTGCCGAAGCCTGCGGCTGTGCCGGGGAGCGTGCGCCAGCTTCCCATCCGCGCGGACTACGTGGCGCACCTGGCCCGGTTCCGCTCGGACCTCTCCGCACTGCGCGTGGTCATCGACTGCTCCAACGGCATGGCGGGAATCTACCTGAGAGATGCCCTGGAAGGCACGCGCGGCAGCTTCACGCTCATGTACGAGGAGCGGGACGGCCGCTTTCCGCACCACGCGCCAAACCCGCTCGTTGAGGAAAACCTGGCGGACCTCAAGCGCCGCGTCCTGAAGGAGAGGGCCGGCCTCGGGATCTGTTTCGACGGGGACGCCGACCGCGTGATGTTCGTCGACGAGACAGGGCGTTTCATTTCCCCTGATCTCATCATCGGGCTCCTGGGCACGTACTATTTTGCGCGTCACCCCGACAGGCTGGCGGGGGGCAGCCGCGTGGTCACCTATGACGTGCGCTCATCCCGAAGCGTCGTGGAGTTCCTCCGGGCCCGGGGCGCCGACCCCAGGATCTGCAAGGTGGGGCACTCGTTCGCCAAGAAGCTTCTGCGTGACACGCAGGGGATCGCCGGCGGGGAGCTTGCCGGGCATTACTATTTCCGCGAAAACTACTTCTGCGACTCCGGGCTCATTGCCGCCCTCATCGTCATGGAAGTCCTTGCGGGAGACGGCCGCGCGTTCTCCCGGGTAATGGAGGACATCCGCAAATACTGTTTCTCGGGAGAGCTCAACTTCACCGTACCCAACGGTGCGGAAATCGTGCGAAAAGTCAAAGCGGACTACCCCGAGGGACAGCTCACTGAAATAGACGGGATCAGGATCGATTTTCCCGATTGGTGGTTCAACCTGAGGGTCTCCAATACAGAGCCGCTCCTGAGGCTCGTGGTGGAGGCGGCCGCGGAGGACGGACTGGAAGAGAGAAAGAAAGAGCTGATCGGAAAAATCGCCCTCTACACGGCGGCGCCAGCCTCGGAATGATCCGACCGCTCCGCCCCGGGGATGACGGAGCGGCTCTGCCGCGGGTCCAGGCTACTGGGGAGGAATCACGAGCTGCCAGCCCGGGTAGATCAGGTCCGGGTTCTGGATAAGCTTTCGGTTGCGCCTCCAGATGCTGGGCCAGCGGTACGGGTCGCCGTAGATCTCCTTGTACTCCGCAATCCGCCAGAGACAGTCGCGCCGATCAGGGATCAGGCGCACCGTGTAGACGCCCTTTACCGCGTATGACTTGTACACGTCGATGTAGCGCTGCGCCTCATTGAAGTAGTCCAGGGACCTGGCGTAGTTGCCCGCCGCTTTCTCCTTCATGCCCTGCATCCAAAGGTCGCGCGCCTGCTGCAGGAGGCTCACCGTTGAATCGTCCGCCATCACCGCAGTGCTTTGATCCGTCGGGATGAGCATGGAGTGGCCGCCAGGGGCGCTGTTCTTTTCCTCCTGCTTCATCATCTGGTCGATTTCCTTGAGAAACTCCTCCTCGGTCCAGTTCTGCGGCTTTATGATGGTTCCGTCTTCCGTCACGACTGTCAGCCGGGAGGCATCCTGCAGGGACTTCATGACCTGCCCCTGGAGCGCCTCCGCCTTTGCCTTCAGCTCCGCCTGCCGGCCGTCACGCGCTTCCTGGGCAATCCGCAGAGTGTCACGGGCAGCTTCCCGGGCAGCGCCGAAATTCTCCTCCGCGTTGTCCAGGTCCCACGCGTGCCACGCGTCGAGCCCTTTCAGATACAGCCCCGTGACCTTGTCCTTCTGCTCCGGCGCCCACGCATAGAGCTCCTCGTCTTCGGCCTGCTTCATCAATTGCTCGGTGTCGTACCTGAGCGTGCGCACGTTGGCCAGCCGGGCTTCCAGCCGATTGCCAAGGTCTGTCATGTCTTTGAGCGCCTTGTAGGCCCGGGCGCGCGCATCCGCATATTCGCCGCTGCGGTAGAGGCCCGTCGCCTCGTCGATCCCGGCCGTGGCCGCGGTGTAGTCCTCCGGAAGGAACTTGTCTGCATCGAGGGCCAGGAGCTTCTGGCGCGCCGCTTCCATTCGGGCTGCCAATTCCTCTGCAGAGCGCTGGACGGCATTTGTGAAGGCAAGGTCAGCCTTCTCCCGGGAACCAGTGAGCCTCTCCCGCGCGGACGCAGGATCTGATATCCGCAGCTCCACCCCCTCATCCAGAAGGCGCCGCGCAGTGTCATAGTTCTCCGCGTCATAGTAGTCGGCGTCCACCTCTTTTGCCCGGGCAAGCGCATTGCGCGCGTCGATGATTTCCGTGTCCGTGACGGCGGCGGCCTGCTGCGTGGCCTGGACCCCGGTAGTCTGCACAGCGGCGCTGACCGTAAACACGGCGCTTGCGACCGGGGAATCATTCCAGCCGGTCTTGTACGCGATTGCACGAAGCGTGGTTGTCGCGGAGACCTGCACGGGCTCCGTGTAGACGGTGCCGCTGGCGGAAGACGGCACGCTGGAGTCCGTTGTATAACGGATCTGCGCGCCTTCCGTAGAGGTGGTGATGGTCACGGTCTGGACCCCGGTGAAGGAGCCTTCAGCAGGGCTGAATGTCGGCGCAGCAGCTGTGCTTTCAGGAGGCTTGGGCGCCGAGGCGCAATTGACGAGCAGGAGCGACAGAGCGAAGATGACTGAAAGCCGCATCATACGGGCCATAGGAAGCCTCCCTGTCGGCGCGTTATCCATCAAAGTCTAACAGGGCAAAAATCGGTTGTCAACTCAAAGTCGAATTGGTAGAATGAATTAGAGCGAATCGCGGTGCGGGAGTGCGCGAGTACGCGCTCGGCTCGAAGGCCGTACCTGTTCGGCGGGTGCGCCATACGCCGCGGTTTTGGGCGCGTGGGGTGAGGAGGCTGCACATGAGGAAATCGATCGTCCTCTCCGTTCTCTTGCTCTCCTCCGCCGCGGGTCTTGCCTGGGCGCAGTTCTGGAAGAACTACACTGATACGGATCGGCGCGCCGCCGCTGAGGCCTATTGGCTGGCAGGCGGCCAGTACCAGAAGATCGGACAACCGGAGATGGGCGGTGCATTCAAGGCCATGGCCAGGGAGATCGACCCGGCGATGGATCCGAGTGCGATCTCCGACCAGGCCCTTCCCTCGGCTGCCGAGCTTCTTGCACAGGGACGAACCACTGAAATATCGGCAGGCGCGGCAGGGATTCCTACCGGGGCGGTCAGTTCCTTTTTTCTTCGGTTTCTCGGAGACCTGGTGGACAAGGATTCCGCAGGCATAGCAGGGTTTCTGGACGGATCGGTCTATCTCACGCGGCTGCCCGCCGAGGTGACCCGCTCCGACGCTCAGGCTGCCATGACCGAATTCTTCAAGAGCGCGCCGCTCGGGGACCTGAAGCCTTCGCAGGTCTACAACCTGGACAGTATCGTCGTGACACGGGAGCCGCCTGCCGCAGAGGCCGCCTGGGGAGAATCCTATACCCTGACCATCACCGCCGCGGAAGACTATTCGCAGTACGTGAGCTTCTGGGACATGACTCAGCGGTTCTTTGTCCGCCGCGTGTCGGGCAACTGGTATGTCTTCGGGTACGGCCCGACAATGCCTCCGCCCACGTGGACTCCGCAGCAGGCTGAGCCCCCGGCTGCGCAGCAGGCTCCGGCCGCCGCGGCGGACTCCGACGCCGGCAGCTCCATCACCCAGGCGTTCACCTCCTGCGTGTCGGCCCTTTTGAAAAAGGATGCGGAGGGAGCCCTTGTTCACATGAGCCAGAGCATCCATTTTCTGCGGATGCGCCAGAGCGTGACCAGGGATGAGCTTCGCACCACGTTGCAGGGCTACTTTGACACCGCGGATTTCAAGGACGCCGCGGCCACCGATGTGTTGAACCTCGACAGCGTATTCGTCGAGCCCAGCGCAAGCCCGGTGGACGGCGTGACAGGAGACGTCTACATGCTCAATGTGCAGTCCCGGGTGGACCTCTCATCGGGGATCCCGTTCTGGTCGAGCTACCAGAGGTACTATTTCGTCCAGGAGGCCGGTAGCTGGGTGATATTCGCAATTCTGTAGGCCTTCCGCGGTATGCCGCGGAGTGGGACGCCGCTTTTGATGGATATGGGCTTGTCGGTCATATGCCCGCTCGCCCAACTCGGTATGCCTCGCATCCAGTTTCTGTTCGTCGGCTCGCGCCTTTGTTCCGCGCTTCTTTCGGACACGCTCTCACGAGATAAGTGCCCTTGCGCTTTGCTACGCCTTCACCTCCATCAGGTTGGCGAGGGGACTTCCACCCCAGAGCTGGTGAACATGCCCAGCACACATAAAAAAGGCTGTCCCAAGGACAGCCTTTTTTATTCGCAGCAGTGTGATTCTAGAAAATCGACTTCTCTGTTTCCAGGTCGAAGAAGTGGATCTTGGTCAGGTCAGGGTGCAGGTTGGCAATGTCCCCGATGTGGAAGGTGAACCGTGGAGCCACTTTTGCCACGAGCTGGTTGGCCTTGGTGCTGACCCAGAGATGGATTTCCGACCCCAGAGGCTCGATGACTTCCACCTTTGACGCAATATTGTTCAGTCTCTCCGGTGCTTCCGTGTAGAGCAGATCCTCGGGTCTCACGCCGAATATGGCGTCCTTGCCCGCATAGTTGCGCAGCGTCTCCGACTGCTGGGGGGTGAGCTCCATCTTGAAAGAGCCCTCATCCGCTATCAGCTTGCCGTTCTCCATCTTCAGGCTGACCTTCATGAAGTTCATGGGCGGGGACCCGATGAACCCGGCCACGAACCTGTTCACCGGCGTGTTGTACAGGCCCAGCGGCGTGCCGATCTGCTGAATGAGTCCGTCTTTGAGCACCACGATGCGGTCTCCCATGGTCATGGCTTCGATCTGGTCGTGGGTGACATAGATCATCGTCGCCTGGAGCCTGTGGTGCAGGGCGGAGAGCTCTGCTCTCATCTGGACCCTCAGCTTGGCATCGAGGTTGGAGAGCGGCTCATCGAAAAGGAATACCTTGGGCTTGCGCACAATGGCGCGTCCCACTGCAACGCGCTGTCTCTGTCCGCCGGAAAGCGCCTTGGGCTTCCTGTCGAGGAGTTCCTCGATGTCGAGGATCTGTGCCGCCTCGTGCACGCGCGCGTTGATCTCCGCCTTGGGATACTTGCGGATCTTCA
>CAYTGX010000076.1:0-21555 GCA_964437385.1 uncultured Spirochaetaceae bacterium
GGTGCAGACCAATCCTATAGCGATGAACTTTCTGAACCCCGTTGGCATTGCAGTAGATCCAGCATCAGGCGATATCTACGTCTCTGACACCGGCAACCAGGTTGTAAAGAAGATCGCAAGCGGGACCGGCATCATAACCATAGTGGTGGGTGCGGGCTTGAGCGATCCCTACGGCCTTGCAATAGACTCTTCGACGGCAAGCCTTCTCATCGCGGACATGGGCAACAGCCGCGTATTGAGCGTCCCCCTTGCTGGCGGCGCAGTCTCCACAATTGCGGGAGCGGGGACTGCGGCCTATGGCGGTGACGGTGGACCTGCAACGGCGGCCTACTTGAATTCTCCCAGCGCCATTGCGCTGGATGCTTTGGGCAATATCTACATTGCGGATAGCATCAATTTCCTCATCCGGAAGATCGATCACATATCGAACAAAATCAGTACCGTCGTCGGGAACAACATCAACAGCTATTCTGGTGACGGGGGGCCGGCAACCGCGGCAGGGATCCAGCAGCCCTTCGGTGTAGCCGTGGACGCTTCCGGCAACTTGTACATTTCGGAAATCAACAGCGTTGTCCGCAAGGTCGATACGAACGGAATCATCAGCACGGTGGCGGGGAACGCCCACCTGGGTGGGGGGTAGGGGGGTGACGGCAACGTGGCCACCGCAGCGATGCTTGATGAACCGTGGGAGATTGCAATCGACTCTTCCGGCAATCTTCTCATCGCGGATTTCGTCAACAATCGGATCCGGAAGGTCGGCCTTGCGAAATAAGGGCCAGCCTCTGGCCCGCCCCGTTCAACCCTTGTTGGTCGCCACCATCTCGTAGTCGGTGAAGACGACATCTCCCCCCACCAACTCGGGAGAGTAGACGGATTCGAACCGCTTCACCGCAGCCGATTCGCCGTGGGCCTTGTGCGCCGCCTCGCTGTCAAAAATGAAAAAGTGCACGAACCGGGTCGGGTCTTTCTTCTGCTGCCATGCGATGTACAGGTGCGTGCCGGGCTCGCTGGCCTTCACGTAGCGGACAAACTCTTCAATCGAGCGCTTCACCTTTTCCACTGCCCGGGCATTCACCCGGTACTCGGCGATTTGATAGATTGCCATGAGACCCTCCTGTCGGCCTCAAATATATGCAAGAGAATGCTTGCATGTCAAATTCTATCAGGAATCGCGGGGCCAGCCGCGCAGCCAGGCATCCAGCGTGGCCGGCGTGCGCGCAGGCAGCGCGGACGCCTCTGAAATCGTCAGCCTCACAGGGTTCCCCCATTGCTCGCGATGATGTCACGATACCAGGCTGCGCTCTTCTTCCATGTGCGGGCCTGGGTGTGAAAGTCCACGTGCGTGATGCCGAAGCGCTTGCTGAATCCATACGCCCATTCGAAATTGTCCATCAGCGACCAGAGGAAGTACCCTTCCAGCTTCACTCCGTCCTGGATGGCCCTGTGCGCCTCGGACAAGTGCGCGGCGATGTAGTTGATCCTGTCGTCGTCCTGCACAAGCCCGTCCACGATGTGGTGATCGGGAAAGGCCGCTCCGTTTTCCGTGATGATCATCACCGGGTTGTCGTACTCCTTCTTCAGCTGGACCAGGATGTCGTACAGACCTTCCGGATACACTTCCCATCCCATCTCCGTCCGCTGGCACTCTTTTTTCAGCGCATACTGAAACCCGAGGAAGCCGCCCTCGTCGCTGGCATAGACCCTTTCAGGGAAGTAGTAGTTCAGACCGACGAAATCCACGGGGTTGGCCGCGAACAGCTCGAAATCCGCCGGCTCCACAAGAGGCGCCACCTTGTTCCGGGCGTACAGGCTCATGATGTCATCCGGATAGGCGCCCTTCAGGACCGGGTCCAGGAACCAGCGATTGGTCCGGGCGTCCGCCAGCCGCGCAGCCTCGATGTCCGATACCCCGTCGGTGAACGGATAGACGGGGTGGACGTCCAGCGCGATACCGATGCGGTGCTTGCCGGGGCTCAACTGACGATAGGCCTGCACGCCAAGGGAATGCGCGTGCAGAAGAATATGTGAAGCCTGCACGCCTTTTCCGAAATCCTTCAGCCCCGGCGCATGGATTCCCGCCTCGTGTCCGGCGAACGAGGACACCTGCGGCTCGTTGAGGGTCATCCAGATCTTCACCCGGTCCCCGAGCCGCATGAATACCGAGGCTGCATAGTCGGAAAACCAGCTGGCAGTGTCCCTGTTGGTCCATCCCCCCCGGTCCTGAAGGGACTGCGGGAGGTCCCAGTGATACAAGGTGGCGGCGGGCTCGATATGCGTTTCAAGAAGCGTGTCCACCAGGGTTTCGTAGAAATCCAGCCCCTTGGAATTGTGTCTTCCGTTGCCCATGGGAAACACGCGAGGCCAGGAAATGGAGAAGCGATAGGCGCCCAACCCGAGGTCACGCATGTTCTCCACGTCGTCACGCCACCTGTGGTAATGGTCGCAGGCGGTGTCTCCCGTGTCCCCGTTCTCAATGACGCCGGGCACCCGGCAGAAGCGGTCCCATATCGACTCACCCTTTCCGCTCTCCCTGGCAGCACCCTCGACCTGGTAGGCGGCTGTGGCCGCACCCCAGAGGAATCCCTTCGGAAAACTGCGTGATGGCATGTGGACATCCTCTCCCGATTCGCGGTGTCAAGGCAAGATCGGCGCAGGGCACAGGCCCCGGAGCGCAGGAATTTGACCTGGAGGGAATCCCGCCGTATCTTAGTGGCAAAAGACCTTTCCGGAGAAAACATGCGATACGACAAATTGACTCTCAAGGCGCAGGAAGCACTGCAGGAAGCGGATTCCCTTGCCCACGCGCACAACCACCCCGTCATGGACGTGGAGCATCTCCTCCTCGCGCTGCTGGAGCAGAAGGACGGAGTCATCCTTCCCCTGCTGGACCGAATCGGCGCACACGCCGGTGAGATTGCTGCCGCGGTAAAGGAGGCCCTGGGCAAAAAGCCGAAGGTCCAGGGGGACGCGGCGCAAACCAGCATGTCGCCCCAGCTCTCGAAGGTCCTGAACAAGGCCGAACAGGAAGCGGACGGTCTGAAGGACGAGTTCACCAGCACGGAGCACCTCCTGCTCGCCATGCTGGACACTGACACCAGCGCCCGTGAAATTCTCCGCTCACGCGGGGTGACCAGGGACGCGACCCTCGAAGCCTTGCGGTCTGTCAGGGGCAACCAGAGGGTGACTGACCAGAATCCCGAAGCGCGCTACCAGTCTTTGGAGAAATACACCAGGGACCTCACCGATCTTGCGCGCAAGGAAAAGCTCGACCCCGTCATCGGCAGGGATGAGGAAATCAGGCGCGTCATGCAGGTGCTTGCCCGCAGGACGAAGAACAATCCCGTCCTGATCGGCGAGCCGGGCGTGGGCAAAACGGCGATCGTGGAAGGCCTTGCCCGCAGGATCGTCTCGGGGGACGTTCCAGACTCCCTGAAGAACAAGCGCCTGCTCGCCCTGGACCTCGGCAGCCTGGTGGCAGGAACAAAGTTTCGCGGTGAGTTCGAGGAAAGGCTCAAGGCGGTGATCAAGGAGATCACGCAGAGTGACGGCCAGGTCATCCTTTTTATCGACGAGCTGCACACCCTGGTCGGCGCGGGCGCCGCGGAAGGCTCGATGGACGCCTCCAACCTGCTCAAGCCGGCCCTTGCAAGGGGGGAGCTCAGGGCGATAGGAGCCACGACGCTTGACGAGTACCGCAAACGGATCGAAAAGGATCCCGCCCTGGAACGGAGATTCCAGCCGATCTACACCACGCAGCCTTCGGTCGAGGACACCATCGCCATACTCCGGGGCTTGAAAGAACGCTACGAAGTGCACCACGGCGTGCGCATCCGCGATGATGCGATCATTGCCGCCGCTGTTCTCTCCGACCGCTACATCACGTCACGGTTTCTCCCTGACAAGGCCATCGACCTCATCGATGAAGCTGCCAGCCGGCTGAAGATGGAGATCGAGAGCCAGCCGACCGAGCTGGACCGGGCGGAGCGGAAGATCCTTCAGCTCACGATCGAGAAGCAGGCCCTTTCCAAGGAAACGGACCCTGCCTCCCGGGAGCGGCTTGCCACGCTGGACAAGGAGCTCTCCCAGCTCAGCGGGGCACGTGACACGATGAGGCTGCAGTGGAAGAACGAGAAGGGGATAATCGAAGAGATCAGGAAAATCAAGGCAAACCTCGAGGAGCTCTCCATGGAGGAGACCCGCTACGAGCGGGAAGGCAACCTGTCCAAGGCCGCGGAGATCAAGCATGGCCGGATTCCCGAGGTGCAGAGGCAGCTCGATGCCAAGAGCGCACAGCTTGAAAACCTGAATGGGGAGACGCGCCTTCTTCGTGAAGAGGTCTCGGAGGAGGATATCGCCGGAATAGTCTCCCATTGGACGGGCATTCCCGTTTCCAAGATGCTCGCCACGGAAAAGATGAAGCTCCTGAAGCTGGAGGAAATCCTGGCAAGCCGGGTCGTAGGGCAGCAGGAGGCCATCATCGCGGTGTCCGATGCCATCCGCCGCAACAAGTCGGGAATATCCGACACCTCCCGTCCGCTGGGCACGTTCCTTTTCCTCGGACCCACAGGCGTCGGGAAAACCGAGCTGGCAAAGACGCTCGCGGATTTCCTCTTTAACGACGAGAAGGCGGTGACGCGGATCGACATGAGCGAGTACATGGAGAAGCATTCGGTCTCCCGGCTTATCGGCGCGCCCCCCGGGTACGTCGGCTACGAGGAAGGGGGCCAGCTCACCGAGTCGGTGCGCCGCCGTCCCTATTCCGTCGTCCTGTTCGACGAGATCGAGAAGGCTCATCCCGACGTGTTCAACGTCCTGCTCCAGCTCCTGGACGAGGGGAGACTCACCGACGGCCAGGGCCGGGTGGTGGGTTTTCGCAATGCCCTCATCATCATGACGAGCAATATCGGCGGGGACTTGATACAGGCCGCGGCAAAAGTGGATGACGTGAAGGAGGCGATCAATGCCCTCCTGAAAGTCACCTTCAAGCCCGAGTTCCTCAATCGGATCGACGAGACGATCTTCTTCAATCGGCTGGGCAGGCCAGAGATCCTGAAAATCGTGGACATCCAGCTCGGCCTCCTGCAGAAGAGGCTGCGGGAGAAGAAGGTCACGCTCGAAGCCACGCCAAAGGCCCGGGCGTATCTCTCCGAGATGGGCTATGATCCGATGTACGGCGCGCGGCCGCTGAAGCGCACGATCCAGAACCTCGTCCAGAACCCGCTGGCAAAGATGATGCTGGCCGGGGATATTGCGGACGGGAATACGGTCACCATAGACAGGGGCGAAAAGGGTATCGTGTTCAGGAAGAAGTAGGCGGCCGGTCCAGGCTCTGAACCGCTGCCGCCGCCTGGACAGGAACCTGGAAAACCTTGTGCGGCGAGGCTCCTCCGAGCTTCAATACTATGCTGCCGCGGGACACCCCCAGGGCTTTTGACAGTACCCTCGCGATCTCTGCGTTCGCCCTGCCCTTCTCCGCAACCGCGCGGACCGAGACGAGAAGCTCCGTGCCGCGCACTCCCAGAACAGAGTCCTGGCGCGCCCCTGGCTTTGCTTTGACCTTCAGAGTGATGAAATCAGCCTGGATGGAGTAGAAGCTTCCGGAATCGGGCACGAGGTCATTTCACCTCGAAGAGCACCCTGTCAGAACCTTCCCTGCTCGTCAAGGACAGCGAATGAGATCCGCGCGCGAGGGGAAGGTTGACCGTGGCAAGTGAAGTCCCGCGCGCCAGCAAGGTCCCGTCGAACGCAAGAGACGCCTCTTCACCGCGGCGGACCGCAAGGACTGCCGGAATGCTTTCCGTGCCCGATCTCAGGGTCTGGTCACGGTAAAAGACCTGACCGTTCACCGGAAAGAGAATGCGCACGGATTCACCAGGGCCCAGGAAGCCCTCCTGGAGGAGCGTCGACTGCCCTTTCGGGTCGGCGTGGTAGGTACAGAGAGCCGGCACCTCGGCTGCGTTTCTGAAAAACTCCTTCCGCGTGGAGGGACACTGCGGTGTCTCCCTTTTCCCCGTGACTGTGCATATCCTGGTTTCCACGACGTTCGGGGGCGCCGCGAAGTCCCGGGACACCAGCGCTCGTGAATCCCGCGCGGTCAGCCATGTGAGCACATCCGTCACAATCTGCGTGGGAACAATGCTGCCTGTCTTGTTGATTACCGCCCTGCCGTCGAAGTTCCCTGCCCAGACTCCCACCGTGTACAGGGGCGTGGCGGCGACACACCAGAGGTTGGTGAACTCACTCGAGGTCCCTGACTTGAACATCGATGGAAAGTCCGTTCGGAAATACGTGTGCGTACCGAAGCCGGTGGCCCGGGCAGAGGGGTCGGAGAGAATGCTGCAGATGATCCAGGCGGAAAACGGATCGAAGATCCTGCGGCCGGACCCTTTCTGACCGCGAGCCAGGACAAGGTCAGGCAGGGTGCCTCCGCGCGGAAACACGGTGAATGCGCGCGTGAGCTCCAGGAGTGAGACCTCCGCGTTGCCGATGGCGGTTCCAAGGCCATAGCGGGCCGCTGCATCTGCGGGCAGAGCGAACCCAAGGTCCGCCAGCGTGCCCAGAAAGCTTTCCAGCCCGACGTGAAAGAGGGTGTACACCGCAGGGACGTTCAAGGAGCTGGCCAGTGCGGTGCGCAGCCGAACAACCCCGTGGCTCCTGTTGTCGAAGTTCGACGGCCGGTAGCTCACCTCGTCCGCAGCCCCGAACACCATGGGTACGTCCGGCACCAGTGTGGCCGCGGTCCATCCCTTTTGAATGGCGCTCGCGTACAGGAAAGGCTTGATCGTCGAGGCGCTCTGTCTTCTGATGAGCACGCCGTCCACTTGCCCCGCGTGCTCACTATCCTGGAAATCCCCGGATCCCAGCCAGCCGAGAACCGCACCCGTGCTGTTCTCCATGACCACGACGGCCGCGTTCGAGACCCGGGCGGATGCGTAGCGCTGCAGGGAGAACCGCACCCGGCCCTGGATGTACTCATTCAATCCCAGGTCCAGTGTGGTCCTCACCTCTCCTCCGCCGGCGTCGATCTTCCCGGTCGCGAGCTCCGCGGTGATGTATCGGGCAAAGTGCGGGGCGTTTACGGCAGGGCGTCCCGATTTCGCGCTGCGCACAGCCTGTTCGATTTCCCGGCTGCTTATTCCCAGATTCCTCCGCGCGGCGGCCTCCCGCGCGGCGGCGATCAGGTCGTCGGGATGGTCGAATGGATCATAGAGGGTTGGATTGCGCGGGATGATGGACAGGACAAGGAGCTCCGCCGGTGTCAGGGTGGAAAGATCGGAGCCGAAATACGTCCAGGCGGCTGCCCCGACTCCACGCGCGTTCCGGCCGAACGGGAGGGTGTTCAGATACAAGGCAAGGATCCTGTCCTTTGTGAGACGCGACTCGATGCGCAGCGCATCTCCCGCTTCGACGAGCTTCGAGAGAACTCTCCGCGGGTGGGGGGAAATGATCCGCGCAAGCTGCATGGTGATTGTCGACGCCCCGGAGGGCGTGCCATGGCCGCGCACACGATTGGCAAAAGCCCGGGCGATGGCAGCGAGGTCCACGCCCGGATGAAATCGAAACCGCGCGTCCTCGAGCTCCACGAAGACGTCTGCGGCCCCTCTGGGAATCCGGGACGGATCCTCGCGCTCCTGGAACGAGCCTTCCCTTCCGGGCATCAATGCGATGAGAGAGCCGTGCCGGTCGGTGATTCGCGCGCCCGAGGGGTCTGCAAGGAATGTGTCGAATGCAGGCCAGGGCAGCCAGAAAAAGAGCGCCGTCAGAAGCGCGGGACACGCTATCAGCAGGACCGAGCGCGGAAGGAGTCCCCTGCCGGGCGTCAGCCGCGTCCGGTGGTCCTGCTGCGCAGCCATGTGAAAAATCTCTCGCCGTAGAGCATGAAGGCAAGGCCGACCAGCGCCAGGGGCACGCCCAGGTGAAGCAGGGGCGTGGCGGACTCTCCGGCAAGACCCAGCCCGATCACCAGGGCGATCAGCGGATTGACGAGGGCGTAGCTGACGACCCTCTCTGCCGGCTCGACCGACACAAGGTAGGTGTATGCGCTGAACGCCAGGGATCCGAAAATCCCGAGGTACAGCACTCCGACAAGAGACCCCGCCGACATGGAAGTCACCAGAACGGCAGGCGAGGGTCCGACAGCCAGGCTGATGACCAGGCTGACAATGCCCACGAACAGCATCTGGATGCCGCTGTTCACCGTGTTGTCCCCGCTCACCGGGAACCGGTGGCCCAGGCTGGTGGCCAGGCCCCACGACAGAACCCCCAGGAGACCTATCAACACGGAGGGATTGAAGGTCGATCCAAGGGAATGCCCGTTGTACAGCAGCACCGCCACACCCCCGAATCCGATCACCACCCCCAGCACGCGCGCCAGCGTAAGATGCTTGCGAAGGAGAACGCCGTCGAACACGGCAACGATGATCGGGGTGGAAGATGCCAGGAGCGCCGCGATATAGCTGTCCATGTTGCGTTCCGCGATCGTGATCCCCCCGTTGCCGACCATGATGAGAAGGATGCCGAGGATCACCGAGGAGACGATGTTCCGCGGCGAGGGCAGGCGCTTCAGGCCGCCGCGCGCGGCCGACACTCCCAGGAGAAGCGCGCCTCCGATTGTCCACCGTATGGCCAGAACCCAGGCCGGGGAGATCGTGGCAACGGACTGCCGGATGAAAAAATAGGTAGACCCCCAGACGACGTAGATCGTCGCATAGCAGGCCACGATGACAGCGGGTTGGCGCCGAGGTACCTCGCCCGGTACCCCGTGCGCTTCGGGGATCTGGGGTCGCTTCATGCAGGTGTTTCCGAGAACCTTGTACCATTTTTGCGCGGGAAGGTCTTGCCTCGTGCGGCCGCGAGAACCTACCATCGGACGCATGGGCATCCACTCACCCCGTTTCGTTGTCGTGGGACCCGGCGCCATCGGCGGGGCCGCGGCTGCGCTGCTTGCGCGTGACGGCAACGATGTCACCCTGGTGTGCAAGGACCCTGCGCTTGCCGCCCGCGTGTCCGTGGAAGGGCTTCGGATCCGAGGCGCCCGGGGCGATGCGCGCATGCGCATGCCGGCGGTTGCCGCCATCGAGGAGTTGGCCGGTCAGTTCGACTTCGCGCTGATCGCGGTCAAGGCGCCCGACCTTCAGGATGCGGCGCGGCGTCTCGTCCCCTTCCTGCGCCCGGAGTCGCTCGTTGTTTCCATGCAGAACGGCATGTGCGTGGATGCCCTGGCCGCCGTGGTGGGCGCAGCGCGCACCGTGGGGTGCGTGGTGGGATGGGGCTCGACCATGCTCGCCCCGGGCGACATCGACGTCACCTCCACGGGTGAGCTTCTCATTGGAACGCCGGCCAATGACGACGGTGCGCGCATGCAGACCCTCAGGACTGCCCTTGATGCGGTTGCCCCCACGCTGATCGTGGAGGACATCCTCTGTCACCTGTATTCGAAGCTCATTATCAACTCCTGCATTACCTCCGTCGGCGCGCTCTGCGGGCTGCCCATGGGCAGGATGCTGGCCCTGCGCGATGCGCGATCTCTCTTTGTGGCCATCATGCGCGAGGCAGTCGAAGTGGCTGATGCAGTCGCGCTCAAAGTGCCTCCGTACGCCGGCAGGCTTGACTACCACGCATTCCTCCGCGGGTCGGGTCCCCTCGCCGCCCTGCGGCGCTCGATCCTCATCCGCCTGATCGGATTCAAGTACCGGCGGCTGAGGTCATCCAGCCTTCAGTCCCTCGAGCGGGGCCGGAAGACCGAAATCGACTATTTCAACGGCTACATTGCGCGCCGGGGAAAAGAGAACGGCGTGCCGACCCCGGTCAACACTGCAATCGTTGCCCGGGTGAAGGAAATAGAGGCGGGCACGCGGGGGATTTCCACGGCAAACCTTGCCGGTGTTGACATCCCCCCCGCGATCCCCGTACCTTCACAGGCATGACCGGCAACGAGCTGAGGCGCATCTACATCGATTTCTTCAAGGAAAAAGGGCATGCGGAGATCTCCGGCAAGTCCCTTATTCCGGAAAATGATCCCACGGTTCTCTTCACCACGGCGGGGATGCACCCGCTGGTGCCGTATATCCTGGGAGAGCCGCACCCGGCGGGGAAGCGGCTCGTGGACTGCCAGAAGTGCATGCGCACGGACGACATAGACGAGGTGGGCGACTCCGCGCACCTTACCTTCTTCGAGATGCTGGGCAACTGGTCCCTGGGGGACTACTTCAAGAAGGATGCCATCGCATTCAGCTACGAGTTCCTCACCTCCCCGCGCTGGCTGGGTTTCAAGCCGGATGCGCTTTCTGTGACCGTGTTTGCCGGGGACGGCGAGGTGCCGCCGGACAACGAGGCAGCCGAGAACTGGAAATCCATCGGCATACCGAAAGAACGAATCCACTTCCTCCCTCGGAAGGACAACTGGTGGGGCCCGGCAGGGCAGACCGGACCATGCGGCCCGGACACCGAGATGTTCATCAACACGGGGATGCCCGCGTGCGGCCCCGACTGCAAACCAGGGTGCCACTGCGGAAAGTACGTCGAGGTCTGGAACGACGTGTTCATGCAGTACAACAAGACCCTGGACGGCAAGTACCTTCCCCTTGCCCAGAAGACGGTGGACACCGGCATGGGCGTCGAGCGCACCCTCGCCATGATCCAGGGAAAAAAGACCGTGTTCGAGACCGAGCTGTTCTGGCCGATCATCGAGCATCTCCAGAAAATAACGGGAAAGCAGTACGGGTCCGACGCTGCAGTGGACACCTCGTTCCGCATCATTGCGGATCACCTGCGCTCCTCTGTTTTCATCATCGGGGACGACAGGGGCGTGAAACCCTCGAACCTGGGCCAGGGTTATATCCTGCGCCGGCTCATCCGCCGCACGATCCGCCACGGCCGCAAGCTCGGCATGGAAGGCAGCTTCCTCGGCACGCTTGCCCTGGATGTCATTGCGATCAACGAGGCGTTCTATCCAGAGCTGCGGGAGCGGGCGGAGATGATCACTACGGAGCTGGGGCTGGAGGAAGAACGATTCTCCGAAACCCTCCAGAAGGGCGAGAAAGAGTTCGAAAAGCTCCTGCCAAATCTCCTGAAGAACCCGCAGAAAATCATCCCGGGCCGCGTGGCATTCCGCCTGTATGACACGTATGGCTTTCCCATCGAGATCACGGAAGAGCTCGCCCGGGAGCACGGCATGAGCGTGGACAGGAAAGGATTCGACGAGGCTTTCGGGAAACACCAGGAGCTCTCCAAGGCAGGCGCGGAGAAGATTTTCAAGGGCGGCCTTGCGGACCATTCGGAGATGACCACCCGGCTGCATACGGCCACCCATCTCCTGCACCAGGCCCTCCGCATGGTGCTGGGCACGCATGTCGCGCAGAAGGGTTCCAATATCACCGTCGAGCGGCTGCGTTTCGACTTCTCCCACCCTCAGCCCATGACGGAGGAGCAGGTGCGCAAGGTCGAGGCCATTGTGAATGAGCAGATCGCCCGCAAGCTGCCCGTGACCATGGAAGTCATGACCATCGAGGAAGCGCGCGCCGCCTCCGCAATAGCGTTGTTCGGAGAGAAATACGCGGAGAAGGTGAAGGTCTACACGATCGGGGACTTCTCCAAGGAAGTCTGCGGCGGCCCGCACGTCGAAAACACAGGCGTGCTGGGGAAGTTCGTCATCCAGAAAGAGCAGTCATCCTCTTCAGGCGTCAGGAGAATCCGCGCGGTGCTGGAATAAAGGCTCCCCCAAGGCTCGCTCACCCTCGCCATCGCGGCCGCTCCTGGCGGCATTCCGTGGCTACGCCGGTTTCTGCAGCTTCTCCAATAGTTCCCCGATGCCGAGGTTCTTGATTCCCATGCGCTGCGCGCGCACCAGGACTTCCAAGGCCTTTTCCTTCTTTTCCAGCGCGAGCCAGCTTTGTGCGATCTCGATGTACAAGCGTGGGTTTTTCGCGTCGTTGACCAGCAGCCCGGAGAGGCTCTCGATTGCCTCCAGGTAGTTGCCCTTTTCCTTGTTGATGAGGGCAAGCCCGAGCACCGCGTAACTGTCGAACTCGATGTTCAGCGCCTTGCTGTAGTATTCGCGGGCCGTGTCCAGCTCGTTCATTGCGCGATAGGAATCTCCGATGCGGGTCAGGATGACCTTGTTGTCGGGGTCGGCATCAAGGATCTTCTGCCAGTAGAAAAGGGACTCCTGGGGGTCGTTCATCCCCCGATAACAGTCCGCCAGGCCGAAGAGGGCGTAGAAGTTGTTGGGCTGTATTTCCAGCGCTTTCTTGAAATACGGAATACCCTTTTCGTAGGTTCTGAGCTTGCGGTAGCAGTTGCCGATGGAGGTCAGGACCCAGATGTTCTTGGGATCCTTCTCGTGCATCCGCTCCCAGTAGCCCAGGGCTTCCCTGTACTCCTTCAGATCGAAGTGGAGGTAGCCCAGCCCCGTAAGGGCGTACGGGTTGCCCGGATCGATCTCCAGGATCTTGTGATAGATTTCCTTGGACCTGTTGAAGTCCAGCACCTTTCGGTACGCGTCCGCGATCCGGGTGAGCACCGTCACGTCGCTGTCACCCTGGTCCAGGTATTTCTCCCAGATCTCGATGGCCCTGTGGAACTGCTTGAGGGACCTGTAGCTGTCCGCCAGCCCCACGAGCGCATACTTGTTGCCGACGTGGTGAGTGAGGCAATCCTCGTAGTAGCGGATGGCTTCATGGTAGGACTTGCGCTTGCGTGCCGCATCCCCCATGCCCACGAGGGCATAGTTGTTCTGGGGCTCCACCGCCAGAATGCGGCGGAAGTTCTCCTCCGCCTCCGCAATGTGGTCCTCTTTGAGAAGCTGGTAGCCTCTTTTGGAAAGCTCGGATATCGACGCCGGGACGGGCGCTGACATTTTCTCCTCGTTGCTCATTGTGTTTTCGTTTTCCCCTCTGCCAGCCATTGTTTCATTACCATTGCAATCTTTTCCACGAGTGGAGCAATCTTGTCCGGCGCAGGGGCCAGCCAGTAGGCCTGCAGGGCCTCGAGCGGCTTTCCCCCCTTGGCGTGGTGGTCACCCATTCTTATGAGTCCATCGGAATATTTCGTAGTGATGAATATGCGCTGTGCGAGGCCGAACTGACCCTTGTTGAACAACTGATTGCCCTTCCTGATAAGCGCTGCCCGCTGCTCGCTAGTGAGCGGCGCTGGTTTCTCTCCCGTTACCTTCAGAAAACCGCCTGAGGGCAACTTTTTAAGGATGTCCTGCGTGTTCATCCTTGCCTTTCCCTTCAAGATACTTGATTAATCCGCTAGAGTAAACAGCGCGGCCACGGTACTCCGCGGCATTTGGCGGCCACGGTACTCCGCGGCATTTGGCGGCCACGGTACTCCGCGGCATTTGGCGGCCACGGTACTCCGTGGCATTTGGCGGCCACGGTACTCCGCGGCATTTGGCGGCCACGGTATGAACGGCCTCCGCGAGCGACGGCGAGCCCTGCCGTTCGGGCGGTACTCAGCACTCCGTGGCGGCGGCCTCCGCTGCGCCGCTATCCAATGCGGCCCTTCGAGGACATTTCCTGGCTGCTTGCGCCGTACGCCTGCTGCAGGGCTTTGCCCAGCGCCTTGAAAGCCGCCTCCGCCATGTGGTGGCTGTTCTCCCCCCTGCGGACGTCGATATGCAGGCTTATGCGTGCCTGCGCGGCCAGCGCGCTGAAGAACTCGCGCAGGAGCGAGAGGTCGAATGTTCCTGCCATGGGCTGGGGAAAATCCGCGTGCCATGAGAGCGTGGGTCTTCCGCACACGTCGATCGTCACTTCTGCCAGGGCTTCGTCCATGGGGATCACGGCGTGGCCGAAGCGCGTCACGTGCCCTGTCTTTTCCAGAACATTCGAAAAAGCCTGCCCCAGCACGAGGCCCGTGTCCTCCACCATGTGATGCGCATCCACCTCCAGGTCTCCGCTGCCTTCCACGACGAGCCCCAGCCTTCCATGGAACGACATACTCGTCAGGAGATGATCCAGGAAAGGCAGGCCCGTGCGAATGATGCCCGCAGAGGCTGCGTCCGGGTCAAGGGTGAGAGTAATGTCTGTCTCGCGCGTCTTGCGCGCAATCTGCACTTTACGGGATGGCACTGCGAGCTCCACCTTTCCAGCGCGGTACTCCGCGCATTTGCTTCATTTCTGCGCGGTACTCCCTTGCGCGGTACTCCGCGCATTTGTCCTCATACGCATTTGTCCTTATTCGCACTTGTCCCTATTGTATGCACTTGGAGGTGAAAATCAACCCGGCAAGGCGTTGCGCTTCATACGCGCGCCCGCCGGCGATCGGCGATCCGTCGGCCGAGCTTGGTCAGCTCGTCCACGACGGCGGGAACCAAGAGCAGGGGTCCCAGGTACGCCCAATGGGAGAGGGTAAGCGGGACCGCGTCGAACAGGGCGTTGAGACCCGGGATATACACGGCGGCCAGAAGGAGAGCGCTGGACACGAGGACGGCGTACTGCATCCACCGGTTGCTGAAAATACCGACGCTGAACAGAGAGGCCCACTCCGAGCGGTTCGTGTAGGCGCGCGCGAGCTGGCAGCCTGAAAGCATGACGAATGCCATTGTGTGCGCGACGGGCGGGGAGCCGAATATGTGCAGGCCGACCCAGAACGCGAGAAGCGAAACCACCGTGATGGCGACGGTCTGCAGCGCCAGACCGAGGACCATCGACCTGTTGATGATGGGCTCCCGCGGGGGGCGCGGCGGACGCTCCATGATGCCGGGTTCCCCCTTTTCCATGCCTAGCGCCAGGGCCGGCGCACCATCGGTGAGAAGGTTCATCCAGAGAAGCTGGATTGCGGTGAGGGGAACGGGCCAGCCAAGGAGTGTTCCCAGAAAGATCGTTCCGATCTCCCCGAGGTTGCAGGAAAGCAGGAAGTACACGAACTTCCGGATGTTGGAGAAAATGATCCTTCCCTGCTCCACCGCGGCAATGATCGAGGCGAAGTTGTCGTCCGTGAGCACCATGTCCGCTGTTTCCCGCGTCACGTCGGTGCCGGTAATGCCCATGGCGATGCCGATGTCGGCCCGCTTCAGCGCGGGGGCGTCGTTCACGCCGTCACCGGTCATTCCCACGACGTGACCCTGCAGTTTCAGGGCATCCACGATCCTTACCTTGTGCTGCGGGGAGACGCGCGCGAAGACCGTCGTGCGCTCGAGGGCCTTTGCGAGGCCCGCGTCATCCAGCGCGTCGATCTGCGCGCCGGACAGGACCTCCCCGCCTTCGGCGAGGAGACCGATCTTTCTCCCGATGGCAGCCGCGGTCTCCTTGTAGTCACCCGTGATCATCACCACGGCGATGCCCGCGTCGTGCGCCTTGCGCACCGCGGTCGCGGCTTCGGGCCGGGCAGGATCCATCATGCCGACGAGGCCGATGAATGTCAGGTCCGTCTCCACTGTTCCCGGTGTCAGGTGGGCGGGAAGCTCAGACAGAGAGCGGTACGCAACCCCCAGGACTCGAAGCGCGCGCGAGGCAAGCAGAGCGTTCACGTCCCTTATGGTGAGCCGCTCTTTTTCCGTGAGCACCGTGGTGCGATCCTTGCTGCGGATGCTCATGCAGCGAGGCAGAAGGAGGTCGGGTGCGCCCTTCACGAAGACGACATAGCGCCCGCCCACATCGACCCGGGCCGCGGAGTGCGTGAGCCTTCCCTCCGCAGGCAGACTGTGGATCGTGCTCATACCCTTGCGCTCCGCGTCGAAGGGGATTTCGGCCACCCGGGGATAGACCGCCTCCACGGCAGCACGCAGCAGCCCGGCTTTCGCCGCGGCCACGACGAGCGCACCCTCCGTGGGATCCCCCACCATGCGCCAGGCAGGGATGCCATCCGCGGCGGCGTCCGGCTCGCGTTCCAGCCGGGCGTCGCTGGAGAGCATCGCGGCCTGCAGGAGGAGCCGCACGGAGCCGTCGGCGCCGAGCTCCACCGGCGTGCCGTCCTTCCGGATTTCTCCCCGCGGCTGCCAGCCCTCGCCGGTCACGGCGAGGATCTCGTCGTCCGTCCACACCTGCGCCACGGTCATCTCGTTCTGCGTCAGCGTCCCCGTCTTGTCCGTGCAGATGACCGTCGCGCTGCCGAGTGTCTCCACGACCGGCAGCTTGCGGATGAGCGCGTGCCGCCTGATCATCTCCTGCATCCCCAGGGCGAGGCAGATAGTGACGATGGCGGGAAGCCCCTCCGGCACGGCGGCAATGGCAAGGCTGAGCGCCGTCAGGACCATCAACAGCAGGTCGCGGCCTTCGAGCATGCCCACGATGAATACCATTGCGCAGATGGCAAGCGCGGCCAGCCCGAGCCACCGTCCCACCTGGCTCAGCTTCTTCTGCAGCGGCGTCTCCTCCGCCTGATGCTCCTGGAGGAGTGCTGCAATGAGGCCGATCTGGGTGCGCATGCCCGTGTCGGTCACGATACCCCGGCCCCGGCCGAATGCGATGGTCGTGCCCATCCACGCCATGGTGGAGCGGTCCCCCAGGGATGCGTCCAGCGGCAGCGCTGCCTCAGGCTGCTTCTCCACGGGCACCGACTCCCCGGTGAGGGAAGCTTCTTCCACGCGCAGGCTCGCTGTGTCCACCAGCCTGCAGTCGGCAGGCACGTAGTTGCCCGCTTCCATGAACACCACGTCCCCGGGGACCAGCTCACGGGCGGGAATCACGAGGGTCATGCCGCCCCGCAGGACGCGCGCATCCGGCGCCGCCATCTTCTTCAGCGCGGAAAGCGCCTCTTCTGCCTTTGATTCCTGCACGACGCCGATGACCGAGTTGAGGATGACCAGGAGGAGGATGACGGCGGCGTCAACCCACTCTCCCAGCGCAATGGAGATGACGGCCGCGGCGATCAGGATGATGACCAGGAAGTCCTTGAACTGGCCGAGCAGGAGCAGGAGGAAGCCGGGGCGCGGCTTTTCCAGAAGCTCGTTCGGACCGGTGTCTGCGAGCCGGCGCGCGGCCTCAGCCGGGGCAAGCCCCGTGGCCATGTCCGCGCCGAGAGCCTGCGCCACCTCGGCGGCGGACAGAGCGTGAGCATGAGCCAGGGCGCCCCGTGTCATTGCACCACCCTCAGCCTGCGGCGCGTGCAAGGGCCCGCCGAACCTCGGTGGCAAGAACGGAGGCGACGACTGGCTTCAACAGGTACGGCAGGCGCGTCTCCGCCAGGAAGGTGCGGGTCACGGGGTTCAGGCTGTCACCGGTGATGTAAATCAGGCGCCGCAGCAGCCCGGGGCGGCTGACCCGGATCCACTCATAGAGCTCCTTGCCGTCCCGATCCGGCATCCGGAAGTCCGAGATCACGAGCGAGTATGCCGTGCCATAGGCCAGGAGGGCGACTGCCTCCTGCCCGTTTGCCGCGCTGTCCACCATGCATCCGAGGCTTTCCAGGTAGTGATGCACGAACTCCCTGATGGCCGGCTCGTCTTCTGCCACGAGGATCAGCGCGCCATCCAGGTCCATCTCTTCCGCCGGTCCCGGCTCCGCCTGTTTGCCGTCCACGGCAGGCAGCTCGACGGTGAAGGCCGCGCCCTCATCCGGTGCGCTTCGCACGCTGATATCGCCGCCAAGGGCCTCCACGATGGCCAGGGAAACGGCAAGGCCGAGACCCGTGCCGCCTCTTTCCCTGCGCGTGGTGAAGAATGGGTCGAACACTTTTCCGAGCTGGGCGGGCGCAATGCCCTGTCCCGTGTCGGAGACCTCGGCCCAGACCCTTCCGATGTCCCGCCAGGATCGGACCCTGAGCTTCCGTTCATGGCGCGGCGATGCAGCATCTCCAAGGGCGTGCTCAGCGTTGTCCACGAGGTTGTGGAAAACCTCCCAGAGCTGGTCGGGGTCCGCCATGACGGAGGGAAGACCCTCGGCGAGGTCAAGGGACACCTCTATCCCTGCGGCCTGCAGCCTGGCACGCCGCAGTTCGATCACCGAGCGTGCCGCGTCGTTCATCGAGCACGGTTGTCTTTTCTCCGGCCGCTCGGCTGACGTGCTCAGCAGACCCTGCACAATGCCCTGGGCGCGCTTGGCCTCGGTGAGGACTCGATCCAGATCCTGCTGGAGTGCGGCATGGGTATGCCCGCGGACGCGCGCCATTTCCATGGAAGCGGTGATCCCGGCCACCGCGTTGCGAAGCTCGTGCGCCACTTTGGAAACGATTTCACCCAGAGAGGCGAGCTTTTCCGACCTCCGCAGCTTCTCCTCCATCCTTTTTCTCTGGGTGACGTCCCGCGCGATGCCGTGAATCTCCGCCTCGCCGTGCGGGCCGCCGCTGCGCACGCTTTCCAGCTCGAGAATCACCTCCTCTCCCAGCAGGGTCAGCATGGTGAGCTCGCCCGGCAGCGCGCCCGGCGTGGGAAGCGGTCCGTCTCCGCTCCGCAGCAGCTTTTCCCGGGCATCCGGGGCCATGAAATCCAGAAGGCGCTTCCCGAGGATCTGGTCCCGCGGGTATCCCAGCACGCGCTCCGCCTGGGAATTGACGAAAACGACCCTCCGGGAGGCATCGAGGGAAAAGATGATGTCGCGCACGTTTTCCGTGACGTGGCGGTAGCGCCTCTCGGAGTCTTCCAGCGCCATCGTTCTCTCCCGCAGGCGCTGCACCATGTCGTTGAACGAACGTGAAAGCACGCCGATCTCGTCCGCGGAGTGGGAAGGAATCTGGTACTGGAGATCTCCGCTCGCGATTCTCACCGTGCCCCAGAGCAATGCCTCGAGGGAGCGCGAGTACAGCCGCGCGACGATCCCGCCCGCAAGCGTGGCCATGACCAGCCCGATGAGCACCAGAAACAGGGAACGGCGAAGCACGAGGGATACGGGGAAAAATGCCTTGGCCAGGGGCTGCTGGATGTAGACCGTCCATCCCAGTCCGGGGACAGTGCTGCTCACGAGAAGAGTAGTTCGCATTGAAGGAGCGCCGGGCGGTTCAGGAGCCTCGCGTCGAAGTACGGCAGCCTTGTCCGGATGCGCAATGAGCGTCCCCTGGGCGGAGACGACGTACGCAAACCCTCCCGGCCCGGCGTCAATGTCGTCGATGAGCCGCCAGATTCTCTCCAGGGAGAGACGCGCCATCAGGGATATCCCGCGCCGCGGAGCAATGACGAAGGTCATGCTGGGCAGGCCGTGATAGTCGATGTCCACGGGGGAAGTCCACGCCTGCCCCTGCATGGCTTTGCGCAGGGCCGTGGCGGGAAACTCCGCCATGTCCGCCATTCCCAGCCGATTGTCCGCCTTGATGACCCCGGTCCGATCCACGACCACGACAGTGTCGAAGATTGCCGACTCCATCACCTTCTTTTCCAGGAGCACGCCGCTCACCCAGGGCATGCGGTCAAGGAACTCGAGGATGGCGGCATTTTCAGAGAGGTCGCGGCGAGCGCTCTCGATGTAACTGCTGATTTCCTCCGCGGCCCTGCGGGCAATCTGCTCGTTGCGCTGCAGCACGTTGAGCCGAAGCTGCTCGGTGGCGAAACGCACGATGAAACCTGCCGTCAGTGAGACGGAAAGGACGAGAAGGCCCATGCTGCCCAGGGCGAGCCTGACCCACATCCGGTGCAGGAAGGGCAGCTCGGCCTTGTCCGGGCTCCATCTGGATGAATCTCCGCGGCGCATGCAGCCGCCATTGTGCGCATAGCTGCCCCCGGCATCAAGTCAGGCACGGGGGCCAGCGGTGCCCGCGCTACTCCCTCTCGTGCAGCAGCACCTTCAGCTGCTTGATCTCGTTTACGAGCCGGTCACGGCTCAATTCCCTGAAACGGCGCGGCACCATCTCGCGGCTCGTGCATTCCAGAACGGCCACCAGGTTCTGCAGCTCGATCTCGTGCGGATAAGCAGGAGGCATGAAGTCCTGGATGGTTTCCTCCAGGTCCCCCTTGGTAACGAAAACATGGTTGTTCATCGCGGAAAGGAACTTGGCGCGGATGAGAACCGATTCGAGGTCCGCGCCCGAGAACTCGTACTTGTAGCGCCGGAAAAGGTCGGCCACGTTCGTCTTCTGCATGCGCAGGTTGAGCTTTTTGACCAGCGTGGCGAAGAGGTCCTCTTTTTCCTCGATATTTTCCGGGTAGAAAAGGGCCAGGTGCTCCTCTGCTCTGCCCTGCCGCTTGAGGTCTATGGGCAGGAGGTCCGGACGGCAGGTGATCAGAAACCAGATTATCTTTCCGCGATACTCGGTGTTGCCCATGAAGGACGCGATCTGCCCGAATATCCTGTTGCTTGTACCGGAATCCCCGTCCTGGTTCCGGTCACCGAGGAACGCGTCCGCTTCGTCGATCATGACCCCGACGGGCGCCATGGCCTTGAGGATATTAAGTATCTTTTCAAGGTTGCTCTCCGTGACTCCCTGCCACTTGGAGCGGAAGTTCCGGAACTTCACGATCGGGATACCGATGTCCCCGGTGAAGGCGGTGACCATGAAGCTCTTGCCGGTGCCCACAGGTCCGGCAATGAGATAGCCCATGGGCAGGACGTCGAAACGGCTCTCCCGGATGGCCTTCGCGGCGCTGCGGAATCGCTTTTTCACGAAGTCATGACCGGAGACGGCGGAAAGGTCGTGCTCACTCTCGATGAACTCCAGGAGGCCGACCGCTTCCGCCTCGATGATCTGCTTTTTCTTTTCCTTCAGGTAGCCGAGCCCTATTTCCCGGTCCTCCTGGAAGCTCTCCGCGGCAAGCTGGTTGAGGTTCACGAGGTTCAACCCGCTGGTGATGCCGGCGAACTCCGGGATGGAGAGGGATTCCTCGAGGAGGAGCTTTCCGCTCCTGTCCAGGTAATGGAGGAAGCTCTCCCGCACTTTCTCGTCCGGAATGGGAAGGTTCACCTTGATTGCGCTGGGTGAGCGCACGATGGTCGGGTTGAGATCCGCCAGGTTTTCCGTCAGGAGCAGGATGGACACGTCCCCCTGCGTGAAGATGGGGTCGTTGGCCCAGCGATTCAGGGTCACCAGGCAGTAGCGGTCCTCGTCCGTGTAGCGGGAGATGTCCGTGTTGGGGACCACCGTTTCAGAGTAGTCGATGATGAGAACGATGCGCTTGTTGTGCGTGATGTTGGCGTAAAAGTACTTCTCCAAATGTGCGAGGGCCTTCACCGGGTTGCGAGACAGGAGGTTCCCCGGCGTTGCATGCGGCGCGAGCTGCTTCATTTTCTCGAGGTAGTCCTTTTTCATTTCCGGCTTGCAGAAACTCACCCCGGAGGAACGGTCATAGAAAACGATGATGTCCCTGTTGCCGAAAAGCACTTCTGAGACGTAGTCCTGGATCTTTACGAAATTGAACTCCCCCTCCTTCATCTTGTGAGGGAGAAAATCGCGGATGTTGCCCGAAAGAAGATACAGATTGGCGGTCTTCGAGCAGTACTTGTAGGAGAGCTCCTGCGCCCACGCAGGAAGCACCTTGATGAAGGGCAAATTCTTAACAATGAGCTGTTCAGCCATCGTTCCCCTCCCAAGGAATTATCAGCTACCTATGAGTATAGAGGCAAAGGGCGGGAGCCGTCAACCGACGCGGGAAAGCGGGGTGTGCGGGCGCGGCAGGTGCGCACACAGAAGAGGCGCCTCCGCGGAGAGCGGAGGCGCCTTGAAACGGGCTCGCTTAAGTACATCCCT
>CAYTGX010000077.1:0-21329 GCA_964437385.1 uncultured Spirochaetaceae bacterium
AGGAAGGGGTCCTCTGTTTGCCACGGGAAGCCAAGCTTTTTCGTTGAGATCACCGCTTCGCTTTTCATTCTGTTTCTCCTCACCAGCGCCTGCAGGATTTTCAATAAAAAGTAAGGCTCTTTCCGCTGCCAGTCCAGCCGTAAGCGCCGAGGAGTGTAATAGGGTGGAAAACAATCAGAACACAAGTCTTATGCTTCTTTCGATGATGTGACGCCTGCGCGCCCAGGCTTACTGCACGTTGTCGGCGTACACCTCGTGGCGGATGGTGAGCGCGAGGCCGATGAGGAATGTCATGGCGATGACGGCAAAGCTCCCCCAGCCAAGGGTGATCTCCGGCCCGGCGGCTCCCGAATACAGGCCGACGATCGTCCAGGGCACGTACGGTCCCCATCCCGTGTGCCCGAAGACATTTGCCAGGACCAGCGTGAAGATCGCAAACCCCAGTGGCGCAAAGTAGCCCCGCGTCTCCACGGCGATCCACGCAACCAGCGCGGCGCAGCAGAACGCCATAAGTGCCAGGATCATCAGCTTCTCCCCTGTCGCGACAAAGAGCCCCGCGGTCAGGCCGGTCAGCCCTAGCAGCGAGCCGGCGATCCAGGCTGCGCCGATGAGCCAGAGCGTGAGCAGGGCGAACCACGCGGCAGAGACAACGAGCTTGCCTAGCACGAACCAGCTTCGTGGTATCGGCAGGGCGAGCATGTTCTTTGCCATGCCTTCTGTGTATTCGCGACCGAAGACGAATGCGACGATGATCGAGCTCAGGATGAGCCCGCCGACGGCGCCCATCACCACGACGAATGACAGGAAGGCAGGCCAGTCGGCCGCCCCGCCGCCGAATGCGAAGTTGGCCTTCTGGCCGATGAGTCCCAGGCTCCTGGCCATGCCGGGGTTTCTCATTATCCAAATGAAGAAGCCTGCCACGACCGCCATGAATGCGTAGGCGGCGAATGTCATCCAGGTCACCTTGCTGCGGCGAAGCTTCATGAACTCCGTGGCAACCACGCTGGGAAATCTCATGACTCACCTCCCGTCAGGCGCATGAAGTGCCGCTCGAGGTCTTCCTCCACCGGGGCGAGGCGCTCCAGCGCGACACCGGCACCCACCAACGCGCGTGCGATGAGTGCAGGCTTGGCCGCTTGGTCGGCAATCCGCAGGCCCGTGTCCCCCGATCGGGTCACCTCGACGAGCGCCAGCTCGCCACGCAGGACCCGCTCAGCCAGGGCGACGTCGTCCACTTCGATCTCAATCGCCACCTTGCCGTTATCGCGCAGCTCCTTGTAGTTTACTTCCTCCACGAGCCTGCCGGCGTGCACGATGCCCACGCGGTCGGCGAGGTGCTCCACCTCGTCCAGGAGGTGACTGGACATGAAGATGGTCACGCCCTGGTCGTCGGCCAGCCGCCGGAGCAGGGCGCGGATCTCCACGATGCCCGCAGGGTCCAGCCCGTTTGCAGGCTCGTCCAGGATGAGAAGCTCGGGCCGATGGACCAGGGCGCGCGCGAGGGAGAGCCGCTGCTTGTTGCCCAGCGAAAGCCTGCCCGCGCGGCGGTTCACGTACTCGCCGAGCTTGAGAAGATCGATGACCTCGTCCACCGCTGCCGGCGGCGCGCCCATCAGGCGCCGCTGGAAGTGGAGGTTCTCCCGCACCGTGAGATTGGGGTAGGCCGCCGCCGACTCCACCAGGTAGCCGATGCGCGAGAGGACGCCTTTGCGGTCAGTCCCCAGGGCGGATCCGAGAATCGAGATGCTGCCCGCGCTGGGCCGCACGAGGCCCAGGAGCATGCGGATGGTGGTGGTCTTTCCCGCGCCGTTTCGGCCGAGGAACCCGTAGATCTCGCCGCGGCGCACGTCCAGGTGAACGTCCACCACGGCCTTCACGGGCCCGTAGCTCTTGGAAAGACCCTGCGCACTGATCGCACTGGTCATGTGGCTATCCTCATTGCAAGTGCTTCCGCGATGAGCTTCACCGTCGGGTGGTAGCTGTCCGGAGGGAAGTCCTCCTTGTGCATGGCGATGGAGAAAAGCGCCGGCACGAGACCTTTCAGGGCTGCCGCGGCGGCGGGGTCGACGACGCCCTCCGAGATCCACTTGCCGAAGGTTTCTTCCAGGACTCGGTTATCTTCCGCCTGGTGCGCGGCAATCCGCTCGGGCGGCAGCCGCTCGATGACTGTCTGGATGTCCTTCATGCCCAGCTTCGCGAGGCCAGGCTGGCGCTCGAGGATCTCGAATGCGCCCAGGAAGAATCGCTCGATGCGCTCTCGGGGAGTGCCGGTGCCGTTCGTTACCTCGCGGATGAGGGCCCCGCGGTATTCCGTCTCCCATGACTCGAAGACGGACAGGATGAACTCCTCGCGCGAAGGGTAGAACGAGTAGAAGCTGCCCTTGGATATGCCCGCCTCTCTCGCGACGTCGTCCACCACGAGGAGGCGAATCCCAGCGGCGTTCAGGATGCGCTTGCCCGCCGCGATGAGCTTGGCCTGGATGCGGGCACGGTCTGGTTGACTGAATGCTTTGGGCAACCTGTGTATCCTGTATGACCGAATAAGCTTAAATGGTCATAAGGAATGTACATCATACCTTGGCGCTTGGCAACGGTCATCGCCTTGTGAATTGGGCATGTCGACGGAGCTCTGGGGCGGCTGGGCGGACTTTCTGCTTCTCTACTGTATCAGGGCGAGGATCCTCGCCTGGATTTCCTTCACCGACCGGCCGGGCAGCGAGCCGATCGTGCGCGCGTGACGTGCTTTCCAATCAAGGCTTTTCACTTGATCGCACAGCACCACGCCTTCGACCTCCAGCCCTGCCGGCAGGTCGACCTCAAACGGGTACCCCTTCGCCTGGCTCGTCACCGGGCAGCACAGGCACAGCCCGACCTTCTCGTTGTACTCCCGTGGAGAAATGATCACGGCGGGCCGCCTCCCGGACTGCTCATGCCCTGCCATCGCTTCGAACTGCAGCCACACGATTTCGCCGCGAGCGGGGGCGTACGGGTTGCCTTTCACCAGGTTTCCCTTCCTTTCACCTTGCCCATGGAGATCTCCCCGTGAGTATTCGTCGCCGTGACTTTTGCGAGAAGGTGCCGAAGAGAAACCGCGTGGGGAGCCCCGGGCGAAATGACGAGCTTTCCGTCCAAGGCCGTGAGATCCACATCAGAGTCGGATTCCAGGCCCACTTCCTGGGCCAGTGCCTTGGGAATCCTGATGCCGAGGCTGTTCCCCCACTTCTGAACTTTCGCCTTCATCTCTGCCGCTCCATGTTTATACATAGTATATACGTGGACCTCCTCGGCGGGCAACAGCCCCGCCAACGGCTCCCCGGTGACGCGCTGGCCCCGCCAACAATGATACGGGGCATCCGATCGCAGTGCTTCACCATCAGGCCTGGGCGCGCCCGGGCTCTATCCTGCAAGCCATCAGGGCGCGTCTCTGTAGACATCTCCGCGATGCCCGATTTTGAGAACAAGCACTGACGAGTCGATAATGCGGTATATGATCCGATAGTCGCCAACACGCACGCGGTACAGGTCAAGGCTGGCTTCCAGTTTTACGACTCCCCTCGGTCGGGGATATGTTCCCAGGTCATCTATGGTGTCGAGAATCCTCCTTTGGGCTGAACGGGGAAGCCGCTTGAGCTGCCTCCGCGCGGACGGAGCAACGACTACCCCATAAGCCACGCCAAAACCTCAGAGCCCCAATTCTTTCCTGAGTTGTGCAGCGGAGATCGTGCCCTTTCGGGCCGCTTCTTTGAGCGCTTTTTTTGCATCCTCGATATCCTTCTTGTCCTCGATCGCTTCCAGCGTCTTGATGTCCTCAAGAGGAACGATCGCAGCAACCCTTCTGCCCCGGCGAGTGAGGATCACTCTCTCCTTGCCGAAGGCAGCGCGATTGATGGCTTCCGAAAATCCCTCTCGCAATTCCACCGTGCTCATCTCTCTGATCACCCCGGCTTCCTCCAACTTCCCTAAATGTACATTTAAGGAAGATGGTCACGCAAGCCCCAAGACTGCCTTCTCCCGGCAACTACATTGACAGGAGTTCTGGCTACGGCCACGACTGTTGTCGTTTTATATTACGAATGACAGAATTTGACTTTTGTAACCTGATCGCATATTTTCGCTCCCGTCAGAACTGGGAAGGAGCAACACTATGAGTGAAGACAAGCTCGGCGGCCGGTTCACGTTCCCCGGCTCGTCATTGACAGTCCAACGGATAGGCTACGGCGCGATGCAGCTGGCCGGCCCCGGCGTGTGGGGACCTCCCAAGGACCCGGACCGCGCTGTCGCCATCCTCCGCGAGGCTGTCGCGGCCGGCGTGAACCATATCGACACGGCTGACTACTACGGCCCGCACCTCACCAATCAGATAATCCGGCGGGCCCTGCACCCGTACCCGGCGGGGTTGGTGATCGTCACCAAGCTCGGGTGCCGCCGTGGTCCCGACAAGTCGTGGCCACCGGCCATCTCGCCCGAAGAGTTGACCGCCGGCGTCCACGACAATCTTCGCAACCTGGGCCTGGACGCGCTGGACATCGTCAACTACCGCGCCACGGGGTCGGGCAGCGACCCCGCGGAGGGGTCCATCGCCGAGCAGGTGACGACGCTCGCCGATCTCCAGCGCAAGGGGCTGATCCGCCACATCGGTGTGAGCAATGTCACGGCCGCCCAGGTGGCCGAGGCGCAGGCGATAACTGACATCGTGTGCGTTCAGAACCACTACAACCTGGCCCATCGTCACGGCGATGCCTTGATCGACAATCTGGCCCGGCAGAGCATCGCGTACGTACCGTTCTGGCCGCTGGGCGGGTTCAGGCCGCTGCAGTCGTCCAAGCTGTCGGCGGTCGGGGACCGACTCGGGGCCACGCCGATGCGGGTCGCGCTGGCGTGGCTGCTGCACCGATCGCCCAACATCCTTTTGATCCCCGGCACGTCGTCGATCGCCCACCTCCACGAGAACATGGCCGCTGGGCAGTTGACGCTGTCGCCGGAAACCCTGGCGGAGTTGAACGGGATCGCCGCGGCGGCAGATGAGGCACCCCACTCCACTCGTTGGTAGGGAGGATTCGATGAACAAGGTTGTCTCAAGAGACGGTACTGAGATTGCGTATGAGAAGACAGGTTACGGATTTCCCCTCATCCTGGTAGGTGGCGCGCTGAGTGATCGCTCGGCGGCGGTGCCACTTGCAACGCTTCTGGCGCCGCAGTTCACAGTGTTTGCCTACGACAGGAGAGGAAGGGGCGACAGCGGGGACACGGCGCCGTATGCGGTCGAGCACGAGGTCGAAGACATCCAAGCCCTTATCGTCGAAGCAGGAGGTTCGGCGTTTGTGTTCGGCCATTCCTCCGGTTCCGTCCTCGCACTGGAAGCGGCTGCCCGCGGCCTTGCTGTCCCAAAGCTGGCGATGTACGAGCCACCGTTCAGGATCGACAGAAGCAGTCCCCCGCTGCCGAAGGACTATCGGGAGCACCTGGGCGAATTGCTGACGTCGAGTCGGCGAGGCGAGGCGGTTGAGTACTTCATGACGACGGCAGTGGGTGTCCCACCCGAAGCGGTCGCTCAAATACGTCGGTCACCGACTTGGGCAAAGCTTGAGAGCGCTGCTCACACGCTCGTGTACGACCAGACCATCATGGATAACGCCACGACTGGTACCTCACTCCCCGCCGCTCGTTGGGCCAACGCAACATTGCCCGTGCTCGTCTTCGACGGCGGTGCGAGTCCAGCATGGATGAGAAACGCGGTTCAAGCGCTCGTAGATATCCTTCCGTCTGCAAAGCGGCTCTCACTCGAAGGGCAAACCCACCGCATCGATCCAGCCGCCCTTGCGCCGGTGTTGCTCGAGTTTTTTGGGTCGGCTCAGACCGCGAGGGGTCCTGATGCCCGCCACTGACACGCCACTCACACGCGATCGGATCCTGGCCACGGCGGAGGACGTTGTCCGCCGATTCGGCCTGGCCAAGGCGAACGTGGTGGACGTGGCCCGGGCACTAGGCGTGAGCCATGCGGCCCTCTACCGGCACGTGGCGACCAAGGCCGAGCTGCTGGACCTGGTCGTCGGCCGGTGGGTGGAGGCGACCATGCCCCCGCTGCGGGCCATTGCCGCCCAGCCGGGCTCGGCCCCGCAGCGGCTGCGGAAGCTCATAGACGCCCTGATCGCCGACAAACGCCGCCGGGCCGCCGATGACCCGGAGCTATTCGCGACCTATCGTGCGCTGGCGGCCGATGCCCGCTTCGCTGCCGCCTACTTCGACCAGTTTGGTCGGGCTGGTCGCGGATGTCATCCGCTCCGGCGTGAAAGAAGGCGCGTTCCGTACCGTGGACCCCGTGGCCGCTGGCCGGGCGGTTCTGTTCGCCACGTCACGGTTCCATCATCCGGCTCATGCCGCCGAGTGGGCTGACCCGTCTATCAGCGCGGCGTACAGCGACGTGTGGAAGCTACTGATGGCCGGGCTGTACGCCGATAAAGGCCGCGGGTAGAGCGGCGGCGCGGCCGGGTTCCCTCCTCGCCAAACTCGCCGGCCGATCTCTTGGGCGTCCGCGCTTTCCTTCAGTACCATTGGTACCATGCCAAGAACAATCGCAATTGTCGCAGGGTTGGCCGTTATCGCGGTGATCGTGTTCCTGGTCGTCCGGCGCTCCAGCGCGGCGAAGTCCCCCGAACTGGCCATCATCGAGGGATTCTACAAAGTATACCTGGCCAACTGGAAGGCCACTGAAACGCCTCCGCGAAAACCAACGAACCTGCCGTATTCAAAGGCATTTACGGACGTGATCGACCTTCATGACAAGACAAATGCCGACAAGGGCGAAAAAACAGGCGGATGGGGTGTCGACGAGGACGTATTCCTCGACTCGTCGCAGATAGATCCCAATCTTGCGCTTGGCAGCTCGAGGCTCGCCGTGAGCGAACCGAGGCACGGCCTGGTGGAAGTGCGCATGAATGTCTACCCGAGCTTGAAAGACGCCGGCACCGAGTACGACCGCACCGTGCAGTTTTCGATGATCGAGGAAGCAGGCAAATGGGTGGTGGACGACATCATCTCGGGTTCGAAGGGGAATCTTTCCGCGAGAAAAGAGATCGAGGAAAGAACAAACCAACTCAAAAAGAAGTAGGCATCGGGGTCGAACGCCGGCAGCCTATTGGTGGAGCGCTCCCTTCGTGAACCGTCCCTGCCTGTTATCCCAGAGAAGCTCGAGCTTTGCATCGAGCAGTCCCTGGAGCTGCTTGTCCACGGGGCGGGGGGAATTGGCATCCTCGGCATGATTTTTCAAGTAGGGGACGGCCAGCACCGTCGTTCCTTTCTGCGGCAGAACAAACACCCAATCCGCCTCCGGGTACGCGACTGCAGGCTTCTGCGAGCTGTTCTCGAAGTCGGAAAGGCTCAGCGGGGGCACGAGCCTGTCAGTGATCTCCGTCCAGACGTTGGCGCCGTCCAGCTCATAGAAACGGGATAGTTGAGTATCCGCCTCGATCCCGTCAGAATAGTAGCTGTAGGCCGGAATATCGCTCTTTCCTTTGCGGTCGAAGAAGACAAAGGTCAGCGTAAATGCGAAGTCCGTTTTGCCGCTGATGCTGATATAGGCATTTGGGATGTCGACAACCACGGAATCCACGGAAACGCCCTGGGTCGAGAACCCCTTGCGCAGGAGGTTTTTCCTGTCCTCGAACGCTCCGCGCCCGGCTGCAGTATTCGGGGACACATAGAAATTGCCGCTGCTGTCCAGCCAGATATCCGGGCAGAGCAGGAAATAGTCCACGACCGTTTTCCTGGGATCAGCCAGAGCCTGATCGTAGGTTCTCTTGTCCCATTGCTGGGCCTGGGCAAAGCCGAGGCTCGCCGACACGACAAGGAGCGGGATCCAGAATTGCCTCACCGCACGGCTCCTTTCGTGAACATTCCCTGCTTCCTGTCCCAGGGGAGCTCGATGCTTCGATTGCTGAATGCCCTCACCATCTGGTAGGCGGACCCATTGAAACCGGAACTCACCATCTCTTCGGTCATCTGCGGGATGGCCTGGATCGTCGTGCCCTTCTGCGGAAGAATAAACTCCCAATCGACGTCAGGGTATTCATTGGCGGGCTTTTTGGGGCCTGTGTCGAGGTCGGAAAGCCACAACCTGGGCAAAAACTTGTCATAGGCCTCCTTCCAAACGTTGTCGTTGTCCAATTCGAAGAAATTGCAGCTGGAGGAGTCCCTCTCCCCTCCCTTCTCGATGTAGCTGTACGCGGGAACGTCGCCCTTCCCCTGTCGGTCAAAAAAGACGAAAGTCAATGTGTAGCGCTTCGAGAAGCTGACCCCGCGGATGCTGATGTACGCGTCCGCGATGTCGACTATGACGGAATCCACCGAAAGTTCCCGGGCCGAGTATCCCTTCTGCAATAGATTCTTCTTCTTCTCGAAGTATATGGGGAAGAATGCAGGATCAACGCCATCTATCGGCCAAAATCCGAAACGACCGTCGTCGTGCATTCCGATTTCAGGGCAGAGAAGGAAATAGTCGACAACCGATCTTTTCGGATCCTTCAACGCCTGTTCGTACGTGCGCGTAGACCAGCTTTGGCTGAAACAAAGGCTCGCCGACGTGAAGAGAAACAGAATCCAGGAATACCTCACGCTCGCCTCCCTGCCGCACATCTCCCCGGTGGCAAGTGGTTTTGCGTAGACAGATAACCGCTTGGATTGTTCATTCGGCAGAAGATACTGCGATTCGAAACGGATGGGGAAAAATCCGGCTCCTCTTCGCGAAGATCCATAAAGCCCCGTCGCCGAGGTCAAAGTACTTGTTCCTCGTCCCCGCTGCATGTAGGATGGGTCCAACCAGCGCACACACACCATCGGAGAGTGAAACATGGCTCGGGCGCTTCTGACGGCCTCTTTTGCGCTCTTTTATTCCATCGGAGTTGCGTCCTTCATCTACGCGCTGATCCTGCGCTTCACCCGGAATGAACCCTTCCTTGGACGTTTCATCGCATGTACAGCCGTGATAACCGCCGTGGTGGTCTCCTCGACGGTGCTCGACGCCTTTGGCGCTGCCCTCCACGGGCAATTCCAGGACGTCCTGAGATTCGTCAACCTTTCGGGCGCGGCGATCACGTGCTACCTCGTCGTTGCGCTTGCGGCGGAGGTCTTTCCTTTTCGCGCAGACCGGGTCGTGAAGCGGCTCGCCTTCTTTCTCTCCGTCGTGGGCCTGGCGTTCTGCGTGGCGGATGTCCTCTTCCGCGGCACGCGATGGGTGGAAGTCGTCATTCTTTCGATTAAGAACGCCGCGATCGTGTGCACCGCAGCCATCGCCCTTCTTCCCCGCGGTGCCTCTCACCCCAGACAGAACGGCACCTACCAGGTCTTTCTGCGAACGATCTCGATTATCGTCGGCGTCTTCATGCCATTTGTGCTCTGGGAGGAGATAGGCCTCTCTCTTGGCACCTTTCCACTCCAGTTCAAAGGCTCGCTGTCCCTGCCGGCCATCTATGCCGCGTGGTCGGTTGCTTTTATCGTCGCCCATCTGACGCACAGGACCGTCGCCGGCGCGGCGGGAATGGCTCCTGACGGCCCGTTCCTTTCGCGATACGGCATCACACCCCGGGAAGGCGAGCTTCTCGGCTTCCTTGTTCAGGGGCTGAGCTACAAGAGAATCATGTCGCAGCTCACCATCTCCATGCCCACGGTCAAAACGCACGTCGCGAGCCTCTATCGTAAGACCGGGACCGCCAACCGCCTGGAATTGGCCAGGAAGGTCGCCTCGGAATCCGTCGAGACGACCCGATAGACGGAAATCGTGCTGCCGACGCCTCGCTCATACAAAAGAACGAGGCATTCTGCTGCGGTATCATACAAAGGAATAATGGTGCTCCCCTTTTGACGCTGGTAGTCTCCTGGCTGAGATACAGCAACAACGAGTCTCAAGGAGTCAAACATGAACGAAATCAAGAAGCGTCCCGCCCTCGCAAGGACCTCGATTGTCGTCGCCATTTGCGTCTTCATCGACGTCGGCCTGCATCGGCTCGTCGACTGGGCCTTCCACTTCAACTATCTTGACAACGGTCTGCCGGTAAGCGGGCTGGTCAAAAGCGGGCTTTTCCCCGTCGCGGCCCTGCTCGGCTTTGCGGTCATTTTCGGGTTTCTCGCCCTGATGTACTCCATCTCGCGTTCTGAGCTCGGCGGGAAGCCGCTGCGGGCCGGCCTGCGCTTCTTCGCTCCAATCGCCATCATCATGTTCTTCGGCGTCCTTGAATCCTGGTTCGTGTTTGACACTCCCTTCAAGAACGAGCTCATCACCGCCTTCGCGGATGGAGCTCCGTTCATCGTCTTCGGCGTTCTGTTGAGCCGCATCGCGCGGCCCGAAACCGGCGCGGGGGGCCATCCGAAGGCAACAAGGGCCCCCTGGACGTCGATGCTCTGGGTCGCCCTCTTCTATATCGCGGGACGCTACTTCTCCTACGTGATACTCCACATCGCGTCCGGCTACGTCGAGCGAGCGTTTGGCACGTTTGGCTGGACCCTTTGTACTGGACTCAGCATGGGAGCCTTCTATTGGCAGGCGGGTTCGACCTTTTTCGCCGCCACGCCCATTCACAAGGCGCTTCGTGTGGGGGCTTTGACGCTCGGGACCTTCTTTCTCCTAGTCCAGCTCTTCTACGCGCTCATGTTCGCGGTCTCTGTCCTCGACCTCGTGATCCGGGCAGTCGCGGACAGCGTGTATCTCGTCGCCGGGATCTTTAGTTTCGAGAAGCTGTTCCGCAAGGAAAGCTACGGTTCTGTTCGCCTTCCAAGCGAAAGGAGGTTCGGCCGTGCGCGAGCCTGAAGAACGCGGCCATATGCACGAGCACATGAGGCGCAGGATGCGGACTTTCGGCATGATCGCGACGGTCCTGGGATTCGCGGCGTGCCTTTCGGGCTGCCCGGCGGCGGGTATCATCTCCGGGTCGAGCTACAGAACGGGCGTCGATACAACCGCTCCGTCGATTTCGTCGCTTCCCGATGGAATCTACACCGGCGAGGCCAGGGTCGCCGTTCCTCTGGGATCGTTTGCGGCCATGCCGTATGCCGAGGCCGAGGTGACGATCGTGAATCATGGCTATGTGGCGATCACGATGACGGCACCGAAGAAGTTTCCCGGCGGCCTTGGTCGCTTTGACGACCTTGCCGCGCGAGTCATCGCAGCGCAGGGAACCGATGTCGACGTCGTCAGCGGAGCGACCTTTACGAGCAAAGCCTTTCTGAAGGCGATCGCGAAGGCGGTGACCAGATGAGGAAGATGCGCATCGCAGCGGCGCTGTCCATCGCGCTCACCACCCTTGCGCCCAGCGCCGCCGCGGCGGAGGAGCCGCAGGAGCGCCTCTCTATCGCCTTCGAAACCGCCGGACTCGCATACGGGCTGGCCGTGGGATCGCCGCGGATCTCCGTCTCGGCCTTGGTGCCGATTCAGGAGGGGTGGTCGATCCAGGTCTCGCCCGCGGCGGCCTGGGGAGGCGATGCCGGGTCAAGCTGCGTGGAGTTGGCGCTGCCGGTTGCGCTTCGCGCCGCGATCAGGCTCGGCCCCCTCACGCCCTATGCGGCCGCCGGCGTCGAGGTGGGCTGGGGACGCCTCTCCGGGCGCGCGGACATTCTGGCCGCGGGGCCGATGCTTGAAGCGGGCGGGCGGCTCTCCTTGTTCGGGAGCCGTTTTTTCTTCGAGCCGTACATCGGGGGCGCTGTCATGGTCGCGACGGTTGAAGACAGCAGCCCGGCCGTCACGCCTTCTTTCTTCGGCGCATCAGGATCGGTCTCAGTTTCTAGCCGGCTGTTTTGAAAGAGAGGGCCCATGAGCCCGGGCTTGCTTTGTCGGCTGAGTGTCAGCGTCGGACTCCACGCCAGCTCTATCTGGAAGGCAGGTCCTTCGACCGGCTCGTGCCGTAACGGAGCCCATCAACGAGCAGCGCTACCATGCGGCGTGCGTGGTCTGCACCTTTTTCATAAGCAGTCCTGCACAAGCTCGCAACCGCATCCAAAAGATCCTCGGCGGTGAAATCGGTGCGGATTTCTCCTGCGCCTACTGCGGACGCAAGAAGTGTCTGAAGTGCAGGTCGGAGTCGTCGTTGGAAGTGCGCAGGCAATTGGTCGAAGGCCGGGTTTCCCGAGTGCAGGGCGGAGGCCAGTCCACGTTTGGTTCCCAGAAAGGCCGCGTATCGTTGCATCCATTTCGCCAGTGCCTCGCCAGGCTCGTGCTCGGAAGCCAAGATCGGTGCGGCGTCCGCGCAGGCATCGATTTCGTGACGGAAGACGGCCGCGACGAGGTCGGAGCGCTGCGGAAAGTGTCGATAAAAGGTCCCGATGCCGACCCCCGCCTTCTCGACGATCTCTCGCACTGGAGCGTCTACTCCTGAGGTCGAGAACACCTCAATGGCCGCTTTGAGCAACGCGTCGATGTTGCGCTGTGCGTCGATGCGCACTCGACCATCCTTGTGGCCCCGAGGCTCCAAGCCCTCCCCTTGGTTTTCCAGCTCGTCATTCACCAAATTTCCCTTTGACAAACGGAACAATGTTCCGTATATTGAAGTACAAGGGGAACGTTGTTCCGCTTAGCTTCAATTTAGCACATCGAAGCGGCGTTGACCACACACTAATGCAAAGAAGGAGAATAGCATGAAGTACCGCACGCTCGGGAGAACAGGCATCAAGGTCAGTCCTTATTGCCTGGGGGCGATGATGTTCGGTGCCGTTGGCGGCAATCCCGACCACGACGACTCGATCAGGATCATCCACAAGGCTTTGGATGCAGGGATCAACTTCATCGATACCGCTGACAGGTACAGTCAGGGGGAGTCGGAGGAAATCGTCGGCAAGGCTCTCAAAGGCCGGCGCGACAACATCGTGCTCGCCACCAAGGTGAACAACCCTATGGGCGATGACCCGAACCAGCAGGGCAATTCGCGACGCTGGCTGATCCGCGAAGTGGAAGCATCGCTGCGTCGCCTGCAGACCGACCACATCGATCTCTACCTGATTCACCGGCCGTCACCGAATACCGACATCGAGGAAACCCTTTCGGCGCTGACCGATCTGATGAGAGCAGGGAAGGTGCGCGCGATTGGATCGTCGACGTTCCCTGCGTCGGAGATCGTCGAAGCGCAGTGGGTCGCGGAGCGGCGCGCTCTGGCACGGTTTCGCGTCGAGCAACCGCCCTACTCGATCCTGAGCCGCGGCATCGAACGCGAGGTGCTGCCGGTTTGCCAGCGCTACGGGATGGGTGTGATGGTCTGGAGCCCCCTGGCCAAGGGCATGCTCACCGGCCGGTACCGCAAGGGCCGGCCGTTGCCCGACAGCCTGCGCGTCAAGGTCCTCCCCAAGCAAATGAGCGACGAACACCGTTTGGACGCGGTGGAGCAACTGATCGTCGTGGCTCAGGAAGCGGGGATGCCTCTGACACATCTGGCCATGGCTTTTGCGGTGGCCCACCCTGGTGTGACGTCGGCGATTCTCGGCCCGCGCACGATGGAACAGCTCGACGACCTGCTCGCGGGCGCCGAGGTGGTTCTTTCAGACGACGTACTGGACGCGATCGACCAGATCGTTCCTCCGGGAACCGACGTCGGAATCCCCGACGCAGCCAACTACGTCCCACCAGCGCTCAGCCAAACAAGCCTGCGCCGCCGTCCGAACAAGGAGCGATCAGCGAGCTGACTAGATCATGAGGCCGGCGTCCGGAAGCTCCAGCCCCATCCGCTTGTCGGCCCCCGCGCCGATAAGCGGACGGCCGTGTGCTCCCCGCGTCAATCGCCGTATCGCTGAGGGGATATTTCAACCACAACTTTTCCTACGTTGATCGCCCCACTGGCGAAGTCCCCGAGGGCCTTTTGCATGGCCACAGCGTCGAAAGGGATAACCCGGGTCACGATGGGTTTGAGCATTCCTGCCTCGTACCACTCGACCGCTCGGTCAAGACCCTGTGCGACCAAAGGCCACCGTGGCATGAATTGCGGGTCTGTACTGTATCGGCCAAGGTCCGCGATCGTCATCCTGGCGCCTCTCTCCTCTACCGCCTTCGTCAGGTCAACCAGCCCAAACCGCTTGATCTGGATATCGGATGCGAGTCTGATGTACTCTCCACCGGCAGCAACAACCGCCGAACTCTGCGCATAGGACGCCTGTCGGTAGGTCGAATCGTGGACGACTTCAGCACCCTTTCCTCCGGTAATTCGGAGTACTTCGGCAACCACGTCTTGCTTTGAATAATCGACCACGGCATCAAGCCCCAGCTGGCTCAGGAGTTGGAGAGAAGCTGGTTTACTGGCACTGCCAATCACCTTGAGACCGTTCAGTTTGGCAATTTGAGCGGCGAAATGCCCCAAGCCGCCACCGGCACCCGCCACATAAATCCACTTCCCTTTGTGTTGTCCAAGATCTGTCGCAATAGCGAGGGATTCGAAGGCGGTCAGGAAGGCGATCCCGTAGGTGCTTGCCTCCCGCGCGGGAATAGCACCGCGTTTCCTGATGTGGTCGGATCTGTTCCCGGTAACCACATATTGGCCGAAGCATCCGCCCCGAGTCGTCTTTCCAAAAACTTGGTCGCCAACCTGGAATCCTCCCGGGTTATTTGCCCCGATCCGAACGATTTCTCCGCTGAAATCAAACCCCAGCACATACGGTGCAGGAAGTTGGAACAGGTTCCTGCGGGCCAATCCGGCGTCCATATTGTTGATCGACGCGTAGTCGACGCGAACGAGTACGTCGTCATCGTTCAACTCGCCGATTCTCCTTGTCTGAAGAATGATGGGTTTCCCTTCATCCTCAACGGCCAGCGCCTGGAACGAAATGGGAAGTGTGGCCTCGCCTTGGCGAGGCTTGCGTGCCTTGGTGTCGTCCATTCTGGTTCTCCTTCTCAGGTCGCGCGGACTTCATCCGCCCCGATCGGGGACCGGCTCGTAGCCTGTCGTGATGGTGACATCTATTCTCCTTGCGCGGCACGGGAGACGTTCTCCCATTCAGCCCACGTGGCAAGCCGCTGGGGATACAGCTCCTTCACATACTGCGTGGGGGCGATGCCCAGCAGGAGACGGAGGGGCGGATTCTCCGAGTCCACTGCCTTCAGTACGGCAGCGGATGTTGCCCGAGGATCTCCGCGCTTGGTCTGCATCGTGGCCGGCCGTAATCGCCGAACGCTGTCGTAAAGGGTGTTCTCTTTTGCACGCACCGCGGAGCTTCCGGCCCAATCCGTTTCGAACCCGCCTGGCTCGATAAGCGTTACCTTGATCCCGAACTGCCGTACCTCCTGGCTGAGTGAGTCACTGAAAGCTTCCAGCGCCCACTTGGACGCGTGATACATCCCTATCGCCGGAAATGCTGCAATTCCCCCAATGCTCGACACCTGAAGGATGTGTCCGCTTTTCTGCTCCCTGAGAAAGGGAATGGCGGCTTGCGTCACCCACAGCGCGCCGAAGAAGTTGGTCTCCATCTGGGCGCGCACCTGCTCCTCCGAGACCTCCTCCACCGCTCCGAAAAGGCCATATCCCGCGTTGTTGATGACCACATCCAGCCGGCCGAAATGCGCATGCGCCTGCTTGACGGCCGCGAAATCCGCGGCCCTGTCGGTGACATCGAGCTTGATCGGCAGCAGGTTTTTTCCGTGCTCTGATGCCAGGTCCTTCAACGTGTCGATGTTGCGCGCCGTGGCTGCAACCCGGTCTCCACGCGCCAGGGCAGCCTTTGTCCACTCCCGCCCGAATCCCCGGGACGCCCCGGTAATAAACCATATCTTCATTTCTGTCCTCTCCCGCTACTTCATGAGTGCGCCAATGCGCCTGTTCTCTTTTACAATGCGTTCAACTCTCTTCGCATCCCCCGCCTCCACTGCCTGCCAATACGCAATTGCGCTCACGGACGCATGTCGAATTCTGATTTCCCCCATTCATTCGCGATGATCCTCTGCCCGTTTGTATCTCGAGCTTCGTCGGATGCGAGGTAGACCGCAGGCGGTCCCATCACCCGCGGATCGATCAAATCCTTGCGTCTCGACTCGGGAAATGAGTCGGGAATCATGCCGGTATTTGTCGCTCCGCCCGGCAGGAGGACATTCAAGGTGATCCCGGTTCCGGCCAGTTCCTGTGCCCAGATGGTGCTCATGGACTCGAGCGCTGCCTTCGAAGGACCGTACGGCGAGAATCCTTTCCGCCGCATAGTTTCCTGACTCACCGAAATGTTGATGATTCTTCCCGAGCCGCGCTCCAGCATGTGCGGAACAACCGCTTTCGTGAGGAGAAAGACGCCCGTAATATTCGTGTCGATGACCAGGCGCCATCCGTCGACATCCGCCTCCCAGAAAGGCTTCGGCTCCGTCATGAAACTCTCGTTGACGAACTTCATGCCTCGAGCTGCGTTGTTCACAAGGATGTCGATCCTGCCGAACCGTGAGAGGACCGAGTCGACCAACCGGCGGACTTCGTCGTCTTTCGAGACATCGGCAAGAAGCGCAGCCCCGTTGATCCTGGATGCAACCTCTTCTATTTCCGCCTTCTGGCGCGCCGCGGTGACGACCACCTTCGCCCCTTCACGAGCGAAGGCCTCGGCGATAGCCCTTCCGATTCCTCGCCCGCCTCCCGTAATGACGGCGATCTTGTTTTCAAGTTTCATGGGCCCTTCTGCAAGACTGACACTCGACATACGTTAAAGGTGAGAAGATAGAGCGCTCCAGGTCAAGGAGAATCACGAGGCTCCTCTTGGTCATTTGACTTTTGACCGTCTTCTTTGGAAATTCTCCCAACGAGGGTTCTGACCGCTGACGTCTCGGCACACCTGACAGGAAAAGAGGTCCGCAATGAAGATCGCAGTTACGGGAGCTACCGGACATCTTGGGCAACTTGCCGTCAAAAGTTTGCTGGAAAAGCATGCCCCGAAAGACATTATCGCGGTGGTGCGTGATGCGGAAAAAGCCGCGGGGCTGCTCAAGCGGGGTGTCGTTGTGCGGGCCGCCGACTATGGGGACCCAGGCGCTCTGAAAACGGCACTCGCCGGGGTTGACGGACTACTGCTCATATCTGGCAGCGAAGTTGGACAGCGATTCGCGCAGCATAAGAATGTCATCGATGCTGCCAGGGCCACAGGAGTACAACGTGTCGTCTATACCAGCGCTCCCCGGGCGACAACCACAGCCTTGGTGATTGCACCCGAGCACAAGGCTACCGAGGAATATCTCGCTCAATCCGGCATCAAATACACAATCGTACGAAACAATTGGTACACCGAGAACTACCTTCAGCAGGTCGAGAGCGCCCGGAAGACAGGGGTCCTTGTCGCCGCTGCAGGCGCAGGACGCGTTGCGAGCGCCTCGCGAAGTGACTACGCAGAAGGTGCCGTAGCGGCGCTCGCCGGTCACGGCCACGAAGGGAAGATCTACGAGTTCGGCGGCGACTATGCGTGGAACTACGACGAGCTCGCAAAAGCGATTGGCGACATCATCGGAAAGCCTGTGGCCTACCAATCCGTTGACGCGCCAACCCTTATCGGGATCCTGAAGGGAGCCGGTCTGGACGAGGGTACTGCAGGCTTTGTCGCAGTCCTCGATCAGAACATTGCAGCTGGTTTGCTTTCAGAGGTTACCGGGCACCTCTCCTCATTGATAGGCCGACCAACAATTCCACTGAAGAAAGGACTCACCCGGCAGTTTGGACTCTGTTGAGCAAGATTCTATTTGCTTTTTTCCAATTTCATGTCTCCTGAAGCAGCAGGTCGTAACGTCTCTCCCTGACCAGTTTGCCAAAAGCCGTCGATTCCTTCTCTTCGGTCAGCCTGAATCCCGCCGAGCAATAGAGCCGGGCGGCCGTCGTCAGCTCATGGGTAGTCCAGAGGAAGGCCTTCCGGCAGCCGCGGTCCTTTATGAAATCCATGCATTGGCTCATGAGCTTCGACCCCAGGCCGAAGCCCCTATACTCGGGCTCGATGAGGAAATATCGAATCTGTGCAGCGTCCTCCCTTTCCATCACCAAGAGGAAACCGATCATCCTCCCTTCGTGCTCGCATACCCATACGCGGTCCATCCTCCGGTTATGCCGCTTCATGAACTCGCAGAGCCCCTCTGCGACATAGGTCTCGAATTGCATGCTGTAGCCGTATTCTCGCGCGTAGAGAGAGCCGTGGAGGTATGTCACATAGCCGATATCGCCCGGCTTCAGCTCGTTTCGGATCGTGATTTGATCGAGGGAAATCTTGCCCATCCACTATTCTCCTCTCTGCCTACTCGATGCCGCCCAGCAGCTCCTGTATCTTCTCCATGTGGCTGACTAGCTCTTCGCGGTCTCGCCCAGAAAGCCCATCGACGATTTCCTCGAGCAACCGGTCTTGGGATGCGTCAAGCAAAGCGAATACGTCTTTTCCCTTCTGCGTAAGCCCCAGAAGCAGGTACCGTTTATCCTTGCGCGTAGGAGTCCTCTTCACAAGCCCATCTCTCGTGAACGAGACGAGAATCCTGCTGAGATAGCCCGCGTCGATGCCCATTTCCGCCCGAATAGCCTTCGCGGTGCAGATTTCACTATGGGCTATTTCGTAAAGGATCCGGACTTCAGTGAGCGAATACTGGCTTTCAAGGAAATGCCGGTCGAGTAAACCGAGAACCCGCGTATAGAATCGATTGAAGGCCCGCAGTCTATCGATCGTTGTCCTTGTCTTTATCACGCTCAGAAAATAACCGATATAGTTGACAGAGTCAACTATATGCGTGGGACGGAATGACGCCGACGGCAGGCGGAGAGACCGCAGATGGGGGAAAAATACCTACTCCTGCCCGGTGAGTATTGCGTGGATCCAGAAACTGCGGATAGGATTCGGCACATGGATTCCACGCGCGCAGGCCTGCAAAAGCTCGGCCTCTCCCCCTACGAATCGAAAGCGGTTCTCGCGCTCCTCAAGAAGCACCCGGCGAACGGATACCAGGTAGGCAAGATTGCTGGCATCCCGATCTCGAAGGTATACGACGTCCTGGGAAGGCTGAAGAACAAGGGCGTGGTGACCGCCGATGAAAGCATCACCCCCGCGCTGTATTATCCCGTTCCCGTCGATGCATTGATCGCTCGCTTGAAATCGGGCTATGACGCGACCATCCGTGAGCTGGAGAACGAGCTCAGGCTGATCGCGCCCATCCCTGAGCTGGATCTATCCTGGAACCTCATGGGATACCAGGCGGTTATCCAGAGGGCGGCCGGCGTCCTGAAAAGTGCGTCGAAAACCGCCATGCTTTCCGTCTGGCAGAAGGAGTACGGGAAACTCAGACTGGAAATCCGCGCGGCGGAGAAGCGCGGCGTGCGGGTGGTCCTTTCCCTTTTCGGTGCAGGACGGGTGCAGGACCGGTTTGCCATCCGGATGTCCAGTTGCGGGGAGACGAGCAGAAAGCGACTCCAGGCGCGGCTCATGGTGATCGCGGCGGATTCCCGGGAGGTGGTCATCAGCCGGGTCGTTGACGCCGCGGAGACGGTGGGCATCGTGACTTCCACGCCGCAGATCGTGCTCATCGCCAAGGAATACATACGCCACGACGTCTGGAGCCGGATCCTGATCGACGAGATGGGAGAAGAAAAGTTCAATGAGCTCTGCGAAAAGCACGAGCTCTTGTCGTTCTTGATCAAGAACGAATGACCTGGATGCGGGAAGGGAGACCTATGAAGCATTTCACCTATTTCGACGGCAAGGTGCAGAGCCTGGAAATACACGCCGCGTCGGGACGCGCTACCGTCGGCGTCATCGAGCCGGGGCGATACACGTTTTCCACATCCTCGGAGGAGCATATCGTGCTGGTGGAGGGGGCCATGAAGGTAAAGCTCCCAGGCAGCGACTGGCAGCTGATCCAGAAGGGCAGCGAGCTCGTCGTGCCGCGTGACGTCTCCTTCGACATCGAGGCGCCGGCGGATGTGTCCTACATCTGCTACTACCGCTGAAGCCGATCGGGCCGCAGTGGCAGATTTCGCGCACACGCTCGCCTTCCTGAACGACGCCTCTCTCGGGGTGTTCGGCGCTGGACATCTGGGCAGGACGATCGCCGCCGGTCTGCTCCAGAGCGGCTTCCCGGTCAACCGGCTCCGCATCTGTCATGGCGGCTCGCCCCAAACCGCCGCGTCGCTCGCTGCTGCGGGGTTATCACCGAGCGTCGTGGATGCCCGCGAGCTGACGCGACAGTCCCGGGTCATCCTGTACCTGGTCAGGCCGCAAGGACTGGACGCCATCGCGGGCTGTGAGCTGTACCCGGATTCACTCATCGTCTCTTTTCTGGCAGGCGTCCCGTTGGAGCGTATTCCTGTCGACATCCCGCACAACGATCGCGTGCGGCTCATGCCGAGCCCACCGGATACCATCGCGAAAGGCATGGCAATCGCAGGGATTTTTCCCCGGGGGAATCCAATCGTCAGGGAGCTGCTTGACGCGCTTCGGATCGAGCAATTTCCTCTGAACCGCGAGAGCGACATCCACGCCTTCACCGCCCTGGGGGTCTGTCTGCCGATCATGCTCGCCTGCGCCCGGGCGCTGGGAAGGTCCGCGGCCGATGGGGAGCTTCGGGAGTGCGCGCGGGAGCACGCACTTCCCAACTACGACAGGATACTCCAGTGGGCTCACCTGGCCGAACCTAAGTTTGCCACGGATGCGGAGCGCGAGAGCTACGTCCAGAAGGCGGCAACCCCGGGCGGCGTGACGGAGGCGATGCTCTCGCGGATCAAGGGCGGAGGAAACATCACGGAGTCGATGGAGGCCGGAATTCTTCGAAGCCAGAAGCTGAGCAGAGGCCCGAGGGAAGCGTGAGTTCTTCTCGTCCTAGGCGTAACGACCATAGGGCTGGACGAGGAAAAGACACGACGCTACGTGCGATACAGTGACTCTGCCTAGATTCACACGGTAGAAGTCACTGTTTCAAATCCAGTATCGCCCATAGGAAGTCCCTACGCTGTAGGGGTTTAGGAACCTACCCGAAGACGGCCGGTTCCATGTGGCTCTACTCTGAGACTCCGGATAATCACTTATAGAATCTGATAGACTCATGAGAATTGGCATGGATATTGTCATTAGACGTGCATGCACGGTATCGTAAACTCTCAAAGGAGGAATACATGCGAAAGGTCTTGGTTCCAACTCTCTTGTGCCTTCTCTTCGCCGCTTTTACGTTCACTGCGGGTGCTGCAGGCAAGGATGCGGGCAGCTATAAAATAGTCCTCATCCTGCCCGGTCCCATCAACGACCAAAGCTGGAACGCGACGAACTACGCAGGGCTTGTCCAGTGCAATAAGGTACTCGGCACGAAGATGGAGTACGTCGAAAGCGTCCAGGCGGGCGACTACGAATCGACGTTCCGAAACTACGCCGAGCGGGGTTACAACCTGATC